>JAYWGN010000039.1:0-6335 GCA_043778255.1 Chitinophagaceae bacterium | reverse complement strand
AGTAGGAGAAAAAAAGAAGAGTTTTTAGAAAAAATAAAATCTATTTATAAAGTGTAATTTTTAAAGAGTCTGCTTCGTTTGAGGCAGACTCTTTTGGTTTAAGCTATTTTACTTCGAAGTGTATTTTGTTTCGGCTCGTGAGACAGGAATCTAGGCGTAGCACATCGTATTGATGGTTTTTGGTTTAGGTAAAAGTTTTATGTATAAAAATTATACTAATTTGCTTAAGCAAATAGGAGTTCAATAATATCGCAATTCAGCATAGATCGGGCTTTAGCTAAATTAGAATTAGAAATTATTTTAGCATTTTAGTATAATTTATATTTTACCTATTTCATCTTTTCACACTCTACAAAATGCCAATCATTAGCATCTATTGTAGATGCTCCATAAGTGCCACTACCCATATATTGCTGCCGTAGCCCAAATGTTTGAAACCAACATTTGCCATCATTAGGGCTACCAGGTTTTACAACTTTAAAAAATACCGTGTAGTATTGATTACTATGGCGGTACCTTGGTATAGAAGAACCTTCGTCATAAACAGCCGCCCATCCGCCGCTTGATGACGATGCAAAAAATTTAATAAGTTTATTATTTTTTGCTTCATTGCCTAAAAGCATTTGTAGTAATTTATCTTGTGTAACACCCATAGAAAGAGAAGAGCTTTTTGTAGCCCATTCACTTGGCAATGGCCTTGGGGCTTTGGCTATTCCATCTTTTCTATTATCCCAAATTGTTTGTCTTTCGGTATTAATAGTTGCAACATCGCTAGGCGAAAAAGTAAAATCAAAGTATCCTCCAGTTCGTATTATATCTCCTTTTTCGCTACTACCCCATTCATCTTTTGTAATTCCATAAACCTCTACACCCATTTTATAATTTCCACTCTTAGGAAAATTTGTTTGGGTAAATAAGTTATAAATGTTACTCATGTAATAACTATCTTCTGTTAGTGTATTAAATGTTGCTTTATTTGTTTCTGGTAAAATATCGAAATCAATATATTTTTCATTTATTTGTTTGTCGGTTAAATAAATTTTGCTACTTACATTTTCATACGCTACCGTTTCATCGTTAAACGTAACAAAACGTACCGTTAATAAATCATCTTTTCCAGTAAATTTAAAAGCATCTTTTAACGTACCTTTTGTATTTTCTAGCCTTGCATAAATGTGACTTTTAGAGGTAAAATTTCTAACCGCTCCTTTACCCTCCTTAAATGGTTCGGATGAAAAAGTGATTTTTAAATCCTTATTTTCAGCCTTTGTATAAGGTGCTAATTCGGGGTAATCTTTTACAAAATGAAATACACCTTTTTCCCCTACTTTTCTTACACACTCTAAAGAATAAAATTGTTTGTCCCAACTTTTTATTTTTTTCAAAGTTATAGTCTCGTCTCTAGGTCCGTATTCGCCATAGCTATTTGTTAAACCTATAAATTGAAATTCTAGTTCACTATTAGTTTCAATTGTTTTTGATTCTATATTGGTTTTGCCTTCAATTGTTTTTTCACTAACAACATCTGCTTTTTTTTCTTCTACTTTTTTTTCTGTTATTTTATCCTTAGCTTTTTTAAGTAAGCCGCCTAATTGGGCTTGTGTATTTACATTTACTGCAACTAACAGCAGTAAAGAGATAATATATTTTTTCATATTTTTTATTTTATTGAGCAGGAAATAATTCTTTTATTTTAATTGATGGAGAAATGATGCCATATACTTTTTTTGCAAGCTCTTCGGTAAATTCTATTTCAACACTTGAGCCTTCTGGCTTTAAATCGGTTACTTCTATATATTTATTTTCATTTATTTTTTTGTGTATTACAAAGTGTACCTCTGGTTTATATTGTTTACCATCAGCACCATCTTTTTTAGTATTTGTATATATGTAGCTGTCCCCTTCATCTACTAATAACTTTGCCTCTTTATATGTTTCTAGGCTTACAGCATTTCGTTTATCAAAATCAAAACCGCCAGGTTCTGTATCTCTTACCTGTAGTGCATATCCATCACTTATTACTACCTGCGGAAAGTTTTTTACAATAGCAATAGTAGCATTTTTTGGTAGCTTTAACATTGCTGACGAAAAGCTAGATTTTGCACTTAAATCAGTTTCTACCCAATCGCTTTCATTAATTGTTAGGGTGTTTACTTTACTTCCTTTTGTAGTACTTACAGTTGCGTTGTTTGCATCTTTTTTTTGATTACAAGCTGATACTAATACTACAACTGCTAGTAATTGAATAATTGTTTTTTTCATTTTGTTTAATTTATTTATTTTAAAAATTTACTTATTACCACATATAAAATAGCATAAGTACTGCCCTGTTTTATCTTTATAATTATAGGCTATGGCAATTTTATTATCTCTATATATGGCTAGTTGTGGGTCGGTTTTGTATTTTTCATTCATTGTAGTTTCCATACTAGTTTTAAATTTTTGTAAGTCCACCTCTTTACTATTTACAGTATGTAAAGTGTAGTGGTAGGTTATCATGTATTCATTAAATGCTACTGCACTATCTAGCCTAGTATCGGGGTCGGTTGCCATTGGGCATTTTTTATTAATTTCTTTTGCTATGGTAAATAAATTATTATTTAGAGCCGAACCTCCTGCTGTATTAGTAGTAGTGCTACCAGTACAACTGTATAAGGTTATTGCTATAGCTAGGGTTGTTATACTTTTTATAAATTTTAGTTGCATAATTTTATTTAGTTTATTTTCTATTTTGTTTTGTTTAATTCTACTACACAATCTTTGCCAATAAGCATTTGGGTGTATTTATCTTTATCGGCATCTTTTACCGTTTTATATTTTGTGGCTGTTTTATCGGCATAGCAATCACAAAACTTTTCTGTAAATTCTTTTGTAGCCGTGCCATCATCAATATATTTTTTAGAGTCTTGCATACACCATTTTTTTGCAGCTTCTTTATTCCAAGTAGTAGCTTTACAACTTAAAAGAAAAAGTAAAAAAATTATTATGGTTATTTGTTTCATTTTATTATTTATTTTATTGTAAATAATTTTTATTTTTTTTTACCATACGCATCTTTACACTCATTTGCAATTGCGGCTGCATCTAGCATTTTATCATTAGCTTCTTTTTCTGTTTTAAATGTGGCTACCATTTTTTCACCAACACAATTGCAAATCCCTTTTAGCCTTGTTATTTGAGCATCGTCTAAATTGTACTTCCCTTTAGTTGCAGCATCATAACAGGTTTTAGAGGCAGTTGCTGCATCCCACTTTGCTGTGGGAGTACTGTTGCAGCTTGTAACTACTATTGCAATCGCTGCTACAAATGTTTTTTTCATTTTATTTGTTTATGTTTTTTAAAAATGTTAGTACTTCTATATTAGTTTTATTAGTTGCTTTTATCATAATGGTTTGGTTGCTTTCTTCTTCCTCTAATTTTATACTACAGTTGGGTTTTATATTTTTTGTAGTATGTCCATTTTTATCGGTCAATAATTTTTTAAATAAATCAAGTAGCTTTTTATGCTTTATAGCATTTAAAGTTTTTTTAAAAGCCTTGCCACCATTATAGCTGCCACTACTACTTTCGGTTGCTTTTATAGGATAATATTCCAAAACGTTTCTTAGTAAAGTATATTTATTTCCATTACCATCGTGGTATATATACATTCCATTAAATGCATTTTGCGGTACTTTTTCTGTTTCATAAATTACATTTTGGCTTAGGTCAAAATAAAATAATCCATTAAAAAAAAGCAGTAAAAAAATATTTTTATAAATCATTTTTATAATTTGAAAATGATATAATTAAACCGAGTAGCACCAGAAAATTGTAGATTCAATCATTAATAGAAAGTATATTATTGCATTTAATTCCTTACCCTATAATTACTTTTATAATTTATATTTTGTTTGTATTGTAATTAAATACTTTATCAAAGCTTTATTGCTTACAAACACTTCCCCACCGTCGTCGGGTTCACCAAATACTTCGCCACCATCATCTGGCTCACCCGTTATACCAGCTGCCTTTATAATGGATGTAGCCTTTCTTTTAAAAGTTATGTATGCTGCTTTTCCCCATTTTGTAGCACTAATGGCTGTTTGTATCAATTGCACAAAAGATTTTTCGTTTGCCGAAAAATTTTTAAAATCAACCGATTTTAAAGCTGTAGCTTGGCTCGATAGTTTTTTTAAAAAATTGTTATCTAGCATTTTCGTTGCTATTGGTTTTGCGGTTGATTGTGCTATACTACTTGCCGAAATTGATAGGCAAAACAGCAGAACAATTAAGTTAATTTTTGATTTCATTTTTTATTTTTTTTACATTTTAAAAACTATATAATTATACCTTGTAATTCCTGCAGAAATTACATTTTCTAATATTTGAATATTGGTTGATGAGGTTAATTTAATTTGCTCTATAATTCCATAATTACCATCAGCAATAGAAACTAATACAACGGTATTTGTTAAATCCCAACCAGTTGGTAAAGCACTAATGGTTAGGTTTATAGTTTGCAAACCAGTGCTTGCAGGGGTTATAATTACAGAGCCACTATATTTGGTTCTAATGCCACCTTCAACATCTAACGAAACCGAAGGAGATGGTGTGCCAATACCTACATTGCCATTTCCCCCAATACGCATAAGTTCGGTAGATGTGGTTGCACTTGTGCCTGTGTAAAAAACATGTGCATTTGCTGGTGTACTAACTTGGTAACGTAATACATTTGCATTAATACCAAATCCTAAAAATTCATTATTATTATTAGCACCTTCATACAGCACTAATTTTCGGTTACTAAGATTATTGCCTAATTGTAACTGAGCATGTGGTGCTGTAGTACCAATACCAACATTGGTACTTGCAGTTGCACCGTTTATCCCATTTATGCTTCCCAGTACTATAGCATTACTTGTATCAACTTGGGCAAAAGCACCTATTGCTGTAGCGTTGAATAGGTTATTAGTACCCACATCTGCATAACTACCAATAGCCGTATTGTAATTACCTGTAGTATTTGCAAATAAAGTACCAAAGCCATATGCACTATTTGAAATTCCTGATAAATTACTTTGGAGTGATGCGTAACCCGATGCTGTATTAAAATGTCCTGAAGTATCTTGCGCCAATGAATTGTGCCCATAAGCAGAATTATCGTAACCGTTTATGTGTGCTTGTAATGCACCCGTTCCTACTGCAGTATTATTATTTCCTGTAGTATTATTTAGAAGTGTATTAGTACCAACTCCTGTATTGCTGCCGCCATTAGTATTTTGATAAAGTGCAAATGCGCCTATTGCAGTATTACTTGAACCAGTAGTATTAGAAAATGATGTAAAATCGCCAACAGCAGTATTCCTTGAACCAGTAGTGTTAGAAAATGATGTAAGATAACCCAAGGCAGTATTATTTGTACCAGTAGTATTGAAGTGTAATGCCTTTGTTCCAATGGCGGTTAGGTATCCGGTTGTATTGTTTAAAGCCGTATTATCACCAATAGCAGTTACATTTCCTGTAGTTGTTTTTTCGCCAGCAGATGAACCTACAAAAGTATTTCCCGTGGTTTTATTTACTCTGCCTGCTAAGTTGCCTATAACAGTACTCCAATTTGCTACGCTACTATCACCAGCATAAGGGCCTATTACCACAGCCCTGAAACCATCAGAGTTTGTAAAACTTTTCGCCGCCCTAAATCCAATATATACACCTTCACTACCAAAAGTATTATAGCCAGCACTATCACCCACTGCAACTGCACCACTTGGCACTATATTATTACCTAAGGCTGCTGTTCCAATACCAATAACGCTATTAGCATTATTTATTTTATACAATGAGTTAGAGCCTATCCCAATATTTTTAGACCCTATAAAATTAGAAGGCAAGGCACTATCACCAATTGCAATATTGTATAAGCCAATATTTACAGTTTTTAATGATGCGTTACCAATGCTTATATTTGCAATACCAGCTGTAGAACCTGAATTTAGACCTAACGATACATTTCTTCTTATATTATCTATTTGCCCTGCCCATATGCTATTTATTCTAAAACGCAAAGGTTGGTTATCGGTTGTGCCAATAAATTTTGTTGTACCATTTGCATTACCATTGGTTTTCCAGGCTAATGTATCAATATTGTTATTACCTAATATCCAAATCCATTTTGCTCCATCGTAATAATGAAAGCCAATACTATCGGGTGCATTTTGAAATATTAATAAACCCATAGCAGGTGTAGCAATAGTATTTTTTTCTAATTTAGATAATCGGGGTACTAATATTCCCTTTGTCGTACTTTTAATATCAAGTATTGATGATGTATTAGCTGTGCTGCCATCAGTATT
>JAYWGN010000038.1:0-177028 GCA_043778255.1 Chitinophagaceae bacterium | reverse complement strand
TTAACCTCTTTGGGGCTACGTTACGCTACGGCTACGCCTTCGCTCCACTTCGCCCCAAAGAGGTTACAACCTGTTGCACTTATCACTTGAACATACACCTTTTTAAAAAAATAAGTAGGATTACCTATTTTATGTGTTTAAGTAATTCTAAAAGTTCTTTATTTGAAATGTTAGCTTGATTTCCCTTGTCATATATGTCAATTAAAAATATTGTTTCCTTTGCATAATATACATAAGTAATTACTCTAGCACCACCACTTTTACCCTTGTTTTTAGATGCAATTGACATCCTTATTTTAAAGCAATCCATTCCTAAAGGTTCGCCTAAACTAGCATTATTTTCTAATTGGTCTAATAGTTTTTCGTATTCACTAATTAAAGAATGGTATTTTTTTACCAGCTTTTTTAGCTCTTTTCTAAATTTTGGAGTTGCAGTAATATTATAACTCATTTAATAAATCTCTTGCAGAGGTACCTTTTAGCTTTCCTGTTTTAATTTGGTTTACTTCTTTTACAGCTTCCTTAAGTCCTTTCAAAATTTGTTCTTTTGTGGGCTGTATTTCATCCTCTATTTTTTTTACAAAATCTAAGCTTTTAGCAATTTCCATAAATAGAGGATATTTATTATTAGTAATATGTAAGGTTACTTGTCTCATATTATTTTACATTTAAAGCTTTACAAAATTTATAGATTATTTACCCTACACTTACAAATGTACTAAATTTTTTATTTTGCACATCCAATTACATTTAATATAATTATATATAAAAAAAAATTCGCTATACCACTTTTTGTAACTCCTCAATAATAAAAAAAGAGATATTGTTGTATAAGCTAATGGTCTTTATTAACAGTAACTCCCAACCAAGCCATTATACCTACACCAATTTCAATAGCCGATTCGTCAATATTAAATGTAGGTGTGTGTACACCTATTGTAATGTCTTTAGCCTCGTTACGAGTACCTAATCTAAAAAATGTGCCGGGTATTTGGTGGCTATAGTAGCCAAAGTCTTCAGCGCCCATTCTTAGCTCTGTTTCTTCTACTAATATTGGGTCAATGTATTGCTTAGCAGCTGCCCTTGCTTGTTCGGTTATTACTTCATTATTTAATACATAAGGGTAACCAATATCAATATGTACAGTAGCCTCCAACCCCATTGTGGCAGCCGTTTCCGTTACATACTTTGTAATTAATTGGTGTGCTTTTGCTCTCCATTCTTCATTCATACAGCGGAGGGTTCCCATCATTTTTACCTCACTTGGTATTACATTGGTAGTGTTACCACCATGTATGCTTGTTATAGTTATTAGCGATGGGTTAAAGGGGTTATTGTTTCTACTTATTATATGTTGCAACCCAATTATAATATGCGATGCGGCCAACAAACTATCCTGTGTATAATGTGGAGCAGCTGCATGTCCGCCTTTGCCAGTAAGGGTTATATACAACTCATCGGCACTTGCCATTACCATTCCACTTCTAAAGCTAAGCTTGCCAACTTCTAACTGTGGGTTTACATGCATACCTACAATAGCCTGTGGTGCAGGGTTATGTAGTACGCCATCTTTTATCATTATACTTGCTCCACCTGGGTTTTTTTCTTCACCTGGCTGAAATATTAATTTTACAGTACCCTCCCACTCGGCCTTTAACTCATATAATATTTTGGCTGCACCAAGTAAGCAAGTAGTATGTACATCATGCCCACAGGCATGCATTACACCATCGTTTTTACTTTTGTAGGGTACATCATTTTGCTCAAGTATGGGCAAGGCATCCATATCGGCACGGAGTGCAATTATGCTACTATTTGGGTTGTTGCCGTGTATAATGCCCACTACACCAGTGGTAGCCATTATGGTATAAGGTATGCCTATTGCTGTTAATCGGTTTTGTACATATTGGCTAGTTTCAAATTCAACATAACTCAGCTCAGGGTTGGCATGTAAGTGATGCCTTGTTTCTATGTTTTCGTTGGCATATTTTGCAGCCAACGTTTTTATTTTTTGTTGCAACATATACTACACTATATTTTATTTTTCGGGTTGTGGTGTTTCTTTTGGTGTTAATTTCATTCGGCTTTCCACTACATCGGGTACTACCACCACTCCAGCAGGAAATAACGATGATAATTGTTTCTTAAAATTATCTGCATCTTTTCTGTCAATAAAATTACCAATACGTAATTTGAAAAACGGAGCTTGTGCTATTACATATTGTTTTTGAGTTGGAAACCGTTGGTACAACAATGCTTTTTTACCATATACCAAAGCCCTATCGGTTGAGTTCATTACTTGTATGCGGTAGCCTGGTACATTAAGCCGACCAAACTTATCTATTTTTACAGTTTTGGTTGATGCATGTGCTGCTATTCCTTCTTTTTTTATCAATACCTTTTTACTCATTAACTCATCAATTCTTTCATCTTGTAACACGGTTACTACATCGGTTTTTACACTATCTAAGGTATTTATTTGGGCTTTCGCCAAAATGGTGCAGCACATTAGTGCAATGCCAATACTTAATGTTTTCATTTATTTATTTTTATATAATTAGCAATAATATTGCCAAATAATTTTTCCATATTTTATACAATTTCAACCACCAATGCACTTGCACCACCACCGCCATTACATATACCAGCTGCACCATATTTTTTGCCCTGTTGCTTTAATGCATGTATTAAAGTTACTACTATTCGGGCACCACTACAACCCAACGGATGCCCAATAGATACTGCACCACCGTTTACATTAACTTTAGCAGCATCAATATTTAGTAATTGAGTGTTGGCAATACCAACTACACTAAATGCCTCGTTGAGTTCAAACAAATCTATTTGTTCAATGGTAAGTCCTGCTTTGGCAATAGCCTTTGGTACTGCTATACTTGGTGTGGTAGTAAATAATTCTGGTGCTTGTTCCGCATCGGCATAACCAATTATTTTTGCTATTGGTGTATGCCCAAGGCTTTCTGCTTTTGCCCTACTCATTAGTACCAGTGCTGCTGCCCCATCATTCATTGTACTTGCATTGGCTGCGGTTACCGTACCCTCTTTAGTAAATGCTGGTTTTAATTCAGGTATTTTATCAAATTTTACGTTGTAAGGTTCTTCATCTTTTGCAAATAATATAGGCTCACCTTTACGTTGCGGAATGCTTACTGGCACTACTTCTGCTGCAAAGCTACCGTTAGTCCAAGCAGCTTGGCTACGGGTATAACTTTGTATAGCAAAAGCATCTTGCTCAGCTCTAGTTATATTACAGTTGGTAGCACACAAATCGGCAGCATTGCCCATTGCATAATTATTATATACATCAGTTAAGCCATCTTTTGCCAAGCCATCATCCATAGTTATATTGCCGTACTTGTTACCCCAACGTAGGTTGCCATTATAATAAGGAACGTTGCTCATACTTTCCATACCACCTGCTACTACTACATCGGCATCGCCCAACATTATGCTTTGTGCAGCTTGCATTATGGCTTTCATACCACTAGCACATACTTTATTAATAGTAGTGCAATTGGTATGGTTAGCTAGGCCTGCATACTTAGCAGCTTGCCTAGCAGGAGCTTGTCCCATATTGGCTTGTAGCACACAGCCCATTAGCACATCTTGTATTAATTCAGGTGCTATATTTGCTTTTTCAACGGCTGCTTGTATGGCTATAGCTCCAAGCTTAGGTGCCGAAAAATCTTTTAAGCTACCACCAAAACTACCAATAGGTGTACGTACTGCACTTATTATATAAACTTCGTTAAGCATTATCGTTTTTTTTATTACGGCAAAGATAATACTGCTTTTTAAGGTTTACCTTTTTTTTGAAAAAAGTTTTGTTAAGTTGCAAGGCTTTGCCTTACCAACTAAATAATAAGATAGAAACGGGGAAACCAACTACGAGATTTGCTTTACACAACATCAAAAAAAGTTGATTTTAAAAATAAATGAATAAAGTCTTTATCCCTTTTATCTAATTGCTTACTCCAATCCAAAGTTTCAAATATTTGTGCATTTGTACAATAATTAACCATTGCTTTCCACTCCTCCATATTACCATATTGTACTACTCTTTCTATTACAATTTTGTACTATTTTTAGTAGTTAAAAGTATCCAAATCATACTCCCAAAGTAAAGCAGGGTTAATAATATTGGGTTGGTTACATTGCATAAGCTTATACTGTAATTATACAAAAAAGCTGTGCTTATTCAAAATATTAAACCACTAAAAATTTGTTGCACTACTTAACACAAAAAGCAAACCCTACAATATTTTTATTTACTTTGTCAAATACCTTTTGTTGCAATCTCATATTATAACCATATACAACTTTTACGCTATTAACTCCTATACCAATTTCGGGCCTGAATACAAAAATTCCATTTTTAAAATTGGTATAATAAATCATATTTAAACCCATAGCCAAACCTGAAGTTCCACCAGAAGCCCATACACCAATTTTAGGCCCAATAACCAACTTGTTAGCTATTAAAATTTCTGTTGCTACAACATAAGCCGATGAAAATAAATGGTACCCTTGTAGTTCGCTCTTTAGTTTAGCTATACCAACTTCAGCATAACTATACTTACCTAAGGAGTAGCCTATTAATAAACGTATTGGTACATTATGTTTCAAACTATCTGTTACTTGAGCTTTGCATAATAATGATGTACACAATAATATAAATAATGTAATTACTTTTTGAAACATATTAAGTATGGTTATTTGTTAAAAGTATACATGATTGAGAGTAAACCTAAGGTTTCGATTCAACAAAAGTGGTTGTGTATTGTAATGGCAAGTAACACGTTTTTGAATTTTATCTACATCAATTCTACTAAAACTTAAGTTTGTTGTAGTGTATTTTGTTAAAGAAACTATTTTTTATTTAAAAAGTCTTCCTCTAATATTGCATAGAAAAAATTGTCTATCCATTCTCCCCTAATTGGTAATTTTTTTATTTTCATACCTTCTTTTGTCATACCAACCTTTTCAAGTACTCTAATTGAACCAATATTTCCAACAGCACAACCTGCTTCAATTCTGTGAAGTTTTAAGTCTTTAAAACTAAAGGCTAAGAGTTTTGTCAAAGCCTCTGTTGTGTATCCTTTTTTCCAATGGTCAACGTGAATTTTATACCAAACTTCGGCTGATTTATAATTGGCTTTTCCTATGTTTAAGGCAATAAGTCCTATAAAATGATTTGTAGAAATAAGGTCAATACTAAAAACATATGAAGTCTGTGGAATTGATATTTGTTCAACCAACCATTCATTAACAATTTGCATTGTAATTTGAATTGTTTTTGGAAGTCCTAATGTATTGAACTCGTCAGTTTCAGGTAAAGAAAGTAATTTGTGTATATTATCAATATCTAAATTTGATACCTGTCTAATATTTAATCTTTCTGTTTGAAGTAGCATAGTATTGTATTGTGTATTAGAGACAAGATGAATTTAATGTAACAAATTAAAATGCTTTTACAAAACAAAAGTCACCACCAAAAAAACCCAAACTCTTTGTAAGTTTGGGTTTTGTAAATATTATTATGCTTATGCTTTAGTATTAAGCTAATTTTTCTACTTGCATATAGCTTAGCTCTACTGGTGTGCTTCGCCCAAATATCTTTACCGATATTTTTAGTTTTTTCTTCTCATCGTTTACTTCTTCTATTACACCATTAAAGTCGTTAAATGCACCTTCTATAATCTTTATTGTTTCGCCTATTATAAACGGCTCACTTACCATTACACTGCCTGTGGCATTCATTTCATCTACTTTGCCCAACATTTTGTTTACCTCTACCTTTGTCATTGGTATCGGGTTTTCTTTACCCAAAAAGTGTATAACGTCCGTTGTATTACGTATATGATCTTTAAGGTCGTCGCTAAACTTGCCGTTCACAATTTCCACCATTATATACCCCGGAAACTGGTTACGTTCTCTCATTACTTTTTTGCCGGCTTGTACCTTATATATTTTTTCCATTGGCAATAGTATCTGCTTTACATTTGCCTCCCAGCCATTACGGCTTATATCTTTATCGAGGTATTCTTTTATTTTACGCTCTTTGCCACTTACTACACGTAGCACATACCATTTGGTATCTACTATTGCTACTTCGGCTACTGGTGTAGCTGCTGTTGTAGTAAGGGGTACTTCGTTTATTTCTTCGGTCATAAGTTATTTTAAAATATTTTGTAAAAGAAATTAAGAATACCAACACTGGTACTGCCTACACGGCCAATAAGTACCAAATCCATAAGCCCTACTACTAAGGTTATAAATAGTGTAGCACCTATTACTATCATTGTAGTTTGTTGCAATTGAGCCCAAGTAGGCCAACTTACTTTTTCTACTAATTCTCTGTACGAATCTTTAAAATATGTGGTTATTTTGTTCATTGAGTATAATTTGATAATACGATAATTTGATAATTTGATAAAAAAATGAATAAGACAAACAATAACTTAGTTCAGTTATCAAATTATCAAATTATAAAATTATCAAATTAATAGTAGCACGGGCACTAGGATTCGAACCCAGATCAAAGGTTTTGGAGACCTGCATGCTACCGTTGCACCATGCCCGCATCATAAAGTTTATATTTACTTTCTAATTTTTTTGCAAATAGAAAATATTATTAAAACTTAATTTGTAAGAACTATTTTTCTTTGGTTTTAAAAAAGCAAAGTACCTAAGCTTACCGCCTAAGTACTTTGCAAAGATATATGAAAATGCTTCCACAAAGTCCGCCTATGACGGATTGGTGAACTTTTTATTTTACTATTTCAGTAACCTGTCCGGCGCCTACTGTTCTACCACCTTCACGTATCGCAAATTTCAAACCTTTTTCCATTGCAATTGGTTGTATTAATTTTACCGCAAGGTTAATATTATCTCCTGGCATTACCATTTCTGTTCCTTCTGGTAAGGTTACTTCACCTGTTACATCGGTAGTTCTAAAGTAGAACTGAGGACGGTATTTTTGGAAAAATGGAGTGTGACGTCCACCTTCTTCTTTGCTTAATACGTAAACCTCACCTCTAAAGTCGGTGTGCGGAGTTATGGAGCCTGGCTTGCATATCACCATACCTCTACGTATATCTTTTTTCTCAATACCACGTAGTAGTAAGCCTGCATTATCACCAGCTTGACCTTCGTCCAACAATTTCTTAAACATTTCAACACCTGTACAAGTAGAACTCATACTGTCTTCTCTTAAGCCTACTATTTCTACAGCTTCACCTACTTTTACTATGCCTCTTTCTATACGGCCTGTGGCTACTGTACCTCTACCAGTTATGGTAAATACATCCTCCACACTCATAAGGAAAGCTTGATCAATAGGGCGTACTGGTAACGGTATGTAGTTATCTACAGCATCCATTAATTCGTCAATAGCACCTAGCCACTTTTCTTCGCCGGCCAAAGCACCAGTTGCACTACCTTTAATGATAGGTGTTTTTTCACCATCAAATCCATAAGTAGTTAACAAATCCCTAATTTCCATTTCTACCAATTCAATTAACTCTTCATCGTCAACCAAATCAACTTTATTCATAAACACAACTAACTGTGGTACACCAACCTGGCGAGCCAATAGTATATGTTCTTTTGTTTGTGGCATTGGGCCATCGGTAGCAGCTACTACTAATATTGCACCATCCATTTGGGCAGCACCTGTAATCATATTTTTAATATAATCGGCGTGACCAGGGCAATCAACGTGAGCATAGTGACGGCTTACAGTTTGGTACTCAACGTGAGCTGTGTTAATGGTAATACCTCTTTCTTTTTCTTCTGGTGCACCATCAATTTCATCATATTTTTTAGCAGTAGCTAAACCTTTAGATGCTAAGTGATTAGTGATGGCAGCAGTTAGGGTAGTTTTACCGTGATCTACGTGACCAATTGTTCCTACGTTTACATGGGGTTTGTCCCTCTTAAAATTCTCTTTTGACATTGTTATGAATTTTTAATTATGTGTGTACTTATTTTTTTTGTGGTGGCAAAGGTAATTATTTTTTATTAATAAAATATTTTCTTTATAATAATTATTTTTTGTGCCTAAACTTACCTTTATTTTAGCCCCTTGGGCTTAAATAACTGAGCTAAATAGTGATTTCGATAAAAAAATACCGAACTTCTTATTGTATTATTTAGCTATTTTTTACAATATCGTTTATAATTTTTAAGTGGTGTTGGGTGTGTAAAGCTAAAAACTTAATACTATCTTTTACATGTAACTTACCAAAGTAAGGGTGTGGAAAAAATTGGTTTGTAGCTAACCTAGGCAATAATGCAAGGCATCGCTTTGCCTCAATTATTTGCAACTGCAAATTTGCTTCACTTATAGTCTCTGTTGGTTGTACTGACTTGGGGGCTTTGGCTTTGCCACGTGGTATAGTACCCAAAGTATATACCATAAATTTTGCGAAGCTAAATGTGCTTTTGTATTCCTCAGGGTTTGATTGTTGCATTACAGGTATGGCTTTGGTAAATACTTGCAAACTATGTGCTATATGCCAACCCACAGCGGTACTTGATACTTGGGTATTCATTTTTTCAAAATTTGGAATACTATTTTCTAATTGCTCCATCACATTTGTAAGCTTTGTGAGTTCCATTTTTTTTATTTTTTGGTGGAATGTATTTGAGTAAATGTGTAGGTTAAATGCATTGATTAAATGGTATTTAAACTCCAATAATAAAAATTTAAAATACTTGCAAAGCTTACCCACATTATGTAAGGTACTAATAGCCAAGCTGCCGTTTTGCTAATTTTTGCAAACACTAAAATGTTTAAAAATATAGATACCCAAAGTAGCCCAATTTCAAACATAGCTAACCCTAATTGATGGTATTTAAAAAAAACAAAAGACCAACAAAAATTTAACACTAATTGTATAGCAAATATAGTAATTGCTTTTTTGTGCCAATGATTAACGGCAGGCTTACTCCATACTATGTACAATGCAATACCCATAAGTATGTAAAGGGTTGTCCATACCGGTGCAAATACCCAATTGGGTGGAGCAAAACTTGGTTGTACCAACGTTTTCAACCATACAATATTATCACTTGTAGCATACCCTGCAATACTGCCTACACCTAGTGGTATGGCTATTGCTATTACTAATTTTTTTATGTTCATATTATTATTATTTTATTTGCAAAAAAAAACATTACCGACTACCAAATAATAAACTACCTATACGAACCATAGTAGCGCCGTGTTGGGCTGCTATTTTATAATCGCCACTCATACCTATGCTTAGTGTGGCTAAAGGTAGGTTAGTATTGGCATACTGTTGTTGTAGGTTATGTATACTTTCAAATTCGGTAGCAATTTGGCCTTCATTGGTGGTATTGCTTGCCATACCCATTAGTCCTTTTATATGTACGTTAGTATAAGTTTCTGTTTCGTTTATTATTGTATCTATTTCGGTGGCAGTTAAGCCAAACTTTGTGCTTTCGGTTGCTATGTGTACTTGTAGTAAACAGTTAGCAATAATGCCTAATTTATTTGCTTCTTTTTGTATGGTTTGCAATAGCTTTTGTGTATCAACACCATGTATTAAGTGTACTATGGGTAGTATTAACTTTACTTTATTGCTTTGCAAATGCCCTATGTAATGCCACCGTATATCGTTAGGTAATTGGGCTTGTTTTTCTACTAATTCCTGCACATAATTTTCGCCAAAGTCTCGTTGCCCAAGGTCGTATAATGCTTGTATGGCTGCTACAGGTTTGGTTTTGCTTACTGCTACTAGTGTTATATTTTTTTGGGTTACATATTTTTTAATGTCATAATAATTTTCGGTGTTAATGTACATTATACAAAATTATATAATAGTTAGCAAAGGCATCTGCCAAAGGCAAAAAAATTAAAAATAAAAATAGTAACCAAAATGCTATTCGCCCAAAAGCACCTGCTGCATTGCTTTTGCTTTAAGCAAACACTCCTCATATTCCTGCTCGGCATTGCAATATATTGTAATACCACTACCTACAAAGTAGCTTATGTATTGAGTAGCTACATTATACAAAATACTCCTTATTACTACATTAAAATCAAAATTACCATTAGGCATTATGTAGCCAATAGTACCTGAAAACAAACCTCTATTAGTAGCCTCATATTTACTAATCAATTCCATAACTTTTACCTTTGGGGCACCCGTCATACTACCCATAGGAAAAGTGGCTTGTATAATATCAGCAAATGTAGCATTAGGCATCAAACTGCCTTGTACAGTACTTATAAGGTGGTGTACTTGTGGGTAAGTATGTACACCAAATAGCTCACTTACCTTTACAGTATGGGGCATACATACTCTACTAAGGTCATTGCGAACTAAGTCCACTATCATTACATTTTCCGACTGTTCCTTTGGACTTTGTTGCAATTGTTGCTTTAGCAATTCATCGTTTTGAGCATCACCAGTATTACGCTTTATAGTACCTTTTATAGGTTGGCTTGTTAGTATATTTTCAACTTTACTTATATACCTTTCGGGGCTTTGGCATAGTACATAACTGTGCTGTTGCTTATACAATGCTGCATAAGGGTTAGGTGATACGGCATTTAATTTGGTAAATATATCAATTGGGTTAATAGCAGCATTGGCACTGTAAAACTCTTGACAATAATTGATTTCGTAACAGTCGCCTCTTAGTATATGTTGCTTCAAAGCATTAATGTGTTCAATATATTGTGCCTTAGTTACTTTGGGTTGTACGGCTACTTTAGGTTGTGTAGTATTGGGTATATTGGTATTGTTAATAGCTGTTACAATGCTTTGTGGCGTTACTTTATAGCTATGTATAGTTATTTCTGTTGTGCCTAAAAACAATATTATTTTTGGTACAAAAAATTGTATTTGCTCAAACCCAATAGGGTTACTATTAACCGTAACTGTACTGATACTGCTGTAACTAATATGGCCAAATAACCAATCGGAATGAGTGGGCATTTTATGCAATTCATCTACATTGTTATAGGTAAATATTTGATGTGCATCAATAGCCACAATTATACTATTATTGACTTTGCTATTGGCGTAGCCATTATTGTGCAACAAACAAAAAATGTTGAACTGACTGAGCCAGTTCAACATTTTGAGGTAAAACACATCGTAGTTGTCAATGGTGTATGTGTTTGTATTTCTTTGTAACAATATTAGTTAATTTTTAGTAATCATCGTCATCATCAAATCCATCATCGCCACCACCAAAGCTATCAAATTCTTTAAAGTCTTCATCAACTTTAAAGTCATCGTCGTCACTACTTTTTCCTGCCTTTTTTGCACCGCCTTTTTTGGGTATATCAAATTCGTCAAAGTCAGGATCCCAATTGTCGTCATCGTCTTTATTCCAATCGTCTTCTTTTTCATCCTCATCACTATCATCATCATCGTCATTTTTTGCAGGTTTTCCTTTCCCCTTTTTTGGAGTTTCTTCATCGTCTAAGTCAAGGTCATCCTCATCATCTGTTGCTGCTTTTTTTGGTTTTGCTGCTTTTTTTGCTGCAGTTATTATAGCAGTAATGGTGGGTAGTGTTGGTGCTGTTTCCAATGCTGTTTTCGTAGTCATATTGTATTTTAATTTCAATGTAAAAATTCAACTGAATTTTTTAATAGCCAAATATTTTGATGCTTTTTTTTATTTTATTTTAAAACGCCACTATTTGTTCTCTTGCTGGGCCGTTGCTAATGTAGTGTGTATGCACTCCTACATATTTATTTATAAAATCTATATATGTTTTTATGGCTTCTGGCATAGCATCTTTTGTTTCAATTTTGGTGATGTTTGTTTGCCATCCGTTAAACGGTTGTAGCACTACTTTTATATTTGCCTTGTTTATTTGAAACGGTATTTGGGTAGTTTCCTTACCATCAATATTATAAGCGGTACATACTTGTAGTGTTTCAAAGTCGTCCAATACATCGGTTTTTGTCATTATAATTTTAGTAACACCGTTAATCATACAGGTATATTTTAGGGCTACTAAATCAATCCATCCGCAACGCCTTGGGCGGCCTGTGGTGGCACCAAATTCACTCCCAATTTTACGGAGTTGCTCACCCGTTTCGTCATTTAACTCAGTAGGAAACGGCCCCGACCCTACTCTGGTACAGTATGCTTTGGTAATACCATATACATCTTTAATAAGTTGTGGTGCTATACCCAACCCATTACATACACCACTTGTAATAGTGTTGCTACTTGTTACAAATGGATAGGTGCCAAAGTCAATATCGAGCATACTACCTTGTGCACCTTCGGCAAGTACTTTTTTACCTGCAGCTATATGTTCGTTTATAAAATATTCGCCATTTACAATATTTAATTCTTTTATAAATTCTACTGCTTCAAAAAACTCCTCTTCCCAGTTGCTTATATCTTCATTAAAGTTAAAACTATCTAATAATTTTTGATGCTTTAATCTTAACCTTATGTAGTTTGTCAAAAAACTTTTGTCGAGCAGATCGCCTACCCGTATGCCATTACGCCCTGTTTTGTCCATATAAGTTGGGCCAATGCCTTTAAGTGTACTGCCAATTTTATCATTACCTTTTGCTAGTTCACTTGCCTTATCTAATGCACGGTGAGTGGGCAATATAAGGTGTGCTTTTTCGCTTATATAAAGGTTCTTTTTTACATCAACTCCAAATGTTGCCACGGTTTCACATTCTCGTTTGAGTGTTACCACATCAAGCACTACTCCATTACCAATTAGGTTAATTTTATTGGTATGAAATATGCCCGAAGGTATTTGATGTAACACTACTTTTTTATCCTGTACATACAAGGTGTGGCCAGCATTAGGGCCGCCTTGAAACCTTGCAATTAAATCGTAATCTTTAGCAAAATAATCCACTATTTTCCCTTTGCCTTCATCGCCCCATTGTAAACCCAATATTACATCTACCATAATTATAATTATTTATCAATTTGAGTGCAAGTTATATACAAAGTTATGAGTAGGCAAATTGTTTTTGGAGTACGGTCATATATTTATTAATGTAATTTATGTTAAAGTTACAATTAGTAAAATGTTAGGTTACAAATTACAGAAAAGATGAGATTAAAACATTGTTGTTACTAATTATTAAGTAACTTGTTTACCACCACTTTATCAATAGGTAATGTTACATTGTTTGTGGTAAGTTCGGTAAGTTGTATGTATCTAAATGCCTCTATTTGTTCGGTAGTTTTATACAGTTCTAATTGTGCTTTGGTATATTCAAAAGGTATACTACTAACAGCTACTGATAAGGGTTGTAACGCTGCTACTTTATAATAAATACCAATTATTTGATGGTTAGGGTTAAAACCACTTTGCTGATAAAAGTCGGTGGTATAATAATGGCTAAGTACTTGTATGGGCAGCTGCAACTCCTCCATAAATTCACGTTTGAGGCAATCAATAGTACCCTCGCCTTGTTGTAAACCACCACCAGGAAATTTGGTAATATATTTACCTTTAACCAACTCATCACTTACCAATAGCTGTTGGTTATGGTTAATAAGTAAGCCGTATACTCTTATTATAATCATTTATTTTTTACTATTAAGTTGTTTAAACAGTTCAATAGTTTGGTCTATTCCTTTTTTTTGCCCTGCATTAGCTGTTAATAAATTATTGTAGGTAGTAAGGTCTGTGGGGTTTATAAATTCTTTTACATCTTTTTTGGGGTTGTACTTTTTTATACTTTCTCCAACTTGTATATAGTAGGTATTGTAGGGTTCAAATGTATTAGTTATTTCGCCACTCATATCGTTTTTGTGTTGGGTGTACACAACTTTTTTGTAGCACAGTAAAGTGTAAGTACCTTGTGTTAATACTTGGTAATAACTATAATAATTTTGATTATCAATTGCCGTAAATCGGTTAGCAAATACAATGTTTCCTGCAAGGCTTGGGATTATTATTTTTCGTATGGCTTCATTATCTACAATGGTATATTGGAGGTCTGTTTTTTTATAATAAACTTTATTGCTTTGCAAATTCATTTTAATAGGCACGTTGTAAAATGTATCCTGTGCCTTGGTTATAATAGTGGCGTTAGTCCAATCGGTATTAAAGTAGGGTGTGCCTTGTACATCAGTAAATGGAACTTGTTGATTAATTAGTACTCCTTGATTATTAGTTAATTCTATAACGTAATAATTAGAGTTAGTGTACTCCAACCTACTTGGTGGTAGCCTTATTGGCAAAGGGTCATTATTGTTTACCAGTATTGGTGGTCCATCGCCACCACTTTGAGCAAGCATTATATTGGTATGTATAATGGAAACGATAATTGTAACTATTATTTTTTTCATAAGTTAAGTATTTGTATTGTAAGATAGGAAATTAATTAATAAGAAATAAGTGAAAGGTGAGAAGTAAGTGGTTAGAAGTGGGAAGTACGAGGTACGAAGTGAGAAGTTAGAAGTGGGAGGTACGAGGTACGAAGTGAGAGGTAAGAAGTTAGAGGTAAGAAGTTAGAGGTAAGAGGTGGAAGTTATGGAATGAAGGAATGAAGGAATGAAGCACATAAATAACAACTGAGCCACATTGTTACTGAATAGTTGAATTATATTATACTGATCAAGGAATGGCGGATAGGAAAGGGTAGCTCCTCCGTTATTGTTTATTACAATAACGAAGAGCCGAAGCGAAGCGAAGCCTGTACTAGCCGCTACTACAGCCTAATAGTTTTTATCGGATGCTATTCCCTATATTTTATTATTTTACTTTTTATTTGGCAAAATGCATTTGCAAAAACCACCAAATCTAAAATCTAAAATTTATGCTCCACCCTTGTTGCAATATTGTAGCCTTTTGATAGTTAACAGACCTTATTAAAGTGGGGCAATAGAGTTCAGCATGCCTCCCGTACAAAATGGAATAATGCCAAATACAACTAAATTGAGCAACCTCTATTTTTTGAACGTGTTCAAGCCTCATATTGGTGAATACCGCCTTTCTAGTATTACTTTGGGTTAAGTAAAGTTGTAAAAGTATATATGTATGTTTTGTTAATTGTTATGATATATTGTATATTTGTAAAGTGTTGATATACAGCTACTAGTTAGTAATTGTTGTTAATTACTTATTTATGCTTTGTTAAATAAAAAAAGTCTATCTATTAAATGTTTGAAGCCAAGTTTATACATTATGACTTAAAATTAATTGAACCATCATTTGGTTCATCATTAACTGATTTAATTATTGAGTTAGATTATTTACGTAAGAAACCATTAGGTGGCTCAACCCACCCACAAGTATTTTTTCAATTAAAACATATTTTTCACACTTTGGAAAGTATTGGCTCTGCTAGAATTGAAGGTAACAACACAACTATTGCAGCATATATAGAAACAAAACTAACAGCGCAACAAAACGTACCATCAGGTATAAAAGAAATACAGAATATTGAAAAAGCAATGGTATTTATAGAGGAGCATATAAAAGACTATCCTATTAACAGGGCTTTTGTAAGTGAAATGCATAAAATGATTGTTGATGGTTTACTACCTCCACCAAACGGAGAAGGAGACCATACTCCTAGAGATTATAGAAAACTGAATCTTAAAATTAATAAAGCAGCACACCAACCTCCTGATTGGACAAAAGTGGATGAGTATATGGCAGAATTGCTAGATTTTGTAGGTAAAGAAGATAGCCCAAAATACGATTTGCTGAAAGCTGCTATAGCACACCATCGTTTTATATGGGTGCATCCTTTTGGTAATGGCAATGACAGAACAGTTCGTTTGTTTACTTATGCCATGCTTGTAAAAACAGGATTTAATGTTAATGTTGGTAGAATAATAAACCCAACTGCAGTTTTTTGCAGTAATAGAAACGATTATTACAATAATTTATCTATTGCCGATACTGGTACTGATAATAGTGTTTTGGATTGGTGTGAATACGTATTAAAAGGATTGAAACAAGAAATTGAAAAAATTGATAAACTTAGTGATTATGAATTTTTACGAAAAGAAATACTACTTCCTACAATCAGTCACTCTTTAGAACGAAAATATATTACAAATGTGGAAGCCAAAATTTTAAAACGAGTTGTGGATAAACAAGTTATACAAGCTTCGGATGTAAAGGAATTTTTTGTAGGTAAAGTTGATGCAGAAGTGTCAAGACAAATACGGAAACTGATTGATAAAAAAATGCTTGCCCCAGAGAAAGAAGGAGCTAGAAAATATGTAATTCGATTTGATAACAACTACCTACTAAGAGGGGTTATTAAATCTCTGGGTGAAAAAGGTTTTCTACCAGTTAGTGACGGAGTGTGGTAATTGTGTAACACCAATGGTTTATACAATTAAAAAAGTAGCTAGATACATCATATTTCCAAATTCGTATTTACTTTTTTATTTGGCAAAATGCATTTGCAAAAACCACCAAACCCAAACCCTAAAATCTAAAAATGCTTCCAATTGCTCAAAAACCATTACCTTTGCAGCGCATTAAGGGAAAAATGCACATTTAATATTAACGTACTTAAAGGTACTAGCAAGAATTTTAGGAGTTCCTACACATCATTCGCAACCATTGCTCTCACCTTTTACACTACGTTGCAAATTTTTTATTTATTATGACGTTTACTGATTTAACGCTTAACGAGAAAATCGTAAAAGCAGTTACAGACTTAGGTTATGTAGAACCTACACCTATACAACAACAAGCCATACCTATACTTATAAGTGGCGAAAAAGACTTTATTGGCCTTGCCCAAACTGGTACAGGTAAAACTGCAGCATTTGGCTTGCCACTACTGCACCTTATAGAACCTAAAACTAAAAGCCCTCAAGCCCTTATAGTATGCCCTACTAGGGAGCTTTGTATGCAAATAGTAAAGGAGCTAGAAAACTTTAAAAAATACTTACCTGCTACCAATATAGTAGCGGTATATGGCGGCAGTAGCATTAGTATGCAAGTACGTGACCTACGCCGTGGAGTACAAATAGTAGTGGCCACACCTGGCCGCCTTATTGACCTTATAGAAAGGGAAGCCATAAAGCTGGAGGAAATAAAATATGTAGTGCTTGATGAGGCCGATGAAATGCTGAATATGGGCTTTGCCGAAGACATAGAATTTATACTAAAAAACACCGTAAACCGTGATAGTATGTGGCTATTTAGCGCCACCATGCCTACCCAAATACGTAAGGTTATAAAAACCTACATGAAAGATCCTGCTGAGGTGAGTGTAGGTAAAGTAAATACGGGCAACAAAAATATAGACCACCAATACTATACCACAAGTGCTATGCACAAATATGATGCATTAAAAAGGTTAATTGACTTTAACCCTGGTATGTACGGCATTATATTTACCCGTACCAAAATAGATGCTCAAAAAATAGCCGGTAAACTTACCAACGAAGGTTATGCTATAGATGCCTTACACGGCGACCTTAGCCAAGAGCAACGTAACAAAGTAATGGATGCCTTTAGGAGTAAGGCGCTTACACTACTTATAGCTACCGACGTAGCTGCCCGAGGTATAGATGTAAAAGAGGTGAGCCACGTTATAAACTTTGACCTACCCGACGACCTAGAAATATATACCCACCGTAGTGGCCGTACTGGCCGTGCTGGTAATACGGGTATATGTATGAGTATTATAAATACCCGAGAAGTAGGTAAAATAAGGCAAATAGAACGAATGGTATCGGCAAAATTTGTAAAAAGTGAATTGCCTTTGGCAAAAGATGTAACCCGAAAACAATTTTATAGCTTTATTGATAAACTATTGAATGCCGATATTAGCCATGGCGATTATGAAATGTTTGTGCCAATAATAGAAGAAAAATTTAGCGAAATGAGTAAGGAGGAAATGATAAAAAGAGTAGCTAGTTTGGAGTTTGGCAGGTTTCTCAATTACTATGCTACAGCCCCCGATCTTAATGTAAGCATACGTGATACAAGGCAAAGCCCTAGAGACTTTAACGACCGTGGCGATAGCCGTTTTGAACGTGGTGGCAACGACCGCCGTGGCGGAAACGATAGGCGTGATAGAGATAGCGATACCCAAGGTAGAACCTTTGGTGGTGGAGCAGGGTTTAAGAAAGTATTTATTAGCCTAGGCACAAAAGACAATTTTTACAAAGCTAGTTTTTTACAATATATACTAGACAATAGCGGCCTACGAAAAGATGCCTTAGGTAAAGTGGACTTAAGAGATATATTAGCTTGGGTAGAGGTAGAAGGAAGCCAAGTATATAACATGATAAAAGCCCTAAACGGAAAAATGCATAATGGACGAAAGATTAGGTGTAATGAAGCCTAACCAACTAACAGTAAATAAGTAATAATTAACCATATAAAGAGCAGACTTTATATATCTATGGTTAATTATTACTTACACTTTTATGTATTACAGTTATTGTTTATTACCAATAACTTACTATTTACCACTAATATATTAACCTTATAATACCAAGTACATATTGTTAAGTATGTACTACTCATTGTTAATTATATAGTTCATAATACCCTCGTAACCTGGGTAAAAGCCTTGTATTACCATGCTTTGCTTGTTGCCCTCTAATGCAGCAGCTAATTGCTCTATAGTGTTTACATCTTGTCCGTCTATTCTTAATATTACAAAGCCATTTTTCATAGTAGGATTTTGCATTTTAAGCTGTCCTTTTATATCTAAGGTTTTAACTACAATGCCACCATCTATACCATATTCTTTAGCTTTTGTGGGGTCTATATTTTGCAAGTCGGCTCCTAATTTTTTTGCTAAGGTTTGCTTAGTTACTATGTCAAAGTTGCCACTTTCATTTTTAAGTGTAACTGGTACTACTGTTTCTTTGCCATTACGTAGGTAAGTTATTGTTATTTTATCGCCTACACTAAAGCTAGCTATTTGCTCTACTAGTTCGTTCCATGTGGTAATAGGTTTAGTATTTATTTTGGTAATAATATCACCACCTTTAAGTCCTGCTGCTTCTGCTGCTCCACCTGGTGCTGCTGCTGTTATTTCTACACCGCTACCCTCTTTTAATTCCATTTGTCCATCAGTACCTTTACTTACGGCTGGCCTTACACCAAGGTAAGCTCTTTGGCTTGTGCCATGTTTTATCAAGTCATTGGCTATTTTTTTTGCAATATTAATTGGTATAGTAAATGAGTAACCAGTGTAATAACCTGTAGGGCTAGCTATAGCAGCATTAATACCAATAAGTTCGCCTTTAGTATTAACTAATGCACCACCGCTGTTGCCTTTATTTACAGCAGCATCGGTTTGTATATAACTTTCAATTCCTTTACCTTTTCCAACTTTATCTTCATTAAGCCCAAGGCTACGTGCTTTAGCACTAACAATACCAGCTGTAACGCTACAATCGAGTGTGAGTGGGTATCCTACGGCAAGTACCCATTGTCCTATTTTTACATCATCGCTATTACCAGTTACAAGGTAGGGAAAATTAGTACCCTCTATTTTAATAACACCAAGGTCGCTACTTGGGTCTACACCTATAACTTTTGCTTTGTACGTTTTTTTATCGGCGGTAGTAACGGTTACTTCATCGGCACCTTCTACTACGTGGTTGTTAGTAAGTATATAACCATCGGCTGCTATTAGTACACCACTACCACTAGCCCTTTGCTCAGGCTGCATACGAGGCCCAAAAAAGCCTCCACCACCATCGCCAAATATATCGCCAAATTGTTGAAAAAATGGATCGTCGCCAAAGGGGTTAGCCTGACGGTTACTTGTAGTTACTTTTTTAGCAGCTGTTTTTGTTTTTATATGTACCACTGCAGGTATAGCAGTTGCCGAAGCTTGTGTAAAGTCAAATGCCGCACCATCTGTTCCCATACCAGTATAATTGGCATAATTTGCAGGTAGTTTTTCACCGTTGGTAAATGTATTGCTTGTATTATTGGTAGTTACTTTGTTATAAACAGCTACACTACCTACAGCTGTGGTGGCACTTATGCCTACAATAGCAAGAATTTGTTTCCAGTTCATAGTTTATAATTTTTATTGTTTATTTTTTGCACTGTAAAATTAGTAAAACATATGTATTCAAAATGCTAAAATTAAATACATTTAACAAATGATTTGCTAAAGTGTTGTAGTTAATTGAACTTTGCTTTTTTAGCTACAAATTATGATTTGAAGTATGCTTTTTCAATAAATATTTTGCTAAGTATAGTTCCTTTTAATTATTTTTATAGTTATGTTGCAAAAGTTTTTTAATTGGCGAACCTTACTAGCTATAACTGCCATAATAATAGTAATTGTAACTATTATATACTCCAGTTATTTGAGTAACCAAATACAAAAAGATGAGGTAAAAAAAATAGAACTTTGGATAGCAGCAAAAAATACTGAAATACAAACTGATAATATACAAGCCCTTAATTTGGCTGGTGACATTACATTAAAAAACAACAGCATACCAATAATATGGACCAACGAAAATGATAGCATAATTGATATTGTAAATACCGATACTACAAAGCTTAAAAAGAGTAAAAACTATGCAGCCGATAAACTAGCTGAGTTTAAGGAGTTGCATCCACCTATTATTTGGATTAACCCTTTGGATAGTACCCAAAAAAGCAAGTTATATTTTGGCACATCGCCAATAATAAAGCAATTGAAATGGTATCCTATAGTACAGTTACTTATTGTTTTTTTATTTATACTTGTAACGCTTATAGCTTTACAAACACAAAATAAAAGTACCCAAAACCAAGTGTGGGCTGGTATGGCAAAGGAAACTGCTCACCAATTAGGCACACCCTTATCGAGCCTTCAAGGCTGGTTAGAGGTATTGAAAGATAAAGCTGTAGATACCAAAATACTTGCCGAAATACAAAAAGATATAGCAAGGCTTGACTTAATAAGCGACCGATTTGGTAAAATAGGAAGTACCCCAAAATTTGTAGATACCGACGTACTACACCATGTACAAAATATGGTAAACTATATGAAAAAAAGAGCTTCGGGTAAAATTATAATGGACGTAACACTTGGCGAAAACGATGATACGGTAGCACCATTATCGCCACAATTATTTGATTGGGTTATTGAAAATTTATTAAAAAATGCACTTGATGCGTTAGATGGAAAAGGCAGTATACATACCTTAATATACCGAAATGCCGATGATATTGTAATAGATGTAACCGATACAGGCAAAGGCATACCACGTAATAAATGGCAAACCATATTTAAGCCTGGCTACACTACCAAAAAACGAGGTTGGGGCTTAGGCTTAAGCCTTACCAAACGAATTGTAGAACAATACCATTTGGGCAAAATATTTGTGAAAGATAGTGAACTCAATAAGGGAACAACATTTAGGGTATTGCTACCAAAATATAGAAAAGTATAATATAAAAATAAACATATAGTGGACAATTACAATACAAACCCCGAATTTGAAAACTGGCAAAAAAAGGCAGTAGATAATCAAAAAAAATACAGCAAGTTTTTGAACCGTGCTAACAAAAATGAGGTGTTAAAAAAACTGCCAGAGCTGCACGATACAGCCTTTAAAAAAATTGACTGTTTGGATTGTGCAGCATGCTGCAAAAATTATAGTCCACGGTTTAGAAAGCCCGATATAAAGCGACTCAGCAAACATTTAAAACTTAAAGAAACCGTATTTACTGAACAATATTTAAGGGTTGATAAGGAGGAAGATTACGTAACCAAATCAAACCCTTGCCCATTTTTGGGTACTAATAACTTTTGTACTGTGTATGACCACAGGCCTACTGATTGCCACCGATTTCCTTATACTAACGAAGATGTGTTATTGAAACGGCAAACGCTTACTTTAAAAAATGCGACCTTCTGCCCTGCTGTTTATTTTGTATTGGAGAAGTTGAGTTCGGTAACCACTTAACCCTTCACTTCTTCTTTCCTATTTGCAAGTTCCCTTATTCGCTTTACCATACTTATCATAAAGCCAAAGCTCATTATTATAATACCAATCCACATCAGTTTTATTTGTGGAAATTCTAATACTTTTATAGTAATATAATCAGCTAACTTGTTATCATCCTTTACACTTAATTCGAGGCTTTGTCCATCGCTACTTAAGCCTTCAATTCTAAAATAAAGGTTTTGTTTTGTTAGGCTATCGGTTTTTATTTCTGGTATATTATTTTTTACCCAATAGGTTGGGTACACCAATAATCTTTCGCCAGTTACAAGGCTAACTTCCAACTCCGTTTTAAAGCCAATATCAGCTTTGGTATTGGCTTTGCTAGGCATTGGGCTAAGTGGAATGTTACGTTTTAGTACAAAAAAACCACCATTTCTTATACTACCTGTATCGCCTATTTTAAATGACTTTGTAACAAATGTAGGGTCCTTATCTTTCTCACTTGGATCAAGTAAAGAGGTAATATAGAGGAACACATCCTTATTCCAATAACTTACAAAATCGGGGTTAGGTTGTATTTGCTTTTTACCATCTTTCATTAAGTTAATGTAAGCTGTTGGGTGCAGTTCAAAACTCTTTTTGGTTAGCGTATCTTTAAAGGTTACTACATAGTTCCACTTATCTTTACTTATAGCATTTGGTTGTACACTTTTGTAAGCTACATCATACTTTGCCATTGGTGTTTCTAGGTTTCTAAACAAGTTGAGGTTCTCCCGTGGGTCTTCTTTACTTGCATTGTCAAATACATTTACTGCAGGGTTATTAAGCGATAATATACGTTGGTTACTAGCCGATATAAGTATGCCTACCAACAACATACCAAAGCCCAAATGCCCTAAGGAGCTTCCCCAATTAATAAGTTTGTGCCGTACCACTTGCACCAAATATACACCATTGGCTATAGCTGCAAACACTGCACAGCAAAGGGCTACAGCTATTAAATATTGAAACACTACACCTTGTTTGGTATAGGTAATACCATCAAAGTATAAAAACAAACCAGCTACTATTACCGATAATAATATAGGCAACCACAACTTTTTTTGTAAGTAAGCTTTGTTGGTTTGTTTGTACTTTAAGTACTGTGTAAATGCAATTATTAATGCAATTATTATTACAATTGGTACATGTACTTTATTATAAATAGCCTGAGCATTTTCACCCAATGCTTTGTTAGTACCCAACAATTTATTAAATACAGGCAATGAGGTAGCCGCTATTACAAACATAGCCGATAAAAAGAAAACTAAGGCACCAATAAACATCCAAAACTCTCTACTCCACGTTGCTTCCTCTTTACGTATGGTTGGTATTTTTGCATAATTAATGGCTAATAATACCAAAGGTATAATACACACAAATGGAAGAAAAAACCATATTTGTTGTTGCAAACCTCCGCCAGTAAAGGCATGTACACTAGTTTCGCCTAATATACCTGTACGTGTAAGGCAAGTGCTGTATATAACAAATACAAAGGTTAGTATTATAAACAAAAATGTAGCCCTCAGTGAGTAGCCCGTATGCTTGTATATAAGCTTGGTATGCATACCTGCTATATGTATGAGCCAAGGTACAAGTGAGGCATTTTCTACAGGGTCCCAAGCCCAATACCCACCAAAGCTAAGGCTTTGGTAAGCCCACTTAGCCCCCATTAATATACCCACACCCAATACCGAAGCTGCCAATAAAGTCCAAGGTAGGCAAGGCTTTACCCAACCTGTATAATCCTTTTGCCAAAGTGCCGCTACTGCAAATGCCATAGGTATAGTACAACTTGCATACCCAAAAAATAGGGTAGGCGGATGTATCACCATCCAAGGGTCTTGTAAGGTTTTGTTAAGCCCGTTACCATCAGTTATTCTACTCAAATAATCGGGTAGTTGAAACACAGGACCTACCCCCAAATCGCTATTACGTAATAGTACAAACGGCGAACTACCAATATGAAAATCGCCAAAATATATACCTAATAAAAATGCCGTTAAAAATATTTGAGTAAAATGTATAATACTCATTACTGGTGCTTCCCATTGCTTAGCACTATGCATTACAAATACAGAAAGTACTGCATGCCAAAATATCCATACTAAAAAACTACCCTCTTGCCCTTCCCAAAAGCAACTGAGTAGGTACTTAATAGGCAAACTATTATCGCTATGTTTGTAGGCAAACTTGTATTGGTATTGGTGGTTGTATAGTATATAATACAAACAAATAATTATACTTACAATAGCAAACAACTCAACATATACAGCCATACGAGCCATATTTTTCCAGCTGCTTTTAAGTGTAAGGTCTTTGTTGGTTGTACTTGTGTAGTAGCAATAAGTAGCCACTATTGATGCTACAAAAGCAAGTATAGCAAAAAAATGACCAAGTGTACCGGGTAATGTGTAGCCGTCTTTAAATGTAATCATAAGTATTTCGTCTGTTTCCCTAAGCTATTTAATTTTTTAGATAGGATGGGTATTTTTTCAAATTTCTTCCACCCACTATTTCACCTCATCTTTATACTTACTGGGGCATTTTAATTGTATTTCCTTACAGTCAAAATAAGTATCTCTCATATAACCTTTAAGTAGCAATCGGTTGCTCTTATCAAAGTCTAACGGCAACTCTTTGTTATATACAACTTTGGTACTTAACCCTGCCGAATCTGATGCATAAAATGTAGCCGAATTGGCTTCTTGTTTTTCTACACCTCTGTCGTACCTTGTAGTGTCCAATTTGGCAGCTATATGTACAAATTGGTCTTTGTATTGGCCATTTGCATGGCTAAATGTGGTACTTATAGTTAAATCTTTAAAAAAGAAGGCTAATGATGCTATACCGGCTGCCACTATTATTAGCATGGCTATTTGAGTTTTTTTCATTTATATATTTTATTTTTTTTACTAAAAAAATGGAGGTTAAGCAACTGCATTTTACCTAAATAAAAACCTAACCCTACTGCACTACATGTTAGTACAAAATTAGCTACAAAATGGCATTAAATTAAATAAAAAGTACAACATTTAGCTGTACACATAATATTGATGTATCTTGCAGCGTTTTTTGTAAAATAAGTTTGCATTATGTTAGAACAATACAATCCCAATTCGGTTGGCAATCCCAAAAATAATATTTTTGGAATACCTACAAATGAAGCGGAATCTGCTTTAGTAATAGTAACCGTACCTTGGGAGGTAACCGTAAGCTACAATGCAGGTACAGCCCGATGTTTTGATGGTATTATACATGCTGCTTTGCAAATAGATTTGTATGATAGTGACTACCCTAACGAGTGGCAAAAAGGTATTTATTTACGCCCAGTTGATAAAAAAATACTGCTCAAAAGTGATTACCTACGTAAGGAAGCAGAGTTGTACATTAGCTTTATATCGGAAGAAGCCGTGTTGGAAAAAAACCAGTTTATGTGCAAAAGCTTACGAGAAATAAATGAAGGCTCTGTAATGCTTAATGAGTGGGTGTATAACCACACAAAAGATTTGTTGGCACAAAATAAATTAGTAGCTTTATTGGGTGGCGACCATAGTACGCCACTTGGTTTTTTTAAAGCTATTGGCGAAGTATATGACGATTATGGCATACTACAAATAGATGCACACTGCGACCTCCGCAAAGGCTTTGAAGATTTTAAATACAGCCATGCAAGTATTATGTACAATGCCTTAAACGAAGTGCCACAGATAAGCCGATTGGTACAAGTGGGTATTAGAGATTATTGTGATGATGAATGGAATTATATAAAAGAAAGTAACTTTAGGGTAATTACTTACTTTGATAAGGATATAAAAGAACGACAGTATGAGGGCGAATTATGGAAATCGATAGTAGCCGATATTGTAGCACATTTGCCACAGCATATTTTTATAAGTTTCGATATTGATGGGCTTGACCCCAAACTATGCCCCAATACTGGCACACCTGTAATGGGTGGGTTGGAAACGGAACAGGTATTTTACTTGTTTAAACAAATTGTAAAATCGGGTAAAAAAATAATTGGCTTCGACCTTAATGAGGTAGGCCATGGCGAAAATGATTGGGACGCCAATGTAGGAGCAAGAGTACTATACAAACTATGTTGTGTGCTGCTACACAGCAATACAGCAGTATAAATGAACAAAAAGTTATACATAATTGCAGGTTGTAATGGTGCAGGCAAAACAACAGCATCATACACCATACTACCCGAAATATTAAATTGTAAGGAGTTTGTGAATTAGGATATTGACAGGCATACAATAAGGCACTACAATTTGGAAATGAATTTTACAATAAGCCAGTTTTTTTGTAAATTTGCTATGTGAAAAAACAAAGTAAAATAGGACTTGATTTCATAATTGACAAGTTAACAAATTCGATAGAAAATACTTCTACAGGAGAAGTTTTTGATACTGAAATTGTAAAATTGACACCAAATGATAAAAAGAAAATTCTGAAATCAGAATGGCAATTTGATTGGCACAAAGAACTTAAAGACAAGACGAAGGAAACCTTTAAATTAACAACTGTAAATAATCCTACAATAATTCAAGGACTTATAAGTATAGAAGACAAGCAAGACCACGTTTTTATGCACTTAATTGAAAGTGCAAAATTTAATAAAGGCAAAACAAAAGTTTACTTTGGAGTGCCAGGAAACCTCGTAGCTTATGCTTGCAAATATTCAGTTGAGAAAGGTTATGAAGGCTTTCTTGCATTTGATGCCAAGACTGCATTAATCAAACATTATGAAGCGTCTTTAAATGCTACACATTTTAGAGGATTGAGAATGTTTATTGAAACTAAAGCTGCTATGAAACTCATTTCACAATATTTTAAAAATTAAAATTATGGGACTAATAAAAGAACCAAAAGAAATTGATTTTTCAACTAAGTCTGAACCTTGGACTAAGAACGAACTTATAGAATTTAGGCAAATTATGCAAAGCATAAAAGACAAGAATGCCAAGAAAAAAGAGCGATTATCAAAACTCAAAAAAAGAGAATTAGAACCTGCATAAAAATGTAGGAACTTCTAAATTTGAAACGGTGGCATTTGAGGCAGGTAGAATAATGTTGAGTAGAATACAAAACTTACTACTGAAAAATGATAGCTTTGCAGTAGAAACTACCTTAGCTACAAAAAGTTACAAACAGTTAGTAGTACAAGCACAACAATTGGGGTTTAGGGTAGTATTATTGTTTTTTAGTTTGCAAACAGTAGCATTAGCCGAAGCAAGAGTGCAATTAAGAGTGGCTGCTGGTGGGCATAATATACCTAATGAAATAATTGAACGCCGCTTTAAAAGAGGCTTAACAAATTTGTTTGAAATATACTTACCTTTAGTGAACAAAGTACTTTTATTAGATAATTCCTATGGCAAACTAACACTTATTGCAGAGCAAAATGACTTAAAAATGACTGTGTTTAACAAAGTAAATTATGAACATTTAAAAACCCAATTATGATACTTAATAACACTATTGAAGATAAAGAAAAAATAATGAATGGTTTAAAGCTGTCTTACAAAAAGTTAGTAGCCGATAAACGTAGAACAAAAAGCAAAATAGCCATTATAAGAGACAATAAAATTGTAAAAATAATACCGTAAGCATTTACAGTATTTGAACTTATAGTTATATGAGAGACAATTATTTTTTTACCTTAATTAACCCTCGTAAAAGGTATTACACATTAGCAGCCAATATTATATTACTTATTAACTTTTGCTTATTAGTATTGGGTAAGTTACAACCTGTAGTATTTGCTATGTCAAGCTTTTATTATGTTACACTAGTTATATTTTTTTTACTATTTATTATACGTTTTTATTTTTTGGTAAAGTATGATCGTTTAAGGTTTACCAACTTACACTTTGGCATTATTGTAGCTATTTATTGGTACATAGTACATCGTTGGGATATTGCATTAGCAGTTACAGTATTAGCCGTATTTGAATATATGGTTAATAAGGATACCGATTTTTATTTTACCCCAAAGGGGATAAAAATACAAACCATACCCACCAAAACATTTAGTTGGCAACAACTACAAAACGTAATAATGAAAGATGGATTGCTTACAATTGATCAAAAAAATAATAAACTATTTCAGGTTGATGTAAGTGATACACTTATTCCCTTTACCGAAATTGAATTTGCACAATTTGTTGCAAATAATATGAAGCAGCAATAGTGAACTATAAATTGTGGTGTTTTTATTACAATTTTTTTAACTTAATACCAAACCTTTTTAAGAAAATAGCCGTATTTTTACCAATAAATAAACACAAACCTATATGCGAATTATTATAACAACATTTACACTCATATTGCTGTGTAGTAGCAGCTTATTAGCTCAGCAAAAAAATACCAAAACCAACTCTTATGAGTATTATATAGAAATTACTGGTATTGATACCAAAGTAATCATACAATCGTTTGAACTAAAAATAAAAAGTAAAAAAATAGTGAATAGTTTTAACGGTTATGGTTTTCCTCGTTCTTTTTATATACTACGTTGTAAAATACCTTTAACACATGCACAATTTGAAGGTTGGGTAGCTAATAAAGGCTACAGAGTTCGAAAATTTGAAAATGGAGTTTACGATGATGCATTTTTGAAAAATAAAATAAAAGGGATTTCAAAATTTGAACCTTCTTATAATAACTAATACAACACATAAAAATATTTAATATGAAGCTAATTTATATGCTATTATTACTTTTACCTTTTTTAGGTTTTTCACAAACATTTACCAACAGCGTTGGTGGAGGCATACCCGATGGTACGGGAGTTACAGCACCAATACCTGGCCCTACAGTTTGTTTTCCTGTAACTGTAAGTGGAGTAGGTACAATTAACGGTACTTATGGGCTTAGCCAAGTATGTATGACTATAACACACAGTTTTGTATCGGATTTAGTGGTGTTTTTAGTTAGCCCCGATGGGTTACGGATACCATTAGTACTTAACAATGGTGATGATGGGGTAAACTTTACCAATACCTGCTTCAACATGTCGGCTACCAATGATATTACATTGGCCTTAGGTTCCGATGCTCCATTTACAGGTACTTGGATACCTGCAGAAGACTTAGGATTTGTAAATAACGGACAGAATGCAAATGGTGTTTGGAACTTATGTGCTTATGATGTTGGAATGGGCGATATTGGCACGGTATTAAACTATTCAGTTACATTTAGCAATGCACCTGCTCCACCTACTTTGTGTCCGAGTAATAATGCTTTGGCATCTAACCGTTGTGATGCTGCTACCTCTATTTGTAACAAAAATACTTATTGTGGTATTACATCAACCATATATAGTAACGATACTTGGCCGGAGTTAACTGCTGCATTTACAGCTTGTTCGCCAACTGACGGTATTCAAAATAACTCTTTTTACAAATTTGTAGCGTCGGCTACAACTGCTAGTTTTAATGTAGATGTTCAAATAAGTACACTTGGCCTTGGCATTCAAATGCTTATATATAGTGGTGGTTGTGGTAGTGGTGCGGTAACTACTGTAAGTTGCAACCCTGCACTTACACCTGGTGTAACCGTAGTAAATGCCACAGGGCTTACAGTAGGTACTACCTATTATATTATGATTGATTTTAGAAACAGTGCCACCCTTGGTAGAGATGCCTGTTTTTATGAAATAACACCATTAACTGGTGTAAATGTATTAGATATAACACCAGCAATGCCTACCGTATGCCCAAGTGGCAACGTAACACTTACGGCAAGTGGTGGCGGTGGTACTTATAGTTGGAGTCCTGCTACTTTCCTTAATACAACTACTGGTGCTACTGTAATATCAACACCTACAACTAATACTACTTATACCGTAACGGGTAGTGCTATAGCAGGGCTAAACTGCCCTACCACAAAGGCGGTAATGGTAACTATAACCCCTGCACCAGCAGCACCTACTGTAACTACAACTGCTCCAAGTTGTACTACACCAACAGGAATTATAGTTGTAATTGCACCATCGGGTGCAACTATTCAATATGCAATTAATGCAGGTACTTATCAAGCTAGTAATACATTCTCAGGGTTAGCACCAGGTAATTATAACGTAACGGTAAGAAATACAGCAACTGGTTGTACAAGTACAGCAACTTTAGCAGTAATAAGCCCCGTACCAACACCACCTGCTGCACCTACAGCAAGTACAACAATACAACCCACTTGTACTACGCCAACTGGCACTATAGTAGTTACAGCACCAACAGGAGCTAATTTTCAATATGCAGTAAATGCAGGAGCTTACCAAGCTAGTACTACATTTGCAGGGTTAATACCAGGCAATTATAATGTAACTGTACGTAATACAACAAATGGTTGTACAAGTACTGCCACAGTAGTGGTGGTAAATGCATTACCTGCTGGGCCTGCTGCTCCAACTGCTAGTGCCACAATACAGCCAACTTGCACTACGCCAACTGGTACTATTGTAGTATCAGCACCAACTGGGGTTAATTTTCAATATGCATTAAATGCAGGAGCTTACCAAGCTAGTACTACATTTGCTGGCTTAATACCAGCCAATTATAACGTTACCGTAAGAGACTTAACTACAGGTTGTACATCAGCAGCAACAGTAGTAACTATAAATGCAGTACCTGCCCCACCTGCTGCACCTACGGCAACAGCCACTACCCAACCAACTTGTGCTATACCATTTGGAGTAATTACCGTAACTGCACCTACTGGAGCTACCTTAGAATATAGTATTAATGGTACTACTTACCAAAGCAGTACTGTATTTAACGGCTTAAGTGCAGCAAGTTATAATGTAACAGTTCGCAATACTGCCACGGGCTGTGTATCTGCTGCTACTGTGGTAACCATAAACCCTCCTGCTGGAGCACCTGCTGCACCTACAGCAACAGTAACTGTACCTGCTAACTGCTCGTTACCTACGGGTACTATTACCGTATCGGCTCCACTAGGGCTTAACTTTGAGTATAATATTAATGGCGGTACTTACCAAGCTAGTACAGTATTTGCAGGGCTTGTGCCTGCTTCATATAACCTTACTACCCGCAATACTATAACAGGTTGTGTATCGGCAGTAACTGTGGTTACTGTAAATGCACCTACGGGGCCAGTAACACCAACAGCAACCGTAACAGCACAACCAACATGTACTACACCAACAGGTACTATTACAATTACTATACCAACAGGTGTTTTGTTTGAATATAGTGTAGATGGTACCACCTACCAAAGCAGTACTACATTTAGCGGCTTAGCTCCTGGCAACTATAATGTTACTGTACGTATAGTAGCAACCACTTGTGTAAGTACAGCAACTGTACTTACCGTAAATCCTATACCAGTAGCACCTGCAGCACCAACTGCTGCGGCTACTACACAGCCAACTTGTACTACACCAACAGGTACTATAGTTGTATCAGCACCTACAGGTGCTAACTTTCAATATGCTGTAAATGGCGGTACTAACCAAGCTAGCACTACATTTGGTGGCTTAGTACCTGGCAATTATAATGTAACGGTAACTAATACTACAACAGGTTGTACATCGGCGGCTACTATTGTAAGTATTAATGGTGTACCTGCTGCACCTGCTGCACCGTCGGCAAGTGTAACCATACAACCAAGTTGCAGTTCGCCTACTGGCACTATTGTAGTAACTGCACCAACAGGTGCTAACTTTCAATATGCTGTAAACGGTGGCGCTAACCAAGCCAGTACTACATTTAATGGTTTAGTACCTGCTAATTATAATGTAACAGTAACTAATATAACAACGGGTTGTGTGTCGCCACCTATTACCTTAACGGTAAATGCCGCTGCTGCTACTTTGGCTGCACCTACGGTGGTAACTGCTCAACCTACTTGTATTGCACCATTTGGAAGTATCATAATATCTGCTCCATTAGGCTTAGCCATTACCTATAGCATTAATGGTATTGCTTATCAGGCTTTGCCATTATTTACTAATATGGCACCAGGTAGTTATAATGTTACTGCAAAAGATGCTGTAACAGGGTGTACCAGTGCACCAACTGTAGTTACAATAAATGCTGTACCTAACAAATCGCCTAACCCAATAGCAGATAGCCCAATAGATTATTGCCAAAATGAAACTTCGGTAGCTTTAACAGCAACAGGTACTAATTTGCTTTGGTATAGCAGTGCTACAGGTGGCATACCTAACCCAATTGCGCCTACACCTACTACTACCAATACAGGTACATTTACATATTATGTAACACAAACTAACCTACCTAATTGTGAAAGTGATAGAGTGCCTATTATAGTATTGGTAAATGAATTACCAAATGTAGATGCCGGCTTAGATAGAACAATTTTTGCAGGGCAAATAATAGCACTTAATGGTGCAGTATCGGCCAATGCCATAAGTTATGTATGGACCCCAATATTAGTAACCGATACCTTAAAGCCAATAGTAGCCCCATTATTACAAACCACTTATACACTTACTGCAACTACAATAGATGGTTGTGAAAGGTCAGACGATGTAATTATAAAAGTTATAAATGAGTTAGGTTTCCCTAACGTATTTAGCCCTAATGGCGATGGCATTAATGATAAATGGTTAATTACTAATAGTGTACAATATCCTAATATAGGTGTGGAAATATATAATAGATACGGGCAACAAATATTCAAATCGACAGGATATACAAAACCTTGGGATGGTACTTATAATGGTAAACCGTTAGCAGTGGGTACTTATTATTACATTGTTACTACTGGCTTAGCTAATAAGGATTTATTAAAAGGATCAATATCAATAATTAGATAATACTAAAATAATTAATAAAATGAAAGCAGTTAAAATACTAGTTATAGTTGTGTTATTTGTAAATATAGCAATAGCTCAACAAAAGCCCCACTACACACAATATGTACTTAACAACTACATTATAAACCCTGCCGTATCGGGTATTGAAAATTATACGGATATAAAATTTAGCCACCGCCACCAATGGGTTGGGTTAGACGATGCACCACTTACTACCTACTTTACTGCACATACAGCAATAGGCAAACAAGATGATAAACTAACGGCAACATCGTTTGCAAAAGATGGCGAAAATATAAGAGGTAAAAGCTATTGGGATGAGTACCAAGCTGCACCTGCACACCATGGTGTAGGGTTACAAATTATAAATGATAAAACTGGCCCCTTACAAAACTTTGCAGCACATGCTACTTATGCTTACCATATTGGGCTAAGCCCAAAAGCCAACCTATCATTGGGCGTTGGTGTAGGGCTAAGCCGAATTAGCCTTAATACCAGCAAACTTAACTTTGGCCCAACTACCCCAATTGACCCTGCCGTGTTTGGTAGTAATGTATTAAATAAAGATAATTTGGATATTGATGCTGGAGTGTTTTTTTACTCCGATAAATTTTTTGTAGGCTTATCGGCTTTGCAATTGGCACCTCAAAAAATTGACTTTAGTAATAGTGCAGTTAAATTAACTGAAGGCAAAAAAATACCACACATTTTTGCTACAGCTGGTTATCGGTTTTTACTTAATGATGATATAAATGTGTTACCCTCTATAACTGCTAAGGTAGTAAGCCCTGCACCAGTACAAATAGATGCAAATGTGAAACTACAATACCAAGATTTATTGTGGGTAGGTACTAACTACCGCTTTAAATATGGCTACTCGGGTTTTGTAGGCTTTAATGCTTTTAACAAAGTAAATATATCGTATGCTTACGACCGTACCTCAACCAAATTAAATACGGTAAGCCAAGGCACACACGAAGTAATATTAGGCTTTACATTGGGCAACAAATATAGTATGAATACTTGCCCAAGTAGGGTATGGTAATTATTGTAACAATACTTTTAAAAAAACTCCAATTTTATTAACGTAACTATTGGAGTTTTTTTTATGTAATTTTGTTTTTTAATACCTACGGTAAAATATTATGGCACCTACTGTAAAATGTAGTTGTTGTAAAACACATTTTTTACAACACTATAAGGTGAGCAAATTAAATTATTTTGCAAAGCAAAAAAATAAAAGAAAAAATAAAAATGGAGAAAAAGTTTAGTCAGTTAGGAGCAATGTTGGCCATAACAAAAGCAAGTTTTAAAGCTCAATTAAAAAGCCCCAGTGCTTTGGTATTCGGCTTTGTATTTCCGTTGTTTTTTATACTTATATTTGGCAGTGGTATGGTGGGTATGCCACAAACAAAATTTAGATTAAGTAGTACAACCGACACTAGCAGTACATTTTACAAAATATTAGATACAAGTAAACAGTTTAACCAAGTAAGGCATATTACTAACTTACAAAAGGTAACTGATAGTTTGCTCAAAGGTAATGTGAGTGCTATTATAAGCATTAAAAAAAACAGTAAAGATAGTACCAATTATATAGTAACTATACAAGCAAGTAAAGCCAACGAAAAAAATGTAGACTTCGTAAAAATGGTATTTCAATCTATATTTTACAATTTGCAACGGTTCAACAATGCATACTTTAAAGAAACTTATACATTAAATATTGCTCCGGCAATTGGTGACAGGGTGTATAAGTCAATTGACTTTCATTTGCCTGGGCAGTTAGGCTTTTCGTTGCTTAGTGCTGGTTTGTTTGGTGTAGCTTTTTTGTTTTTTAACTTACGAGATACTTTGGTACTCAAACGGCTTAATGCTACACCCATAAAAAAACCTTTCATAATATTAGGCGAATGTTTGGCTAGGGTTATGTTTCAGTTAGTAATTGTAACACTAATAATACTATTAGGCAGGTTACTATTCAACTTTACTTTAGTAAATGGTATGGCTACATTTGGTGCATTATTAATACTTAGCTTTATAGGGTTAGTAGTATTTATGGGCTTTGGGTTTGTAATAAGTGGTGCAGCCAAAAGCATTAATACAGTACCCGTATTAACTAACTTAATTGGCTTTCCTCAATTTATGTTGTCAGGTACTTTTTTTCCTTATGAAGGTTTGCCTAAGTTTTTGCATCCAATATGCAAAGCATTACCACTTACTCACCTTAATATTGCTTTACGTAAAGTAGCCTTTGAAGGGTTGCCATTAGTAACTTGCTTACCCGAAATTGGTATTTTACTATTATGGACAATTGTAATTTATGCCATTGCATTTAAAATATTTAAGTGGGAATAACTTTTATTATTTATACCAATATACCAACTATTGTAGTTTTTTAACCGTCTTTTTTTTAATACATAATAGCTATGCATTGTACCACACTTTTTTACAAAATAAAATACTTAACATGTATACTTATAGGGTTAATAGCCTATACAAGTAATGCTCAACTTAATACAAGTATAGTAAAGGATAGTAGCATAGCAACCGCAATGCTGTTCCCCTACAATAACCAAACTGCTTTGCCTATTATAAAATTGAATAGTGGTGATCAATTGGAACTACACTTTGACGACCTAAATGGTGGTTACAAAATATATAATTACACCTACCAATTGTGCAATGCCGACTGGACACCAGCCTTAGTAACTTACTACGATTACCTGAAAGGCTTTACCAATAACCGTATTAGCAATTATAGAATAAGTAGTATAGCAAATAAAAAATATACTCACTACCAAGCCTACTTGCCCGAAAAAAATTGTATGCCTACCAAATCGGGTAATTATATGCTCAAAGTATATGCCGATGGTGATACAAGCAAACTCCTATTTACCAAGCAAATGATGGTATATGAAGATAGAACAACCGTAGGAGCACAAATAATACAACCGCTTAATGCAAATACCTACCGAACCAACCAACGTATATTGGCTAAGGTTAACACACAGGCTCTTAATATTAATAATGTACAACAGCAAATAAAAATAGTGGTACTACAAAATAACCGTTGGGATATGGCCATGCAAAATATATTACCCACATTTATAAGAGGTAAAGATATAGAGTATAATAACGAAAACGATTTTCAATTTGCAGGTGGTAGAGAGTGGCGATGGGCTGATTTGAGGAGTTTCCGTTTTTGGACGGATAGAGTATTAAAAGGTGAGCAATTAAAAACAGGAAATACTATACAATTAAAGCCCGACGGTGTTCGTAATGCTTTGCGGTACTTCTTCTACCGAGATTTTAATGGTATGTACTTTATGGATAATACCGACAATATAAATGCTTATACCCAAGGTGATTATGCCAAGGTTACATTTAACTTTGTGCCACCTAACGGACAGGTATTTAACAAGGGTAGTTTGCATGTAATTGGTGCTATGAACAATTATGAAATTAACGATAAATCGAAATTGACTTATAATGCTACTACCAAACTATACGAAACTACACTACTGCTAAAGCAAGCCTATTATAGTTACCAATATGTACTAGTAACCAAAAATGATGCTGCTGTAATAAGCAATATAAATGAGACTGAAGGTAGCTATTGGGAAACTGAGAATAGCTATCAAATACTGGTATATTACAAAAACTTTGGTACAAGAGCCGATGAGTTAGTGGGCTACACTAGCCTCAATTCGTTAAATGGACGATCGCCATTGTAGCGAGTTGATATTTTTACTTTTTATTGTACAAGCTATTACATTAACTTTACAGTTATAATAGTAATAGTAATATGCAACTAATTTTTTATAAATATTTAGTGCTAACTGGGCATGTAGAGGTTGAAAACTTAGGTACATTTAGCATAGCTCATAATGCACCTACCTACCAAACTGTACAACAAACATTAGTAGCACCTTACCAAGAAATTGCATTTAGCAGTAATGCTATAACCAATACTAGCAAAGGCTTTGTGCAATATATAGCTACACAATTGCAAGTGAGTAGTGCCACTGCTAATGAACAATTGCAGCAACAAGTACAATACCTGTATGAGCAAGTTAACAAATTAGGTACCGATGATTGGTATGGTATTGGAACCTTTAAAAAAAATAATGAAGGTGAGTTAATAGTACTACCTAGTAGTACCAGTATAGTAACTACACCAAATATAACTGCTACAAAAGTAGTACGAAAAGATGCTACACATGCTATAATGGTGGGCGAAGCCGAAAAAACAAATACTGAAATGTTGGCCTACTACAACGATAACCAAATTGTAAGTGGTTACAAATGGTACATAGCTGCTGCAGTAATTGCAACCTTTACAATTGCCTACTTAGTATATTACTATAGTACAAAAGGTAGCTTGTAGACTACCTTTTGTTTATCAATTCTATTTCTTTTTATTTTGTTGCTGTGCTTGTTTTTGTTGTTCCAACATTTGTTGGTAACGTTCTTGGAACTTCGAAACTGGTTTCACTTTCTTTTTATTTGCCTCTATTTGTGCTTTTAATTTTTCGGGCTTTAGTACAAATTTTTGTATTACGTATTGTATTACTAGTGTTACAATATTACTAACCGTATAATACCAGGTAAGTGCCGATGGTAAATTATTAAATATAAAGAGCATTATAATAGGAAAAAAGTAAGGCATATACTTTAACACTGGGTTGCCTTGGTCGGGGGTGTTGCCCATACTGTATAAGCTTATAAAAAAGCTAGTAATACAAGCTGTTACAGCAAACAAACTAAGGTGGCTACCAAGTGGCCAAAGGTTAAAGCCAAACTTAATAACATCATCGTACTTGCTTAAATCACTTGCCCACAAAAAACTTTCGTCACGTACACCAATATTACTGGTAAATAAAGCATACAATGCAAAGAAAATAGGTATTTGTAATATGGCTGGAATACAGCCTTGGAGCTGGTTTACTCCTGCTTGTCGCAAAAATTTCATTTGCTCTACCGCAAAGCCTTGTTGGTCGCCGTTATACTTTTCTTTTAGCTTATCAAGCTCTGGTTTTAGTATTTTCATTTTGGCACTGTTACGGTAGCCGGGCATCATAAGTGGTGCAGTTATTAACCTTATTACGAGTGTTAGTATTAATATAGCAATACCAATACTACTCGTTATATGGTTACGTATAAAATCAAATACGGGCAATACAACTCCTCGGTTAATCCACTTTACAAATCCAAACGGATTACTATGTAACTGTACAATATTTTTGGTTTGCATACCAATGCCACTTAATATTTTATAATCGTTAGGCCCGGTATAAAATTGTAAAGCTGCTACACCATTATTAAGCGGTACATTCATATTGGTACGGGCTGCATATAGTTGGTGGGTACTGTCTTCTTTTTTTACCAAATCAACCGTTACGTTTTTCATATCAATGGCACTAAACAAGGTAGAGTTAAAAAACCTTTGCTTAACTCCAATCCACTTTACAGGTTTTTCAATATTAAAATTTCGGGTTCTATCGGCTTCATAATAGTCGTACTCACCATCGTTAAGGTAAGGTATAGCTGCCGATGGTACTTGCCGCTCAAAGCTTATATCGTTATCCTGTTGGGTTACTAATACGTTGTTAGTAAGGTTAATGATATTGTTAGTTACCAACTTATCGGCACCTTGTAATTGTATTGTACAATCAAACAAATAGCTGTTAGGCTTTATAGTGTAAGTATGGGTTAAAGCTTTTCCTGTACTGTCTTTAGCAATATATATAATGGTAGTACTACTATCAACATTTTTGGTATTACTTACTAAAGTGTAGTATAGTTGTGCTGTATTTATAACCCCCGATCCACTGGTTATTTGATAGCCAAATTTATCGGCACTATCACCCAACAGTTGTACTGGTTTGTTTTTAAAGTTTTTAAAGTGTTTGAGTGTTATTACGGCTGGTCTTGCTCCTTTGTTGCTGAAGTTAATAGTGAGCAATTGGTTTTCAACTGTTGTTAGTTGCTCTGTACCAATCAAACTATTGCTGAATGTACCTGCTGCTACTTTGGTATTACTTTGCTCTTTATCAATACTATCTTTTTTTTGAGTGAGTACTTGTTCGGTAGTAAGTTTGGGTTTATTTGCATTAGCAATGGAGTCTTTTTTACGCTGCTCTATTTCCCTTGCCATCTTGGTTTCATTGCTTTGCATTGTAGTAATTCCGAAGTAAGCAAAAAATAATAGCCCTAATAATATAAAGCCAATAATAGTGTTTTTATCCTTAAACATAAATTGATTATTTGTAAAGGCTGCAAAGGTAATTGGTAATTAACAATTAATTATTAATAATTGTGTAATTGGCTAATGTTAGTAAAAAGCTCCATAAATTAATTAGTACCCTAAAAACCACACTTACTTTGTTAACTCTTGCAAATAAATAATTTCTAAATTTTTATTTTCGCATTGCTCTAATATTTCTATAAAGTGTACTTTGGCTTCACTATCGTTAATAAGTAATTGGGATGTGTTAGCAATTATTAGCACTACTTTAGCTTCGGCAACCCATTCTAAATCGGCCATTACTTCCTCTAGGGCATCTAAGTTGTGGCCAAAATAATTAGGGATACTCAATTGACTTTGTAAGGTAGTGTAACAAGCTGCCAAAGTAGTGTTAGCAGCACCGTCAAGCATTATGTATCGGGTATTATTATTTGTGTAAAATGTACTTGTGGGTTTATGTATTGCGGCCATTTTATTTTATTTGGGTAAATGTTTTGTAATGGTTATTAGTGTACCAACTTCGGTCATCGCTACCTGTGCATATACGTTCGGCACCACGGTTTTGCCCTTCCACTTTGGGGTTTACGTCCCACTCTTGGTAATTAATTATAGAGCCATTATTATCTGTTTGGGGTAGCACTTTTTCTCTATTGGTAAATACTCTACCACCTACATAACCTTGCATAGCTTGATTATTAGCTTTTATATAAGCAAGTACGGCTATTACTTTTTGTGGTATACTTTCATTACCATTATAAGTGGTAGTTGTAGGTTCGGTATTATTGTTATTGGCTTTATTTTGGCGATAGCCATTATTGCTATTAGGTTGTGTACTAGTTGCCTTAGCAGGTACAAATAATAATTTTGCTAGTAGCAACCCCGCTAGTAAACCAATGGCAATACCTGTAATAAGTTGAGTATAGTTTTTAAGCATGGGTATAGGTAACTTGTTATTTTTTTTTATAGTATAATTTATTAGTTAAGTTAACTTAACTTGGCAATTGGGTAAGTTCTAATAACACATATACTGGGTTATCTTTTTTATCTTTTAGTACGGTAGTAAATAAATTTACGTTTATAATATCTCCATTTTTGCGAATATACCTTTTTTCTGTTGTTATAGTTTCCACATCACCATCTAACATTTTTTTTGCTGCTTCGCTTTTTATATTTTTATGCCTATCATCGGGGTGGCTTAGGGTTTGTAAACTTATATGTATTAGTTCATCCTGTGTGTACCCAAATAAATTTGCAATTGCATTGTTAACCTTCACAAAGCTTCCATCGGTAGGGTTAAGTAATGCTAAGCTTTTATGTACAGTTTCAAATATTGTACTAAAGTTTTGTTCGCCTAATGCTATTTTTTCTTCAAATAGTTTTCGGTCGGTTATATCATAGCTCAAACCTATTATTCCAGTAATTTCTTTTTTTTCATTTAGCAGTGGTATTTTAGATGTTAAAAACCAACTTCCCGTTTTGTCATTTTTTACATTATAGGTTTCTCTATTAATAATAGCTACACTTGTTTTCATTACTTCTTGGTCTTCCTCTACGGATAGTAAGGCAGTATCCATAGGGTACAAATCAAAATCGGACTTACCCAAAATTTCGGCCTCATCTGTTACTCCCATGTATTCCATTTCTTTGTTGTTAACAAATATTTTTTTAGAATACGAGTCTTTAATGTACACATTAACAGGTATATTGTTAAGTATAGTTTTTAATAAAGTACGTTCATTTACACTCATTATATCGGCTAATACTTTGTCTGTAATGTCTTGAAATGTTCCGTATATCCTTGTACATTCTCCATCTTCCATTTCGGGCTTACCCATTGCCCTTACCCATTTTTCGTTGCCTTTTACCGTTATTATTTGCAATTCCAAATCCCACCCTACTCCACTTTCCATACATATTGTTACAGCCTCTGTTATTTTTTTTCTACTATCGCCTTCTTTGTAAAAGTTAATGGCACTTTTCAAATTTGGAGTATAATCGGCAGCAGCTTCATGTATTTCTCTTGTTATGTCTGACCAATATACGGTACCCGTTCTAGTGTCCAAATCCCAACCACCTATACTTGCTACTTCATTGGTTTCTTCCAAAAATTGTTTTGTTTTAAACAACACGTTTTCATTCTTCTTTCTTTCACTTGCATCTTTTATATGTATAGTTACACCTCTTTCAATAATGTTAATACTAACATCTTGCCATTTTTCAAAAAATGTGTCAAACACTTCAAAATTTTTGGGCTTCTTATTTTTTATAGCATTTTGTATTTCTATACCCAATGTACTTACCTTATAATCGGGGTATACTTCAAATAGGTTATCACCCGCTAGGCCCAATTTATCAAAGCCTTGTTTTTGCTTTGCCGCTTTATTTATAAAGGTATAGTTACCTTTAAAATCTAATGCAAAAAATGGGTCGGTAATACCATTCATTATCTCTTCTACTTTACTTTCTAACAAACTATTTTTTCCTATTACTTGTATTAATTTACCGTTTTTGCCAATACTTACTTCAAACCAAAATGAAAATAAAAAGGCTAAAAAGGAACATACAATTATTAAAAACAAAAGGGTAAGCAGCGCATCTCTTGTATCTTGTTTTTCTTTATTAGTATTTTGCCTTTGTTGTAATAATTGGTTTTCATTATTTTGTATAAGCACTACAGTAGCTCTTATGGCATCCATTTGCTGTTTACCTTGTTCAATAGCCGTTACTAATTTTGAGCCACTATCTTTATTATTTACAATATTAATTATGTTATTACTAGTAGCTAATATTGTAAGTACTTGTTGTTGCAAACTATCCAATCTTTTTTGTTGAGGTACATTATCAATTGTTAGTTTTTTTAAGGCTATTACATAAGCCGTTATATCACTTTTACCACTATTGTAGGGTTCCAAAAAATTGTTATCACCAGTTATAGCATAGCCTCTTATACCTGTTTCTACATCCTTTAGGGTCGATAATGTTTGTTCAGTTTTCAACAACACCTCTTTAGTGTGTTGTACCCATTGTTCACTTTCTACAAGGTTATCATTATTAATTTTGGCAAATGCAACAGTTATAATAGTAGCTAACATTACTAGTATTGCAAGTGCCAAGGTTTTAAAAACTTTTGTAAATTTCATTGCTTATATAAATGTATGTTAGAACAGCTAGTACGTATAAAAAAAATATTTATTGTATGTTGCCATTAATTTTTTTTTAAATGCTTTTAATTGGTAATTTAAAATTAAGTTTTTTTAATTTGTAAATAAAAAATTTGTTATGCTATAATGGTAACAGATAAGTTTATTATCCGTATCAATAAAATATGCTCACCCAACAACTTCAGGTTACTTATACAACTCGTAATCTTTTTCTACAGCTACTTTCATAAGCGATACCCACTTGTATGTAGCAGGGCAATAGTTCAAATTTTGTTTATATACATGTATATAATCGTCCATATTTTTTTTAAGGTGGTGTGGAAATTTTCTGCAATCGTCGGGTCTAATTTCGTATATGCCACATTTATTGTTTTCTTTATTCAAAAATTGGCAGGGTTGCTTTTTGTTAACCCAATCTTTATCTTTTGTTTCGTAATTAAGCCATTTGGCTTTAAATGCATCAATTGACATATTAAAATGTGGGGCAATTACCTCCAAATCTTTTTGGGTAAATGTTGGTGTCATACTTTTGCAACAATTGGCACAGCTTAAGCAATCAGTAGTAGCCCAAGTATCGGTATCAGCTTTTTTTCGCAATTGGTCTATATTAGGCACTTCATATTTTTCTAACTTCGTTAAAAAAATTTGTAGCTTCCGTTTGTTCAATTGTAATTGCTTTTTAAATGCTGGTACTATGCTCTTCATTAATTATATATGTTAATTTTGATAGTGTAAAAATAGAATAAAAAATTTGCAACATTCAATTTGTAACCTAAACTGTAAACGATGTGGACAATTTATATTAAAGGCTTTAAAGCTTGGTTGCAACTCGAAAAATCGTTGAGCGATGCATCGGTATTGGCATACTTACTTGATGTAGATAAGTTGGTACAATACTTAACACATACTAATACCACCAAACAACCACAGGATGTTACCTTAAATGATATACAACAATTTATAACATGGATAGCATCATTACACCTAGTACCAAGCTCTCAAGCCCGTATTATATCGGGCTTACGGCAGTTTTATAAGTATTGCCTAATAGAAGGTATAACCACCACCGACCCTACCACCCTAGTACAAATGCCAAAGCTAAAAAGAGCATTGCCCGATGTGTTGCATTACAATGATATAGAGCTTATACTACAAACTATTGACCTCAGCAAATCCGAAGGCCAACGTAACAAAGCTATTATTGAAACTATGTATAGTTGTGGATTAAGAGTAAGCGAATTAGTACATTTAAAGCTAAGTTGCCTGTATTTTGATATTGGATTTGTACGGGTTATTGGCAAAGGAAATAAAGAAAGATTGGTACCCATAGGCAACAGTGCTATGCACCAAATAAATATGTACAAAGATAATATTAGAGTACACCAACCTATAAAACTTGGGCAAGAAGATTATTTGTTTCTTAACCGCCGAGGTGTAAAACTTACTAGAGTTATGATATTTTTACTTATAAAAAATTTGGTACAACTAGCAGGTATTAATAAGGTAATATCGCCCCATACATTTAGGCATAGCTTTGCTACACACTTAGTAGAGGGTGGTGCAGACTTACGTGCTGTACAGGAAATGTTAGGCCACGAAAGTATTACCACCACTGAAATATACACACACTTAGACCGTACTTTTTTAAAAAATACTGTAGAAAAATATTTGCCAAAATATAGCTAAATAAATGTTTGATTACTATAATTGCACAAAAACTAAAATGGATAATATAATAATTAAATCAAAAGAAAAGTAACCTATTGAACCTTTTACAACCAACCAACATTCTTTTGTTGTTTAAACAATATTAAAGCCGTAAAAAAAGAATTAAATAGTTTTAAATTTTTAAATAAAGCAGCATTAATTTAACACAAAATAACTATACTATAATTTTTTATTGTAATTTTAACTAGTGAAAATAGTTGCCTTTTTTATTATTATACTATTGTATGTAAATGCTTTTGCACAACGTACCTACACTGCCCAATCGGTATTGGCTACTGGCAATTGGTACAAAATTGCAATTGGCGAAACTGGTGTATATAAAATAGATATTCCACTGCTTAATAGTTGTGGCATTAATACCAATAACTTACAAAGCAACACAATAAAAATATATGGTAATACAGGTACTATGCTTAGCGAAAATAATGCTACACTACCTTACGATGATTTGCAGGAAAATGCTATTACTATAATTGATGGTGGCGATGGTATTATTAATGGTAACGACTATATATTATTTTATGGAGTAAGTACAACCCAATGGCTTAAAGATTCGGTAAATAAAGCATTTACCCTACAAAAAAACTTATACAGCAACACTGCCTATTACTATATTACAATAGGTACTAATGGTAAGCGAATAACTACACAACCTCAACCAAATACCTACACACAAACAGTTACAAGCTACAACGAACATGTAGCCGTAGAAGATAATACTACCAATTTGTTGAGTAGTGGTAAGGAGTGGGTAGGTGGCGAACTAAGCAATTTGCCCGGTAGGGCACTAACCAAAAACTATAGCTTAACCTTACCTAACCTACTAACCACAAGCCCTATAACTATAACAACCAATATGGTAGCAAGGAGTGCTACAGCTACACAAGTAAATGTACAAGCTAATGGTACAGCTATACAACAATTGCTACTGCCCCCAGTAAGTGGTGCCTCACTCGATTTGTATGCTACCGAACAGCAGGCAACTACACCCTACAATAGCAACCTAAACAACCAACTAATTACCCTTACATACCAACCAAACACAGGCACAGCACAGGCTTGGCTTAATAGGCTTACACTTAATGCAAGGTGCAATTTGAGTATGCTTAACCAAAGCCAATTGCAATATAGAGATTGGAATAGTGTAGCCACAGGCAATGCCCAATTTACCATAAGCAACATACCTACCGCAATGCAAGTATGGAATGTAACTAATGCATTACAACCTGTATTGGTTACTGGTAGTAGTGTTGGCAGCAATTTTCAATATGTAAGTAATGTAAATGCATTGCAACAATTTGTTGCATTTTCCACTAGCTTTTATACACCTACTTTTGTAAGTACTATACCTAATCAAAATTTGCATAATACTACACCAACCGATTTACTAATAATTACAAACGAAAGCATTTTGCCACAGGCTAACCAGCTAGCTGCCTACCATACCCAATACGATAATATAGTAACCACTGTAGCTACTACCAACCAAATATATAACGAATTTGGTAGTGGTATTGGCGATGTAACGGCTATAAAAAATTATATAAAAATGTACTACGATAAGTACAAAAATAGTAGCAAACCATTGCAAAATGTATTGCTATTGGGCGATGCTAGTTATGACTACCTTAACCGCTTACCTAACAATACTAATGTAGTGCCTAGTTGGCAAAGTAGCAATAGCTTAGATCCACTGCAGAGCTACGTTACCGACGATTACTATGGCTACTTAACCGACCTTAATGATATAAATAGTAACACCCAAAATTTGTTGGCAATTGGCATAGGCAGAGTACCGGCTAATAATGCTACCGATGCCCAAAACTATGTAAATAAAGTACTTAATTACAATGCAAAAAAAAGCTTTGGAGCTTGGCGAAATCAAATAAGTTTTATAGCCGATGATGAAGATGGAAACCTGCATTTGAACGATGCCGAAGTATTGAGCAATACAGCTAAAGCTGTAAATAAAACCTTTGTACAAGATAAAATATACCTCGACGCCTACCAACAACAAAGCAATAGTGGAGGCTCAAGGTATCCGTTGGTAAATAATGCAATTAATAACAAAATATTGGAGGGCAACAGCATTATAAATTACAGTGGGCATGGTGGTTACCGCCGATTGGCAGATGAAGCAATACTTGATATTGATATGGTAAGTACCTGGAAAAATGAAGATAAATTGCCCCTATTTATTACAGCTACTTGTGACTTTGCACCTTATGACGACCCACAATCATTTTCGCTAGGCGAAAATATAATATTAAAACCCAAAGCTGGTGGTATTGCACTTATGACAACTACTAGGGTTGTATTTGCATTTAGCAACCGAATAATAAATAATAATTACCTACAACTAGCCTTACAACGAGGTGCTGCAAACACTTACCCTAATTTAGGCGAAGCCTCCAAACTAGCAAAAAACTTTACTACTATAACTAGTGCCGATGTTATAAACAATAGAAAATTTACCCTACTTGGCGACCCTGCTGTAACTATAGCTTACCCCAAGTATAAAGTAAAAACTACCAACATAAATGGTAAATTATATACACCAACTGTCGATACTATAAAGGCAACAAGCAATGTAACTATACAAGGCGAAGTACAAAATTTCAATAACAGTTTGTTCGCCAACTTTAATGGTAAATTATTAGTAACTGTGTACGACAAACCCTTACAGATAGCTACTTTGGTGAACGATGCAGGTAGTGTGGGTACTACATTTGAAAACACGGGGAATATATTATTTAAGGGTGCTGCTACTGTTAGCAACGGCAAATTTGTGGTGGACTTTATAGCCCCAAAAGATATGCAATATGCCATAGCAGCAGGTGCTATTAGTTACTACGCTTATAACGATACTACCGATGCCTCAGGTAATGATGCTATACAAATAGGCGGTACATTTAATAGTGCCACTACCGATAATATTGGGCCAAGTATTATGCCTTACCTTAACGATACAAAATTTATAAACGGTTCACTCACCAACGAAACGCCCCTATTACTCGTCCTGTTAAGTGATAGTTCGGGTATTAACACATCTAACGTTGGTATTGGCCACGAAATAACAGCGGTAATTGACGGTAATACTAATAATACAATAGTATTAAATAATTATTATGCTGCCGATTTGGGCAATTATAAAAAAGGGCAACTCGCTTACCAACTGCCAACAATGAGCAGTGGTAAACACAGCATTGCCATAAAGGCTTGGGATGTGTATAATAATAGCAGCCAAACGGTACTCGACTTTGTGGTGGGTAGTACCGATAAGTTAGTAATAGATAAAGTATTGAATTACCCCAATCCGTTTACTACAAATACCACATTTTGGTTTGAACATAATAAACCAAACGAAAACCTTAAAGTGAATATTAGAATACTTACCATAGCTGGTAAACAAGTAAAACAACTACTTACCACAATAAATACTGTAGGTAACCGTTGTAGTGATATAGTATGGGACGGATTAGATGATTATGGCGATAAAATAGCAAAAGGTGTATATATATATCAACTAACCGTAACAGACGCCAATAAAAAAACAATAACAAAAACAGAAAAATTAGTAAAGTTTTAAAAAAAAAGCCTATTTTTGAATTGTACTATTAAGGTAGCAACACATTAAACCAAATAATTAACATAAATTTACTGCATGGTGTGATTTTTACATTTATCAATCAATTTTATTTTTAGAACAAACCCAAAAAGTATGAAACTTACAATTAAGAAACTAACTGTAACAGCACTAGCAGCAGTACTAGGAGTAACAGCGTTCGGACAAACGAACCCGAACAATAACAACAACAAAATAAATGTGGTAACTACAGCAGTTCCATTTTTAAGAATATCACCCGATAGCCGTGCAGGTGGTATGGGGGATATAGGAGTAGCCACATCACCCGATGCCTATTCTGGTTTTTGGAATATGGGAAAGGTAGCATTTGCCGAAACTAAAGGAAGTGTAGCTGCTACATACACACCATGGTTTAAAGATTTAGGATTAAATGACGTTTACTTAGCTACATTGGGTGGTTTTGTAAAAGTTGACGACCAATCAGCAATAACGGGTTCATTACGTTATTTTAGCCTTGGCAATATACAATTTACCGATAATCTAGGTAACGATTTACAATCATTCCGACCACGTGAATTTGCATTTGATGCAGGTTACTCTCGTAAATTAAACGATAAATTAGGTATAGGTGTTGCCTTACGTTATATTAACTCCAACCTTGCAAATGGTACTGTAAATGGTACTACTTACAAAGCGGGTAGCTCAGTAGCAGGTGATATTGGTATCTATAAAAACGGAACACAAGGCTTTAACTGGGGTGCTACATTAAGCAACTTAGGTGCTAAAATTGCTTACACTAACGATGCCGATAAAAGAGATTTTATACCAGCTAATATAGGCTTAGGTGCTACATATACTAAAAAGTACGATGAAGCTAACAAACTTACGTTTGGTATGGATATACACAAATTATTGGTACCCACACCACCAGCAGTAGGCGACTCAGCAGGTTTGGTTAACTACCGTAAAAAGGGTGTAGTAGGTAGTTGGTTTAGCTCATTTGGTGATGCACCAGGTGGCTTTGGCGAAGAGGTAAAAGAGTTTCAAATATCGGCTGGTGCAGAGTATACGTACAATAACCAGTTTATGTTTAGAGCAGGATATTTCTTTGAAGATGCTACAAAGGGTAACCGTAAATATTTTACTTTGGGTGCAGGTGTTAAGTACAATACATTTGGTTTAAACTTTGCTTATTTGTTACCAAGTGGTGGTAATAGCGTTAACCGTAATCCATTAAGCAATACTATTCGTTTCAGCTTAGTGTTCGATTTTGATGGCGATGCCACAACCACAGCAGCAAGTCCTAATTAATAAGTAACAACTTTATTACAATATTAAAAAAAACAGTTTGAGCAATCAAACTGTTTTTTTTATAACCATTATTAATTATTCATTTTTAATTATTAATTATAAAAAAAAATATGTCCAAGTTCCTCCTACTCATTTTGCCATTTATGGCTAAAGCCCAAATAAGAGATTACAGCAAACTGGTAAACCCATTAGTAGGTACGGCAGCCCATGGGCATACTTACCCTGGTGCCACCAGCCCATTTGGTATGGTGCAACTAAGCCCCGATACTCGTATGGCCGATTGGGATGGCAGTAGCGGCTACCATTATAGCGATAGCTTAATATATGGCTTTAGCCATACCCACTTAAGTGGTACTGGTGTACCCGATTATTGCGATATATTGTTGCAACCCACCACAGGCAATTACCAATGGAATAATTATGAATATGCATCGGCTTATAGCCATAACAATGAAAAAGCTTATGCAGGGTATTACAATGTGTATTTGGATAAATATAATGTAGATGTAGCCTTAACAACCACTGCCCATACAGGTTTGCACCAATATACATTTGCCAAAAATACTAGGGAAGGTAACGTACTACTTGACCTAATACATAGAGATATTGTGCTGGATAGTTATATACAAATAGTAGATGAGTATACAGTACAAGGTTACCGATATAGCAACAGTTGGGCTAGTAAACAAAAGTTGTTTTTTTACCTAAAATTTAATAGCAAAATAAAGCGAAAAGCCATACACCTAACTGATACTACAAGCCAACTATTAAGCACTACAAGTGCCAAGGGCAAAGCCATACAGGCAGCCTTTACATTTGATGTAAGTAATGGAGTACCACTGCAAGTACAAGTAGCTATAAGTGGGGTAAGTATGGCAGGTGCTAAGCTTAATTACGAAAAAGAAAATGCACAATTTAACTTTAAAAAAACAGTAGCTACTAACGTAAAAAATTGGAACACTCAATTGCAAAAAATTGAAATAACCTCGCATCAATTTAATAATATTGATACAATATTTTACACAGCATTGTACCACACCATGGTAGTGCCTAACCTTTATCAAGATGTGGATGGGCAGTACCGTGGCACCGATGATAAAATACATAAAGCCAACGGATTTACTAACTACACCGTATTTAGCTTATGGGATACTTACAGGGCTTACCACCCACTTATGAGTATAATTAACCCTGCTATTACTAATGATTGGGTTAATACATTTGTACACCAATATACCAATGGCGGTATGCTACCCGTATGGGAATTGAGTGCCAACGAAACCTACTGTATGATAGCCTACCATAGTGTACCAGTAATATTAGATGCTTACAAAAAGGGTATTACCAAATTTGATGCAAACCTAGCACTAGAGGCAATGTTAGCCTATAGCTGTAGTGCTAAATTTGGTATAAGCGACTATGCCAAAACGGGGTATTTGAGTAACGATGTAGAGGCAGAAAGTGTAAGTAAAACACTAGAGTATGCTTACGATGATTGGTGTATTGCCGAGTTTGCAAAGCTACTTGGTAAGCAATCAATAGCTAAAGAATATTATAAACGTAGCCTGAATTTTATAAATTTATATAATCCTGCAACTGCTTTTTTTCAAGGAAAAAATAATGCAAGTTGGCTACAACCCTTTACACCTACTGAGGTAAATAATTATTATACCGAGGGCAATGCTTGGCATTATAGGTTTGCAGTACCACACCAAATACCTACACTTATTAAGCTTATGGGCGGTGCCCAAATGTATGAGCAATACCTTACCGAAATATTTACCACCAACCAAACCCTTACTGGCAGGGAGCAGGCCGATGTAACAGGACTTATAGGGCAATATGCACATGGCAATGAGCCTAGCCATCACATAGCTTATTTGTATGCCTTTGCTAATATGGCAAATAACAAAACACCTTATTATGTAAATAAGATTTGTAATGAATTTTATAAAAACACACACGACGGATTAATAGGCAACGAGGATTGTGGGCAAATGAGTGCTTGGTATATATGGAGTGTATTGGGTATGTACCCTACTAACCCTGCCAGTAATGAGTTTACGGTAGGTTCGCCGCAAATAAAACAAGCAATTATACATATAGCCAATGGCAAAAAAATTATAATAAATGTAAGTAAGCCTAATGCTAATTGCTACTTTCCTACGTATGCTAGTACCCAATTTATTACCAATAATAGTATTAATTACGCTTCGCTAAAAAATGGTGCAACCATAAATTATACAATGGTACCTGAACCAATTGCAACTAAAGTTACCGAAGTTACTGAATATAAAAAAGATGTAATAGATACTAACTTTGTAGCAACACCTTACCTTACTAGTACCCAATACAAATTTAGAGACAGTACTACAATACACATAGCTAGTATTGATAGTACGGCTACTATTAGGTATTGTATAGCCCAAAAAGAAGACCCAAATACTAAGCAAAATAATGAAATAAATACCACTACTTTATTTAAAAATAATGCTACTAATACAGCACCAATTAATAATGAACTAGTGAATGTGATTAAAGGAACTACCAATTATTACGCTAATTATACACAACCCATTACAATTAGCAATAGTTGTGTATTGTATATGTATACCATTAAAAATAATAAATTGAGCGGACTGAGTGTACAACCCTTTTACAAAATAAAAAATGATAAAACCATAACAGTACTAAGCAAAGTAGCACCTATGTACACAGCAGGTGGTAACGATGCCTTAATTGATGGCATAGTAGGCACTACCAATTGGAGAGCAGGTAATTGGCAAAGTAGCTATGGCAATAGCTTTGAAGCTAATATTGATTTGTTGAAAAGTAAAAAAGTAACTACCATAACTACTACATTTTTGCAAGATATAAAAAGTTGGATATGGCTACCACCAACAATGGAAATATATAGCAGTAACGATGCTGTTAATTACACTTTAGTAGCTACCGTTACAAATACAATTGACGAAAAAAGCGAAGTAGCACAAATTGAAAACTTTGAAAAAAAATTTGCAAATGTGCAAACAAGATATATAAAAATAAAAGCTACCAACTTTGGCACTATACCCAATTGGCATATTGGAGTGGGTAACCCATCACATTTATTTATTAGCGAAATTAATATTGAAACCGAGTAGAAAATTAGAGCAACGGTTATTTTTTATTTTTATTTTTAATTCAGTATCTTCAATAAAATTATAGTTTATGGTAATTGAAAGGACAAAACAGGAAGTAATTATAAAATTACCTGCCACAATAGATACGGAAGACTTACAAGATTTTATAAATTATGCAAGGTATAAAGAGTTAACCATTGGTTTTAAAGTGAATCAAAAAATAGTTGATAAACTTGCAACACAAATAAATACTAAATGGGCGCTAAAAAAAAGCACAAAAGTTAAAGAGTGAAAATAATTGTTGACACAAATATTGTGTTTAGTGCTATGCTAAATAGTAATAGTAAAATTGCAAAAATATTACTACAACCAAATAAACTTTTTCAATTTTATAGTTGTAGTTATTTACAATTGGAAATTCAAAGGCATCATAATAAATTGAAGAAATTAACAAAACTATCCTCATTTGATTTATTAGAACTAGAACAGCTTGTAACACATAATATTACATTTATAAATGAAAACTTACTGCCAATAACACTTGTAAAACAAACAACCCTACTTTTAAAATCAATTGACCCAAACGATACTCCATTTGTAGCATTAACCAAACATTTAGGAGGTAAACTTTGGACTGGTGATTTACAGCTTTACAATGGATTAGAAGCAAAACTATATAAGGACATTCTAACTACTACAGAACTCTACTTATTATTAAAAGAAATAGATCTAGACAAAAAATATTAAATAATATTTATTTAAATCTGTTTATTCCCTAATCACAACATTTATTAATCGCCATTATTTCGTTTCTTTGCAACATAAATACAACCTATTACACTATGGCAAAGGCAAAGAAAATAAAATCATTTATAACAACTGAGGCTTATACATTTTTACAAAAGTATATAGATACGGCATCGCCAACTGGCTTTGAAAGCAGTGGACAAAAAGTATGGTTGGAGTACCTAAAACCCTTTGTAGATGAAGTAATAACCGATGCTTATGGCACAGCAGTTGGGGTAGTAAACCCTGGGCAACCATTTAAAGTAGTAATAGAAGCACATGCTGACGAAATTAGTTGGTTTGTAAATTATATAACACCCGAAGGCCTTATATATGTAAAACGTAATGGTGGTGCCGACCACCAAATAGCACCAAGTATGAGGGTGCATATACACGGTAAAAAAGGTATTGTAAAAGGTGTATTTGGGTGGCCAGCCATACATACTAGAATAGCAGCAACAGAAACACAACCTAAGGTTGAAAACGTATTTATTGATTGTGGTGCAAAAACAAAAAAAGAAGTAGAAGCTCTAGGCATACACGTTGGTGCTGTGGTAACTTATATTGATGGGTTTGATGAGCTAGCCAATGGATTTCTTATTGGCAGGGCATTTGACAACCGTATTGGTGGCTTTATGATAGCCCAAGTAGCACGGCTACTTAAAGAAAACAATAAAAAATTGCCCTATACACTTTACATTGTAAATGCAGTACAGGAAGAAATTGGACTACGTGGTGCCGAAATGATAGCACGGCGATTGCAGCCCAATATAGCCATAGTAACCGATGTAACACATGATACTACCACACCAATGATAAATAAAATGATAGAAGGTGATGTAGCATGTGGCAAAGGACCATCGCCTACTTATGGCCCAGCTGTACATACTATGCTACTACACCTGGTAGAAAAAGTAGCCGAAAAAAACAGTATACCCTTACAAATGAGAGCTGTAAGCCGTAGTACCGGTACAGATACTGATAGCTTTGCTTATGCTAATGATGGTTGCCCAAGTGTACTTATTAGCATACCATTAAAATATATGCACACCACAGTAGAAATGCTGCACAAAGATGATATTAATTATACCATAAGCCTTATGTACGAAACATTGCTTACCCTTACTCCAAAAACAAAATTAAGCTACTTATAACCTATGAACGACGATCAACTCTCCTTACTATTCCGATGTATAAGTTTGCTATTTTTAGTACTACTTGGCATTACTTTATATACAAGTTTTACAAAAAAAAATACCAAAAAATTACCCATATTATTTGGAGTACTCACCACCTTGTGTTTTATAAGTATAGTAGTTATTATATTTTACAATGCCAATAACGATTATTATGTACAAGCTGCCAAAGCCAATAAAAACATTGATGCTGCTGCCAAACATATACCCAACAATGTAATATTTAGAGATGTTGCCCTATTCATAAGTGTAGGAGTTAGGTTGGCTATTGTTGCAGCTATTACAGGTATGTTTTTATACCTATGGAAAAAAAGTAAGCGTTACCCCAACAACTTTGGCATAGTTACCCACAAGGTTTTATTGCTTGTTGGTATGGCATTAATTGGATGCTTTGTGGTGTCCGAAACTATAGCCTGCAGCCAATCGGCTGCCTATAGAGAGGTAATACCATTTGGTTGGTACAGTGCATTTTTTGCTGGGGGTATTTTTTATATGTTTGTGTGTAGTATTGTATTAGCAGCAGCATTGCCCGAAAATTATGATGCTTCAAAAAAGTAATTTTTTAAACTATCATTTTAGTCAATTTTAAATTTTATTTTATACAAACTATTTTAAAGGCTATTATATATTCAAACTAGTGTAACTAACTTTAGTCTATTTTTTTACACTCTTATTTTAATTCAGCGTATGTATTTATTTGCAAATAGAATGAGGATATTTTACTTGATTTCAATATTACTCCTAAGCAATACTTGTGTTGTACTAGCCCAACTACAAATTGGCAGTTGGAACATACTAAATGTAAAACAAGACCTTAACAAAAGTTGGAATTTATTTACAGAAGCTCAAATAAGATCAATAAAATTTTATAACAACTTTCATTATTATGAGTACAAAGCAGGGCTACAATATACTGTAAATCAGCAAAGTACATTTAGCTTTGGAGTAGGAAAATTTGATACCTACCAAATAACAGGAAACTTTAAAAACCCTAAAAGTAATAATGAATTGAGAACTTGGCTCCAATTTACCTTAAAAAATAATATTAATACTCTTACAATTGATCACCGCTATAGAGCCGAACAAAGAATTACTAGCAATGGTTACCGCAACCGATTTAGGTATAGAGTTAGCCTGCTAAAACCAATAAAAATTAATAAAGCCGAAATAGGAGTATATGCTAATAATGAAATATTTTTTACTAACAATGCACCTTATTTTGAACGAAACAGATTTAGCATTGGCCTACAAAAAAAATGGAATACTAACATCACTACTCAACTAGCTTTTTTAAATCAATTTGATTATAAAATAAATGATGAAACAGGTAGAAACTTTTTTCAAATTTCTTTTCTTTTTAATAATTTATTCGCATTAAAAAAGAAACAACCTAACAAACAAACTAACAATCTTGATAGTAATGATTAATACTATTTTGTTAAGTATCATTACATACCCTTATGTATACCATTTATTTTACGTTTACTGTAATCATGTTATATAAAATAGGATCATTATTTCGTAAGTAATTGCAAGGTTCATTTTACAATTGAGGTTCGTTAGTTACTGTTAGCATTATATAATCAGTTTATTTTTGATTATTTGTTTTAAATTATCCAATACAAAAAAGAAGGCTACTTTATTAAGGTAACCTTCTTAAACTCTAGTTGTTTATTTATTTATTGTTTAATTAATTTCTTATAAAATACGCCATCTTCTCTTGTAACTTTTAGCATATACAAACCAGAAGAATAATTTGATAGATTAGAAATTTCAATATTATTATTTCCTTTTTTTAAGTTATTTACTTTTTTCAAAAGCAAACGTCCGTCTTGAGTATATATTGAACATTCAACATATTCTTCATTTCTTAAAGTAGTCAAATTAATTTGTATTGTATTTTCAAATGGATTAGGAAATACAAGTACCTCATTTTTTTGAGCTGTTATTAAATTTCTAATTTCACTATAATTATACGTTCCGCCAATATCTACTAGTTTTAGTCTGTAATAAATTTTAGTATTTAATGTATTTAAGCTTATATCTTCAAAGTTATAATTAGCAAAACTGTTAGTGTACAATACTGTATTAACATAAGTAAAATTAATGCCATCAAAGCTTCGTTCAACTTCAAATTTCTTAAAATTAATTCCATTTTCTACTTTCCATATAAGTAAAGGTTTATTTGCATTCCATTTTACATTAAACTGAGTTAGTGTAATAGGTAAAGTACAAGCTGGTGTAAATACTACGGTAGTTGAATCAATACAGCCATTTGTATTAGTTACTATTAGCTTTATTGATTTTGGACCAGGGTCAAACCATGTAACTGTGTGTGGACCTACAGTGCTTGCTGTTGGCGGATTTGCAGTACTTCCAAAGTTCCAACTATAAATATTACCAGCAGCTGTATTGCCAGCAGTTATTAACCCGTTACACGATGGGCTTGATATGGTAAAGGCTGTTATTGGTTTAGGTTTCACAATTATATTTACTTGATCAAAAGCCTCACATGTACCAATAGTACCTTTAACTGTGTAGGTGTAAGTACCTGCATTATTTACACCTGTAAATTGAGGTTGAGCTATACTAGCATTTGATAGTAATATTGCTGGGGTCCAACTATAAGTAACTCCAACTTGTGATGGGCTACCAATATTAAATGCATTAACTGTGGCTTGGCAAAAAGTTGTATCGGCACCTGCATTCATCAATGGTACGGCAGGGTCTATTATTATCTGCACATCATCACTATTTACTGAACATCCTAATCCACTTGGGCTTGCTACGGTCCACCTATATATATATGTGCCAGGCACTAAACCCGTAACTGCCGAATTTGGAGCATTTACACTTGCAATGCTTGAACCTACTGGTCCCGAAATATAAGACCAAGTACCAGTATTTACTATTGCTGGAGTGGCATTTAAGTTTATAGTATTGGTATTACACACTCTCAAATCAGGCTTTGCATTGGCTGGGGCTTCTTTAATTATTTGCACTTTATCTACCGAAGCAATACATGCTCCATTGGTATTTACTTGGTACTGGTAAGTATATAATCCCGGAACTATATTATTTAATGTTGTATCATTAGGTGTTCCATTAGCAGTACCAGCAGTAGGGTTATTAGGCCCACTTTCATATACCCAAGTTCCAATACCAACAGTGGGTATATTACCAGTAAGTGTAGCTGTTGATTGGTTAAAGCATAATTGCAAATCAGCACCTGCATTGGCTTGTGATGGCCTAGGGTAATTTGTAATAGTATAAATATCGTTAGTACTTGGGCAAGCACCTACAGCAGGTAAGGTGTACCTAAATGTGTATGTGTTGGGTGTAGTAGTACCAGTAGTTAAGCCCGAAGCAATTGCTTGGTTGCTACCACTTGGAGTAACTGTTGCAGTAGGGCCACTTACTTGAGTCCAAGTACCACTTGTTAGTATATTACCAGTAAGTGTACTATTAGTAGCATTACATGTAGTTACTGAACCACCAGCATAAGCAGCGATACTCATGTTTATATACATGGTATCTGCACTCGGGGTACAGCCATTTCCATTAGTTATAGTCCAAAGGAGTTTGTAAGTACCAGTAACCCAACCCTGTGTTATAGTTGTATTATACTGTTGTGGGTTGGTAATTGTAAGTGGATAGCTAGCACCTGGGGCAGCAACAACTGACCAATAACCTGTACCAACGGCAGGGTTATTACCAGCAAGTGTTACACTAGTGTTGTAAAATGCATTGCAAAATGTTTGATCTATTCCAGCATTTGCTATACTAGGAGTTTGAGCTACTTTTATTTGCATAATATCAACCACATCGGTACATACTCCATTTTTTATTCTCCATTCTAATTCGTAAATACCAGCAGCTAATCCTGTTATAGTACTTGTTGCAGATGTAGGTGTTGTAATATTTGCGGTAGTTGGGCCAGATAATTGAGACCACCTTCCTCCAGTAGCTGCAGTAGCTGCTAATGTAGTGCTTGCTGGCAAAGTAGTTGCACATATATTAATGTCAACACCAGCATTACTTGTAACTGCCGATGATTTGGTTACAATTACAGTATCAGATAATGCTGTGCAACCTGTTTTGGAAAGTGTATACACAAACCTATAACTGCCGTTTGCCCCTGTTATAGTAGCAGTAGTATTTTGAGTATTATTTGGCGATACAGATGAACCTGCATCCAGTGCTGCCCATGTAGTTACTGAACCAGCAGGTGCACTACCCGGTAAGGTAGTTACTAAAGTTCCTGTACCTACTATACATTGGTCGGGCTGAGCATTGGGTATTGGTGGGCTTTGTGTATTAGTAGTAGTAAGCACTTGAGTGGCAGTTTTTGTACCACAAGTATTACTTACTGTCCAAGTAAGTGTATATATAGTACTAGCAAGCATTCCACTTATTTTAGCATTTGGTGTATTTGCAGTTGGCAAAAAACTTATTCCGGCAGAAGGTGTAACAGTCCAAGTAACAGTTTCTAAGGGAGTGTTTGGAAAATTAGCCCCTAATTGATAATTGCCATAACAAACAGTAGCATTAGTACCAACTGTTGCAATAGTGGGAGCAGCTTGAGTTACAATTACCATCATTTCATCTGTTCTTGATGCACAGGCTGCACCACCCGATACATTTAACCTCATATTGTAAACGCCTTGAACTAAGCCAGTCATTCCCAAAGATTGAGTATTTACACCTGAAAGTGTAGCAGTATTAGGCCCACTCACTTGTGTCCAATTGGTAGTAAAGCCAGCCCCACTACTTGCAGAAGTTCCTATGGGATTTGCATTAAGTGTGTTGCAAGGTAATACAATATCGCTACCAGCATTTACCGAGCCTGGAGTTCTACTAACAGTAATTGATACTTCTTTGGAACCTATAATACAATTATTTGTATAAGTTACTTTAAATACATAAACACCAGGAACGGTCATATTACTTTCGGTAAAAGTTGCCGTTGTTCCAGTTCCGCCATACGTTTCATTTGTTTTTGAAATTGATGCACCACCGCCACCAGCAGGATAGCTAATTAATGATGAGGCATCGCTAAACCAACCTGAAGCTGGATAAAGCCAAAAAATATCAAAAGTTGTACTTGTTGCATCACACCCTAGTGTTTGATTAGGAGGAGTACTTAACACTATACTACCATTACTTGCAGTAATAGTATGTGTACCCACTGCAGTACAACCCGCAGCATTAGTTTTGGTCCATTTAAAAGTATAATCGTAAGGCCCAGTTGATATTCCAGTTACAGTAACGTTACTTGTAGTGGTATTAGGGCTAAATGCAATACCAGTTTGCCCAGAAGTTAGCGTCCAAACTCCTGTTTCGCCAGCTGTAAGTGCAGTGCCACTTAATGCAAAAGTATTGGGACGTGGAGTTTGACAATTAAGTGTATTATAGGAATCAAAAGAAACTGGAGCATCAAATACATTAGCGACATTAATTACCATATCATCAAACCCTGCACCACAAGCTCCACTCACAGTCCATCGTAATGTATAGGTGCCTGGGGCAAGTCCGCATACTGTTGTATTTTTTTGAGTAGGGTTGGTGATTACTGGTGTACTTGGGCCAGAAATTAAACTCCAAAAACCGCCTTGTGGTGGAGCTAAACCGGGGTCAGAACCAGCCATAGTAACACAAGTACCACCACAACTCAAGGCAATATCCGAACCAGCATTTACTGGCAATGTAGGTGCTATAACATTTACTTTTATATCATCTGTTTTGGTACAAAATCCATTAGTTATGCTCCATGTAAGTGTATATACTCCCGAACCAGCAGGTGGAGTATACGTAGCATTTGGAGCATTTGCATTAGGTGCAAATGTACCACCACTAGGCACTGCACTCCAAGTACCAGTAAATGGTGCTACCACTGCATTAGCCGCTAATTGTGCAGGAGTGTTTGTACACTGCGTAAGGTCAGGCCCAGCTAGTGATGTTGGTGGCTCAGGTAATACAGTAATTACTACCAAATCAGTAGCATTTAAGTTATCGGCACATTTATTAGCCAATTGAAATACATAGTTGCCTGGTGCCAAACCTGTAACACTTGTACTAATACTTGTTGGTGTTAGTATAGCGGCAGTATTAGGACCAGATACTTGTGTCCAAAGCGTAACAGCCGGGTTAGATTGAGGTAAACCTGCAATACCTGATAATGTAAGTGGAGCAGTTACACACAATGTTTGGTCTACACCAGCATTAGATGCACAGTTTTGAGCCTTTACATTTAATAGGCATAAAAATAGTACAAATAATGCCAAAAATTTTTTGAAGTTAGTTTTCATTCGTTGTTAGAGTATGTTTGGTATTAAAAAAAATAATTTTTATAATAAATTTGCTTGTTAAGTTTTTTTAACAAATAATTAAATTATTAAATACAAATCTTAACGACCTTATTTTTTCATAAAGCGTTGCATTAGAGTGTACTAATTCAAAAAATATATTTCAACGTAACAGTTGTACAAACTACTATAAATAGTAAAATGTAGTGTGAAAAAGATCAAAGTAACTAGGTTATTAAAAATAGGTACGTAAAGAATTTTTTAAAAAAAATCAAAGTGTAAAAATTGTAAAAACATTTTTAAAAAAATATAAAATGCCAAATCTAAGTTTACATACTTTAATTAATAAAATATAATTAAAGAAAAATAAATATATTGATGTGTAAAATAATGCAAAACAGAAATATGATAAACCTTTTTTTTAAATACAATTAAAAAAAAATTGAATGAAAGTGTATTTGTATTTTAATACAAATAAAAAATCCTATAAGGCTACCAATACCTTATAGGAGACAATTTTTTTGATACAAATTTAGTGAAATTTATAATTACTTAACTAAACATTAAGTGAAAAAATACATATATATTAGTTACCTACAACTTAGGCTCTACGCCTATTTCGTTAAATATGAAACTATAAATATCAGCTATAGTTTCAATGTTTTTCTTAGTATTGCTTGCACCGTGGCCACTGTTTGTATCTATTCTTATAATTACAGGGTTTTTGCCTTTGTAGTTAGTTTGCAAAGTAGCCATATATTTAAAGCTGTGTGCTGGTACCACCCTATCATCGTGGTCGGCGGTGGTTACTAAGGTACTTGGGTAGTTAGCCGTTGCACTTATATTATGCAATGGCGAATAGGCTAATAGGTTTTTAAAACTTTTTTCATTCTGTTCGCTGCTACCATAATCGGCTATCCAGTTCCAACCAATGGTAAACTTATGAAACCGTAGCATATCCATTACACCAACTTGTGGTATGGCCACCCTTGCCAAATCGGGTCGTTGGTTTATAACAGTACCTACCAGTAAGCCACCATTACTACCACCACGCAAAGCTAGTTTACTACTAGTAGTATATTTTTGAGCAATCAAATATTCCCCAGCTGCTATAAAATCGTCAAATACATTTTGCTTATTATAAAGCATACCTGCCTGATGCCAAGCTTCGCCATACTCACCACCACCACGTAAGTTGGCTTGGGCATATACACCGCCAGCATCCAAAAAAGGTATAAGTGTAGCACTAAACCCAGGCTCAAGGTTTACATTAAATCCACCATAACCATACAATAGTGTAACGTTGTTACCATCAAGCTTTACACCTTTTTTGTGTATAATATACATCGGTATTTTTGTACCATCTTTACTTGCATAAAACACTTGTTTAGTTTCATAATTATTAGGTTCAAAAGCTACTTCGGGTTTTCTAAATAATGTACTTACACCAGTAGCAATATTATATTGGTATATAGTTGGTGGCACAGTAAATGATGTAAATATGTAAAACAATGTTTTGTCGGTTGTATAACCACCCAATCCACCGCCATTACCTAGGCTTGGGTACTTTACTTCGCTTAACAATTTTCCATTTAAGTCATGCACATAAGTACGGGTACTCACATCTTTTAAGTAATCAACAAACAGTTTGCCACCGCCAGTATTAGCGCTTTGCAAGGGTTCTTTTTTTTCGGCTATTATAGTTATAGCCTTTGTTATATCAGGCTTTGCTATAGGTATGGTTACTACTTTATAGTTAGGTGCATCGGCATTGGTTTGTAGGTAAAATTTTCCATTTTCGTTAGTTATTACTGAGTAGCTATTATTACTAACTTCAGCTACTATAGGCTCAAATTTTGCTTTAGTATTTTTTAAATTTTTGTAGTACAAAGCATTACCATCAAACCCTTTGCCACGGTCGCTTATATAGAGGTACAAATATTGTTCATCTTCACTTGTTGCTGCAGTATTGAACCGTTGTGGGTTTTCAGCATTTTCATACACCAATACATCGGCAGCTTGTGCAGTACCTACTTGGTGAAACCATACTTGATGATTTTCATTTTTTACACTTAAAGCACTAGCACCACCAGCAGGTGCAGGGTAACGGCTGTAGTAAAATCCGTTGCCTTGCCAAGCAATGCTACTTACTTTTACCCATTCTAGTTTATCGGTCAAATCCTTACCAGTAGCCATGTTACGTACTTTATACGTTTGCCAATCGCTACCACCTTCGCTTAACCCTACTACGGCATAGGTACCATTTTTATTAAGGTTAAATGCTATTAACCTTGTAGTACCATCGGGGCTTAGCAGGTTAGGATCAATAACCAGTTCAACTGTACCAGTTAGCCCTTTTTGGCGGTACAAAACAGATTGGTTTTGTAAGCCATCATTTTTATAAAAGTAATAATAATCGCCATTGCGAAATGGTGCTGAATACTTAGCATAGTTAAATACTTTTTCAATGGCCGTTTTAAACTTAGCTCTACAGGTTATTTTATTTAAGTAATCGAATGTTACTTTATTTTGGGCTATTACCCAATCTTTAGTTTCTTGGCTTTTATCGTCCTCTAACCAACGGTAAGGGTCGGCTACTGTAGTGCCAAAGTAAGTATCGGTTTGGCTCACTTGCTTTGTAGTAGGATATTGTAATTGTGCTGTAGTAGTTAGCATAGTTATACTTAATAGGCTTATTAGTATTGTTTTCATAAAGTAGTGTTATTATTAACCGCCAAGGCGGATGTAATTACAAATATAAAATTCTATTTTCAATTTACTTAATTGTATTTATATTAAATGAAAGTTCAAGTTATTGCATTAAAAACGTTGCGTAAGGGATTTTTGCATTAAGCGGAATTTCATTTAGAAAAAATCCTTATTTTGCCAGTTTTTTTGGCGAAAAAAGACTTACCTGCCAGTAGTCAAGTTGAAACGGAAAGCGGACATCAACGAAATTTCTTTGGTGATACCCCTAATAAAAAAATATTGATAATTATTAATAAACATTTTATTGTAATAACTTATTTACACAATTATTCGAGCAAAACTGTTGTATCATTTTCTGCCCAATTTACTTTTACCTTTTGGGTAACTATGCTATCTATTTGTTTGCCTACATAATCGGGTTGTATGGGCAGTTGGCGGCTGTAGCGCCTATCTATAAGTACACAAAGTTCTACCTTGCTTGGCCGGCCAAAGTCAAGTAAGGCATCTAATGCGGCTCTTATGGTACGGCCTGTATAAAGCACATCGTCAATGAGTATAACACGTTTATTTTCCAAACTAAATGGCATTTCTGTTTTGTTAGCTTGGTGCAATTCGGTACGTATATCATCCCTATAAAATGTAATATCTAACTTGCCATAAGGTATGGTTGTATTGGGCAAAATGCTTTGTAGTACAGTAACAATTGCATTACTTAAATATATGCCACGTGGTTGCATACCAACTATTACCGTATCGGTAAAGGCTTGGTGAGTCTCTAGTAGCTGATGAGCCAACCTTGTAATAGTTAATTGTATTTGTTCGTTAGTAAGTATTGTTTTCATTTTTCCATTTCTTAATTAACATTTTAGCAAGTTATCGCATTATCATTTCATTTATCTATCGCATTCCGTAGTAACGGTACAAGAAGGGTCGCAAAGGTTTACGCAAAGTTTCGCAAAGTTTTACATTAAAAATTTAACATTTTATGTTTTACATTTTATATTTTACATTTTATATTTTACATTTTATGTTTTACATTTTATCTTCATTATCAAATTCTTGCTATGCTTCTTCCATAAACGGATACTTATATTCTACTGGCGGGTTAAATGTTTCTTTAATAGTTCGGGCACTTAACCAACGGTATAGGTTGAGCATACTGCCTGCCTTATCGTTAGTACCACTTGCTCTGGCTCCGCCAAATGGTTGTTGTCCTACCACTGCTCCTGTAGGCTTATCGTTTATGTAAAAGTTACCAGCACTATTTCGCAATTTTTTGGTAGCTAATTCAATAGCTTTTCGGTCGGTGGCTATTACTGCCCCTGTAAGTGCATAAGCACTTGTTTGGTCCACTATTTCTAATGTTTTTTCAAATTCATTTGCAGGGTAAATATATATTGTAAGTACTGGTCCAAATATTTCCTCACACATGGTTACGTACTTAGGGTTGGTTGTTTCTATAATTGTGGGTTGTATAAAATACCCCACCGTTTTATCGCAATTGCCACCTACTAATATTTTAGCATCTTTACTTCGTTTTGCTTTTTCAATGTAATTTTTTATGTTGGTAAAACTTTTTTCGTCAATTACGGCATTTATAAAGTTTGTAAAATTTTCTGGCGAACCCATTTTAAAACTATTAATACCATCTACCAATTTCTTTTTAACAGCAACGGCAATATTGCTAGGTATATAAGCCCTACTGGCTGCACTACATTTTTGCCCTTGGTACTCAAAAGCCCCACGTAGTAAGGCTGTAGCCACTACATCGGCATTGGCTGTTTTGTGTGCTATTACAAAATCTTTGCCGCCTGTTTCGCCTACTATACGAGGGTAGCTTTTATACTTACTCATATTGGCACCAATGGTTTTCCACATGTTGTTAAATACTCCAGTACTGCCAGTAAAGTGTACCCCAGCAAAATCTTTATGATTGAAACATATATCGCCTACCACTGGGCCACTTGTATATATAAGGTTTATAACACCATCGGGTAAGCCAGCTTCTTGCAATATTCTCATGGTCATTTGGGCACTATATACTTGTGTGTTAGCACATTTCCATACTACTACATTGCCACACATAGCTGCACTGGTAGGCAGGTTGCCACCAATTGCTGTAAAGTTAAATGGGGTAACAGCAAGCACAAACCCTTCTAACGGACGGTACTCCATACGGTTATGTACACCTGCACCGCTTACTGGTTGTTGGGCATATATTTGGTTAAGAAAGTGTACGTTAAATCGTAAAAAATCTATCATTTCACAAGCCGCATCTATTTCGGCTTGGTAAGCATTTTTACTTTGCCCTAGCATTGTAGTACCCGTCATATAGCTTCTATATTTGGTAGCCATAAGGTCAGCAGCTTTCATAAATATGGCGGCTCTTTCTTCCCAAGCCATATTGCTCCAACTTTCTTTTGCAGCCAAAGCTGCATCAATTGCCATTTTTACATGCTTGGCATCACCTACATGAAACTGCCCAAGTAAATGCTCCAACTCATGTGGTGGCCGTATGGCAATTGTTTTGCCGGTTCGTACTTCTTTACCTCCAATGTACATAGGTATATCTCTAACTTCGTTTTTAAGTTCAGCTACTGTACCTTTTAATTTTCGTTTTTCACTCGACCAACCATCGTAATTAAGTACGGGTTCGTTTACAGGTGCAGGGTATTTAAAATTTCCAAAATGCATAAATTAAATTTTTTATTAGGTAGCAAAGTTAGTAATTACATTCAACAATAATTTACAGTTTACCCATACACTTCTTGGTGTATTTGTTTTTTATCGTAGCCTAGGGCAAGTATTCTTTGTTTGGCTTCGTCTATCATGTTTTTCCAACCGCAAAGCCAAAAGTTTGCCGGCTGTTTATGGGAGCATAATTGCTCATATATTGGGTGTACATAACCGTTATGCCCATCCCAGGTTTCTCTACTCAGTGTGGGGTAATACTTAAAGTTGGGCATTACAGTAGCTAACTGCTGTAACTCTGTGTGGTAAAGCAAATCTTGCTGTGTACGGCAGCCAAATATAAGGTGTATATTGGGCAAATGCATTTGCATTACATGCATATAATGCACCATACTCCTAAAGGGTGCAATGCCAGTACCTGTGCATATAAAAAACTGTTCGGTTTCTAACCCATCGGGTAATGTAAATACGCCTTGTGCACCACGGTAGGTAAGCTCACTACCTACAGTAATATGGTTGAATAAATAGGCTGTTCCTAAGCCTCCCTCCAATAATACAATAACCAACTCAAACACATTAGTACCATTAGGCCAACTGGCAATACTGTAACTACGCCACCGCCGGTTAGGCTTTTCGTGTATGGGCAAATCGAGTGTTACAAATTGCCCCGGCTTAAATGTAAACTCAGTAAGTTCGGGTACTTGTACAAAAAAACTTTTGGTGTTATTGGCTCTTTGTTCAATAGCAATTACTTTACCTACTCTCCATGGTTCTATTGGCATAGCAGTATGTTTTTATATTGTTTGTAATGTACAACTTTTTTTACTGCAAGTATGAATAAACAAGTTAGAGGTGGGAAGTATAAATTAAGAAATGAAGAAATGAAGAAATTAAGTTAGAGGTGTAAAATATAAATTAAGAAATGAAGAAATGAAGTTATTATTTTATTAAGTAAGATGTGAAAGGTATTACACATTTGAAATGAAGTAGGTAAAGGCTATTGTAAGTAATAAAAAATTAGTAATTTTACAAAAATAATAATTTATGAAAAAAGTATTAGGAACCCTATTAGCAAGTGTTATATTGGTAAATGCATTTGCCCAACAAACATTTGGTGGAGCTGTAAACAAAACTGAAATAAAAAAAGCTGTGGAAATACCTTACTTACTTAAAGATGTGAAAGAGGTGAAAGATATAACCATAATAGGAAAGGTAGAAGAAGTGTGCCAAGTAAAAGGCTGCTGGATGAAAATGGATATAGGCGATGGTAAAAAAATGACTATAAAGTTTAAAGATTATGCATTTTTTATGCCTTTTGATTGTATAGGCAAACAAGTAACATTTACAGGTAAGGCTATGAAGGAAATGATAAGTGTAGCAGAGCAAAAACACTATGCGGAAGATGCTAAAAAAAGTAAAAAAGAAATTAATAAAATTAAAACTGTAAAAGAAGAATATAGATTTGAAGCTAGTGGTGTAGAGCTACAAAGCTAAGCTAGCTAAGGTATTAACATACTACCCTACCCCTTATGGAGTAGGGTTTTTTATAGAGATAGTAAACTAAATTGTGTAAACAGGATTTTATAATTTAAATCTTTTTTCAAAAATAGTTAAAAATTGATGTTGATTCAATTTCCAGTTATGGATTTCCTATTTTATTTTTTCTATATTTTCTCCTCGTAATTCATTGGCAATATCAACTAATTGAGTTGCTTTATTTTTATTTTTCTTCATGCTAATATCCCCTCCAACAAGCAGGTTTTTCCACTATTATTTTCTCTACCTATCTAGTATATTCTTACAAAGCCTTCGGCTTTAAAATCTTCAAAACACCAAAAATTATGTATGTGAATGTTTTGTAACATTAAATTATTGGTTTATAGCATACTTACAAATTAATTCCCCTTATTTCAATATTAATTTTTAACTTAGCAGTATGTATAAGATTAAGCATTTTATTGAGTGGCATATATTTGGAGTATGTAATGCTATAGGCATTCGTATGGGTATTGCTACTAGTAAAATTAGGCTATGGTTTATTTACATTAGTTTTCTAACTCTTGGTTCGCCTGTTATATTGTACATGATACTTGCATTTTGGCGCAATATGAAAAGTTATATTTTTATGACCCGTAGAAATCCACTTAAAAATTTATAATTTTTGATAAGTCAAAAATTTTAATTTATTGGCTATTTAAGCCATTTGGCTATTTCAAACTTTGCCGTGTTTTTATTCCATTTTGTTTGTACAGCTGCATACCTCCGTTGGTCAAATATACGATCAAACTTTTCGTTTTCGCCTTTTATATGTGGCTCTATTACTATATGCAAAGTATTGTTTTTGTGTAGTATAAACCTGAACTGTACAGTATTGGCAAAGCTTTTGGGCGGAGCCGTTGCTGTACCATAAAAGTCATTAAAACTTAACATGGGTAATACTACATCGGTTACTTCTTTCCAAGTATTATTTATATACTCGTAACATCCTATACTAATTGCAGGTTGGTTGTACGAAGTGTCAACAAAGTAATTAAATACAAAAATTTCTTTTTCTTCTGTACCCTCATATCTTCCAAATTGTAGGGTTGTATTTTTATTTTTAAGTTCTAAAAAACTATTTTTTTCTGCTACATTTTTCTGTAAGCCTTCAATATTGATAGTTTTTTTGGTAAGTATAAAACTTTGGAAAGCTGCTTCTATAGTTTCAAAATTTTTGGCGAAGCCAGATAAACTTGTGGTTACAAGTAAAAGAATTTGTAATAATCTAAATGTCATTTTCTATTGTGTTTTACATAATCCTATACATAAATCATTACTTTTTTTATAAGTATTGAATTTAAATAAAAGAAAATTTTCTTTTAAAAAATAGATTTTTAGATAAGCGGTAATTACGTGCAAAATACAGTAATTTATGCAATATAAAAAGCGTAAAACTACGTATTGTAATAATAATGTTATAACCCTTTATAAAAAGCAGGGAAAGTTAAAAAAGGCTATTTACAAATTCATCTTTATCAAATACTACGAGGTCGGTCATTTGTTCGCCTACTCCTATAAACTTTACGGGTATTTTAAACTGATCGGCTATTGCAAGTACTACTCCACCTTTAGCGGTACCATCGAGCTTTGTAATTATAAGGCCAGTAACCTCTGTAGCAGCTGTAAACTGTTTGGCTTGCTCTAGTGCATTTTGCCCTGTGCTACCATCTAATACTAATAATACTTCGTGTGGTGCAGTAGGTATTACTTTTTGGGTTACCCGCTTTATTTTGCTAAGTTCCTCCATTAGGTGGGCTTTATTATGTAGTCGTCCGGCGGTGTCAATTATTATTACATCACTGTTTTTAGCAACACCACTTTGTACAGTATCAAAAGCAACAGCAGCAGGGTCGCTGCCTTGGCTTTGCTTTACAATATCAACCCCTACACGTTGGCTCCATATAGTTAATTGATCTACAGCTGCTGCTCTAAACGTATCGGCAGCACCTAATAATACTTGGTGCCCCATAGCTTTAAAATTATAGGCTAATTTGCCAATGCTGGTTGTTTTGCCAACACCATTAACCCCTACAACCATTATTACGTAAGGCTTTGTATTGTCGGGTATTTCGTATTGCTTGTATTGGGTTGCACTTTCGGTTAGTAAGTTTTTTATTTCATCTTTAAGTATTCCATTAAGTTCGTCGGTGTTTACAAATTTATCTTTTGCTACTCTTTTTTCTATACGTTCTATTATTTTTAGGGTGGTTTCTGTACCTACGTCGGCACTTATTAGGGCTTCTTCTAGGTTGTCTAATACTTCATCATCTACTTTTGATTTTCCAATTACAGCTCTTTGTATTTTTTCTAAAAACCCTACTTTTGTTTTGAGCATCCCTTGCTCTACAATTTCTTGTTTTTTTTCACGTTTAAATAGTTTGTCAAAAAAGCCCATAGCATTAGGTTTATTAATTATTAATTAATAATTATTAATTATTATTGATTGTCTTCTTCAATTCGTTTTAGTTTTATATTGCTTACAGGTGACACTATAAGTGGAAACATCTCCACTTTTACGTAGCTAGGATCGAGTCCAAAGCCTCTCTCTTCGCTTAGGCTTATGTGCTTTACATAAAAGTATATTTTCATTATCAATTTTTCAAAAAATGGAAGTTCGTTATCACTACTCAAATATTTTTCCATTACTATAAATTTGAAATCTCCAACTACATTATTTTTCTCTAATGATTCGTATCGGCTTGTAATGTTTACCTCTTTATTAGCTACCAAATCCTCCACTACTTTTCTAAACAATAAATTGATACGTGGCTCAACCCTAAAGCCAAGGCGGAACTCCACCCTTACAATATCGTTAGGTATTATATGGGTTACACTATACTCACAGGTGTAAGGGTCATCCAAAGTGTCAACGTGTACAAACCAATATATATCGGCTCGTTTTGGTTTACGGTTAAGTATGCTGTAGAGTATTTTATGTTCTATTTCTTTGGGGTTGTTGGCACTAGTCATATACACTAAGTGTGTAGCATATTTGGGTACTGATTTATCGTTACTTAATTCCTCTATCATAGGTATATAATGATCAAGCCTTACAAATTCAACGTACCTATTTTTAATTTTTCTGGCTCTAAACCATACGTACATTACACCAAATAATAAGCCTGCTACTAATAAAGCTACATAACCACCATGGGGAAATTTATCTAAATTGGCTATTAAAAAACTTATTTCGATAGTAAAATAAACAGCGAGATATATGTAAATTAAAATTGGCTTCACCCTACGAGATACCATATAGTTTGCAAACAAAATAGTAGTAGCTATCATACATAATGTAATTGCCAAACCGTAGGCGGCATCCATATTGCTAGCTTTTTGAAAGTAAAGTACTACACCACAACAACCTACAAATAATAAGGTGTTAATACCCGGAATAAATAATTGTCCTCTTGCTTCGGATGGGTAATTAATTTTCATTTTGGGCCATAGGTTAAGCCTTATGGCTTCGCTTATAAGTGTAAACGAACCGCTAATTAAAGCCTGACTTGCTATAATAGCTGCAAATACCGATATTATAACACCAGTAACCAAAAACCATCCTGGCATAAGGCCATAAAAGGGATTGAAACCAGTGTCCAATAAATCTTCAGTAATTGTTTTGCCAGTATAATTAGCTAATAAGTAAGCACCTTGGCCAAGGTAATTTAGCAATAAGGTTACCTTTACAAACACCCAACTAACTCGTATATTTTTTTTGCCACAATGCCCTAAATCGCTGTACAAAGCCTCAGCACCTGTGGTGCATAAAAACACTGCTCCAAGTATCCAAAAGCCTTTGTGGTAAGTGGTTAGCAGGTTAATGGCATAGTAAGGGTTAAATGCTTTTAATACAGCAAAGTTATCGCTTAGGTGTACAATACCTAGTATAGCCAACATAGTAAACCATAAGGCCATTACTGGGCCAAAAAATTTGCCAATCGATGCTGTACCAAATTGTTGTAGAAAAAAAATGATGCTGATAATAGCAATTACAATTACCATTATTATTGTAGTTACATGTGCTTTGGCTTCACTTACTATTTTTTCGGCGGCAAGTACTGTGGGGTCTGTTTGTATTTCTGTAAGGGTTAGTCCACTAGCTTTAGCTTTTGCTATAGCCATTTGTAGTACTTCTGTATTAGGCTTTAAATGTTTGAGTATTGGTGTATTAAGCAACCCCTCAATGGCCGAACTTATTGATATAGGTGGGGTTATCATACCATCGGCTAATAAAGCTGCTCCACCTAACATTGCAGCAACAACTAACCATTTTTTTTGTCGTTTTACTAATGTATATAGGCTAAATATACCACCTTCGCCACGGTTATCGGCCCTTAGGGTAAGTATTACATACTTTAAAGTTGTTTGCAAAGTAAGTGTCCATATTATACAACTTAATGCACCTAGTATTAATTTTTCATCAATTATTTTGCCACTTGTAATAGCATTCATAACGTACAAAGGAGATGTTCCAATATCGCCATATATAATACCTAATGCTATAATTAAACCTGCCCCCGATACTTTTTTGAGATTAAGATGATTGCTCACTTTTTATGTATTGTTTGTTATGCAAAAAAACTTACAAAAATACTACTTATTTATAATCCATATTTTTTAATTTTTATTTATGTTAAATGTTATAGTTTGGCATCTGTAATTCAATATCAATCTGTAATTTTATAGTATTGCATTTTGAGAAATAAAACAATAAATACATGAAAGCAATTTTTTTAACAACGTTATTACTGCTGCTACAATATTTTGGCGAAGCCCAAAAAATAAAATATACTGAAGGTGAAAAAGAAGATACCAAAAAAATGAACTTTGAAACGGTAGGAAAATTTAATAGCAATATAATTATATATAAAAATGTATATAACGACAACTATATGTGTGTGTACGATGGTGATATGAAGCTTAAAGAAAAGCTTAAATTAGTTAATATGCCTATTAATATTATTAACGTTGACTTTATATCGTACCCTACTTTTTTTTATATGATATACCAACATCAAAAAAAGAATGTAGTGTATTGCGATGCCATAAAATTTAATACCGATGGTAAAAAAATGGAAGATGCAGTAACCTTGGATACTACTACCCTACCCGTATACCAAAATGACAATAAAATATACCAAATATTGGTAAGCGATAATAAGCAACAAATTGGTGTTGTAAAAGCTAATAAAAAAAATGAGCGTAATCATTTATTTGGTGCAATACTTTACAGCAGCACATTACAGCAACAATACAAACGGAGGTTTGTAATACCAATGGACGGTCGCAATAATTTTTTAGACGAATTTTTGATAGATAATGATGGCGATATATATATGGCAAAATGCTACTCAGTAAATGATAACGAATATGTAACCAAATTGAATATGCTACACCTACCCGTAGGTAGAGATACTATAATAAATTATGTGGTAGATAGTAAAGAAAAAACATTGGATGAAATAATAATGAAGATGGATAATAGCACTAAACGAGTGATTATACTATCGTTCTTTAGCAATAAAAGAAAAGGAAATGTAGATGGGTTGTTTGTAAACTTTTTTGACAAATCAACTCCTACTACTACAACGCCTAGCTTTATAAACTTTGATGATAGTATAAGAACTGAAGTGAGTACTATTGGTAGCTTAAAAACTGCTTTAAACGATTTTTTTATTAGGCAAATATACCCTCGAAAAGATGGTGGATTTATATTTGCTGCCGAAAGCTACTACACTACTACAAGAGGCAATGGGGGTATACCTTGGAGTAGGTACGATTACTTTAGCAATAACAATTACCTAACCAATTATGATTATTATAATATGGGTGGCCGTGATAATTATTGGAACTCCTACGACCGTATAAACACCAATACTACGTACTATGCCGATAATGTGTTGGTATTAAGTATTGATAAAAAAGGCGAATTAGAATGGAGTAATGCTATACAAAAAAGCCAAAAAGATGACTATGGTGAAGACCTTATTAGCTACCAAATATTGCTTACAGGTGGTAGTCTGCATTTTTTATTTAACGAAAAAGATAGAAACGAATTTTTAATGTATGATAATAGTGTAACGCCACAGGGCAAAGTAACCCGACACCCTACTTTAAAAAATTTGGATAGGCGGTATGGTATTATGCCAAGGCATGGCAAACAAATTAGTGCTAGAGAAATGGTGTTTCCATGTACATATAAAAACTATATTTGCTTTGCAAAAATAGAATATTGACACTTAAAAAAACATTGACATTTTGATTGGTAATTTTGGTAAAAAAAATAGTACAAATTATTTGCTATTGCTGCTTTATGCTATACTATTAAAGGCAAATTTGTTTGTAGTTCCCTTACAAAAAATTACTAATAATGGCGATGGATATTTGTACACAAAACTGATTGATTTACTTAACTTACAAAACAATAAAATACTAGTTGCCCTATTAAGCATAGTGCTATTATATACTCAGGCATTACAAATTAGTAGTATAATTAACCGCAATAAGTTAGTACAAAAGTATAGCCTGTATGCAGCAATGAGTTATTTACTTATTACAAGTTTGTTATTAGGTGGCAATGGTTTTTCGGCGGCTATGGTTGCTAATTCGTTATTGCTATATGGCTTTAACTTATTGTTGAATTTACAAAATACTACTAGTGCAAAACAGTTGCTATTTTCTATTGGTATTACCATAAGTTTTATTACACTATTGTATAATTATAGCTTTGCCTATATGTTGGTTGCTATTATTGCTTTATCACTGTACCGCACTTTCAAATTGCATGAATATGCCATACTAATAGTTGGGTATGGTGTACCCTTTTATTTTTTGTATAGTATACAATATTTAACCAATCATGTAGCTGTGCAAAAATTTGGATTTAATTGGAAAATTGTTTTACCTAAGCTAGAGTATTTTAATTGGTGGTTATTAGGCATTAGTATTATAGGAGGCTTAACTATATTGGGGTTGTTAACTGTGCAAAACCAGAGTGGTAAAATGAACATACAAGCTCGTAAAAGTTGGAAATTATTTTTTGTGTACATCCTTGTTAGTATTATTATGGCAATACTTGCAAATAATTATGCTGCATACATAACATTACTAGTACCTGCTGCTGCATTTATTGGAGCTTTTTTTACTTATGTAAATAATACTATTGTAAAAACTATAACACATTGGGTTGTATTTACTTTGGCTATTTTAGTTGTTTATTTTCTTACTTAATTGTATAGTTATACACAAATTGTACAACCCAAAAAATTGTGTTTGCAGTATCGTTTTTCAATAGTACCTTTGCAGCCAAATTACCCCTTTTTATAATAAAAAATTAACAGTTTTATGGCTAATATTGGTAAAGTAAAACAGATTATTGGTGCCGTTGTAGATGTACAATTTAGCGGTACATTACCCGATATATACAATTCGTTAGAACTTAAAAAGCCAAATGGCGATATAATAGTACTAGAAACACAACAACACTTAGGTGAAGATAGTGTACGTACCATAGCAATGGATGGTACTGAAGGCTTGGTACGTGGTATGGAGGTAGTAGATACTGGCAAAACAATACAAATGCCTACTGGCGAAGCAATTAAAGGTCGTTTATTTAATGTAACTGGTGATGCTATAGATGGTTTGCCACAGGTAAGTAAAGCTACTGGTCGCTCTATACATGCACAACCACCTGCATTTGAAAATTTAAGTACAGCTAGTGAAATATTATTTACAGGTATTAAAGTAATTGACCTTATTGAGCCTTATGCTAAAGGTGGTAAAATAGGTTTATTTGGCGGAGCAGGTGTTGGCAAAACTGTACTTATACAGGAGTTAATTAATAACATTGCTAAGGCATACTCTGGTGTATCAGTATTTGCCGGTGTAGGCGAAAGAACAAGAGAAGGAAATGACTTAATGAGAGAAATGATTGAAGCTGGCATTATGAAATATGGTGATGCATTTAAGCATAGCATGGAAGAAGGCGGTTGGGACTTGAGCAAAGTAGATATGGAAGAGTTGAAAGACAGTAAAGCTACATTTGTATTTGGCCAAATGAATGAACCACCAGGAGCAAGAGCAAGAGTAGCATTGAGCGGACTTACCATTGCTGAATATTATAGAGATGGCGATGGTAGCGGACAAGGAAAAGACATTTTGTTTTTTGTAGATAATATATTTAGGTTTACACAAGCTGGTAGTGAGGTATCGGCCTTACTAGGTCGTATGCCTAGTGCGGTAGGTTACCAACCTACATTGGCCACCGAAATGGGACTAATGCAAGAACGTATAACCTCAACCAAAAATGGTTCAATTACATCGGTACAAGCTGTATATGTACCTGCCGATGACTTAACCGATCCAGCACCAGCCACTACATTTGCCCACTTAGATGCAACAACTGTATTGGATAGAAAAATTGCTGATTTGGGTATATACCCTGCAGTAAACCCATTGGAAAGTACTAGTAGAATACTTACACCACTAATTGTAGGTGAAGCCCATTATGATTGTGCTAACCGTGTTAAATTAATATTACAACGATATAAAGAATTACAAGATATTATTGCCATACTTGGTATGGATGAATTGAGCGACGAAGACAAAATGACTGTACAAAGGGCAAGAAAAGTACAACGTTTCCTTAGCCAACCATTCCACGTAGCTGAAGCATTTACAGGGTTAAAGGGTGTACTAGTGCCTATAGAAGAAACTATTAGAGCTTTTAATATGATAATGGATGGTGAAGTAGATGAATACCCCGAAGCAGCATTTAACCTTGTGGGCAATATAGACGATGCTATAGAAAAAGGTAAAAAATTGATGGCTTAAAGAGGTGAATTGGATAATAAGATAATATGCTAATGTGCTAATCCCGCAAAGGTGGGACAGTATTACTAATGTGCTGAATAAGGAATATAAAAAGTACAGCACATACTAGTAGAAAATACTTAACTACTTAACATATTTTAAAACTATCTAATTTCCTAATTTAGCACATTATCGAATTAGCATAATAGCACATTTTAAATTTAGCAAAATATCAAATTATCTCACTATATCATTTTTAAATTATGACCCTAGACGTTCTCACCCCCGAAAAAAAGATTTACAGCGGCCAAGTATATGGTGTACAATTGCCAGGAAGTACTGGCTTATTTGAAGTGTTGGACAAACATGCTCCAATTGTAAGTGCCTTAAAAGAGGGTAAGTTAAAAATATTAGTTGATAAAACTAACACAATAAGCTACCAAATAAAAGGCGGCTTTGCCGAAGTAATTAATAATAAAGTGAGTGTATTAGTAGAAGGTACAACTGAGTTGTAAATTCGCTTTACTATTGAAATTAATAATATCATGCCTCAAAAAATTATTTGAGGCATTTTTTTGTAGTAATAGAAGTGCTTTATTATTAATCGATAAAACTTAGATAAAATTCTATTTCTCTTATATTTTTATTATAAAAATGTAAAACAAATATTAGGTAAAATTAAGTACACTTAAAATTATTATATAATTTAAAAGTACAGTTATATCAACAAACTAAATCTACATTTTTTTACTCTCCTTAAAAATATGTTTACACTAAATTGATTAGACTTATCAACAAAAAAAAATACAGCATTAACCTTCTGTTGGTGGTTTTTTTGCGGCATCAGTTTGTTCTTTTAGTCTACGTTCATAACGTTCTTGAAATGTACCTCCGTCTTTAGGCAAAGGTGCAGGCTTTGGTGTAGTTTGCCTTGGTGCTACTGCTTGTTTAGCGTTAGCTGGGGCTTGTTGCTTTGGCTGTGGAGGTCTTGCATTAGGCTGTTGCTGTGGTTGAGTATTGTTATTATTAGTTCGCTGTTGCTGTGGTGGCGGTGTACCATATTGGTTGCCTCGTTGCGGTGTATTGTAGCGGTTATTGGGTGCTTGGGTACGCCTACTGTTTCGTTCTTTTTTATCGAGTTGTTGTAAGCTTATTTGCCCTACTACATCGGCATAGTCGGGTTCTTTTTCTTGTTGTTTATTATTTATTATTTCGACAGTTTCTATTTCCTCTGGTCGTATATTTTTGAGGTTAAGGATTTTTACTTCTTTTACTTTATCAATAGTAAGTGGGTAATGTTTGCTACTACCACTTATAGTGTACCACATCAAGTTTTTGAAAATATCTTTTTTTATAAGGTGTGCTCTTCCTTTGGCAAACTCAAGGCTATCGGCATTATCGGGAAAATGTTGTAAGGCATCGAGGTATGTATCCAACTCAAAATTTAGGCAACACTTTAACCTACCACATTGGCCACTAAGTTTGGTTTGGTTAATGCTAAGGTTTTGGTACCTTGCTGCTGTGGTGGTTACACTTTTAAAATCGGTAAGCCAAGTACTACAGCACAACTCCCTACCACAACTTCCTATACCACCTACTTTGGCTGCCTCTTGCCTTGCTCCAATCTGTCGCATTTCAACCTTTACTTTAAATTCGGTAGCATATATTCGTATCAATTCTCTAAAGTCAACCCTATCATCGGCTATATAAAAAAAAGTTGCTTTTCGGCCATCGGCTTGTATTTCTACTTCGCTAACTTTCATATTAAGGTTAAGCTGTTTGGCTATGGCTCGGCTTCTTATTATAGCTTCTGGTTCACGTTCTTTACTTTCGGCAAGTTTGAGCATATCAGTTTCAGTTGCTCTTCGCATTACCTTTTTTATTTCGTTATTATCTTCCTTTAACCCCAGTTTTTTTAATTGCAACCTCACTAATTCGCCTGTTATATTTACACTACCCACATCAAACCCTGCCACACCTTCTACTGCTATCATATCGCCTTTGGTATAAGTATGTACGGTAGTATTTCTAAAAAAATCTTTTCTACTACCGTTGTTAAACGATACTTCAATTATTTTGCAATCGCCATTATCGCTAGTAAAGGGTAGGTTAACTAACCAGTTATGTACATTCATACGGTTACAACCGCCACTACTACAGCTACCGTGGCTTTGGCAACCGCCGGGTGCCGAGCCAGTTTTTGTACTACATCCGCTACAACTCATAATATATTAAAGTGGCACTTGGTGCCGTTACTAGTTAAGTAAAAAAATACTTTAGTTAAGTTTTATTTTTTTGTAAAAAAAATGAAATGACTAAAATCTCCTATTTCATCAAAATTACGTTTTTATTGTGAAATAATAACGTTGAGAAATGTTACACAATACAAAAGGAATTATAAATCAACAGCCTCAAATGCCTATAGCCTACATTATTGAGATGTTTGGTATAATTAGAGTATATAAAAATTTTTACTTTATATACCCAAACAAAAAAAATTGACATAAAAAAAGCCCCAAATTAATGGAGCTTTTACAGTATTCATTTATAATTAAATTACATTGGACTAAGGTATTGAGCATAAGCATAACCCTCTTCACCGTCTGCTGTACGTACTTTCCACCAGCTGTCATCCGTTTTTTCTACTAAGGTTACTACTTCGTCGTGTGCAGCTTTGCCCACCACTTCGCCATCGGTACTTGGTGTACTTCGTATGTTAAGGTTAGTAGCATCGGTTGTAACTTTAAGTTGTGCACCTGCATCGGCTTTAATATCAATATTAAGTACCAAATCGCCAGTACCACTAGGGTCTAACTGACCATACAATGCCCAAATTGCATCGTAATCGGCTGTTGATTTTGCAGTACCTGCTATGTGTAACATATTATCTTGCTCTGCTACTGTTAAGCCAGCAACACCTAATTCGTTTGCTTTTGCAACTAATGTTGCATATTTTTCTTGTAATGCCATTTTGTGTTAAATTTTTTTAAATTGTTAGTAATTATTTAATTGTTGCTTTTGTCATATCAGCACCTACGCCAACTGACCCGCAAATTTGCTTAAGTGTTGTGCTTTGAGCCGTTGTGAAAGTACCAGCAAATATTGCTTTTTTTCCTTCAAAAGTAACTGTTGCGCCTTTAATGTCTTTAATGCCATCGGTTATTTTTTGTTGTACTTTAGTATCGAGTGATACATTAACTGTAGTACTAGCTGGCACTGGAGCTGGAGTAATTGTACATTTAACATCTACACTTTTTACACCAGCAACACCTGTAACGGCTGCTTTACAATCTTCTTGGCATTTTGCATCTTTGCACTCACCAGTAATTGTAGCTACACCTTCTTTTACATTTACCATAGTAGTCATACCTGCCTTGGTTAGGGCTTCTTGCGCTGCTTTTGTTGCATCTTCATCACTTACTTTCTTTTTACACGATGCTGCAAAGGCAATTAGCGAAAAGGCTGCTATAGCCATAAATAAGATTTTTTTCATTTTGTTATATATTTTTTTTTAGAATACAATGTTATTGCTTTTTTACTTACCAAATGTAATTTACCGCTACTATTTTTATACACAAAAAACCCTTTACCGTTTTGTTAACATTAAGGTAAAGGGTATTGCTGAAATTTATGGTAGTTAACTACCAATCATGAAATCTTAAGCCTACACTATATGGTGTTAAATTCAACCCTTTGGAGTGTAATGTATTTAAACTATAGGATGCAAATAAACGGTAACTTTTATAACCAATATCGCCTACCAGTGCAATTTTAAAGGGTTCAAGGTCAAAGTCGCCACGGTCTTTTTCTTTGCCTCTAGCACTGCTTTTTTGTTTGGTATGTGCGCCATAACGGTAGCTAACACTTGCACCTGCACTTAGGCTAAAGCCTTTTTTACCACTTGGGCTAATTGTAAACATTAAGGGAACAGTTACGTACTTAACAGTAAGTTTATTTTTACTAAAACTTATGCTATCCTTAATTATATAACTTGGGTTTTCGTCTTTAAAGGTAAGTGGACTTTTAAATCGGAAATTATAAATTTCTAAGCCTATGCCATATTTCAGGTTTAATATATGTTTATACAAGTTCAATTTTTGTTGTACAATCCATATATTAAAGTTTATGGATTTGCCTGTATTCAATTTAAAGTCGGCATCCTTTGGTGCAGCAGTACTAGCAGTTGGCCTAAGCATTGTAGTGGTAGCTACACTTGTATAATTGGTAGCATCTTTATAATTATTAAATCCTAAATCAATAGCAAAATAATTGGTAGCTACATTACGGGGTTTTTTATTTGCCTTACTATAGCTGTAAGTTCGTGGCTTTGTAGTATCGTTTGAGGTAGTATCGCTGCCATTATTTTTACGGTTATTTTTTATTATTATTTTAATACCAGCTATTTTAATTGTATCACTTTTAGGTGCTATGGTAGTATCTTTTTGTGCCATACCAAGTTGCAGTATTGCTAATAATAAGGTAGTGAGTAATAAATTTTTTTTCATAATAAATTGTGTTTTAAGTGTTGTTAATTTGTTGGTGAGTAGCTTAACGTGCCATGGCTATTTCGTAGCGTCCTACTTCTATACTTTCGTTTTGTAGTGTAGTTAACTTAGCTTGTAAGTAATTACCAATACGGCTTCGTAGTTTTTTAATTTTTTCTTTTTTATCAAACTTTGCAGCGGCTATATTAAGTATAGTTATGTCATTATCGGCAGTAGTACTATTAGCTGTAACTTGCTTATAGCCGTTGTTTGCAGTTGTAACTGCAATTATTGGACGGGCAGTAGGTAGGTCAATTTTTTCTACACTTACCGTACTATTGGTTACAGGCTCAATGCTTTTATTGTCAGCAGTATTGTTAGCAGTATTGGTAGTAGCTATGTTATCGTTAAGGGTAAGATCTGTTATGTTTGCAACGTTGTTACTTATTGTACGTTTTTTGTTATTATTTGTTACAGCAATTTTTTGATTTAACAATATTTTGGCATTTGCCAAATCATTATTTTTAATTTCGGTGGTAGTATGGGTAAATGCTTTAGCAGTATTTTGTTGTACATATAGTAACTTATTTACAGCATTATTAGTTCGCTCATTTACAGTTAGCTTAGCAATATTATGTGTTGCTACAGTATTGCCCATATAAGCATTTAACCCTAGTATAATATACCCTAATAGCAGTACCAAACAGGCTGCTACACTATATTGTAGCCACCTTGGCACTAATGGTATTACTTTAGTAACGGTATGTTTATACAAGTTTTTTTTGTTATTATATAGTATAGTTGAAGTAACTAATTTTGTTTGTTGTAGCAACCCTAATTCGGCTTGCCAACCTGGGTTATGTAGCAGCATTGTAGCTATTTCAATGTTCTGTTCGGGGTTGGTTTCACCATCTATATATAAGGTTAATATTTCGGCAATATTATGTTGTTGGTTAAATAGTAGATGGTTGGTTTTTTGCAGTTTTGTTTTGTTAGCAAATGTTGATTGGTTGGCTACTAATTTAGTTTGGTTAAGTGTAGTAAGTGTAGCAGCTAGTATGGGATTATTATGCAAAAAATTTGCTAACGCATTTGCCTCATCGGGTGTTAACTCATTATCTAATTGTAGTAAATAATACTCAGTATAATTAGTAGCATCAACATTAGTAGTTTTGTACAAATTGGTTTTGGCAAGGTTAGTAGGTTGTTGTAGTATCTTAGTGTCAAGTATTGATTGGTAAAGGGTTTGGTAGGTTTTATTTTTTTGCAAAAAAGTATTTACTTCCTCCAATTCCATTTTGTTCAATTCATTATCGGCTGCTAACAAAAAGTAATATTCGCAATTACTTTCAGTAATTGCAATGCCACCACTTTGGTTAGTAGTAGGGTTATAATATTTTATAAAATAGTTAATTAACATTTTCCATTTTTACTATGTAATCTCTTAATATCATTCTAGCTCGGTGCAAATATACCTTTACTTGACTTTCGTTTAAGTCCATTATTTGCCCTATTTCAGCATACGTATAACCTTCATAATCTTTAAGTAATATAAGGCTTCGTTGGGTTTCATTTAGCTTTTGCAAAGCTTCATCTAAGGCTTTTTTTAGTTGAGTATTTGGTTGGTTAGTAATCATTGCATCGGTATCAAGTTCGGCAGTATATATTACTTTTTTTGATTTACGCATATAATCAATCATGGTATTGTAAGCTATGGTAAATATATAAGCCTTGCTTGTAGCTGTTTCTACAGTATCACGGTTAACCCATAACTTCTCATAAGTTGTTTGTACCACATCTTCTGCATCATTTACATGTTGTATATTTTTCAATATAAACCTATATACTCCATCGGCATAAAGTGTTACTGCTTGGTTATATTCGTATTCGCTCATAGTTAGATAAGTACTATACGGATGAGTACCGTACAATGTTACATTTTTTTGCAAAAAAAGTAAAGAAAAATGTAAAGGGAGAAATGTAAATGTAAAATGTAAAGGGAGAAATGTAAAATGTAAAATGTAAGGTAGGAAATGTAAAATGTAAAGTACAGTAATGTAAAATGTAAAACCTAAAATTAAAAACAACTACTCATAGTATTTGTACTATTTTAATAACATCTTATTTATACTACTTTTGCAGCATGATAAGTCGCCAAACTTTACGTAAGGTAATGTTATACGTATTAAGCATAGCCATATTTTGGAATGCATTAATTGCTATAAGAGCCTATAGGTTTACACATTTTCAAACATTTGTACCACTACAAACTACCCAAACGGCTGGTGTGTTCGACTACTTTATAAACCGCTTTACAGGTCAGCAATATTATAAAATACCTACCAAAACCTTTCCTGCATTGCCTTATAGCGTTATACAACTTACAACTAGCAACAATTTAAAGCTTGAAGGTTGGCATATACCTAACTATAACGCAAAAGGTACCGTAATTATTATGCATGGGCTTAATGGAAATAAAGAAACTATGTTAGCCGAGGCTTACTCCTTTCAAAAAGTTGGTTACAGTACCCTATTAATTGACTTTAGAGCCCATGGAAATAGCGAGGGAACTAAGTGTACACTAGGGCTTGATGAAGCAGAAGATGTAAAACTTGCTTACGAGTACATAAAAAATACTGGTGAAAAAAATATTGTGTTATATGGTGCAAGTATGGGTGCAGCTACTATAAGTTATGCTATGCATAAGTATAACTTGGCTGCCACTAAAGTAATACTCGATATGCCTTTTGCTAGTTATAGCCAACTTATTGAAAAGTTTTTTAAAGACAGCAAATACCCTACACAACCTACAAGTACCATGTTTACATTTTGGGCTGGAGTGTTTAACAAATCTTGGTTTTTTAGTATGAAACCAAGTGAATATGTAAAAGATATAAAATGCCCAACCTTACTACAATGGGGACGTACAGATGGTTTAGTGCCTCAGCAAGCTACCGAACTTATATATGCTAATATTGGTGCTACTAACAAAACATTGAAAATATATGATCAATGTGGGCATGAGCATTTTTGTACAAAACAAAAAGAAGAGTGGGATACTACCGTTACCAACTTTTTACAAAATTAGTTATAGCGTTATACTGGCTTCGCCAAAATAAGAGTGTAACACCTTTGGCAAATTAATACAATCATCGGTTTGAAAATTCTCCAGTAATGCAGCCATAATACGGGGCAAAGCCAAACTGCTACCATTAAGGCTGTGCAACAATTGCGATTTACCTTCTTCATTTTTAGTTCTAATTTTCATTCGGTTGGTTTGAAAACTTTCAAAATTGCTTACACTACTCACCTCCAACCATTTTTGCTGAGCGGCACTAAATACTTCAAAGTCGTAGGTGAGGGCACTAGTAAAACTCATATCGCCACCACATAACCTTAATATACGGTAAGGCAGTTGTAGGCTTTGCAAAATGCTTTCTACATGGCTTACCATTGCCTCCAAAGTTTGGTAGCTTTTATCAGCCGTAGTTAATTGCACTATCTCTACCTTTTCAAATTGGTGAACACGGTTAAGTCCACGTACATCGCTACCAAAGCTACCTGCTTCACGCCTAAAGCAACAGCTGTGGGCGGTTAGCATTATGGGTAATTTAGTAGCAGCAATTATTTCGTCACGGTATATGTTGGTAACTGGTAGTTCACTTGTTGGTATTAGGTACAAGTTATCTTCGGGCATATAGTACATTTGCCCTTCCTTATCGGGTAAGCTGCCAGTACCAAATGCACTTGCTTCGTTTACCAAATAGGGTGGTATAACTTCGGTATAGCCCGCAGCAATATTACAATCTAAAAAGTACTGCACCAAAGCCCTTTGTAGCTTAGCTCCTTTGCCAATATAAAGTGGGAAACCGCTACCAGTTATTTTTGCACCCAATTCAAAGTCAACTAAATTATACGTTTTTATAAGTTCCCAATGTGGCTTAGCAGTTGGTAATAAAGTTGGCATTTCGCCGTGTTGCTTTACTACTTCATTATGCTCAGCAGTAGTGCCAATTGGCACTGTATTATGTGGTAGGTTGGGCAGCTGTACTAGTAAGTTATGCAATTGAGTATCCAACTCATTTAATTGCTCATTCAGTTGCTGTGTAAGGGTTTTATACTGTGATACTTCGTGTTTTTTAAGGTCGGCTGCTACAGCATCGGTTCGCATTAATGCCCCAATTTCTTTACTAGCAGCATTAACTTTTGCTAATATTTCATCGTTATGGGTTTGTGTTTTTCGTCGCTGTTCGTCAAGTACCAATATTTCGTCAACGAGTTGTATTTGTTTAAAATTTTTGAGGGCAAGTTTTTCTTTAACTAGGGCAGTTTCTGTTTTTAATATTTGTAAAGTAAGCATAGTATAGTATTAAATATGTGCAAATATAATTTTAAAAAAATAATATACGAAAACATAAAAAATGAACTTATCAAAAATTTACAAACCATTTGATATAAATAAGTAATTTTACAAAAATAATATGACTACTACTATAACTTTAAATACTGAAAATATAGGGCAAGAATTTGTGGAAAGTATTCAAAAACTTTTTCCAAAAAAAATGTAGCCATAACCATAACAGAAGATGATACAAATGATTGGCTTAATAATAACCCTACATACAAACTAGATTTATTAGAGCGAATAAAAGATTATGAGCAAAATAAAAAAGTAATATTAATAAAAGAAACTGAAATTTTATAAAAATGGATATTTCTTTTTCTCCAAAAGCATTTACTGAATACCAAAATTGGATAAAAAACGATAAAAAAATAAGTCTTCGTATTGGAGATTTAATAAAAGATATAATTCGTAATCCTTTTACTGGAATTGGGAAACCTGAACGTTTAAAATATGAATTTAAAGGATATTGGAGTAAAAGAATAAATGACGAGCATTGGTTAATATACAAAGTTGAACCAAACTGAATTTTTATATTAACTTGCTTCGCACATTACACCCTATAACTTATGACAGACTTAAAACTACGATGGCAACAGCTTGAAGAAACTTTGCTACAACGGTTCGATAAAATACCCGACCTCAATGCCATACTGCTTTTGATAGGCATACAGGAAATAAAAAATACAAAAAAAGAATATACTAAAGAAGAAAAACAAGATGCTATGCATGTAGCCGTATGTACCTTACTAATGCAAAGTGGCTATTACAAATTGGAGGGTTATGATGTAGATGGGTGGCCACATTTTGAACAAATAAAAGAACTACCTAACAATACGGTAATGGAACAAGAAGCTTTTTTAAAAGATCATGTATTGTTGTTTTTTGAGCAGCACCAAATTTAATTATTAAAGTATAGTTAAGCCCTACCTATAGAGTTTATCATTATACAATTCTTGTTTTAAATTTTTAATTATTAATAAGGTTTTTTGTTTCAAATTGTAAGGCATCAAGCACCACATTATTCATAGTTACATTGGGGTTAGCATTAATTAATTCAATAAGGTGTTTGTTCAAGTCGAGTGCAGTTGCATTAGGTGGCATTGCAGCAGTTACTTGGTTTATTATATATATTGTTTGTTCTTTAAGTTTGGTAACGGCCTCCCATAATTGTGGTTGCACATACAATTGTTGCGATAGGTTATATTCATATTCCTCTTTTACATGGGCTACCATAGCCTGTTGCATATCATAAGCACTGTACCCACTATTAAACAATTTTGTTATTAAATTATTTATTTTATTTCGCTCTGCAAATAGTGCTAAACGTTCATAGGCAGTAAGTTTAAGTTGAGTTTGATTCTGTGGCTTGGGTGCTTGGTTTGCTAATTGCAACTGGTGCTTAAGGTGTTGGTTCAAAAAAAGGCTGTACACCAACCCTGCTAATAATGCTATAATTACAATACTAAGAATTGCTGTTGATAAGTCCATATTACTACTAATGTTTCTACAAATTTAGTATAAGTAGGTTAAGTATACCTAAATATTTTTTTATATAATTTATTAATTTTTGAAGTGATGTGATACGTTACCATGTTTTAATAATACATAATAAACTAGCAAATACATACACTTAATGTTACAAGTTATAGTATAAGTTATGTAACTATTAGCTTTAACTAAAAAGTTTTAGTTATACTATCAATGGCCTTAATAGCCGATGCAGTACGGGTTTCAATGCTTGTACCACTTACTAATGCCCAAGGCACTCCACTATTAATTACAATATCTTTATAGTAATTATATAAGGTGGCTCTTGTTGTATAATCGGGGTATTCCCGTAGTTCATCTTGTACCCAAGGCAAATCAATATTGCAAAGTAGGTACATGGTATAATTTCGTTTGGCTATTTGTTGGGTTATATAATTATGGCAATTGCCAAATACATATTCGCACCACACTTTCATTACATACATATCGGTATCAATAAATAAAGGCTTACTAAGTTGTTGGGCATTTAGGGTGGCTGCATCTTCTAATTGTAGCTGCCCTTGGGCTATAGTGAGTAGCTGATTGTAGGTATATGCTGTACCATACTGTAATAAATATTGCCTTGCAAACTCAGGGCAATACATACCATTGTAATGTACTGCTAAAGCTTTGCTAAGGGTGCTTTTGCCAGTGCTTTCTGGGCCAATTAGTACAACTTTAATCATTAGTAATAATTTCGTTTTTGCTTTAGCTGTTGTAGTTTGCTACGTATTATAAATGGTAGTGTGGCTAACAATACCAAAAATATCCACTGCCACCAACTCTTAAATAATGTGTGGGTTATAAATGTAGTAATACCAAGTAGTATAAAGCTTATAAGCAAACTTTGCAACCAAAGTTTTATGTATTTATTAGGTCGGTAATTTTGCATAGTTTGTACTATTTGTATGCCTATAGTTTTTTTAAACCCTATTAATGCTACAAAAAAACAAATGATATTAAGCAATATAAAATTATCGATAATAGAAATAATAAATTTTAAATTTGTAAAAATGGTTCGTCGTATTTTGGAGTTAATATTGGTACACAATAACATTTTATAACAAAAGAAATAAGTATGGCTAAGCCAGTAATTACAATTGCCTTTTTGCCAAAATTCTGGCGATTCATTTTATCAATAAAAGTAGCGTTGGTATTCATAACTAAGTTAGAAGTAATAAGTTAGAGGTTAGAGGTAATAAGTTAGAGGTTAGAGGTAATAAGTTAGAGGTAATAAGTTAGAGGTGATAAGTTAGAGGTAATAAGTTAGAGGTGATAAGTTAGAGGTTAGAGGTAATAAGTTAGAGGTAATAAGTTAGAGGTTAGAGGTGATAAGTTTTAGGTTAGAGGTGATAAGTTTTAGGTTAGAGGTAATAAGTTAGAGGTCTTATCAAATTATAAAATTACTTCCTTAATTATTTCATTTCTTAATTTTTCTCTTCGTGGTAATCCTGTTCGGTGTTTATTTCCCAAATATTATTTTTATCAATATGATCGCCTATTATGTTATCAACGGCTGCCATAGCAGTGAGCATACTATGGTCGCTATTGTTGTACTTATGCATACCGTTACGCCCAATGCAGTAAAGGTTTTCAATGCTATTGAGGTATTCTTTTACTGTATCAAACTGGTTGTAAGTACCAAAGTAAGCAGGGTAAGTTTTTTCCATTTTTATGCAAGTACTATCTATTACATCGGTAGCACTTATAATACCAATACTTTCTAATTCGGCTATGGCAAATTGTACAAATTGGTCATTAGGTTTTTGCCATAAGTCATCGCCAGTATTACAAAAATATTCCAAGCCAAGCCACACCGTATTTTCATTATCGGCCACCATGTAAGGACTCCAATTATTGAACACTTGTAGCCGTCCTAATTTCACTTCTTTTTCTTGTATATATATCCAATTATCCTTTACTAAGTAGGTTTTATTATTATTAAAGTGTGTATCTTTTACCACTAACTTTTTAAGCAGTACACCTACAATTATAAAATCACGGTACTGCAAACCAGTAGCTATAGTATGTATATTTGGTGGCACCACATGGGTTGTAAAGCCCTCAAACAAATCTTTAATAGCCATAGTGCTAAAGTAATAATCGGCTTGGTAAGTTGTAGCTTCTCCATTGGCATTGGTGGTGGTTACATGCAATATTTTTGTGGGTAATATGCGGTTAGTTATAGTTACCATATCGGGTTTGGGCAGGCCAATACTTGTTACAGTTTGGTTCATTATAATTTCGCCACCAAGCATTTTAATTTTTTCGGCAGTACATTCCCACATTTGACCAGGGCCATACTTTGGGTACAAAAATTTTTCGATGAGGCTTGTTTCTGTATTTTTTTGGTTTATGTTATTATTTTTATGCTTAAAAATACTTTTAACAGCATGGGCTAAAGCCTTACCAATATTAAGCTCTTTAATTCGCTGTTTGCCCCACTCCGCCGATATTTGGTTACAAGGCACACCCCATACCTTTTCGGTATAATCTTTAAAAAAAGTAAAATATAATTCTTTACCAAACCTATTTATAAAAAAATCCTCTAATGACTTTTCGTATCGTATTTGTAATAACCTTGCCTTACAGTAGCTACATCCAATTTTTATAATTTTATAAATGCCTAATTTTTTAATAGTATCAAAACTTAAAGTAATTGGATAACTAAAAAATTTTTTTAAATAATATATTCTCGATTGTCTTTCTCTAATAAGCAGCACATTATCGTGGTTAGTTGTAGCAGTTGTTGGCACAAATGCTTTGCTACTATTTTGATAATTAATGGTAAGTGTGGCTTGGTCAGTATTTTCTACAGGCATCATTTTCATCCACCACTGCATTACCCTATCGCTTTTGCTAAAAAACCGATGTCCGCCAATATCAATTCTGTTGCCTTTGTAATTAATGGTTTGCGATATACCGCCTATAGCATTACTTTGTTCCAATATAATGGGCTTTATACCTGCCCTTGTGAGCAATTCGTAAGCTGCGGTAAGCCCTGCTGGCCCTGCTCCTATTATTATGGCTGTTTTTTGCATTTAATTACTGCAAATATATTAAATAAAAAGAATACCCTAATATACAATTACATATTTCGGTATAAAGCTATAATTGGTATCAATTGTAAATATTGTAGGTTAATCCTATTTTAAATTATACTACTTTTATGACTGTTCAACTCTATAAAAAATTATGCGAAAACAATTTATACTTTTTGCTTGTATAGCACCTGTTGTATTGGCTTTATTAGGCTTTTATTATAGCCAGTTTTTTTGGTGGCTATTTGGTTTTGTATGTATTATAGTACTGCTTGGCATATATGATATGTTACAAACACACCACACTATAATGCGTAACTACCCTGTGGTAGGGCGGTTGAGGTATTGGATGGAAGACCTTAGGCCTAAGCTATACCAATACTTTATAGAAAGTGATATTGATGGCCGACCCATAAATAGGATTGACCGAAGCACTATATACCAACGTGCAAAAAAAGAGACTGATACTATGCCTTTTGGCACTCAGCTTGATGTGTATGCCGAGGGTTATGAATGGATGAGCCATAGTATAGCGCCCAAAGATTTTCATAAATTAAATGCATCGCCTCGTATGGTAGTAGGTGGTGAGGCTTGCTTACAAAAGTATGATGCCAGTATATTTAACGTAAGTGCTATGAGCTTCGGTAGCCTTAGTAGCAATGCCATTGAAGCATTAAATGGCGGTGCCAAAATAGGAAACTTTGCACACAATACTGGCGAAGGTGGCTTAAGCCCATACCACTTAGTACAAGGTGGCGATATTATATGGCAAATAGGTACTGGTTACTTTGGTGCAAGGAGTATTGATGGCAATTTTAATGTAGCTGCATTTGCAAAAAATGCAAATTTACCACAGGTAAAAATGATTGAATTAAAACTTAGCCAAGGTGCAAAGCCAGGGCATGGTGGCATATTGCCAGCTAAAAAAAACACACCCGAAATAGCAGCTATCAGGCTTGTAGAGCCAGGTACTACCGTTTACTCGCCACCCTACCATAGTGCATTTAATACACCTACTGAGTTAGTTCAATTTATTAAAATATTACGTGATGCTAGTAACGGTAAGCCCATAGGTTTTAAATTATGTGTTGGTCAAAAAAGCGAATTTATGGCCATTTGCAAAGCTATGATTACACAAAACATTTACCCAGATTTTATAACTGTAGATGGTGGCGAAGGTGGCACTGGTGCAGCACCACAGGAGTTTAGCAACTATGTAGGTGCACCACTTATGGATGGTTTAGCTTTTGTACACAATATGTTGGTAGGCTTTGGTATTCGCAACCAAATAAAAATAATTGCAAGTGGCAAAATATTAACTGGCTTCCATTTGGTAAGGGCAATTGCATTAGGAGCCGATGCTTGTAATAGTGCAAGGGCAATGATGATGGCCATTGGATGTATACAAGCCTTAGTATGTAATACTAACAAATGCCCCACCGGTGTAGCCACACAAGACCCTACCTTAGTTAGCGGCTTAGTAATAAATGATAAAAAACAACGGGTGGCTAACTTCCATAGCGAAACCCTCAAAAACTTTGTGGAACTGTGTGGTGCAGCAGGTATAGATGATTATAAGCAGCTTACCCGTAGCCATATATACCGAAGAGTATTTATGAATGAGGTTCGTACATTTGAAGATATTTTTCCTAGCCTTGAGTATGGCAGTATGGCTACTGGTACTGTACCCGAAAGGTATAAGGCTGACTATGCAATGGCAGATGCTACAAAGTGGCGATAGCTTAGTTATTATTCTACTACCTGCTCATTTTTCCACCAACGTATACCTAGTATGGTTATAAGTAGTAGCGGAGTAAATGCTAAAAATAATATTGACAAATTTAAACCCTTTGCAGGTTTGTCGCCTAACTGCTGAGCACTTTTGGTGCATATACTACACTGTGCAAATGTATCAACACTCACTAATAATAATACTACAAACAAACTATATACAATTATTTTTTTCACCTATGTAAAAGTAACAATTATAGAGCAGTAAAGTTGGAAATTATTAAGTAAATAAATATTCAATATCGGATTTGGTTAGTTTTTTTATAAAGCCGCTTTCGTTACTTATTAACTCTTTCGATAAAGTTTTTTTCTTTTCCTGAAGTAGCAATATTTTTTCTTCTATAGTATCTTTACAAATCATTTTGTAGGCAAATACTTTATTGGTTTGCCCTATACGGTGGGTACGGTCTATAGCTTGTGCCTCCACTGCTGGGTTCCACCAAGGATCTACCAAATATACATAATCAGCAGCAGTGAGATTAAGCCCTACACCACCAGCTTTAAGGCTTATTAAAAACACACTTATACTACTATCATTTTGAAATTGATCAACCAAACCCTTTCTATCCTTAGCTTTGGTACTACCATCGAGGTACAAGTAATTTACATTTTCAGTTTTTAATACATTTTCAATTAGGTGTAGCATACTTGTAAATTGTGAAAATATGAGCACTTTATGTTTGCCTACATTTTCTACAATTTCTCTTGTAATTTCTTGTAATTTTATACTTTCATTTGGGTATTGTACATCCTCATTAAGTATAGCAGGGCTGTTACAAATTTGGCGTAACTTTAGTAGAGCTTCTAGCACTACAAAGCTGCTTTTTTCCAAACCTACCTCCTCTATTTTACCTAATAATATATTACGGTAATGCTCTTTAAATGTAGTATAAATTTTACGTTGTGCTTTTTCCATTTCACACCATAGTATGGTTTCTGTTTTATCGGGCAAATCTTTTGCTACAATTTCTTTAGTACGTCGTAAAAAGAATGGGTAAATCATTTTTTGTAATTCGGCTACTTTTTCTTTATCACTATTTTTATCAATTGGGTTGGCAAATTCTGTTTTAAAATAATCTTGTGAACCCAGCATACCAGGATTTAAAAAATTCATTTGTGCATACAAATCAAATGTATTGTTTTGTACTGGTGTACCACTTAGTATGAGTTTATTTTTTGCTTTAATGAGTTGTACCGCTTTAGTAATTTGTGCTACAGGGTTTTTTATAGCTTGGCTTTCATCAAGCACTGCATAGTCAAATTTTACTTTTGCAAATGCTTCAATATCCGATCGTAAATGCCCATAACTTGTTATTATAATATGGCTTTTATCTTTTTTCAAATCTTCTGTGTTTCGCAGTGCACCGTAATGTATGGTATATGTTATTTTTGGAGCAAACTTAACTAACTCAGCTTGCCAATTGTATATAAGTGATGTAGGGCATACAATTAGGTGAGGAAATTTTTTGTTATCAATTTGCGATTGTAAAAATGTAATGGTTTGTAACGTTTTACCTAAGCCCATATCATCGGCAAGGCAGCCACCCCACTGCATTTCCTGTAAAGTACTCAACCATTGAAACCCACTTTTTTGATAATTTCGCAGCGTAGCTTTTATGCTTTTGGGTAGTATATATTTTTTATTTTCTTCAAAGTTTTTGAGGGCCTCTTTTTTAGCCATCAATTCCTGTTGCAAAGCTTCCGTATCTATATTTTCATATAGTGAATCCAATAGGGTAAAGTTGATTTTTGAAATTTTAATATCGTTTTGTTTTACATCACCAATATGTAACAATGTTTTAAACTTAGTAATCCACTCCTCAGGTAGCATACCCATTGAGCCATCGCTTAATAGTATATATTCTTGTTTATTTATTAATGCTTTTTTTAGTTCGCTTAGTGGTACTACAATATCGTTGTAGGTTATTTCTATATGCAAATCAAACCAATCCAATTCACTATTATTACTACTTACTACTACTTTAGGTGTAGCAGTATTTATTTTTAATTTTTTTAAATCATTAGCCCCAAATACAGTAATTCCATTAGCTTTAAGCTGTACTACAAAATTAATGAACCAACCTTTTTTTAAACATTCTGCAAAAGGTAAATAAAAATAATGTCTATTTTGATTTATAAATGAAGGGTGCAAATTTTGCACTATTTCAATTTGTTCTAGTTCTACTACTTTATTGCGTTGTATATGAGTTTGTAGTGTTGGTGTTTGTAATATTGTATCGGCTTCGTGCCAAGTTTCAACAATATGGTCGCTATAATGCCACTTTAATTTTATAATTAAAAAATCATTTAATTCGCTTAGGTAAACTGCACAACTCGGCAACACCCCTTTAATGTATATATTGGCAACATTAGGTATTTGAACTGTATATTTTTTTGCCAATGGCAATACTACATCCTCTAAAAAATTTTGCTGATTGGTAATTGGCGAAAATAAATTACCATTTTCAAATAGCTTTATAACCATATAATCATTTTGCGAAAGCAAATACAATACAGTGTCAATACAAATAAAAAATTCAATAATACTAATACTTTCTATATCATAAGTTACCGAATTAATAGTGGTAAAAAGCTCTAGTACTTGTAACTCATTTTCATTTTTTAAATTAAAGTGTAGTTTTGGTATTACTGAAGAAATTTCTTTTTTTACAATACTTGTTTTGCCAAATTTTTCGCCTTTAGGCAATATATAAATAGTTGGCAATAGTTCAAGTTCGTTTATACAACTCATTAAGTTTTGATGCACATATTTTTTAATAATTTCAAAGTCTCTACTAGTATTAATATTGGCTTGCACTTGGCTATTGTAATAGTGGTTGTATATATTGTTTCTTACAAATTCATTACGCAATGCTTCATTTGTAAAGTTTTTAAATAACTCTTGTATTGGTTCACTTAACAGTTTATATTCGTCTAGTCTTATTGCTTCATCTATCGTATATTTTTTTACTACTTGGGTTGCTACTTTTTGTTCTATACCAATCATTTCAATTCTAAAAAATTGATAATTTTGCACACTACAATTGATTAATAATCCTAAGTTAATAACAGTATCAGTTGCTTTATAAACCAGTGTTGTAGGGTCTATTAACAATTCGTTATGGGGGAATATGGTTGCCATTCCTTTCTTTATTGCATTAGTATGTGTTATAAAATTGGGGGGCAATTTACCTATTTTTAACTTCCCTGTATAATCATAGCCAAATTCAATTTGTGTTGCTAATTTACTGTCTATAGCAAGTCCAATTTGGGCTAGTAATACTTCTTTTTGCTTTGCCTGATCTTCAAATTGTTTAAAGTAATATTTATCTTTTTCGTTTTCAATTTTATATAAAAGGTTTAACTCATGTTCACATAAGTTGGATGGCGTGTTTTTACCACAATTACAGCCAATGGCAAATTCATTTACACTTTGCCATTTTACAAAAGGGAAATATTTGTTTTTAACATTTGCTGCCCAATCTTTACCATCATTGGTAATAGTAATTATATAATGTTTGTATTCAGTACTGTAAAAATAAATTCGTCTTAACAAACTTTGCGTGGCATATTGCGTTATATTTTCATTATTAATAAATGGTAAAGTATATAAATATTGTTTATAAGGTTGTATAGTTATTTTTTGATTGGATTTTAATTCGTTTCTTTCATTTTTAATACTTTCAACCCAGTATTTAGCTACTGCAATTTGATGTTTGCAGGTATCATGCTCATTTTCAGCATAAGGGCAATCGCAACTGGCTAGTATTTCACTTTTTGAGGTACTAAATTCTATCTCTACAATGTAGTAATAACCCCCTTCACTGCTTGCTACTGACATTATAATTTCATGCTTATCTAATTTTACTATATCTGTTTTCGATAAACTTTTATATATATCAATGCCTCGTTTTGCAATTACTTTATCGGTGTAGGTTATAAAGTTTAGTAGTTCAAGTTGTATTTTTAAATTCATATTGTTTACATATATTTCCCAGTATAACTAGCCTTACATTTTTTTAAGCCTTTAGGTTCACCTGCATATACCAAAGTGCCTCCACCGTCGCCAGCCTCGGGGCCAAGGTCTATTACCCAATCGGCACACTTAATTACACTTGTATTATGCTCTATTACTATTATGCTATGTCCTTGCTCTATTAGTGCATTAAATGAGGTGAGTAATTTTTTTATATCGTTAAAGTGTAAGCCAGTTGTAGGTTCATCAAATATAAATAATATTTTTTCGGTAGCTCTACCACGCCCCAAAAAACTAGCTAACTTTACCCGTTGTGCTTCGCCACCACTTAGTGTATCGCTACTCTGCCCTAGCTTTATATAGCCTAAGCCTACGGCTTGTAAGCACTTTAATTTAGTTACTATTTCTTTATCGTTTTCAAAAAAAACAATGGCTATATCAACACTCATATCCAACACATCAGCAATATTTTTTTCATTGTATCTCACTTCTATTACCTCATCTTTAAATCGTTTGCCTTTACAACTTTCACAGGTTAAATGTACATCAGCCAAAAACTGCATTTCCACCGTTTGCATACCCTCACCTTTGCAAGTATCACAACGGCCACCATCTACATTAAAACTAAAATGCTTGGGTTGAAATCCATTTATTTTGCTCAAAGGCTGTGTAGCAAATAGTTCCCTTATGGCATCGTAAGCTTTTATATAGGTAACTGGGTTACTTCTACTACTTTTTCCAATAGGATTTTGGTCTATCATTTCTATTTGAGTTATAGCTTCTATATTGCCTGTTATGGTTTTGTGTTGCCCTATTTTTTCGCCATACTCACCTTTTAATTTTTGTAATGCTGGGTACAATATTTGCTTTACGAGGGTTGTTTTGCCACTACCACTTACACCAGTTACCACTGTTAAAGTTTGCAATGGAAAGGTTACGTCAATATTTTTCAAATTATTTTGCCTTGCACCTTCTACCGTTATAGAGGTATTCCACTGCCTCACTTTAGCTGGAGCATCTATAGTTAAAGCACCGCTAAGGTATTTGCCAGTAAGGCTTTTATCATTCTTAAGCAAATCTTTATAGGTGCCTTGTGCTGTTATTTCGCCACCAAGGTGGCTAGCTAATGGTCCCATATCTACTATGTAATCTGCCTCTTTCATCATCATATCATCATGCTCTACCACTATTACAGTATTACCTAAAGCTTGTAAGTTTTTTAACACTTGTATAAGGTTGGCGGTATCTCTACTATGTAACCCAATACTTGGCTCATCGAGTATATACAAACTATCGGTTAGGTTGCTACCTAAATGCCTTGTTAATTGTATTCGTTGGCTTTCGCCACCACTCAGGCTATTGGCTAATCGGTTTAGTGTTAGGTAACCCAAACCTACAGCCACTAACGTTTGTAGCCTTTGATTAATTTCTAATAGTACTCGTTTGGCTACTTCTTTATCGTACTCATTTAATTGTAATAGTGCAAACCATTGTTGCAAATCTTTAATAGGTTGGTTACATAATTCGCCAATATGTTTGCCTTGTACTTGTACATATAAAGCCTCTTTTCGTAGCCGGTAGCCTTTGCAATCGCCACATACTGTTTTGCCACGGTAGCGGCTTAGCAACACTCTATATTGTATTTTATACAAGTTACTTTCCACCTCTTTAAAAAAGTCGTAAATACCCATAAATGATTTGCAGCCGTACCATAGTTGCTGCAACTGCTCCTTACTCAAATCCACTATGGGCTTATGTATAGGAAAATTTTCTTTCGGTGCATTTTCAATTACTTGTTGTTTCCACCAACTCATTTTTTCGCCTCGCCAAGCTACCACTGCCTCTTCATATACACTTAATAGTTTGTTGGGTATTATAAGGTCTTCATCAAGGCCCAATACTTGGCTAAAGCCTTCACAAGTTGGGCATGCACCATAAGGGTTGTTAAATGAAAATAGGTTCGGCACTGGCTCTTCAAACAATATACCATCGGCTTCAAATTTGTTATTAAATGTTGTTTGTTTTCCATCAACTATTTGTATGGCCACTTCGCCTTCACCTTCGTAAAATGCTACATCAATACTATCATTAATTCTATGTTCATCTTCGGTATCTAACTCCTTTGCCACCAACCTATCTACTAGTACATATAACTTATCGGTGGGTTTAAATGCTTTTTTAGATGCTATCAAATCTTCCACATCTAGCACTGTAGTATTGCAACATATTCGGGTAAATCCTTTTTGCAATAGCAAATTTAACTCTTCGTTTATGCTTCTATTTTTATGGGTTTTAAATGGGGCTAACAATAATATTTTTTTACCAACGGTTATTTTTTTAATAAACTTAAGTACATCAAGCACATCATCTTTTTTTACTACTGTACCACTTATAGGGCTTATAGTGTGGCCTACACGGGCATACAGCAATCGGAGGTAATCATATATTTCGGTCATACTACCCACGGTGCTACGGGGTGTACGGGTGGTTACTTTTTGCTCTATGGCTATGGCAGGGCTTAAGCCTTTTATAAAGTCTACATCGGGCTTATCCATACGTTGCATAAATTGCCTAGCATAGCTACTCAAACTTTCGGCATATCGGCGTTGGCCTTCGGCATATAAAGTATCAATTGTAAGCGAGGACTTTCCACTGCCACTAACCCCTGTAATAACTACCAACCTATTACGTGGAATTACTAAGGATATATTCTTTAAGTTATGTTTTCGAGCACCTTTTATATAAATATTGCCTTTTTCAGGAAAAATAGTTGTCAAAATGTTTGGTTTTATAAATTAATTATCGTTTATATTTAATGAAAGCAGTTTGAAGTATTAAACAGTACCACAAGAACAGTAAAAATACGGAGAACATTATTAATAACAGTTGTATCCGAACTTTTGTTATTAAAAAAAAATTAATTAACACTATAAAAAAAACTTAGGTCGCCACCACTTTCACACATCTACGAAAAAAAAAATTGAATTAGTTATTATCCAACCACAAGAAATCCAATTAACTTTTTAAAAAAAAATTCGTAGTATGAAAACTTTAACCAACTTTACCGATCAAGATTTAGTAAAACAATTTGCCGAAGGCAGTTCATTTGCCATTGAAGAACTTGTAAACCGTTACAAGGACAGGATGTTTACCTCTATTTATTACTTAGTAAAAGATAAGTACTTAGCTGAAGATATATTTCAAGATGTATTTATTAAAATAATAGATACCATAAAAGCTGGTAAATATACCGATGAGGGAAAATTTTTGCCTTGGGCATTACGCATAGCTCACAATATGTGTGTTGATCATTTTAGAAAAGTAAAACGTACACCAACTATTAGAACAGCCGATGGTAGCAATATATTTGATGTATTAAACTTTAGCGAAGTAAGTGCAGAAGATACAGTAATGCAACGCCAAACGTTTGATAGAGTTCGTAAAATGATTGATATGCTACCTGAGGAGCAGAAAGAAGTTATTATACTAAGACATTATGCTGATTTAAGTTTTAAAGAAATTTCGGACCTTACCAAATGCAGTATTAACACAGCATTGGGTCGTATGAGGTATGGTTTAATTAACCTACGCCGTATAATGGAAGAAAAACAAATAGCCCTATAATACATTTTTTAACTAAAGAATACCTATTTATTTACCCATTTATAATATACTCACCTAAGAGGGTTTTTTTGCGAAATAAATTAAAATTAAAGGAATTTAAAAATTGGATAAAATTATACTTGTTATAAATCAATTTATTACATATTACTTATTTTAAAAAACTACCACAAAGTAGTATTGCACAATCAAAATATTAGCCCCAACTTTGCAGTACAATAATCAAAAAACCATTACTGACTGCAAAAGTAACCAATCTAAAAAGACAGCCTCCAAAAAAGGCTGTTTTTTTATGCTAGCAATGTACCTACATTTGCATGTAAAATTTTATAGATAATGCTACCAACCTACATTAATACTACAAACAATGCTTTTTTTTTAATTGCTGGTCCATGTGTGGTGGAAGATGCAGAAACTGTACAAACCATAGCTGCTACAATAGTAAGTATTACCCAACAATTAGGCATACCTTATATATTTAAAGCTAGTTACCGCAAAGCCAACCGTACAAGTGCCAACTCATTTACTGGCATTGGCGATATAGCAGCATTAGAAATGATAAAAGCCATAGGCGCTCAATATAACATACCTACTACTACCGACATACATACAGCCCAAGAAGCTGCCTTAGCAGCTCAATACGTAGATATATTGCAAATACCTGCATTCTTATGCCGACAAACAGATTTGCTACTTGCAGCAGCTGCCACAGGCAAAATAGTGAACGTAAAAAAAGGACAATTTGTAAATGGTGAGAGTATGAAATTTGCTGTAGAAAAAATAAATAATGCAGGCAACAAAAACGTATGGTTAACCGAACGTGGTAACAGTTTTGGCTATCAAGATTTGATAGTGGATTATAGAAATATACCCATTATGAAAAGCCACGGAGTGCCTGTGGTAATGGATTGTACACATAGCTTACAACAACCTAACCAAACAAGTGGGGTTACTGGTGGCAACCCACACTTAATTGCTACTATAGCAAAGGCTGCAATAGCTACAGGTGCCGATGGTTTGTTTATAGAAACTCACCCCAACCCTGCAACAGCCAAAAGTGATGGTGCTAACATGCTACACCTCAATAACCTTGAGGCACTGTTGCAACAATTATTAAAAATACGGGCAGCGGTAGTGTAAGCTGCAAATTAAAATGACAGGGTACTATAAGATAGAAAGTTGGTGGACAATCCAAAGCAAACGGTATAGAAATTATATGGGTTCAGGTTACGACTTTATTGAATTTCTCGACAAACAAATTCAACAAAGTGAAGAGAATGAGAAAACTGAATTCGTAAATTTTCTGACTCAAAAAGCAATTAATCAAGAAGAAGATTATGCAATAGCATTTAGCCTATTGGAAAAATTTTGTACAGACAACTGTTTAGAATTAATATTCAAGAAAGCACAACAAATAAACTTTGCTGACCAAAATATAATTTACTACCTAAACGTACTTGGAAAAAGAGGTACTGAAAAGCATAAACAATTATTAGCCGACTATTTATTGAGCGACAAGTTAAACGAGAATCATTCATTTGTGCATTGGTCACTATATCCAAACTTTCCTGACCTATTTGCAAAAGCTTATTCGAAATATCTTATAGAGACCGACTATAAGAAATGGACAGGTTCTGCAATTGTTCAAGCATTTATGACACATCCCAAAGCTTTAGAACTTGTTAAACAATTTTTAGAGGTTAACAACAAAAAAGTTTGGACTCATTTTAAAAATGACTTACAACAAGAATTGACAAAAGACTTTTGGAACAAGACAAACAAGAAAGAAATTGCGACAATAATCTGCAGCTAACATGGGGTTTTGCAATATTGGGGCAGGACGTTGTAATCTTCATCATCAGCAACATGGCAGCAGTTGTTCGGGCAGGACAAGCAACATTGGGCTTTTGGTTGTTATCTTGTACATTTGTTTTTCAATCAGCAGCGGTTCTGGGCTTGACGTTTTTCAAATCCCCCAACATCGCAAAGCCCTGTTCGTAAGCCCTACTAGTAGGGTCGTCCCAAAGTATCACAAGCTGCTTTCATTAGCGAATTGGTGTTTATGGCATCTTGTCCATGCTCCCAAAACATAATACCATTGCCCATATTACGAGCCAGTATTGCTTTAGCTTTAGTAGTAGCCATACCTGCATAATACACTGTGTAAGGGTTATTGCCATTAACACCACTTACTGTTACCACGGCACTATCACTATTGGGTAGGCCACCATAAGTGGTTATAATACTGTTGTAAGTAAGTATAGTACCCGTTTGGGTAATGCCACTTGGTCTGCCATAAGCTGGTGTACCTAGTACTGCTTTATCCATAGGTAAGCCTTTGGTATTACGCCAAAAGTTGAGGCAAGTAGTTGCCAAAGCCATATCGCTATGTTGCTTATAAGGCACAGTAGTATTAAAGTCATCATAAGCCATTATGTTAACAAAATCAACGTAAGCAAACAGTTCTGGCTTTATCGCATCTCTTATACCACCCGCATATTTGCCAGCAGTTACGGCCATAGTGAGGTAATATTTTTTATCCAAATGGCAACTATCACTGAGTTGTTTTATGAGGTTGGCAAATAGCACATCACTCCCATCCGATGTGGTAGGAAACTCCCAATCAACGTCAACACCATCCAAATTATATTGCCTTACCATTGTCATTACACTTTTTATATAGTTAGTAATGCCAGTACTTATACCTGCCATTGCCTTCCAATCAGTAGTGCTACCATTGAGGCTAATAAATACTTTAGCACCATTAGCCTTAGCCTTAGTTACAGTGCTAGTAAGGTTTGCAGGGGTTTGTAATATAGCCAAGCCACTAGTATTAACAGTAGCAAAAGCATAATTTATTACATTGCACATTCGGTACTTTGCATCGGGTATGGCTATAGGGTCACGGTAGTAAGGCATATAGCCAACTACATAATACCCAAATGCTGGTGGTGGTGCTATTACAAGTGTAGGCGGTGTAGTGCCTCCGCCACCGCTATTGTTACCGTTATTGGTAGTAGTTTTTTTGCAAGCTGCTATTACTACAAGTAGCGTAACTATTATTATGGTGAAATGCTTTTGCATTATTTTATTATTTTGATAAAGTTATATAATATATTGTATGAAGCATATATTAGGCCATCTATTTTTTAATTTCTCTAGCAAAAATTATAATCATAATTTTAAATTTGTTTATACTTATTTCATGTAATTAGTTATTATGCAAAGCATTTTACAACAATATAATATACCTACCAACTCAACTATCACAACTATACATGTTGGGCTAATTAATGCTACTTATAAAGTAGTAACGCCACATGAGGAAGCCTACATTTTACAAAAAATTAATACCAAAGTATTCACCAAGCCTAATGCTATAGCTCATAATATAGCAACAGTAGCAGAGCATATAAAGTTGCATAATACACAGTATTTATTGCCTACACCAATACCATTGCCCAATGGTATGCCAATGCTTGAAATTGATACTAATTATTATAGATTATTCCACTTTGTGCCTAATAGCCACAGTAAGCAAACCGTACAAAACCCTGAGCAGGCCTACCAAGCAGCTTTTGCATTTGGCGACTTTACCTACAACTGTGCCTTGCTACCTTTGGAGCTGTTACAAGTAACTATTCCTAACTTCCACAACCTAACTTTACGTTATACCCAGTATAAAAATGCTTTACAACAAAACCCTTTGCTACGGGTAAAAGGTATAACAACTGAAATAAATTACTTACAAAATAATAAAGCAATAGTAGCCCAATACCAAGCTATGCTACACAACAAAAACTTTGTACAAAGAGTAACCCACCACGATACTAAAATAAGCAATGTATTATTTAATGATAATGATAAAGCAATATGCGTAATAGATTTGGACACGATTATGCCCGGTTACTTTATAAGCGACCTTGGCGATATGTTTAGAACTTACCTAACCACCACACCCGAAACAGAAACTGACCTTAGCAAAATAAAAATAGATGTACTTACCTACCAAGCTATAGTAGCTGGTTATACTAAAGGTATGTGCAACACATTAACAGCCCACGAATTAAAATATATACACTACTCCGGTGAATATATGATATATATGCAAGCCCTAAGATTTATAACCGATTATATTAACGGCGATGTGTATTACCCAACTAATTACCCAACCCAAAACCTTGATAGAGCCAAAAATCAAATGGAATTGTTAAGGCAGTTTAAAATGTTAGTATAGGTATTTATAATATATTAGTCCAATTTAAGTACTGCTAAAAATGCTTCTTGTGGTACTTCTACATTTCCAATTTGCCGCATTCTTTTTTTACCTTCTTTTTGTTTTTCTAATAATTTTCTTTTACGGCTTATATCGCCACCATAGCATTTTGCAGTAACATCTTTGCGCATGGCACTTATATTTTCTCTAGCTATTACTTTGGCGCCTACTGCTGCTTGTATGGCTATTTGAAACTGTTGGCGTGGCACCAATTCTTTTAATTTTTCGCAAAGCTTACGCCCAAAATCTTGGCTACGACTGCGGTGTATTAAGGCACTTAGGGCATCTACTTTTTCGGCATTGAGCAATATATCCATACGTACTATATCGCTATCTCTAAAGCCTATAGGGCTATAATCGAAACTTGCATAACCCCGTGTACCACTTTTTAATTTATCGTAAAAGTCAAATACAATTTCGGTGAGTGGCATTTCAAAATTAAGTTCTATACGAGTTGGGGTTAGGTAATTTTGGTTTTGCAAAATGCCCCGCTTACCCATACAGAGGGTAATGATATTGCCTATATATTCGGGCTTGGTAATAATTTGTGCTTTTATGTAGGGCTCTTCTATATGGTCAATATGTGTTGGGTCGGGTAACTGTGCAGGGTTATTTACGGTTATTTTTTCACCTTTGTTATTGTAGGCAAAAAATCCCACATTGGGTACAGTAGTAATTACTGTTTGGTTAAATTCTCTTTCTAACCTTTCCTGTATTATTTCCATGTGTAGCAACCCTAAAAAGCCACAGCGAAACCCAAAGCCTAAGGCTTGTGATGTTTCTATTTCGTAAGTAAGGCTAGCATCGTTAAGTTGTAGTTTTTCCATACAATCTCGAAGTTCTTCAAAGTCCTCGGTTACTACCGGAAATATGCCTGCAAATACCATTGGCTTTACCTCTTGGAAACCTTTTATAATTTCCTTAGTAGGGTTATTAACCAATGTTAGGGTATCGCCTACTTTTACCTCCTTTGCATTTTTAATACCTGTAATTATGTACCCCACATCGCCGGCCTTTACTTCCTTACGTGGGTCGAGACCGAGTTTGAGTACCCCTATTTCATCGGCTTCGTACTCTGTGCCTGTATGTATAAATTTTATTTTATCGCCTTTGCGGAGTATGCCATTTGCAATTTTAAAATAAATAATAATACCTCTAAATGAGTTAAACACACTATCAAAAATGAGGGCTTGTAAGGGTGCTTTTTCGTCGCCCTTGGGTGGTGGTACTTTATTAACTATGGCATCTAATATACCCTCAATACCTAAGCCAGTACGGCCACTTGCTAACAATATATCATCGGGGTTGCAGCCTATTAGTTCTACTATTTGGTCTTTTACTTCCTCTATCATAGCACCGTCCATATCTATTTTATTGATAACTGGTATTATTTCCAAATTGTTGTCAATAGCTAAGTATAGGTTGCTTATGGTTTGTGCCTGTATGCCTTGTGTAGCATCTACTAGTAGCAATGCACCTTCACAAGCTGCTAAGGCTCGGCTTACTTCGTAGCTAAAATCCACATGCCCTGGTGTATCTATTAAATTTAAAGTGTAAGGTTTGCCATCGGTATGTTTATAGTCTATTTGTATGGCTTTACTTTTAATGGTAATGCCTTTTTCACGTTCTAGGTCCATATCGTCAAGTACCTGATCCATCATTTCACGTTCTGTAATTGTATTGGTGCTTTGCAAAAGCCTATCGGCTAACGTACTTTTGCCATGATCAATGTGTGCTATTATACAAAAATTTCTTATATTATCCATACTCATAAAACTTACTTAAAAATTAAATACAAAGATAACAAAGAATAGTTTTAAATTATTGGTTTGTTGAGAGTTGAAAAAATTAGCAAATAAAATAATGAGCTAATGTGCTAATGTGCTAATGTGATATTGTGCTAATGAGCTAATGTGCTAATGAACTAATATGCTAATGTGCTAATTTGCTATTGTGCTAATGAGCTAATGAGCTAATGTGCTAATGTGGGAAGTTAGAGGTGGGAAGTGTGAAGTAGGGGCCAATAACTTGGCGAAGCTAAATAGCTGCACTTAGTTATACTGCTGACTGGCTGCGGGATTGCAGCGGTAGCTACCGTTGCCAAAGGCAACGGTACTACAAGCGCAAAGCCCGATATGTGGCTGAATTAATTACTGCTGCTGAAAGCCCCCAAATTAATTGACAATTTATAATTGACAATTAACAATAAAATTATCAATTATTCATTGTCAATTATCCATTAATATTTTATTCCGCTCCGTCAATATGCCCACGGCTTACGGCATAAGTACCTACTTTATTGCCTACTGTTAAGCCTACTTCACAATCGCTACGGTAGTGTATGGCTGCATACAAACGGCTACTACTTGCTTGCTGTGCCATACTATTATATTGAGTGGCTTTAGTTGGTATTATGTAGCTTAATACTGTGGCGGCTGCGCCGCTAAAAGTACTGTGGCCACTTATGTATGCTGGGAAATTGGGTAAGCCTGTTACCGTTTTTATAGCCGCATCAATTTGTGATGGACGAGGGTTAAAATAAAGATACTTTGCATCCCAACACACCACAGCTGCATCCATCAAACTCATGTTGAGCAATGCCATATTACGAGCCCAACGGGCTTCGCTATATTGCTGCTGTACAAAGTCGTTGGCGGCTATATAATTCCAATGGCCTGGTGGTGTGTAAGTGCTTACACCATCGGCCCAATTGTGTGCTATGGCTAGTTGCTCTCTTGTTAGGTTATTGCTGTAACCCTTTACCTCAGCTAGTTCGGTGGCAAACAGTGTGGAGTTTGTTGGTGGTGGTGGTGTTGGCCTTATGGTAGCTACCATAGTTAAGGAGTCAAATAAAAATGTTTTTACTTTACCAAATAAAGGAAGCATTGGTGGTCGTTTTGGAGTTTCTTGGCTTACCCATGGTGTTTGTCCTGTGGCTGCTGTATTGGCCTCTAGTGCTGCCCATATTGCTGGAGTTCCTACTGCTGCACCTGCTCTATCGTTTCTTGCTCTTGTTACAAATTTGGCCGCTATTAATTTGCCGAGGGCTTCGCCAGCATCGAGGTCGCTACGTACATTGGCACCAGCTATTAGCCTTGCTGTTTTATGTTCCTGTGCTTTTTGATTGATGTAATCTTGATCGCCAGGAAATAAGAGTTTTAATATTTCAACTGATGCTCCAAGTATGGTAGCATCCTCACTTGGGTAGCTTGATAGGGTTGATTTGGGCAACAAAGTTTGTATATTAACATCAACATTAAACGGTGCGGTACGGTTGTATTGTTGTTTGTAATAGTAAGCTGCAATGCAAGCATCGTACTGTGCTGCACTTAGGTAAGCATAGGCACGGGCTGCATAAGGCGGATTGCTAAATGGAAATAATGGGTAGGCCAATGGGTTGTTGGCACTTGGGAATGTATAAGTACCATCGGGGTTAGAAGCTGGTGGTACATTATGTTTGGCTACTAACTCTCTCATAATTTCGTTCCAACGGAGTACTGCACCTGCACCCCAATAGTTCACCAAATTTTTTTGTGATTGGGTGATGTTATATTGGTAACTTTTTATTTCGTTAAGCTGTATTACATAGTCGGGTGATGTGGTGGCAATTGGTGTGGCACAGGCAAACTCATTGGCTGTGGCGAGTAATATTGGTTTCCAAGTACCTGCATTGGCATCGGGCTTTAATGGATTTATAGCAGCATACGTAAGGTTGTTTTCTTTGAGTTCTTTTTTGCAAGATGCTATTGTTAGTATGCTAATGGCTAACAATAAAGTGTACCTATTTATTTTCATTTTCTTATAATTTTAAAATGTGTAGTAATTAATTATGTTGTTTTTATTTTGCCCTTGGCTACATTAAAAAAATAAAATGCACCTACAACAATTTGATTGGTTTGTCCTACATTGCGACCACTAATGGTAGTATGTATATCGGCATCAAAGGTTAACCCTTTCAAAAATTTTACTATGTACTTTGTATGCAAGCCTAAAGTAGTAGCATCCATATTGTTGCTTACAAATGGCATGTTATTACGTGTAATATCGAACCCGCCAAGTGTGTTCCAATTGTTTACTATGGCTTCTACAATTATGTGGGGATTGCGATAACCTACTCGTCCATTTACATTATTAACATTAGGCATTGCAACTTGATTAGTGTAGTGCAACTCGGTGGTATAATAAGTATTACGGTCGAGCTTTACATTGCCACGGTATATAAATGAGTTGCTTATTGTAGCAAACCATTGTAGGTATTGGTAGTCAACCATTAACTTTAGTTGTACAGTTTTGCATTTAAGCCCAATGGAGAGTGGCATTATATCGGGTGTGTAGTTGCTTATTGGTGTAGTAGCTTCGGCTAATACAAAGGCTTTTAATATTCCTTTTTTTATAGTTTTTTGGTAGGCTTTATACTTAAGGGTAATTGCAGCATCCTGCATACCTTGTTGCCCTGCAAGCTGGCCTGCAGTGGCTTTGGTAGTGGTATAGGCTAACATTGCCAATACATTTAAGTTGTTAGTAATACCATAGTTTACCATTGGCATTATGGAGTTGGTGGTTACTTTGCCGAGGTTTAGGTTTTCACGTTTAAGGGTGGTTTCCCAATAGTTAGTCCATTGGTTAGTGGCATAACTTATGCCTGTACAGAGTTCATTTTTTTTCATCATTAAAGCATCCATATTGGTTTGTGCCACTATGTTTGTTGCTATAAATAGGAATAGTATTATTAATTTATATTTCATTTTTTTTAAGTTTTTTTTATTTTCGCTTCGCTAAAAAATTTGTTATTGAATGCTATTTTAATTCTAATATTTACCTAATATTTTTAAAATAATATAATAACTTTTGCTAAGCATTATCAAATTATTAAATTAGCAAATTAGCAAATTTATTAATCCCGCTTATTGGGGGAACACATTACTATTATCAATTTTTCATTTTTAATTTGCTTACAATAAATTTGCCTAATTGCTCACCCATTTTGGCACCTTCATCAATATCAAATCGGTAGTGTATGCCACCATACAAACGGCTTATGCTAGCTTCGTTAGCTGCTTGTTTGAACGATGTAAAGCTACGGTCGGGTAAGCCAAACTCTCTTTCGCTGCTATCTTTAAAAGCTACGTTATTGCCATATATATGTGTTAACACTTGGGCTGCTGCAGCACTTATAACACTATGCCCACTTGTATAACTTGGGAAAGGGGGTGTTTGTATTAATGGTCGCCAATTGGGGTCTACGGTTTTGTTTATCACTGTTTCGGGTCGTACTAAGTTGCTTCTATATTTTTCGTCCCAGCAACTAATAAAGCCATCAAATAATGCAATTGCAGTTTGGGTGTATGCATACACTGTTTTAGCAAAATCGGCTTTTGTATTTTGCGAAGCAATACCTACAATATTCATCCAATGCCCTGCTGGCGAAAACTTTTTGGTGGCAAACATTACATGCCCACTTACATTCATTTTAAAAGGATTATCATCAAAAAAGTTAGCTATATTTTTTTGATCATCGGTTAAGCTATCACCAATTATTTTTACTTCGGTAGTGGCTTTATAAAATACTGATTGTGTATTAGTAACATTAAAAGCTGGTGGCGGTAACGGTTTGAACTGTGCAGCACTATCAATAGCTATGGGTCGTATGAGCTTCCAATTATACTCAATAGCTTGTGCATAACTTGGTGGTGTAGGTACCCAACGGCCAGGTACATTGCTTTGCACTGTATACTTTACAGCAGTACGGGTTTGTGCATAATTATCTTTTTTACTCCAAGCTATTATTGCTGCTACTACCGTATCGGCATAAGCAATTGTGTTATTTAATAGCTCTGTTGGTATGCCATTGTTTTGCACTGTATCTTTAAGTTTGCTGTATATACCTAGCATACTACCCTCGGGAAAAGTAACAGTATTACCCACTTTAATAAATGCAAATAGTGCTGCCAAATTAAAATCGATATTAGTAGTACTAGGCTTTGGTATGTAGCTTAAGCCCTTTATTTGATTAGCCAAACTTGTGTAAGTATTGTTACCTGCTGCTATACATTCATAAGCAGCTATATTAGCATAAGCATAATTACGAGCTGCTATCATTGGTGGAAAATTGTTTTCCAACACTACATCATTTAATGCCTTTACAGTAGTACAATACAGCATTGCATTATGAGTAATTGAGGTATGCTTATCAGCAATATGTTTGCAGCTAATGCTACTACATAATACTAATAGGCAAATTATTATTTGCTTCATTATTATTGTTAAGTGATAAAAAGATGGAAGAAGATGTTATAAAATTATTAGCCTAGCATTTTGATACTATTCTAAATTTTTATATACATTCAGGTGGTTGTAATGTAAGCTTAGTATGGTTATTATTCACTAAATATTTATAGTTAGCAAAATGTTTTAATTGAAAATTAGTTAAGTTTATAAATGCTTCATCCTGCTTCGCAAAATATAAACCATCGTACTGAAAAGGTTTAATTGACTTTTGGTTAGTTTGGTTTGCATTAGCTTTTCCATTGCCTTGAGATGCAATATCAAAAACTTGTTTTTGAATTATTAGTTTCTCTTTTTCTATATTTGGTAAACAAACAAACTCAATACTATCTTTAAAATATCTTTTTTTAATATAATTAAAATAATTACCATTAATCACCACTTCGCCAGTAGTAGTTATATATTCGGCTGTGTTACTATTGGTATAAGTATTATTATAAGGTAAAGATGTAATACTAAAAACAAAGTGTGCCAATTCAGCTTCTTTGTAATTTTTTGTAATAACATTTATAGCATTATTATTTGTTACCGTAGTATTTATATGGGTATAGTAAATGGGATATCCTATTATATTTATTACAAATACAATTAGTAACAATATGGCAATACTTTTTTTCACTTATACAAATATACTAAAAAAAGTTATGAATAATAATAGCTAGTTACATTATACATCTTTAAACAAAGCATCCATAGTAATACTATTAGTAACCAATTGTGAGGAGTATGGATTTTTAATAATTCCGTAGGTTGTAACAAAGGTTAAAAAAATAGATTTTCTTGTTTTTGTTTGCTCTTTAAACGAACCTATTTTATTACGTAAGTTATCAGCATATTTTTTTTCAATCTTATATTCTTTAATTGAAAATTTCATTTCGCATATATTTATTGCATTATCATTACGGTCAATTAATACATCAATTTGTGCATCTGCATTTCGCCATGATGCTACATCGGATTGTATACCACTAATACCCAGAGCACTTTTCATTTGTGGTAAGTGTGCCATACACAACTGTTCAAATGAATAGCCTTTCCAAGCATTGCCTTTTGGGCTGCTAGCTGCGGTAATCCAATAGTTATCCTTATCTATTTTTTGCCCATCAATAAAATTAAAATAAAATAGGGTATAAAAATCAGTTACTTGATACAATGCTTCTTTTAATTTTTTACCAAAAGGTATATACTTTCGTATAAATCCATTCTGCTCTAGCTCTTCTAATACTTTGGTATTGCCTCCGCCATTTGCTAATTTTGATGATTTTAAAATTTCATCTCTTGTTAGTCCTTTTACTTTTTTGCTTAACACAGATACCATTTTTACATAATTGGAAGCATACTTAAATAATGATGCATATAAATTTTCAAATTCATTCTTAAGCAATCCCTTTTCGTTAAAAAATAAAAAATCAATATTTTGTGTAGCACTTTTTGATTTTTTTAAAAGGTTTAAGTAGTAAGGAATACCACCCATTGCCATATACACTTCTATAATTTCGTAATGTGTCCATTTAATATTTTTTGACAATAAAAATAATTCGGTTTCGTATAAAGTAAATGGGAGTAACTTTATTTTTTGTGTTACCCTGTTATGCAAACCTCCTTTGTTATTAATTAATTTATTAAGTATCCACGATGTTGCTGAGCCACAAACTATTAATTTTATATCTTTTCGTGCCGATGCCCAATGATTCCAAAAATGTTCGAGGGCTGTTAAAAAATCAGACTTAGCTGTATCTAACCAAGGCATTTCGTCAATAAAAAGTATTTTATTTTTTGCTTTTTGTTTACTCAAATATTTAATTAATAAATCAAAGGCATCTGTCCAATTAGTAGTTATTGTTATTTTTTGGTTTGTATAGTTGCTTAGTGTTTTTGCAAAGTTATATAACTGCTGTTCATTGGTTGCATTAGCTAAGCCTGTTAAATAAAAATGAAATTTTTGTTGAAATGTTTCTCTTATTAAAAAAGTTTTTCCAATACGGCGGCGGCCATATACAACAATAAACTCTGATACAGGAGTTTCTATAAATTCATTCAACTCATTAATTTCATATTCCCTACCTATTATTGTTGACATACACCAATTAATTGTACCATAAAGGTATAAAATATATTTGGTAAAATAAACTACAAGTCGCTAAATGTGGTAAAAAAAGGGACATTTAGCGACTTATAATTTTTAGGAATAAATAAATAGTAGAATATTTTGTAGCAATTAAATAGTAGTTAGTAAAATAAATAAAAAATACAAGTCGCTAAATGTGGTAAAAAAAAAGACATTTAGCGACTTATTATTTTACGATGAATGTTTTTTTATCTTTTCCAACACCTTTAATGGTGAGGCTTTTCCAGCCACTTGGTAATGTGCTTTTTATTTGTTGTATGCCAGTTGGCGTAATATCTAACCCGCCAAAGCCCATTAGTATAGCTTGTACAATACCACCAGCCCCAGTGGCAAAGTAAGGGTTTGTGCCATTTTTTGTTTCGGCTATTACTCTAAATGGTGCATTTAAGTTTGGCAAATAAGCATCTTTAAACCAATAATTGGCTTTATCGGCATCGCCTAATCGGCTGTATAATAAAGTAAAAATAGCTTGTGTCATTGCAGGTGTACCTTCGGTTGGTATTTTAGTGCTATAAAAATCTACATCTTTTTTTATTTGTGCAACATCTGTTATTTGCTTTAATGGATAAGCTAATAAATTAACATCGGCTTGTTTTATAGTTTCACCGTTGTAAGTATCATGCTCAGTGGTTACACCATTTGGCATTTTTTTACCCATCACAATATTTTTTGCTACCAAATCCCAATCAGCATTTTGTGGTAAGCCCAATACTTTTGCAGCAAGGTTTGCATACTCTAAGTTGGTTTTAGCGGCACCGTTAGTAAAGGCATTATTATCTACATTTTCTGCCCACTCATCGGCTGCTACTACATTTTTTATTTCGTATTTATTAGCACCATTACGCTCTACTCTACTTGCCCAAAAGTTAGCCGTTTCTTTAAGTATTGGCCAACCTTTTTCTTGCAGCCATTCCTTATCTTGTGTAACACAATAATAGTTCCAAGCTGCTATGCCTACACAGGCTGTTATGTGCTGTTCAAACGGACCACTTAATGCCCATACTGGTGTTTCCTCTACGCCAGTTTCGGCACTTTCCCAAGGAAATTTTGCACCTTTGTAACCTACACTAAAGGCGTTTCGTTTTGCGGCTTCAAGCCGCTGAAATCTATACTCCACCATACTTTTAGCAATTTCGGGGTGCAGTACTAATAAGCCGGGGTACATCCATAATTCGGTATCCCAAAATACGTGACCGTTGTAACCTAAGCCGCTAAGCCCCATTGGGCTTGGGCTAAGGGCTGTACCTTCTCTTGTAAAGCTATATAAATGATACAGCATACTGTGTACATCTTGCTGTGCTTGTGCATCGCCTTCTATTACAATATCACTTGTCCATAATTGTTGCCAAGCTTTATTATGAAATGCTACTAGTCGTTTTGCTCCTTCTAGTTTAGCATATATAGTTAACCGTTCAGCTTCGTTTAAAGGATCGGCATGGTGTGCACTTGTAATGCTGCTACCAGCTATTGAAAACGTGTAACTGCTACCTGCTTTTAATTTTTTTGTAAACTTCATTAAGTGCATATTATTATCCCACATTTCGTGTATAATACGAGGCTCACTACCGTGTGGCTCTTCAAACAAAAAACTATTGCTGGCACACATAGTAAGTTTACCTGTAGGGCTTTTGGCTTGGCTGGTAAGTAAGCTTAATGTGGTGTGTGGCCTATCAATTTCGTTATAATAATTTTGTACATCTTTAAGTGCATCAGGTGCTTCCATTACACTTGCAGCACCAATGGTAATATCTTGTAATGGTGTTATAGTTACATTCATTAATACCGTATAAGGCAATTGCCGTAAGGCATAATAGGTGTAACTCACTTTTGCTTTATCGGCATAATCAAAGGTGGTAGTAAATGCTGCTTGTTGCATATCAATGGTTTGCTGCATGTTTTTTGCATCGGCGGTTCCTATTCGCCTACCATCAACATCTAAATACATATTGAGCAAGTTAAAACTTTTTAAAAAATTACCTACTCTACCTCTGCCATACAAATCGTAAGCACCGGCTAGCACTACATCTTTCACCTTAAAAGGCTCAGCACTGCTTACTACGCCTAACATTCCGTTGGCAACGGTAACGCCGTAATATTCCATATTGGGCTTAATGGAGGCAGAAATTTTCCAAGCATCTTGACAATACACAATTGACAATTGACAATGAATAATTGACAATAGGAGCAGTACTTTTTTTATCATAATATTTTTTTTATACCGTTAGGTATTGTGATAAACTTAATTAGTTGTTTAAGAGCCCAAATTAAAATTTAAGTGTTATACTTTTAATTATTTATTTTAACTCAAAGTCAGCTTTAGTAACTTCAACAGAATTAGCTCCTACAAATACACTAAACTTACCTGGTTCTAACAAAGTATTACCATCGGCATCATAAAAACTTAAGTCTTTTGCAGTAAGTGTAAATGTAACCTTAATTGTTTCGCCAGCTTTTATTTTTATTTTATTAAATGCCTTCAACTCCTTAACTGGCCTTACAATTGATGCTGCATAATCACGTATGTATAGCTGTACAGTTTCTTCACCATCAACACTACTGGTGTTTTGTAAATTTATGGTAACCTTCAAAGTTTGTGATTTGGTAATTACATTTGCCGATAAGGCCAAACCGCTATACTTATAAGTACTGTAACTTAAGCCATACCCAAATGGATAAAGTGGCTCATTTTGTACATCTCTATACCTGCTATACCAATTACCCATGCCATCGGTTGGCTCTGGCCGCCCAGTATTAAAATGATTATAGTAAATTGGTATTTGTCCAACGGCATAAGGAAAAGTTACAACAGTTTTAGCAGTAGGGTTTACTGCACCACTTATAATATCGGTTAGTGCATTGCCATGTTCGGTACCTAGTATCCAACCTTGTAACATTGCATCAACCAAGGGTTCGGCTTGTGTTAGTATTAATGGCCTAGCACTACTAACAATAGCTATTATTTTCTTACCAGTTTTTTTTAAGGCACTTAATAAATCCAATTGTCCTTGTGCTATTGAAGGGTTAGATAGAGCCCTATCCTCACCTGCCATTTTACCACTAATACCAATATTTACAATTACTACATCGGCACTATTTGCATTTTGTACTGCTTCGTTTATTAGAGTCTGATTACTTGTATTATCGGGGTTGTAGCCATTTGCAAAGGTTACTGAATTATATTTTAATTTTAAACCTTCATAAAATGTTACCGCATTTTTGTAATCGCCTTGTCCTATCCAAAAGTCAAACATATCATCTTTACTATTTGCGTAAAAACCAATTAGCGCAATTTTGGTAGTAGTGTTTAATGGTAAAATATTTTCATTATTTTTCAATAAAATAACTGACCCTGCAGCTGCTGTACGGGCAACTATACGGTTTTCAGTAGTAAATAATGTATTACTTTCTTTCCCTTCTTCATTAAATTTATAAGCATTATCAAATAACCCTAATTTGAATTTGTAGTATAATATTTTGGTAATGGCATCATCCAATTGCTTAACGGTTACTTTGCCTTCTTTTATTAATTCGGGGATATACTTATAACTTAATTTGCTTTCCATATCCATTTGGCTACCTGCTTGTATTGCTTTGTATGCCGCCTCCTTACCATTTGCAGCATTACCGTGTACTTCTATTTCGTGGAACGATGCCCAATCACTAACTAGAAAGCCTTTAAAGCCTAATCGTTTTTTCAACACATCAGTTACCAAATACTTATTGGCACTTGCTGCTACGCCTTCGTATATATTAAATGCATTCATTACTGTGGCTGCACCAGCATCAATTGCTCCTTTGTAGGGTGGCAAATATTTATTCCATAATTGCACCCTGCTTACATCTACAGTATTATACTCTCTACCAGCTTCTACTGCTCCATATACAGCAAAGTGTTTTACACAGGCTAATACGTGGTTATTATCAAAGTTGCCTTGTAAGCCTATTACTCTTGCTGCTGCAATTTTTGCACCTAAGTAAGGGTCTTCACCTGCACCTTCCATTATACGTCCCCATCGTGGGTCGTTACTTATGTCGCACATTGGTGCAAATGTCCAATGTATGCCTGCCGAGGCGGCTTCTTTTGCTGCAATAGCACTATTTTTTTGTATTTGAGCCATATCCCAACTACAAGCTTCGGCAAGTGGTATTGGAAAAATTGTTTTGTAACCATGTATAACATCATACCCAAATAATAAAGGAATACCAAGCCTACTCTGCATTGCAGCTTGTTGTGCTGCTTTAGTATCGGCAGTACCTACTACATTAAGCATGGATCCTATAAGGCCTTGCTTGGCCATTTCCATTTTCTCTTTTTGCCCATTATCAGCAGAAGCCGGACCAGTAAATTGACCACCATTAATTTGATTTAACTGCCCAGCTTTTTCTTCAATTGTCATTCGGCCTAACAAATCAACAACTCGTTTTTCGATAGCTAAATTTTTATTTTGATAGGGAAGTTGAGCTTTTAAATTTACATAAAATAGAGTTATAAAAATTGAGGAAATAAAAAATTGTTTTGTCATATTATGGATTACTACATTACAGTGCAGCGCTGTTTTTTATTTAAAACTATAATTTAAAAAAATATTTTTGAGTTTTTTATTTCAATTTAATTATACAGGCTTGGTATGGTTGCAATACAATATTTGCACCCTCAAGTTTTAGGGGTTGCAAATTATTTATTAATTCATTGCCCAAGCTAAAACCCTTTGGTATAGGTGTGTTGCTAATTTCTTTTGTAAAATTTAATAGTACTAGCAATGTGGTATTTCCACTACTTCGGGTATAAGCAAAAATGTTTTTGTTATCAGCATCAAGTAAAGTATAATTGCCATATACTAATATATCTTTTTGCGCTCTACGCAATGTTGTTAGCTTTCGTACATAATTTAAAATGCTATTTTTATCCTTATCTTGTGCTGCTACATTTATAGTTGCATAATTTGTATTTATAGGCAACCAAGGTTTGCCTGTTGTAAAACCTGAATTATTAGTGGCATCCCATTGCATGGGTGTACGGCTATTATCTCTGCCTAGCTCTTGCTGGTTAATTAAATAATCGGCTGCTTTTTGTGGGCTCTCTTTTAAGTAAATATTATACTGATTACGGGTAGATAAGTCGTTGTATTCAGCAATGGTTTTAAACCTAATATTACTCATACCAATTTCGTCGCCATTATAAATATATGGTGTGGCACGTTGGGTTAGTAAAAAAGTATATAACATTTTTGCACTTGCATCTTTAAATTCTGGTGCATCGTTACCAAAGCGGCTTACAGCACGGCTTTGGTCGTGGTTAGTAAAAAATACTGTGTTCCAACCATTGGTTACAAATTTTTTATCCCACTTATCCACTACTTGCTTTAGGCCTACTATATTGTTTCGTCCAACTTTATAATCACCAACATCAAAGGTATCTCTACCCCAAATATTGCCTAATTCATCGTGGTACAAAGTGCTTATTTCGTTTCTATCGGTGGCTACATAATCTTGCACTTTACTAAATGGAATTACGCCACCTTCGCCAATACTATACAAATCGTATTTTGCTAATAGTTGGTCGTTCATTTCTTTAAGATAGGTATGCACTTTAGGGTCGGCACCATAGTAACGAACAAATTGTTGGTTGGTAAATTCTTTGGGCATTGCAGGCCAACTTGTGTCTTTTGCCATAAAAGGAAAAGCATCTAACCTAAATCCACTTACTCCTTTATCGGCCCAAAACTTCATCATATCAATCATCTCTTTTCTTAACACTGGATTTTCCCAATTAAGGTCGGGCTGCTTACGGCTGAAGTAATGGAGGTAATAGCTATTGGTGGGTTGGTTAAATCGCCAAGCATCGGCATTTTCATCAAATAAGCTATACCGCTTTGGTGGTGTACCTTTTTCGGTTGGCCACCAATGGTAATAATTATAGTATTTATTTTCTCTACTTTTTTTAGCTTCTATAAACCAATTATGCTCGTCGCTACTATGGTTAAGTACTATGTCCATTATTAGTTTTATGTTCCGCTTTTTAAGCCCAGCAAGCATTTCGTCAAAGTCGGTCATGGTTCCCATTTCTTTCATAATGGCACGGTAGTCGCTAATATCATAGCCATTATCATCGTTAGGGCTTGCACATATTGGGTTAAGCCAAATAGCATCTATACCTAACTGTTGCAAATAATCGAGCCTTTGTGTAATGCCTTTAAGGTCGCCAACACCATCGCCATCACTATCTTGAAAGCTACGTGGGTATAGTTGATACACTACGGCCTCTTTCCACCATTTTTTGTTTACAGTTGTGCCACCGGCAGATTGTTGATTGCTGTCACAAGAAAACATAATTAAAGCAATTAAAGGAAGCAATAATTTTTTCATTTTGATATTAATTTTTACAATTTTATAAATTATTTACGGTTATAATTTTAAAATTATTTATTTTAACCTCACAATACAAGCTTGGTAAGGTTGCAATATAATTTTACTCCCATTTACTTTTAGTGGTTGCATATTATTAATTAGTTCGGTTCCTAATTGCATTTTACCTAAATCAAATTCGCCCCCCAATTTTCTAAAGCTTAAAAGTACCAATACTTTTTCGCCGTTTTCTGCTTGTCTTGTATAAGTATATACATTAGGGTTGGTGGCATCGAGCAATGTATATTTTCCATACACTAATATATCTTTAAATTGCTTTCGCAATTTGGTCATTTTTTTAAAATAATTGAGTGTTGAGTTTTCATTTTTTTCTGCTGCCTCTACGTTTATGCTACTTTTATTATCGTTCACACTAAGCCATGGTGTACTGGTTGTAAACCCAGCATTAGTGCCACTTGTCCATTGCATTGGGCTACGGCCATTATCTCTTGCTCCCCCAGTTTTTTGTTCTTCTATTAAGTTTTGTATAGCTACTTTATCATCTTTTAATTTTCCAAACTCGGCCATTATTTCTATATCTTTAAAGTCTTCTTGTTTGCTTAATTTCAAGTTGGTCATACCTAACTCATCGCCATAATAATAGTAGGGTGTACCCCTCATACTTAGTAAAAATGTGGTTAGCATTTTACTTGAGGCTTCTCTATACTCCGGTGTATCATTTCCCCAACGGGTAACCATACGTGGCTGATCATGATTACCTAAATATATAGTACCCCAACCTTTGTTGGCAAATACACTATCCCAATCGCTATATATTTTTTTAAAATCTGCTAGATTCCAGTTTGGGTTCATTGTTTTATATTTTCCTTTTTGGTAGCCTAAATCAACACCTTCAAAATGGTAAGCCATGTCTAACTCATTTCTGTCGGGGTCTACAAAGTTGAGTGCTGTTGCTTTGGTGGTACCTGCACCTTCGGCCAAAGTCATTATATCATACTTGCTTAATACCTCTTTATTCATTTCTTGCAAGTAAGTGTGTACAGCAGGTGTGCTTGCAAAATAGGTAAACCATCCACCACCATATTTTGTATCAAGTTCGGTTTGTGTAATTACAGGAAACGTTGTATCCTTAGCTATTACAGGTATTACATCCATTCTAAACCCATCTATACCTTTTTGAAACCACCAATCCATCATGGTATATATTTCTTTACGTAGGGCTGGGTTTTCCCAATTAAGGTCGGGTTGTTTGTAACTAAAGTAATGTAAATAGTAGGCATTGGTTGTACTATCAAACCGCCAAGCACTGCCATCAACTTCAAAACTGCCTGGCCTAAATGCTGGTTTACCTTTTTCGGCTGGCCACCAATGGTAATAGTTACGGTAAGGATTATCTCTACTTTTTTTACTTTCTAAAAACCATTTGTGTTGGTCGCTGCTATGGTTTACTACAAGGTCCAACACACACTTTATACCACGGTCATGAAAGCCTTTTAATAACAAATTAAAATCGTCCATTGTTCCAAACTCTTTCATTATGGATTGGTAGTCGCTTATATCATACCCATTGTCGGCATTGGGGCTGCCGTATATTGGGTTAAGCCATACAATATCTATACCTAGGCTTTTAATATAGTCGAGTCGTTGTATTATACCTTTAAGGTCGCCTATACCATTGCCATCGGTATCTTGAAAGCTACGAGGATATATTTGGTAAACCACGGCTTCTTTCCACCAATTTTTTCCTTTTTTATCGGTTGTAATTGTTGTAGTGTTTTTGGCTTTGTTACCACAATTGCATAGCAAAATTGTAAGCAGCATAATGCTCCAAAAGTTTTTCATATAGCAATAATTTATTTAGCTTTAAAGATATTGCATTTGTGGTAATAAAAAAAAATGATTGCAGTAAAAAGCTTATAAATTTGTAGGAAATAAAATGCTTTAGCATTAGCAAAAAATAAAAAATAAGCAGATGAAAAAAATAGGAATTGTACTAATAATTTTAATATTAGGTGTACTTATTTACAGTACTTTTTTTTACAAATTGTATACAGAAAATATTAAAATTTATGGCAATACACCTTACTTACAAGATGTGCTTAACCAACCCAAAAAAGTTGCATTGTGGCAAGTACCATTTAATGTAATGGATAGTACTCAAGTTAGATATACTAATAATGATAGTGTATATACAATTGACAGAAAAAACAGCTTAAAAATATTACCAGTAAACACTTTGAGTTATATATATAATATAAAAATTGACAACAGGGAGAAAGAATTTATTTATACAATATTTAAGGACAGTCCTAGTGTTTACAGTATTACTTTAGGTTACAAAAATAATTTAATTGGTGAACTATTTAATAACAATACATTAGTAAACAATGCTAAAGAAAGTTTAAAAAATTTGGAAGATTTATTTATTGATACAAAGAAAATGTATGGATATACTATTACAATGGCAATGGTTGAGGATACTAGTTGTTTGTACAAATCGGCTACGGTAGCAAATACTAACAAAAAAGTAGCTATAAATAATATGTATACCGAATTAGAAATGTGTGCAAAAAAATTGAACGCATCATATAATGGCACTAAAATGTATTACCAACAACCTTACGGTAACGATAGTACTACGGTATATTTAGGTATTGTAATAAATAATGCTAACACAACATATTATATGCAAGATGGTATAAGCATGAAACACATGCCCTACAAAAAAAACTTAATAATGGGCTACTACCAAGGTGCATTTAATGAAATGCAAAAATGTTTTTTGGCTATGCTTGAATTTAAAACCAATAACCAACTAGTGAGTATGGCACTACCATTTGCTAAGTTTACAACTAATGGTATTAATTTTGATGAGAATCAAATAATACAATGTAATTTATATTATCCCATTTTTTAATGCTACTATTGTTGCACTACTATTAATGAGTCGTTATTTTGTGCTATTAAATAAGCCATTTTCTTATTTATAATAATGGGTTTTATTTGCCTTACTTCGTTTTTAATTATGGTATTAGTAATTGATTTTGCAACAAAATTGCCTTTGCCTTCATTTACTAGTATAGTACCAAAGTTAGCATCGGATTCATTCATATTCATTGTTTGTGGGTAATAGTTACCTGCTATAAATATATCGGGCAAATTGTCATTGTTAACATTAATAATACTTGCTGCTCTCATACTACTTAGTTGCACTTGCCAAGGCAAAGCTTTGGCTTCAAAGCCTTTTGCACCATTATTTATATAAAGCATGGTTGAAAAATTATTTACTGTAAAATGTGATGCTTCTGCAATTTTGTTTTTGCTAAACATATTATTAATACTTGCATTTGCAAAATCTGCAGCATATAAATATTTCTTTTTTATAAAAGGTAATTGTTTTTCAATATCTGGTTTACTTGCTACTGTAATTTCTTTTTCATTTTTATAATATGTAACAATTTGTTCTTTAGTTCCATTACCATCAAAGTCGTTATAATACATTTGTAGTGGATACGATTTGGATACTTGCATTAAGTTATTAGTACCTTGGTTACCTGCTATTATATCTGTATCACCGTCGGCATCTACATCCAAAGGCAGCACAAAATTCCACCAACCTTGGTCGGTTGTAATTTCTGTTTTGGTTAAGGTAATAGTATTGTTTATAAAAGCACTTATACCACCCCACTCGGCACACACTACCAAATCCGGTATAGTGTCGTTATTAACATAACACCAAGTGGCATTGGTTACCATTCCAATAGTGGTTAAGTCATTTGCAAATGTTGGAGTAACGTTGTTAAAAGTTCCATTTTTGTTATTTAACAATAAATAAGATTTTGGAATAGTGCCATAAGCATAAGGTGTTGCCCTTGCACCTACAAACAAATCAATATACCCATCGTTATTAAAATCAGCTGGTTTTATACATGATTGCGTATTATAAATGTTAGGCATTGCATTTGGCTGTGGCAACATTACACCTAAGCCGTTGTTAAAATATATGCGGGGCTTTAACCAATTTTCTTTTACATAAAATTCGTTACCGCCCGATGCTATTGCTAGGTCTAAAAAACCATCGTTATTAAAATCAGCAAAGCTTGCATCTACATCTTCGTAAGTGCTGTCGGCATATATATAGGGTTGGTTGGTTTTTTCAAATACTCCATTTTTATTTTGAGTATATAGGGCTGACTTTTCCCACTTACTGCTTCCACAAAATACATCGTCGAGTCCATCATTATTAATATCGGCTACGGCTAATGCTGGTCCTTCTTTGCTTACCATACGTGGCAACAACCACTCTCGGTCAAACTCATTGAAACTATTTTCTTTATGTACAAAATTGAGGTTTGTTTCAGCTGTTATATTGTTAAGTGGTATAGCTTGTTTATTAAAATTAGATTTTAAAGTTGTATAATTGAATTGAGGTAAGTTAATTTGCCATTGTATAATTTTATTATTTACAGTATCAGTATTAGCTAATTTAGTGTAAGTATTATCGGGCCATATAATGCTTATAGAATCGGCAATGGTATTGCCTAACCCAATATGTATAGGCACTTGCATACTTGACAAAAAACCTTTTACAGCATAATTTTGATAGCACTCTGTTTTACCATTTCTATATACTAATACTTTTGCCCCAATTGCATTTATATTATTAGTAGTGCCTTGCAACTTGAGATTATAATATTTGTTTGTGTTACCTACTTTATTTTCATAAATGAGTGATTCGTCATTAATATTATTTACTATAATATCCATATCGCCATCATTATCAAAATCGGCGTAAGCTGCACCATTGGAATAGGTGTTTGGCGATGCTTTAATAGTGTTACTTATATCATCAAACAATAAGTTTTGTTTATTTATAAAAAATTTATTTGGTAGTTTTATTTCAGGAAATTTATTGATAAGGTCAAGTTCATTTTGGTCGAGTGTATTTGTTTGAATTTTATTTTGCAATACATCGTTACTCAAATAATTAATGTAGTCCATATCGTTAAGCCTTTTGGGAATGCCATTGCTTATAAATAAATCTTTGTTGGTATCATTATCAAAGTCAACAAATAATGTACTCCAACTCCAATCGGTTGCAGCTACGCCACTATAAAAACTCGTTTCGGCAAACATACCGTTAGGCGTATTTAATTGCAAATTGTTATGTGAGTATTGGTTATGGTAGCCTATACTTATTTTATTATTATGGTTTTGGTAATCATCTTCACCTAATGATCGTTTTAATATTTTTGGGTCTTCGGGTAGCATATCGGCACTTATAATTTCGGGGTATGCATCGTTATTAATATCAGCAGCATCAACTCCCATTGTAAATTGGCTTGTATGCATTGTTCTTTGTGTACACTCATCTTTAAATGTTCCATTTTTTTTATTTATGTACATGTAATCATTTTCATGAAAATCATTGCCAATATAAATATCGGCGTACCCATCCATATTTATATCGCTAATTACAATACCTAATCCATAGCCAATTTTAGTATTGTTTATACCACTTGCTACTGTTACTTCGGTGTATATTCCATTGTTATTTTTTAATAGTTTATCACCTGCTAATGTATCGGTAGTAGTAGCAAAGTTAGCTCGTGGGGCAAAATTGCCATCATGGTTTACGGAATGGTTTAATAAATACATATCTAAATCACCATCATTATCCATATCAAAAAAGGCTGCCTGTGTGCTGAAGCAACTAAAGTTGAGGTGATATGCAGCTGCTTCGTCTTTATAAATTGGTGTGCCATTTTTAATTTGTTTACATACTAATAATTGATTTTGAGCATGTAGCATTTTATAGTTTCCAACTCTGCTTATATAAATATCTAACATGCCATCGTTATTTATATCTACTACACTTACCCCTGTATTCCATGCACTATCGGCAATAATATTAGCTTTTTCTGTACATTCAGCAAATTGCATTTTACCTTTATTAAGGTACATAGCATTCCCAATTTGGTTGGCAGCAAAAAAAACATCTTGCAACCCATCGTTATTAAAATCGCCAACCCCTACACCTGCACCATTATAAAAGTACATGTACTTTAGCATATTGAAACTAGTGGATGGAGTAAGTTTATTATTAAAATGTAAACCTGTATTGTTGGCTGTAAGTGTATTAAAATTATAAGAAGTATTATCAACTTTACAGGTAGTACAACTACAAATAAGTAAAATACTTGCAATGATATATTGAAATTTGAAAAGCATATTAATAGTTATAAAAATAATTTAGTTTTTAGTAAGTTGCAAAAGTACTGGCGAATTGTTATTAAGTAGCCACAAATAATTAGTATTGCCATTATTAAGAATAGGTTGTATATCCCTTACACAACCTAATATTGATGTTCCAAATTGTGATTGAGGCACATACTCCAGCTGCCCTTTTTTATTGTTAATTAATAGGGTACCATAACCTGCATCTAGCCTACCAAATTGAGGTAGTAAATCATATTTATTACTCCCTATTAACACATCGTTGTATCCATCTTTATTTACATCAGTAGTTAACATTGAGTTAATACAACTTAGTTGAGTTTGCCATGGCAATTCGGTAATTGTGAAGGTACCATTACCCTCGTTAATAGCTATGTAACTTGCTGTTTCGGTTATTGTTTTAATGGTACTAGTTTCAATAAGTTGGGTTGTAAATAATTGTTGTATTGTTTTAAATGCATAGTCGCTGTATTTTAAATTTTGTTTTCGCAAACTCGGAATTTGTTCTGTTAAATCTTTTTTCAAAAAAATTGGAACGTCTTTCCGCCCTATTTGTTTAGTTATAATTTTATCAATAGTTCCGTTTTTATCATAATCGTTCATCCATAGTTTTAATGTATTATTTGCCATTGGTTGTAAGCAAAAATTTTTTCCAATATTGCCTAACAGTACATCCATTTTACCATCTTTATTAACATCAATAGTTGTTGCTGTTTGCCACCATCCTGTAAGGCTTTGTAGGTTTGTTAGTTGTTCTATAAATGCTTTACCATTGTAAGTAAATATTGTTGGTGCCATCCACTCACCAACTAATAGCAAATCACAATTAGTACTCCCACCCGTTATTATGTTACTCCATAAGGCATTGGTAACTAATCCTACATTTTGCAAATTTGGAAATTTAGAAATTACATTTTCAAAATTTCCTTTACCATCATTTTGCAACAACATGTTATTGGGAGTAATACCGTAATTGCCTGGTAATGATTTGGAGCCAATAAAAACATCAACATCGCCATCTTTATCATAATCATTAGTTGCTATACAACTAGTATTAGCATTGGCATTTGGCAGTATATTATTTTGCTTCGCAAAAATTCCTTTGCCGTTATTAACATATATTCGAGTATTGTATTGTGATAGGTTAGTAATATTATTATTGCCCCCACTACCTACTATTAAATCCATATCATTATCATTATCAATATCAGCAAATTGTGCTGCTACATCTTCAAACCCTGCATCGGCATTTAAGGCTTCTTGTTTGGATTTTATAAAAGTTCCATTTTTGCTTTGCAAATATAGTTGTGCAGCTTGTATACTAGCACCTGCTATAAACACATCTTGCAACCCATCTCCATTTACATCAGCTACAGTAGCTTTTGGGCCTTCTCGACTTTGCATACTAGGTATATTACGTTCGTTATAAAAGTCAATATAATCATCCTCTATATGTTTTTCAAAAACAGTATTTACTATCGTAAAATATTTTTGTGGTTGGGGTTGTATGTAATTATATGGTATAGTATTTACACTTCTATTTAATATTAGTGTTTTATTTATTTGAGGTTTTTGCAAGGTTTCGTAAGTGCTATTTGCCCATATTATTTGCATAGAATCTATGAGTGTTGCTGTACCCAATCCAATTACCAATTTATAATCAACACTACTTTGAAAGCCTCTAGTAGGCATTAATTCTTTAGTAATACAAATATTATTAGTATATACTTTAACTTTGCTACCTATGGCATATGTATTTTTACTTAACGTATCTTTTAATTGTATAGCTATGTAATTATTGGTTAACTGTACAGCACTATTATTTTGATATACAAATGCAGGTTGGTTTACATTGTTTACTATTATATCTAAATCCCCATCGTTATCCAAATCGCCATAAGCAGCACCGTTGCTGAATGATGGTGTAGCCAAACCCCAATCATTTGCTTTATCAGTAAACTGTACATTACTAATATTGTTATACATTTTATTTGCCAAAGGCACACTAGGCATTTTATTTATGAGTTCATCAATTTGTGCTTTTTTACCCGATAGTGCCATTTTTTGATATACTTCATCAGCAAAAAAATCAATAAAATCTTGATTGGTTACATCTTTATAAACCCCGTTACATACATACAAATCGGCTAAGCCATCGTTATCGGCATCAAATGCTAAAGCACCCCAACTCCAATCACTTGCTGCTACACCACTATAATAGGCGGTTTCTAAAAATTGGTTGTTTCCATTATTTATTTGCAAAGTGTTTTGCATATACTGGTTGCCAAACCCCGACTTTTGCTTTAGCCTTTGCACATCTATATTTTCAAATGATGTAGTTGTTTTTACCCTATCATCCTTATCGGGTAGCATTTCGGTTGTAAATATATCTTGCAGTCCATCATTATTTACATCACACATATCGGCTCCCATACTGGAGTGGCTTGAGTGTTGTATGTAAGATTCGTACTCATCTTTAAAAGTTCCATTCTTTTGATTAATGTACACATAATCACGTTCAAAAAAATCGTTACTAACATATACATCTAACCAACCATCGTTATTAATGTCGCCTACGGTAACACCTAACCCAAAACTTATTAAGCTGCCATATATACCTGTGGCAGCTGTAACATCTGTATATTTTCCGTTATCATTTTTGTAGAGTCTATCGCCACCACCTTTCAAAAAATCCTTAACCGGCCAATCCTGTGCCTTTACATTTCTTTTATTTTCATAATTCAATGTATTAGTAGGTATAAAGCTATTGTTAATTATAAAGCAATCCAAATCACCATCTTTATCATAATCAAAAAATGCAGCATGTGTGGCATAACCACCTTTATTTTGTAAGCCATACTCTGCAGCACTTTCAGTAAATGTTAGGTTATGGTTATTAATGTATAGTTTACTTTCAGGAGCAATACCATTTATGTAACCAGCATTACACACATATATATCAAGCCAATTATCATTGTTAATATCTACCATTATTACACCTGTACTCCAGTTAATGCTATCACCTACACCAGCATTATTTGTAATATCTACAAACTTTAACTTTCTTTCTTTATTCGTTGTATCTGTATTGTTGAGGTAGAGTTTATTACTACCTTGGTTTGCAGTAAAGTATACATCGGCTAAGCCATCATTATTAATATCGCCAATGGCACAGCCACCACCATTATAAAAATTACGGTAATTAAATATATTAAATTCCTCAGTGTTGGTTACTGTATTTGTAAAATTGATACCGTTATTAGTTGTTAATGTAAAAAGTGTTTTTTTTGGTGCATTGCAATTATAGAGTAAAATTAAGATGCAGATAATTATATATTTTTTTGTCACTTTAAGTTGCTATTTTTTTTTATAAAGGTAAAATAATTACACTTAAATTATAAACAATATAATTGAATTGCAGCTTAGGCTAACTATACTAAATACCTGATGTTAGTCAAGTTAGGCTATTGGCTAATTTAAAAATTCACATTTGAATTATTTAGCATTCATCATTTTACCACTATTGTACTTATGAAATATTGTGTTTAGCAATAAAGTATTACAAAACAAAAGGTCATTAATTAAAATGACCTTTTGCAAAATATATTTGAAATATTTTTTGTAATCTTAATACCCTGGGTTTTGAACCATATTAGGGTTAGCTGCTAATGAACGAGCAGGAATAGGAAACAATAAACGTTCAGCACCAGAAGCTGCTTTTTCTTGCCAAGCTGCTAGGTATTTGCCAAATCTAATTAAGTCGTTTCTTCTCCAACCTTCCCAATATAATTCTCTTCCTCTTTCATCTATTAAATTATCTAAAGTAAGTGATGTAAGTGATGTAGCCCCACGGCTAGGGTGTGTACGTAAAAAATTAACCATTTGTAATGCCGTAGTAACTGATGCACCACCAAATGCTGCCGGGTTAGGTGTTGCAGTTCCCCCTCTTAGTACAGCTTCTGCTTTCATTAACAATACATCTGATATTCTAAAGTAAACATAGTCATTATTGGAGTTATCGCCACTTGAGTAATCAATAGGGTATTTAACTACTCGTATACCAGTTACTTCTAAGTTAGTTCCTACTTCAACAGATTTTACTGCTTTGGTAAAGCTAAGTGGAGCACCATTTCTATCCTGCAAAGCAACTCCTGAGCCATTAAATTGTTGACCTATTAAGAAACCTGGTAACACACCATTAGTCATGCCTGGGTAAGGGTTGCCACCTCTTCGCTTATCGGCAGTTTCAAATTTATCGTAAAAGTCAGATAATGTAGTAAAACCATTCCAACCACTTGGATTCATATTGTAGTGTAATGTACAAAACCAACGTGACCTAACATTACCACTACTTACGCCACCTATGTTTTCAGCAGTCCAAATATTTTCAGTAGATATACCATCATTATTAGGTGCAAAGTTAGCAAAGAAATTGCTTGATAATGCCATACCTGAAGCAGCCATTAATTGATCAGCTAAAGTTATAACTTGATTCATATCAGCAGCAGCAAAACTTGGTGCTGCTCTATTAGCATATACACCTCTGTTAAGGTAACATTTCATTAATAAAGTTTTTGCAGCATTTTGATTTGCTTTGTTAGCAGCACCAGTAGGCAAAGTACTCATTATTGCATTTAACTCACTTATTATGTAATCAATAGCCGCTGTTCCTTTACGTATTGCTGGTAACTCGTTAGGGTCAGCAGTATTTACTCTATAAGGTACTTGATCCCAGCCATCTACTAAGCTAAATGATGCCATAGCACGTAAATAACGAGCTTCAGCAGCTTGAGCACTTGTAGGGCTTAAGCGAAGTAAATCGGTAGCGGAGTATATTACTCTACCAAGGTCACGGTAAGTATCGGCTAAAAAACTATGGTTAGCATCCCATTGGTGAGCATGCAAAGTACGCCATATACCATTATCATCCCAATCACCTGCCCTTGTTGGCCCAAGGCACTCATCTGTGGTATGCTCTTGTGAAGCCCATACCCTTGATTGATCTTGGTAAGGAGTTCGCATAGCATCGTAAGTTGAAGCTAATACTGAGGCGGGTGAAACAGCACCACCACCAGCACCACTAGCTTCTTGACTACCCAACTTTTCATCGAGCTTAGAACAAGCCGTAAAAGTGGCGGCCAACATACAAATCATTACTACTTTTTTCATATTATGTATTTTATATTATTTTAAACAAAAATTAAAATGTAAAGTTGAAACCAAAATTAAAAGTACGAGACGTAGGATAAGGTGTTAACTCTAATCCAAATGAAGGAACTCCATTTAATGGTTTAGATGTGTTTACTTCAGGGTCAAAGCCACTGTAATTAGTAATAACAAATAAATTTTGACCAGTTATAAAGAAGTTAGAATTAGAAATACTTTTACCTAAAGCACCCAAACTATAGCTTACTGTAAGGTTAGCCATTTTTAAGTAATCGCCTTTTTCTAAGTAACGAGAACTAGCCGAAGTTGGATTTGCTCCTCTTTCGCCTTGTGCTAATGCAATGTCGTACTCAGTTTTCCCAATATTTCTTTTTCCTAAGTTATTAAAGGCTGATACAGCATTGGTAGTATTATTGTAAATATAGCCACCTTTAGTTCCATTCATATTAATTTCTAATCCTAATTTTTTGTAAGCAGCATTTATGCTTAAGCCTATCAAAGTTTTTGGATTAGCTGAACCTAAGAAAAATTTTTGCTCACCACCTTCGTATTGTGATATTCCAGTTGTTTTATCAATACCAATAAATTTTTTAAGATAAAATGTATTGATAGGGTAACCTGACTTCAATAATTGAGAATAAGCTCCAGTTAAACCTTGACCACTTACTTCACCTGTTGGTAATTCTCCACTAAAATTTTTAAGTGTATTGTTTAGTGCTGTGTAATTGATAGATGCACTTAAAGTAAAATCGTTCTTTTTAATGATATCATTTATACCTAATGTAATCTCCAATCCTTTGTTAATTACATTACCCTTTATATTAGTCCATTTAATAGCACTTGTTGCTGGTACAGGATCTGGCTGTTCAGCTGGAAAAAGAATTTTGCTTGTGTTTCTATTAAAATAATCAACACCAACATTTATTTTACCTTGCAGTAAAGTAAATTCTAACCCTATGTTAGACGATGCAGTTTCTTCCCATTGCAAATCTGGATTAGCTATCTGAATTTGACCAAAGTTGCCAGGGTTACCGCTTAAACCATAGATAAGTTGAGATGCTCCTGCAGGAAACTCTTGGTTACCTGTAATACCATAACTAGCTCTCAATTTTAAATTGCCAATTTGCTTTATGTTACTCATAAAAGCTTCTTTATCTACATTCCAAGCAGCTGCAATTGATGGAAAAATGCCATATCTATTATTAGTACCAAATTTACTTGAACCATCAGCACGTAATGTACCTGTTATTATATATTTATTACTTAAGTTTACAATGGCCCTACCAAAAAATGATTGTAACTCAGTGGTAGGATCTTGGAAGCCATTAACTGCTCTTGTAGAAGCAACAGACGAACTTGCATAATAATAATAAGGCTTATCAGTTGGTAATAGTCTACGTCCGTAAAAACTATTACCACCAAAATCAGTTTTTAAATACTCATGCCCTATTACAGCATTTAAACTAAAATTACTTGATATACTCTTATTGTATGACAATGTATTTGTAATTTGCTTTGTTACCAATTCATTTTGAGATACATTTACTTCTCCACCTCTTCCAAAAGTAGCACTACCAGGTGTATTATCAATTGCAATATCTTGTACATTTATAAATGCAGTTAAATATTGCTTACGAACACCTGAAGAATAGTTAACACTCACTTGAGTTTTAAATTCTAACTCATTTGTAAGCTTATAGCTTGGTGCTACACTTGCTAATATTGTAGTTACTCTAGCAAAGTCATTATATGCATTATTATAAGCAACAGGGTTAATATTATCACTACCATATTCAATAAATGGAGTGCCATCTGGTTTGTATAATGACCTAGTAGGATTCCACTGCAATGCTTGTCCAATTAATGAGCCTTTAAAACCAGCATTGTTTGAAATTGGAGCAATTTTTTCGTTTGTTTGAGTAGTTAATACCGAAAAGTCAACATTTAATTTTTTGCTGTTTAGCATTTTCAAACTTGACGTAAAATTTGCAGTATATTTTTTAAATCCAGTTTTTTTGATAATACCATCTTGGTCTAAGTATCCAAGTGATAATCGGTATTTTGCATTATCTGTACCTGCACTTACAGCAACACCATAGTTTTGCGAACCTGCTTTGCGTAATACTTCATCTAAAGCATCTACATTAGCACCAAAGTTAGGTGTAGGGGTAGTAGTGGTACTTACAGTTGTAGGAAAACCAAACTGACCTAAAGCAGTACGGTATTCATCTCCTGTTAATACACGTAATTTTTTTGCTATTGTACTTATTCCGAATGATGCATTAAAGTCAACTTTTGGAGCACCTGCTTTTCCTCTTTTTGTAGTTATAATAACTACACCGTTAGCACCACGGCTACCGTATATTGCAGTTGCAGCAGCATCTTTCAGTACATCCATACTGGCTATATCGGCTGGGTTTACAAAGTTAAGTGGGTTACCACCTGGGGTAGCACCACCAACATCGGTAACACTAATGTCGGGCCTTGAGTTTGTGTTACTTATTTGTACACCGTCAATTACAAACAAAGGTGTATTACCACTACGCAAAGATGAGTTACCTCTTATACGTATAGTAGTACCAGCACCTGGTGCACCGCTATTATTTAATACCTGCACACCTGCTATTTTTCCTTGTATCAGTTGGTCAGGTGCAGGGTTAATACCTTTATTGAAATTTTTAGCTGTCACAGTTCCTACTGAACCTGTTAAATCTTTCTTTTTTACACTACCGTAACCAATTACAACAACTGCCTCACCACTTTCTGTTTTTGATGTTAATTCTACATTTGCAACACCATTGGAAATACTAGCAAGAGAAGATAAATAACCAACATAGGTTACTTTTAAATTTTTAATTGTGGCAGGTACACTTATGCTAAAAGTACCATCAGCACCTGATAAGGCACCAACACCACCACCTGCAACATTTGCTCCGCTTATAGCAGAGCCATCTCTTGCATCGGTTACTTTACCAGTTACCGATACATTTTGCCCTTGGGCGATAACAGAGAACAGCATTGTACAGCAAAGTACGACAGCTACCCGCATTCTGTAGAAAAATTCCATAATTTAATTTGTTTTGTTTAGATAATTAAATACTGCTATTTAAAACATCGCATTGCATTACGAAACATCGTAACTAGATACAGAGAATTGGCAAATACAATCGAGCATTTCAAATATGACAATGCAATTTATGGATTAATAATTGATATTTGCAAAAAATTTTACAATTTGTTAACATTTAATTTATTAGTACTAACAATGTTGTAACATTAATTAATTTTTAATAAAATGGCTATATTTTAAAAATATACTAACAATAACATTTTACTTGTAACAATTATTTACTTAATTTTATTATAAATAATATTGAATTGCCATGAAAATGATGTGTACATTTTTAACTTTTCTACTTATATTACTATTAATTACTAATTGTAAAAAGAAAAATATAGATGACCCCAATGTAACCACAATTGATACCACACAAACAAAATTTGTAAAGGGTGCTGATATAAGTTGGATAACTCAAATGGAAGCCAATGGTGTAAAGCATTACAACGTAAATGGACAACTAGAAGATTTGTACACTATACTGAAAACACAAGGTATAAACACTATAAGATTGAGGGTATGGGTAAACCCTACAAATGGCTACAACAATGTAAATGATGTACTAGCTAAGGCACTCCGTGCCAAAAATGTTGGTATGGATATACTGCTTAATTTCCACTATAGCGATACTTGGGCCGACCCTGGGCAACAAGCACCACCTACACTTTGGAATGCCTACACTATTAATGAATTAAAAACGGCTGTGTATAACCATACTTATAATACCTTACTTACCCTTAAAAACAATGGGGTTATTGTAAAATGGGTACAAGTAGGCAACGAAACTAATAATGGTATGCTGTGGCCTTTGGGCAAAGCTAGTACCAACATGGCTAACTTTGCTACACTTGTTAATGAAGGTTATAATGCCGTAAAAGCTGTTGACAATAATACAAAAGTAATAGTGCACCTCTCTAACGGATATGACAATAGCCTTTACAGGTGGATATTTGATGGGTTAAAAAATAACGGTGCTAAGTGGGATATTATTGGCTTATCGCTATACCCTACTGCTGCTAATTGGCCTACTTTGGTAAGTAATTGTAGTAGCAATATGAATGATATAATAAGTAGGTATGGTAGCCAAGTAATGGTAACGGAAGTTGGTATGCCTTGGGATAATGCCGTTGTTTGCAACCAGTTTTTAACTGCAATAATAGCTGCCACAAAGAGTTTGCCACTAAGTAAAGGACTTGGTGTATTATATTGGGAACCCGAATGTTACAACAATTGGCAAGGCTATACATTGGGGGCTTTTGATAATGCTGGCAAACCAACTATTGCATTAGCTGCTTTTCAATAAGTTACTTTTTTTTTGGGTACATTATTAACTAATGCAAGTAGTAGTATTCCTTTAAGGGAATCTAATAGCAAGTTGTCCATTTTGCCAAAGGCAAAATAAATACCCATGCCAATACCAACCCACCATAAAGCTAATATATTACTAAGGGCTGTATAATTTTGGTGCGAAAACACCAAGTAAATAATATATGCTATTAGTATGGAAACTAACAATAAAAACCAAGCTACTATATATCCCAAAAAACTAGTTTCATTGGTATAGGCTACGCCAAATAATTGTAATGTTTGCTTCGCAAAAAAGAATGCGCCAATTGCTAAACCTAACTCAACTAATAATGAAAAACTAAGTAAGGCTATTAAAAATTTCTGTTTCATATAAAAATATATTTAAAATAATATAAACGTACAATTAAAAATTGAAGATGTAGGAAAGTGTAGTTAAATAAATGCATTTCAATTAAAAATTGGTAATAAATAACAATTAATACCGAAATGATAAACAATATAGTCCAATTGCGGCTTCGCCTTATTGTACTATTTGTTTATTCAATCGGCATTTGAAGTTAATTAATTAGAATACTTTTGGACTAAATACCATTTTACAATGTTATAACTTTACGATATAAATTAAATAAATAAATATGAATATTACAATATTTGGTGCTACGGGATTAGTGGGCAAACAATTAGTAAAAATAGCCCTATTTGCAGGGCATAAAGTAACGGCTTATGGTCGTAATGTGTATGAACTTATTAGTGAGGAGGAAAGGGACCAAAATTTAGTATTAGTTAAGGGTGGATTGTTTGATAAAACCGACGTTGCAGATGCAATAAAAAATGCCGATATAGTACTCAGTGCAATTGGTGGTGCTAATAATAATAACGACAATACTCGATCGTTAGGGATTAAAAATATTACTGAAGCTATGCTACAGCAGGGCGTTACACGAATAATTGCTATTGGTGGCTTAGGTTGCTTACAAGCCACAGCAGATACCTTAATGGTTGATACTGAAAGTTTCCCTGAGGAGTATAAAGCCGTAACTACCGAACATTTGAAGGCTTTGGAATACTTAAAAAATAGTGGCTTAAATTATACATTTGTATGCCCACCAACTATAGTTGATACCGCCGAGTATACTACATATAAAACCAACAAGGATTATGCAATAGAAAGCTATACTATAAATGTAAATAACCTTGCAGCATTTATACTTGCTGAGGCTACTGAAAATATTTTTGTACAATGCAAAGTTGCAATTGGCAATAGTTAAAATATAAAAAATAATTAGTTGCAACTTTTTTTAACACATAGCTTTATTGGAATATTTGGAGTGTTCTGTATATTGTTTGCATTGCAATATATTACACACAAACGAAAAGAGTATTTGTTATTTGCCATATACCTATTAGTAACAACAATTTATTACATACTATTTACACTACTTGATGCAAAGGCATTATTTAATAATAATATTATATGGTACAATACAGTAAAAGAATGCCTTACAACACTGTGTATAATAACTTATGTATTGTTTACTGCTTATTACTTAGATGTACAATTGTATGCGCCTACTTTGTATAAGAGGTATAAACAATTTAATTACATTAGTGGTGTAGCAATTTGCTACTATATATTAATGGCAATATTGCAAATACCGCATCACCAAGTATTTTATATATTAGTATTATTATTTGCACCAATTTGTATTTATTTAATATGCTTAGGTTACAATTTAAAATTAGCAAACTCCAAGTATATAATATTGGGATCACTGTTATTAGTTGCAGGAGGTATTGCTTCAATTATATTATCAATTGCATTTAACCAAAATGCCTATTGGCCTGGCCAGTTAGCAATGGTGGTAAATATTATACTATTCTACTACACTACACAAAAAAAAGTAATAGCTGTACAAAAAGAAAATATGCAACTCAAATTTGCTACACTTACTAACCTACAAAATGAACGACAAAGAATAAGTGCGGAGTTGCATGATGAAGTAGGCGGAGGATTAAGCTCCATATACCTGTTAAGCGAACTCACCAAAAACTCAAATAACCACCAAAAATATGTAGAAAGAATAGCCGTAAATAGCAAATTATTAGTACAAAAAATGAATGAAATAGTATGGGCATTAAATATAAAAAATGATAGTATGCAAGGCCTAGTAGCCTATATAAGACAATACGTAGTAACCACACTTGATGAGTTAGAAATACAAGTAAAAGCCAACGTGGCCGAAAATATACCCAACTTAAATGTAGATGGTAAAACAAGAAGGGACATTTTTTTGATAGTAAAAGAACTTATAAATAATATTGTAAAACACAGCAAAGCTACTGTGGCAAATATATACATAGAAGCCAATGAAATTAATTTGCAAATTGTACTGAAAGATAATGGCATTGGATTTACAACCAATAATATAAAAATAAATAGCTACGGTATAGCAGGCTTACAGCAAAAAATTGAAAGGCTACAAGGCGATATTAATTGGGTAACTAATGATGGTACTAGTGTACAAATAAATATTCCGTTACATAATATCTCATACAAAAGTGCTATTGAGTTAACCGAAAGCTTACTATAATTTTACAAAGTATGACAACTGTTGCAGTAATAGAAGATTTGCCTGACTATAGAAACGGAATAGTAGCTATGCTAGATTGGACAGAAGGGTTGGAATGTGTAGGTGCATACGAAAGCAGCGAAATTGCAATGCTTGAACTATTGAATACAAAACCTGACATTTGCCTTTGTGATATTGGCTTACCGGGCTTAGATGGTATACAATTAGTAAAATGGATTAAAGAAAAATTACCCCACACTTTGTGCTTAATGTGTACTGCTTATGACTCCGACGAAAAAGTATTTGAAGCCCTTACTGCCGGTGCTTATGGTTACATATTAAAAAGTGTAGAACCATCCAAAATAATAGAAGCTATTATAGAATTAAAAAATGGCGGAAGCCCAATGAGTAGCGAAATAGCACGAAAAGTAATGTTGTATATGCATAAGAAAGTTAGCAGTACACAAACTCAAAATTTACTAACACCCAAAGAAAAAGAAATAGTAGAATTGTTAGCAAAAGGCTTGCTGTACAAAGAAATAGCCCACGAAAAAAGTATAAGTATAGAAACCGTAAAAAGGCACTGCTATAATATATACGACAAGCTACACGTTAGCAACAGAACCGAAGCCTTGCTTAAATACTACAAGTAACTACAATTGCAATTATACACCAAAGCTACTGCCACAACCACAAGTAGTAGATGCATTAGGGTTTATAAAAGTGAAGCCTCTATTATTTAATCCATTTTGCCAATCAATTTGCATACCAGTTAAGTATATACCATGTGCTTTATTCATTATACATGGTATACCGTCAATTATAAATAAATCATCGGTTTCTTCTTTATTATCAAACTCCAATACATAACTCATACCGCTACAACCACCACCCTTAACACCTACTCGTAATTGCTGTTCAGTATCAAAGCCTTCGGCAGCCATTAGACCATGTATTTCGGTAATTGCTGTTGCTGTAAATTGTACTGGTAGGTTTAGTATATTATTCATAATAATACGATTAAAAGTTCGTTGAATTTGGTACAAAGTTACTTTAAATTTCCATAAAAATGTTAAGGTTTAAATAACTCTTGGAACTAACTTTTTATGCATTATAGTGAATAATAATTGTCAAGTATTAAAAAAAATAAAGTTTGAATGGAAAGAAAATGACACTATTAATTAAGAAAAAGGTTTCCTACTTTTTCATAGCATTTTGTTTCATTTCGGTGGCTAAGGCTTTGCCTAAATATTTTTCAATAATGGCATGTACTCCATACACAGCAGGAGTTAGCACTATGGCCATTACTACTTTGTACATATAGTTGCCAATACAAATACCTATAACTTTGTTGATACTCCAAAGGTCATCTTGCTGATTGCTTATACGTGGTCCTATATAAAAAGCTATAAATAATACCACAAAACTATCAATCAATTGCGATATTAATGTAGAACCTGTAGCCCTAAACCAAATACCTTTTTCGCCAGTTACTTTTTTAATTTTGTGAAATACTGTTACATCAATTATTTGCCCTAGCAAAAATGCAATTAGCGACCCAATTATAATCCATTGCCCTTGCCCAAATATCATACTAAAGGCTTTGTTAGCATCGGGTACACCTTGCTTAGTATAATTGCCCACCCAAAAGCCTGCAGGTGTAGTATGTATAGCCAATTGAAATATTAAAAAAGCAAATACAATAAGTACTACCGTAAAATAAGAAAGAAAACGAACGCCTTTTACACCATAGTATTCGTTAATAATATCAGTCATTATAAACACTATAGGCCATAGTATAACACCTGCCGTAAGGGTAAACGAAAATGGTGTGTGATTAATAACCCACTGTACTGGCTCATAGCCAAATGTAGCTTCTAACGAAAATAACTTAACACCCATAAGCTCCGCTATAAGGGCATTTGCAATAAAAAAACCAGCAAGTACTATAAATAATTTACTACTTTTATTGGCTAATATATTTTGTATCATACTGATAAATAATTAATGGGTTATAAACCTAAAATAAAAAATAATAATACACTAACAACAGTAAAAAAATACTATTGATTACAAATAAAATATGCTGCTCTTTTGTTGGTTTAATTTGATACTTTACTACCCTTACAATTACCCATACAAAGTAACCAATAGTAGCAAATACAGCAAATAATTGCCCCAATAATATTACCAACTCGGCAAAGCCTGTATTGCTAAGTATGGCATAATGATGGTTAATAAAAGTAAGCAAAAAACAACAATTACATAACACAGTAAACTTAGTGTATTGCGAAAAAGACATGGACTTTTAATTTATTCAAAAATAATAAAAACCTTTGTTACTTTGTAGTAAAGGTTTATAACACCTATAATTACTATTGAAACCTATTACACATATTACAGTTATTTGTTGGTACAAAGTATTTCCTGCTGTTAGCGGTGGGCAAAATGGTATTGCTAATTTTGTAAAAGCATTAGCCCAACTATTTCCGCTCAACTTTATATGTAGTCGCAATAATAGCCCTACCGAAACTTACCTACAACCAACATTACCTACAAGCAAATGGCAATTATTAAGTTGGGGTACATACAAACACATTTTGCAAAGCATAAAAAACAATAAAAGTAGCCATGTTATTATTGAACATCCCTATTATGCCTTACTAGCATTATATCAAAAAAAATACAACTTTCAACTTATAATACACACTCATAATATTGAGTACTTAAGAGTAAAACAATTGGGTAAATACAGCTATCCATTGATGTACTTACTCGAAAAGTTTGCATACAATAAGGCAGCATTTATTTGGTGCAAAACTGATGATGATGCCCAAGTATTGCAAACACATTTTGGCGTAAGCCACCACAAAATAAAAATACTACCTTACTGTACTACTTATACACAATACCCTACCAGTAAGCCATACAGCAAACAATTAATTTGCAATACACACCTACTTAACCCCAACCAACCACTATTTTTATTTGCTGCATCGTTCAATTACAAACCCAACCAACTAGCATTACTACATTTGTTAAAAAATGTATATCCATTGCTATTACTACAAATACCGCAACCATTTACAGTACTGCTATGTGGTTGGGAACTTACACATTATATAAAAAAAAATAACCTACAATTGCCCAGCAATTGTATAAGTGTAGGTGAGGTAACCGATGTAGTTAGTTATATACAAGCTGCCGATGTAGTGCTTAACCCAGTGGCTATAGGGCAAGGCATACAAACTAAAAGTATTGATGCTATTGCAAATAATACCAATGTGGTAACGTACTGCAATATGATTAATGGTATACCAAAGTATGAGTACAACAACAAAGTTTTTGTTGCTTCGCAAAATAATGTTGCTGACTTTGTAACTCAACTAAAAGCAGCTTTAAAAGCTACTAATAATAATACCTCACCACATTTTTACAACACCTACAATTGGACAAATGCTATACAACGTTGTGTGGAATAATTGACCAACTTACACATAGTATAACTTATTATTGTAAATTGCAGTTTATATTTATTTATACATTATGAACCATCCCCTTATTAAAAAAATACTGCCCCATGCTATAGTAGTTGCTCTATTTATACTAATAGCTGCATTGTACTGTAGGCAAGGCTTACAGGGCAAAATACTAAGCCAACATGACGCTATAGCATCGGCTAGTGAAACAAAAGAAATAGGCGAATATGCAAAAAAAAATGGCGAAGCTCCACTGTGGACCAACAACGTATTTAGTGGTATGCCTACCTACCAAATATGGATGCCGGCCAATAATAATTTGCACTTAGTTGCTAATACTATATTTAGTATTGGGTTACCACAACCCATGCAATATTTCTTTTTGTGTTGTATTATGTTTTATTTTTTGAGCCAAGTATTACGTATGCATACTGCCATAGGTTTTTTTGCAAGTATTGCATTTGCCTACTGTGTATTTAACCCAGTAATAGTAGGTGCTGGGCATATTACCAAAATTTGGTGCATTGCCTATATGCCTGCATTATTAGCTGCCTTAATATTACTGTACGAAAAAAAATATTTGATTGGCTTTGCACTCACCGCTTTATTTACCTGTATTGAAATAGGGATGAACCACTTGCAAATAGCCTATTACACATTTTTTATAATTGGATTTATGACTATTGGTTACCTAATACAATGGATAAAAAATAAGGAGTATTTGCATATTATAAAAGCCCTAGGACTTGCTGTGGTAGCAGGTTTGCTAGGTATAGCTGTAAATGCAGTAACTATGCTGCCCACGGCAGACTATGCCAAAAAAACTATACGTGGTGGTAGCCAACAACTTACCGATACTACTAATGATAATAGTGGCGGTGTAAGCCGTAGCTATGCCTTTAGTTACAGCTTTGCACCCTTAGAAAGTTTTGTACTATTTGCACCGCATATATATGGTGCTAGTAATGGTGTTAGGGAATTTAGCGACGATTCCAAATCGGGTGAAGCACTTGCAGCAATGCCAAAGCAAATAAGCGACCAATTAAGAGGTTTGCAAACAAGCTATTGGGGCTCGTTAGGTGGTACTAGTGGGCCACCTTATGTAGGTGCTGTTATTGGTATTTTATTTATATTTTCAATATTTTATTTACAACATAATTATAAGTGGTGGCTGCTTGGTGTAAGTGCCTTTGCACTACTATTAAGTTGGGGGAGCAACTTTGCCATTTTTAATAATTTAATGTACGATTATTTTCCACTGTACAATAAATTTAGAGCACCAAGTATGACCTTTGTAATATTGCAATGTGTATGGCCAATACTGGCTGGGCTTACCTTACAGCAGTTTGTAATTGCCAAAGTACAGCCTACCAAACCGTTATTATATGGTGCCATTGGTGTGGGTGTACTGTTACTTATTTTAAGTTATTTAAACCTCAATTTTGATTATACCGATGAGTCCATAGTAGCATTAAGAAAACAAATACAAGGCATTGACACTGGCACAAAAGAATATATAGATACTGCAATAAATGGATTAATAAGCGACAGGCAAGAGATGTTTAAAAACGATATACTCAAATTTTTTGGCATAGCCTTAGTTATATTGGGTATTGGATATATGTATGTAAAAAAAATAGTAACAGAAAAATATATAATTATAGCGGCATTTACAGTATTATTAATGGTGGATTTGTTGAGTGTAGGTAGTAAATATATGAACCTTAAGCCTAATGGTGCAGATGCATTTACCAATAAAGATGTAGCAGAAATAAATGCTACTGCCAACAAAGCCAATATTGAAATAATGAAAGATACTAGTTGGTATAGAGTGCTTAATGTGAGTGAGGGTAATCCATTTAACGATGCCCCTACAAGTGCCTACCACAAAAGTGTTGGTGGCTACCACGCAGCTAAGTTAGCTATATATCAGGATGTAATTGAGAACAAATTGCAAGGCGAAATGCAAGATATAATGGAGCGAATACAAGCTAAAGATACTGGGCTTATAAATGGCTTAAACCCTAGCAGATACACAAGTTTGGCCATGTTAGGTACTAAATACTTAATACTTAACAACCCGCCAATTGATGCAAAGGAGCAACCCTCAATACTAACCAATAACAATACAAAAGGGAATGTATGGTTTGTACAAAATGTAAAATTAGTACAAACTGACAAGGAATGTATGGATGCCTTAAACGGCTTAAACCCATACTCCACCTCAGTTATATACAGTAAAGATGCAAAATTGGTACAGCCCGATAGTAGTGTTAATAGTACTGCAACCATACAATTAGTTGCTAATAAGAACAATACTATTACTTACAAAAGCAATAGCAACACTGCACAATTTGCAGTGTGTAGTGAGGTGTATTACGATGCAGGTTGGTATGCTTATATTGATGGTAAACAAACACCAATAATAAGAACCAACTATACCTTACGGGGTGTACAAGTACCTGCTGGTGGGCATAGTATTGAATTTAGGTTTGAGCCTCGTAGCTATGCTATTGGCCGTAGTATTACAACGGTAGCACAGTTACTTATACTGCTGGTATTGGCTTTTGCAATATTTTGGGAGGTAAAAAATTATAAAAAAAGTATGCCCTTAAAGGCAACATCTTAAAAATATTAAATGTTAAAAACCGTTACAATTGTAGCGGTTTTTTTTATAATTTAAAATGTAGATGATAAGAAAAAGAATAGTTTTTGTTTCAAAAAAAATAGGCGTAACATTTAATTTGCAATTGTAAAACACTTGCTTTTGTTGCATACTTCTATTTAGGTTATCCAATATTTTTTGATTATTATTTCTATTGTTTATAATGTTCCCTATATTTTTTTAAGTATTTGTAATGCTTTACCAGAATCACTTACAGCCTCATAACTTTACTTCGTACAAAAAATTGTATTTTTGCACACTTAAAAATACATAACGGTTATACACAAATTAGGATACATGAAATACCAAGCAGAAATAAATAAACGAAAATCATTTGCCATTATAAGCCACCCCGATGCTGGTAAAACCACACTTACGGAAAAGTTTTTATTATTTGGAGGTGCAATACAAGTAGCAGGAGCTGTAAAAAGCAATAAAATAAAAAAGGCTGCTACTAGTGATTTTATGGAAATAGAAAGGCAACGTGGTATAAGTGTAGCTACATCAGTAATGACATTTGAATACCAAAATACACTTATAAACCTATTAGATACACCAGGCCACAAAGACTTTGCTGAAGACACTTACAGAACCTTAACTGCTGTGGATAGTGTAGTACTTGTAATAGATAGTGTAAATGGTGTAGAAGCCCAAACAAGACGATTAATGGAAGTAATTGCAATGCGTAAAACACCCGTAATTGTATTTATTAATAAAATGGATAGAGATGGTAAAAATAGATTTGACTTATTAGAAGAAATTGAAAACGAATTACACATTCAACTACACCCTATGACTTTGCCAATAAATAGTGGTAAAGATTTTAAAGGAGTATATAACCTCAACAATAAAAGTTTGTTGCTATTTGGTGCTAATACCAAGGCCGATGAAGATACCATAAGTATAACCAACCTTAACGATGCTATACTCGATGCCAAAGTAGGAGAACGAGATGCAGCCACACTTAGAGAGGATGTAGAACTTGTAGATGGTGTGTATGGTGCATTAAATATTAATGATTATTTGGCAGGTAACACAGCCCCAGTTTTTTTTGGCAGTGCCATTAATAACTTTGGGGTTAAGGAATTGTTAGATACGTTTATTAACATTGGTCCATCGCCACAAAGCCGACAAACAACCTTAAGAGAAATAGCCCCAACCGACGATAAATTTAGTGGCTTTGTATTTAAAATACATGCCAACCTCGATCCTAAACACCGTGATAGAATTGCATTTTTGAGAGTATGTAGTGGCAAATTTAGCCGAAACACTTACTACCACCATGTTAGGCTCAATAAGGATGTAAGGTTTAGCAACCCTTATAGTTTTTTGGCACGTCAAAAAGATGTGATAGAAGAAGCCTACCCTGGCGATGTAGTAGGCTTGTATGACAGTGGTACTTTTAAAATTGGCGATACCCTAAGTGAGGGTGAAAGCTTTTACTACACGGGCATTCCAACATTTAGCCCCGAGATATTTAAAGAGGTTCAAAACAAAGACCCTATGAAAACTAAGCAGTTGGAAAAAGGATTGTTACAATTAACCGATGAAGGTGTGGCACAATTATTTACCCAATTTGGTGGCAACAAAAAAATAATAGGTTGTGTAGGTGAACTACAATTTGAAGTAATACAATACCGACTGCTACAGGAGTATGGAGCCAGTGTACAATTTAATAGTATGCCCTACTACAAAGCCTGTTGGATTACAAGCAACGATTCCAAAAAATTAGATGAATTTACAAAATTTAAAACCAACAATATAGCCGAAGATAAAGATGGACATTTGGTGTACCTAGCATTAAGTGAGTGGTACTTAAATACTGAAATTACTAACAACCCCGATATTACGTTTCACTACACAAGTGAAGTGCACAAGTAGTTGTAGCCCTTTTTATTTTAAAAAAAAAATTACTTCATATTACCTATTGCATTAGCGGCCACCCACCCAGTTGTCCATGCATTTTGAAAATTAAACCCTCCTGTAATACCATCAATATTTAATACTTCACCAGCATAATACAAGTTTTCTATTTGCTTATTTTGCATTGTATTGTAATCTATTTGAGCTAAGTTTACGCCACCTGCTGTTACAAATTCTTCTTTAAATGTGGTTTTACCTTTTACCTCACATTCCATATTGGTGAGCAATTGTAGCAGTATATTTTGTTTTTGGTTAGGCACATCAGTCCATTTGTTGGTGGTGGGTATATTGGCTAATGCCAAAAAATATAGCCATAACCTATTAGGTAACTGTAATGGGTTGTGGTTAGCAACGGTTTGTTTATTATTACTAATTAGGGTTAGCCAATGTTGTTGCAAACTTGTTTGGTTATAACTTGGTACCCAATTAATAAGTATAGTAAAGTTGTATTGCATAGCAGCCAAAGCCACAGCAGCAAAGGAACTCAGCTTCAATACTGCTGGGCCACTAAGCCCCCAATGTGTAATAAGTATAGGACCGCCAAAAGCATATTTTGTTCCTTTTATTTTTACCATTGCATGAGGTACACTTATACCCATAAGCAAAGTAATGCTATGGTTTGGCATATTAAATGTAAACAATGATGGTACAGGAGCATCAATATTAGTAGTTAGAGTATTTGACTCATTTGACTCCTCTGCCCCATTTGACCCACTTGACACCTTTGACACATTTAACTCATTTGACCCATTTGACTCACTTGACTCATTTGACTCCTTTGACCCATTTGACCCACTTGACTCCTTTGACTCCTTTGACTCATTTGACTCATTTGACCCACTTAACCCACTTAACTCATTTGACTCATTTGACTCCTTTGACCCATTTGACCCACTTGACCCATTTGACTCTTTTAACTCATTTGACCCATTTGACTCCTTTGACTCATTTGACCCATTTGACCCACTTGACTCCTTTGACTCATTTGACTCTTTTGACACATTTAACCCATTTGACCCATTCATCTCTTTCACATTTTTTATAAAATCAAACTGCTCTAATTTAGGAAAACCACCAGTAGCAATACATACATAATCTGCAGTTAATATTTCTTGGTTTTTTGTAGTTAAGTAAAATATGGTATCCTTTTTTTCAATTTTTTCAATAGCATAATTTGTTTTAATTACTACCTTATTTTTGCTAGCTTGTAGTAGCAAACAATCAATTATAGTTTGCGAATCGTTAGTAGTAGGAAACATTCGTCCATCACTTTCGGTATGTAAGGTAACGCCATATTTGGCAAACCAAGCTATAGTATGGTTGGTGTTAAATTGGTGAAATGCTTTTTTTACAAAAGTACTACCTCGAGGGTATTGTTGGCTAAGTGTAGCAATATCAAAGCAGCTATGTGTTACATTACAACGCCCACCACCACTCACTTTTACTTTGCTTAATATTTTATTAGTTTTTTCAAGTATTGTTATTTGCAAGTTAGGGTTAGCCATAGCTGCATTAATAGCACAAAAAAAACCAGCAGCACCCCCACCTATTACTATTAATGTTTTGTTAGCCAAATTTTAAGGTTGTTTTATTTATTCAAAAATAATTAATATAATTAGTAGGTTTCATTTTTTTATTCATAACTCCACTTACCTTTTTATTTTTTTTTGCAAGTTATTGGTAGTTGCTTTTTTTTATATACATTTACTAACTTACCAATTAACACTTGCAATATGAATATTAAAATTCGATTAACTGTTCTCAATTTTTTACAATTTTTTGTGTGGGGTGCATGGCTAATATCAGCAGGTGGGTATTGGTTTGGCAAAGGTTTTACGGGGGTACAAATTGGTTCTATCTATTCAACCCTTGGTTTAGCCTCGTTATTTATGCCCAGTATAATGGGTATTATAGCCGATAAATATATAAATGCCGAAAGGTTATTGGGCATTTGCCATATAGTAGGTGGTATTGTATTGTATTGGAGTAGTACAGTACTTAATGCCGATAATTTATTTTGGATAATGCTGCTCAATAGTATGTTTTATATGCCCACCATTGCACTCAACAATTCAGTGTGTTACAATGTATTGGAGCAGAAAGGTTATGATATACAAAAAGTATTTGCACCCATAAGGGTGTGGGGTACAGTTGGCTTTATAGTAGCAATGCTTATAGTTGATAGTACAGGTTGGAAAGGCTCAGAAATGCAATTTGTATTCAGTACCGTAGCTTCAATTGTACTAGGTGTTTATTGTTTTTCTATACCGCCATGTGTACCACAAAATAAAATGGCAGGCAACAGCTTAGTATCAAAACTGGGGTTAGAAGCTTTTGCTTTACTTAAAGAAAAGAAAATGCTTACCTTCTTTTTATTCGCCTTATTATTAGGTGCAGCTTTACAAATTACCAATACATTTGGTGGTCAATTTTTAGATAGTTTTATAGGCTCACATCCAACTTCATTTGTAGTAGTTCACAACATTGCTTTTTTATCAATATCTCAAATATCGGAGTCCCTATTTATATTAGCTATACCATTTTTTCTGTATAGGTATGGTATCAAAAAGGTTATGTTAATTAGCATGTTTGCTTGGGTATTAAGGTTTGCTTTATTTGGTATTGGCAATCCGGGCAATGGCTTTATATTTTTGCTAAGTAGTATGATTGTGTATGGTATGGCATTTGACTTTTTTAATATATCGGGTAGTTTGTATGTTGAAAAAGAAACACGACCCGAAATTAGATCAAGTGCTCAAGGCTTGTTTATGTTTATGACTAATGGTGTAGGAGCCGTTATTGGTAGCTATGGCAGTGGTTTGGTAGTCGATTATTTTACTACTAATAAGGTAAGAGATTGGCAAAGTATATGGTTTGTATTTGCTGCTTATGCCTTAGTAGTAGCAGTATTATTTGCCTTATTTTTTAAGTATAAGCATACGCCTAATGCTGAGTTAAAAGTAACACACTAATGTATTAATTATTCCAATATTTAAAAAGCAATTGTACGTTGCGAGCTACTTGCATATAAAGGAAATACTTGTATAGCCGTACATTGCTTTGGCACTGGCAAAGTAGCTGCTGCATTGGCTTTTACAAGAATAGGTAGGTTGGTTGTTTTAATTTGTTGAGTTCCGTTATAATAATTTATTACAAATTGTTTGGCATCTGTACCTTCATTATTAAGGGTAAATGTTTGTTTACTTTTTTTGCCTTGTACGTAATTATATTGCAAGGTAAAGTAAGTAGATATAAGCGATGTAGCAGCATAAGTTCTGTAATTGTTAAAGCCTACCCATATACTATCACTAGCAATATATTCATAACAAAAAGCCTCCCATACTATTTTTTTATTACGAGTAACTTCTAACAATCGGTTGGCACTGCCTTGGCATATTACTATATTGTTGTTGTACATATTAAATGCTACACCTTCTTTACCACGTTGCCCTTTGGCAAAGCTATCACTCACCAATTCGTAATTCCATAGTTGCCGCTCTTGGTTAGTTGCTACAGGCTGTGCTATTATTCGTATATGAGGGTTTGTAATGCCAACCATATCGGCATTAGGCACAAAGTTATTGTCGTATATAAGTATATCCCCATTAGGCATCCAAGCTGGGCCATGTTGGTTACTTAGTGTATAAGCATCGGTAGCAAGGTGTGGTAGTTTGGTATTGTACCTACCTAATTCAAATTGCACATCACCCGTTTTGTGATCTATTTTAAATACCCTACTCGTGTTTCTAAAGCTACAAATAAATGCATCTTGCTTTGCATCATAATCAAATCCATTAAGGTGTGTACCCGGAAAATCAATTATACTCACATCTGCATTTTCAAATATAATAGTAGCATCTACATGGTCTTTTTCTTTCCATACCCACACTACTTTTTTATTGCTATCATACTCTATAAGTGTGTTGTACTTAACTGTCCAAAATTTTGTGGTATCAAAATAGTTTTTTTCGTAGCTAGTTATATAGCTACAAGCTACATAATTACTATTGGGTAATTTTCTAAAGTCGTGGTGGTAATACTCGGTTTTATCGCCACTCACCGCACCATCTTTTGGTGCATACCAAAGCACAGCGCCATTAAGGGCTCTTTCGTAACAGTTACTATTATCGAGGTAGGTAAATGTGCCTGATTCGGTTACACGTAAGCTTCGGCGGCTGCTATCGCCAAATTTTATATTGTCGGCATTACGTGGCATATACCATACGGCTTCGCCTTTTCTATTTATGGCTACGCCCAAATAATCAATAAAAAATATATTGTTTTGATTATACTTTTTATCATTTTGAGGAATGTTGTACTTATATTGGGTACTATCTACCAAATTGGTATTACTTATACTAAAGTTGTAAGTACTGCTAGTTGCCAATAATTTATTTTGTATAAATGCTTTGTAATACCAAGTATATTTTTTGCCAAAGTGCAAATTGCTGTACACCATTGTAGCAAGGCTTTTGGTGGTTTGGGTACTTACCATTATTCCGGTTCTTTTTTCCATTACATATATGGTATAACTAGTTGCAGTAGGTATTTGATCCACCTCAAACATTACTTGTGTGTAATTAATAATAGCATCATTCTGTGGGTTTATTTTGGCATAAGCCAAAATAGAACCGATGCTTAAAAAAAATAAAATTAAAATGTTTTTCATATAGTAATTGGGGTCAAAAAACTGTGGAAAATAATAACCACAATAATATATTTTGTTACAATTATAAAATTACAAAAAAACCTTCGTTTGAAACGAAGGTTACTATGCAACATTAATTTTGTTAAATGCATTTTACAAAATTGTATAAAAAAAATTACAAATGTGCTTGTATTTTTTTGTCCAATACCGATTTTGGTACTGCACCAATTTGCTTATCTACAATTTCGCCATTTTTAATAAATAATATTGCCGGTATACTTGTAATACCATACTCCATACTTATGGCAGGGTTATTATCTACATTTACTTTACCTACATTTATGCGGCCTTCATAATCCTTACTTAGCTCTTCAATAACTGGACCTATAGCACGGCAAGGGCCACACCACTCCGCCCAAAAATCAACAACTGTAAGTTTATCGGAAGCTATAACATCAGTTGCAAAATTTGCATCATTAAATTCTTTTGCCATAATTATTATTTTTAATTTTATTAGTAAAAGGCAAATTTACAGCCAAAATTATTACTATGCCTTATTGACATATCCACATACTGCCTACAAAGCTAATTTACTATTGTACAAATAACATATTTGTGATATATTCGCCATTCAAAAAAAATTACAAAATAGTAAATACCCCAATTTTGTAAGTAAAACAACCTTTTAAAAAATTATTTCGACTTTTATATTATATGCAGTATTTAAAATTATTATTGGTTTTTGTTACTATAGCTGTAACCACTTTGCAATGTACCAAATACAAAAAAGAAGGGTATGTACCAACGCCAGGCATAGTACTTACTTTTGACGATAATAGAATTGATAATTGGAGTAAATACCTTAACCTGTTGGATTCACTTGGATTAAAGGCAACATTTTACGTAAGTGGTTACCAAAAGTTAAATGCTACTCAAAAACAAAAATTAAAAAAAATACAAGCCCGTGGCCACGAAATAGCCTACCACACCCGTACACACCCCAATATGAGTACTTACATGCAAAAGTATAAAAAAACATTGCAACAAATGATTGATGAGGAAATTGTAAAAGGCCTTACCGAAATGCAAAACGATGGATTTAATCCCACAAGTTTTGCCTACCCGTTTGGTGCACATAATGGGTTGGTTGACAATGCACTTAAGCCATACTTTAAAAGTATAAGAGCTTTAAACGGTAGTAAAGATTATGCAAAAAGCTTAACTGCAACCGACAAAAATTATATATTATACGGCTTTGGGTTAGATAAAAGTAGCAACCACACCGACGATGTGTTGCAAAAGCTATTAGAGTATGCAAAAAGTAATAATAACTGTGCTGTGTTAGTAGCACATGATATAAATACACCCGTAACATTGAGTGTAACCAAAGCCAGGCTTATAGCTATTGGTACATTGGTAAAGCAATTAGGTTTGGTAAGTTATACGGCTGCCCAAATTAGCAATTAATTTACCCATTTGTTCTACTTAGGATATCCGTTAATTACATTTCAAATATTCAATTCATTCAAAACTTTTTTTTCTAAATACTGTTTGTAGTTATTATAAATTTTGATTTGTACATTTGCAATAATCAAACAATTATAAATTATGACTTGGGCAGCAATGTTTACATCTTCCATTGGCAAAAAATTAGTAATGGGAATTACTGGCTTATCGCTCATTGCATTTTTGGTAGTACATGTAGGTATTAACTCCTGCATATTTGCAGCCGATGATGGGGCTATATTTAACAAAGCAGCACACTTTATGGGTAGTACCATACTTATACGTATAGCAGAGGTTGGTTTGTTTGCGGGGCTTATATTACACATAATACAAGGGCTCATGTTGGAGTACCAAAACAATGCAAAGCGTACCTCCAAATATATAGTAACCAATGCAAGTGCTAATAGCAAATGGTATAGCCGTAGCATGGGTATATTGGGTACACTATTATTGTTTTTTTTAGGGCTTCACCTATTTCACTTTTGGGTAAAAGCTAGGTTTGGTGGCGATATACCCGATGTTACTATTGGTGGTACCCAAATGCATAATATGTATGCATTAATGAAAATAACTTTTCAAGAACTGTGGATAGTAGTGGCTTATGTGGCAGGTTGTGTAGCCTTATGCTGGCATTTGGTTCATGGGTTCGAAAGTTCGTTTAGAACCGTAGGGGTAAGTAGTCAAAAGTATTTAACGCTAATAAAAAATGCAGGAATAGGTTTTTCAATAATAGTATCACTAGCATTTGCAATGATGCCAATAGCTTTGTACTTGGGGTGGGTGTAATGAGAGAAATTTGATAATTTGATAATACGATAATTTGATAATGTGCTAATTTGATAATGTGCTAATTTGATAATGTGCTAATTTGATAATGTGCTAATTTGATAATGTGCTAATTTGATAATGTGCTAATATGATAATATGCTAATATGCTAATATGCTAATTAAGGAATTAATTTGATAATAAGATAATATGCTGATGTGCTAAAATGCGAATCTGTTGATTTACTAATTGAAGAATTTAACAAAATGTAGATAGGGTATTACTCTGTTGAAAATAGCTGGAACAGCCGAAGGGCTGGGGGATAGAGCCGATACCTAGCTTGGCCGTTGGCTAAGCGTAGTAAAGGCGAAAGCCCCAACAAATGTTGATTGAGGTTGCAATAGATGATAGCCCCAAATTGTACCAAGAAAAAATAAAACTTTACTTTACCATAATTATAAAATAGATATGCTAAATTCAAAAATACCAACTGGACCACTTAACGATAGGTGGGACAACTACAAAAGTACCTGTAGCCTAGTAAACCCTGCTAACAAACGTAAGTTGGATATTATAGTGGTAGGCACTGGCCTTGCTGGTGCTAGTGCTGCTGCAAGCCTTGGCGAAATGGGCTATAATGTAAAAGCTTTTTGTTTTCAAGATAGTCCACGTAGGGCACACAGTATAGCTGCACAAGGTGGAATTAATGCTGCCAAAAATTACCAGAACGACGGCGATAGTGTACACCGTTTATTTTACGATACTATAAAGGGTGGCGATTACCGTAGCCGAGAAGGTAACGTACACCGCCTTGCCGAAGTGAGCACTAGCATTATAGACCAATGTGTAGCACAAGGTGTACCATTTGCTAGAGAGTATGGTGGCTTACTAAGCAACCGAAGCTTTGGTGGCACACAGGTACAACGTACCTTTTATGCTGCTGGCCAAACAGGGCAACAATTACTACTAGGTGCTTATAGTGCTTTGGAAAGGCAAGTTGCCTTAGGTACTGTAACACAATATACCCGCCACGAAATGTTAGACGTGGTATTGGTTGACGGTAAGGCACGTGGTATAATAGCCCGAAACTTAATAACGGGTGAGTTAGAAAAACATACTGGACATGCTGTACTATTATGTACGGGTGGCTATGGCAATGTATTTTACCTTAGTACCAATGCTATGGGTAGCAATGTAACGGCTGCATGGAAAGCCCACAAACGAGGTGCAGCATTTGCCAACCCTTGCTTTACCCAAATACACCCTACCTGCATACCTGTAAGTGGCGACCACCAAAGTAAGCTTACCCTTATGAGCGAAAGCTTACGTAACGATGGTAGAATATGGGTACCCAAAGCAGTAGGCGATACCCGCAAAGCTATAGATATACCCGAAACAGAAAGAGATTATTATTTGGAACGACGCTACCCTGCATTTGGCAACTTAGTACCACGTGATGTGGCTAGTAGGGCTGCCAAAGAACGTTGCGATGCTGGCTACGGCGTAGGTACAAGCAAACAAGCTGTGTACCTCGACTTTGCCGATGCTATACAACGCTATGGCAAAATAGAGGTAAGCAAAAATAATATGGGTAATGTAGGTGCCGATATAATAACACAATTAGGTAAAGATGTAGTAAAGGAAAAATATGGTAACCTATTTGAAATGTATGAAAAAATAACGGGTGAAAACCCTTACGAATTGCCCATGAGAATATACCCCGCTGTGCATTATACAATGGGCGGTTTGTGGGTTGATTATGAATTGCAAACCACCGTACAAGGCTTATATGCATTGGGCGAAGCTAACTTTAGCGACCACGGTGCTAACCGATTGGGTGCTAGTGCATTGATGCAAGGCCTAGCCGATGGCTACTTTGTAATACCTTACACACTTGGCAACTACTTAGCTAACGAAATAAAAGCTGCGGCAGTTGATACTAATCACCCTGCATTTGTAGAGGCTGAAAAAAACACGGCTGCAAGAATTGAAAATTTATTGAACATAAAGGGAACAAAAACTGTAGAAAGTTTTCACAAAAGATTGGGTAAAATAATATGGGATAAATGTGGAATGGCTCGTAACACCGAAGGTTTAAAAACGGCTATTGCCGAAGTGCAAGCTCTTAAAAAAGAATTTTGGAGTGATGTAAAAATACCTGGAAACAGTAATGAACTTAACACTGAGTTGGACAAAGCCAACCGTGTAGCCGACTTTATAGAACTTGGCGAGTTAATGTGTATAGATGCACTTGACCGTGAAGAAAGCTGTGGTGGCCACTTTAGAGAAGAACACCAAACCGAAGATGGTGAAGCCCTACGCCACGACGATAAATATATGTATGTAGCAGCTTGGGAACTTAAAGGTGATAGCCAATGGGCATTGCACAAAGAAGAACTATTGTACGATGTAGTAAAACCAAGCCAAAGAAGTTATAAGTAATAATTGATAATGGACAATTGATAATGGACAATTGATAATTATTGTTAACCATTTAATGCTTGCTTCGCAAAAAAATTTTATATTTTTTTGTAAAATGCTGTTGCTCATTCTGTAGTTTATTTGTACATATAATCTACTTTGCAAGCTTATACACACACCACGTATTGCTGCGCTGTACCCAGTTGTTATAATTAAAATTGGCTACAACCCACTGTGGTAAGCTGTTATAGCAAAGTGTATATTGCTTATTATTTAGTAATTGGTTACTACTTGGTGCTATTATGTACAAATTGGCATTAGTCTGTATATTTGTATCTATTTCATTTAGGTTTGCAATAGTTTGTATTAGTACATTTTGTTTTTGGTAAAATGCAGCAACATTACCACCTTCTACATAAGGGCTTTTGGTTAGGCAATACACCTTATCGTTAGTGGTACAATTATTATAAATATATTGCTGTGTAGGCACTGTATAGTTAATAGCAGTAAAGCTTGTAAACAGTAACATAATAAGTTGTAACGTTATATAAGTTGTCACAGCCCAATTTTTTATTTTGTACAATACTATATATATATTGTGGTACTTATGGGTTGTGCGTAAAGTATGTACAACACCTACTAATATATAAGGCAAATACAACAGCATAGGGAATATAAACCTTACTTCCTTATGACCCACTATAAAGTGTACTAATAAAAAAGGTACTACTACCCAAGTAAGCCAATGCTTTGGGTAGATGTAAAAAAAAGCAAACACTGATACAATAATAAATATGCTAAACGGTGGTAAGCCAAAGCCAATATTGCGAACTATATAAAAGTACCAAGGGTATGTACCAAAGTTGGCCGCTTTGCCTGCAATTATGTTTTCAAAAAAATAGTTGTAAGCCGTAAATACCCATTTGCCATACAACCAATAATCGGCCAATGAGCCAACAACTAAAGCCATGCAAAACCCAAGTACCAGTGGTAGTATAACTTTCCATTGCTTTAGTATGCATAACAAGTATATGCCAAACCCTGCTATCATAAATACCATTTGAAACCTGCATACAAAACTTAAACCCATAAGCAGCCCAACCAACCAAAAAGGCTTATGCCTTAGCCAAATTGCTATGCCTAACCCAAACAATGCCATGCCCCAGGTTTCGGAGGAAAACCGTACACCCAAAAAAACTACATACCAACTTAAAAATGCTAATAGTATATAGGCATTATTAAATTTGGGGTGCTGTAGTACTTGCAGCTTATCGTTACGGAGTAAGGCTTTGTATAGGTATAGTATAGTACCAAAGCTAAGTATAGCACTTAACAACCTTAGTATTATTGCAATTACAAATGGGTTAGTAATACCTAATACACCACCAACTTTAAGCACTGCATAAGCTATAAATGGCTGCACCCCTGGCCTTATAGTAGCTGCAAATTCCCAAGCCAAATTGTTGGGGTTGGTGCTGTTAAGTTTGTATAATGCAAATTCGAGTATTTGAAAATGCTCATCGGGGTGAAAGTACCCAACGCTATATATACTAGCTATTATAAACAATAAGGCACTACTATATATATACTTTTTCATTTGCAACTACAGTAATTTTTTGTGTAAACAAAACTACAATTTTAAAGCATATTGCAGTAACTTTATGTTTTTAACAAAAGCTATTTTTTGGCAAACAATTATATAATTTAGTCTGTTTTATAACTACTTGGAAGAAACGTTAACGATACGAAATTTTGGTCCTATAAAGGATGTAACACTTGACTTGAGGAAAATTAATATATTTATTGGTGACCAAGGAACAGGGAAAAGTACGGTGGCGAAAGTGTTAGCAGTGTTAAAAACTACAATTAGTTATCATCACATAGGCAAAAATGAAGTTGTTAGACAAACTGTAAGAAATACAATTGAAGAGAATTTTAAATTTGCTTTAAAAAGATTTGATTTAACTTATAGTTTAAAAAACTCATTCTTATTTTTAAAATATGATTGCTATTTTTTAAAATATGAAAATGAAAAAATAGTATTCGATTTTGGTGAAACGGATGAATATTTCGGTAATTCAGTCTTTAGTTTTATACCATCTTATAGAGAAGTTGCCATATTATTAAAAGATAATTTATTTGCTTTAATGAGTACTAATACTACTTTACCACAAATACTTACTTTTTTTGGTGACAACTTCACAAAGGCTAAAAACGAAATAGGAAATTTTAATTATAGTGACATATTTGATGTAACATTTTCATACAAAAGTGGAAACGATATTATTATACTTAATAATAATAACTTTATTCTTTTAAATGAAGCATCAAGTGCCATTAATAGTGGTGTACCAATGTTAGTTGTACATGATTATTTATATCACAAATTAAAAACATACTATGAAAAAAATCGAAAATTTTTAACCATAATTGAAGAACCAGAATTAAATTGTTTCCCACTAACTCAAAAAAAAATAGTAACCTATTTTATAGAAAAATTAATACTAAGTCAAAACCAACTACTCATTACCACCCACAGCCCCTACATTTTAACTTCGTTAAATAATTTGATGTATGCTTATGTTGTTGGTCAAAAAGACAAAGTTGGAGTAAACAAAATTATTGAAGAAAAATATTGGGTAAACCCTGAAGATGTAAGTTGCTACTTTATGAATGACGGGTATGCCGAACCAATAATGAACTATAAAGAAGGAATGATAAAAGCTGAAATTATAGATAGTGTATCGGCTATTATTAATAAAGAGTTTGATGAACTGATAAAATTAGAAATAAATTTAGAAGCTATTGAAATTCAATAATCAGAGTTGTGTTTGCTTAAATAATAATAATGAATCTATAAGCAATTCAACAAATAAAATATTTAATGCAACAGGCAAAGCAAATACTAGTTATATTTTAAACAATCCTACAAAAAAAATTGTATTTAAATATATTGTAGATGATTGCTTACTTGTTAATAGTGAAAGAGAATCAAAATGTGATTACCTTTTTATTCATACTGATGATATTATTAACTATGCAACATTTATAGAAATGAAAGGAGCAGATTTAATTAAAGCTATTAATCAAATAAATTCAAGTATTAATATACTTGAAAGGCAACTAAAAGGTTATAAATTTAAAGGAAGAATAATTGCTACAAAAGTATATAACCCAGATATAAAAACAAGTGCATATAAAAATTTGAAGAAAAGACTAAATGATGATTTGAAAATAAAAAGCAAACAATTAACTGATTTAATTTAAAAATATTAACTTACCTAAAAGTTTAAAAATATCAAAATTTAAAAAAACTATGCAACATTACACTATGAATCTTAACCTTAGGGTATGGCGTCAAAAAAACAGCAAAGCCCAAGGCAAATTAGAAAACTATCAAGTACAAAACATAAGTAGCGAAATGAGTTTTTTGGAAATGATAGATGTACTTAATGAACAACTTATTGAAACAGGTGGCGAACCTATAACATTTGATCATGATTGCCGTGAGGGTATATGTGGTATGTGTAGTATGTATATAAACGGTAGGGCACATGGCCCTTGGAGCAAAAATACTACCTGCCAACTACACATGAGAGCTTATAAAGATGGCGATACTATAACCATAGAACCTTGGAGGGCAAATGGTTTTCCTGTGGTTAAAGACCTTATGGTTGACCGTAGTGCATTTGACCGTATAATACAAGCAGGTGGTTATATAAGTGTAAATACTGGTAATGCTGTAGATGCTAACTCCTTACCTATTAATAAAGATGATGCCGACCAAGCATTTTATAGTGCAGCTTGTATTGGTTGTGGTGCCTGTGTAGCAGCTTGCAAAAATAGTAGTGCAATGCTATTTGTAAGTGCTAAAGTTAGTCAGCTTAGTTTGTTACCACAAGGCCAACCCGAAAGGCAAAGCCGAGTGTTAGGAATGGTAGCACAAATGGATAAGGAAGGGTTTGGTAGCTGCACTAATACAGGTGCCTGTGAAGCCGAATGCCCTAAAGGTATTTCTATTACCAACATTGCAAGGCTCAATAGAGAGTATATTGCTGCTGGTTTGGCTAACTAATTTTTTAAAAATTCAAACATACAAAACGGCAAATTTATTTTTGTCGTTTTTTTTATGCTTAAAAAAAAGAGTAAACTATTTTAGTTACCGTTTTATAATTCAAAAGCATTTGGCTATACCCTACTTATTATTTCAGTAACTTTGCTTAAGTAATAATAACAAAAATGGTAATTGCAAACCCAATATACGATGTGGTTTTTAAAAAAATGATGGAAAACGAAAGGGTTGCCAAATTCTTTATTAGTACATTATTAGAGCAAACAATTGAAACGGTTGAAGTAAAACCACAAGAGTTTACTTATACCGATGAGTTAGCAGGGCTTTCAGTATTTAGGCTTGACTTTGTAACCACCATTAAAACCGAAGATGGTACGTTACTAAAAGTATTAATTGAAATTCAAAAAGCTAAAAACAAATTGATTTAATGCGGTTTCGTAATTACTTAGCTGAGCAGTACAAGAAAAAAGAGAAAATAAATGATAAAAACCTTTTGCTTCCAATTATTACTATTTATATATTAGGTTTTAAATTGCCAGAGTTACATACCCCTTGTATTAAAATTGAAAGGAATTACAGAGATTTAATAAACAAAAAAATAATAACTCAAAAAAGTGATTTTGTAGAGCAGCTAACCCACGATTGTTTTATAGTACAAGTTGATAGAATTACCAATAAATACCAAACAAAATTAGATAAATTGTTAAGTGTATTTGAGCAAACAAATTTTTTGGACGATACGCAAATTACTAAAGAATATAACCATAATACCGACCTCGAAGAAGTAGAAATTATAACAAGTATATTGCATTATACTGGTACTAACCCTACTGAAAAAAGAAAAATTGAAGTGGAACAAGAAGCTTGGCGAACTGTAGAGGCTATGTTTGAAGAAAGAGCAGAAAAATTGATTAAAGAATTGAGTGATAGTAAAAAGGCATTATTAGCAAGTGAAAAGCTTATAAAAGAACTAAGGAAAAAACTTGAGGAAAAATAAATTGAAATAGAACTTATATTATTTTTCCTTAACCGCTACTTCATAATCCAAAGGAAGTAAATCCGCCATTTTTTCCCAACCCATATACCCATCCAAATATATTGCTAATGCATTGGCGTAATTACCGTCGGCCGTTATGGCTAATGTTTTTTGTGGGTCTACCCATATAAGCTTGGTAGTTTGGTAGGGAGTTTTATGTAGCATAAATTGTGTGGAGTAATAACGCTCATCTTGCTTTTCATTTTTATATTCTACATACAAGGATTTATTATAATGCAATATTTTTCTATCCCTACTATTTGTATCAATTTTACAAATTTCATTAGCTTCAAGTATTTTTCCAATTATTATAAAATACTTAGGTTGCTGCATCACCCTATTATAATAAGCAGCACTGTCTGTATTAATAGTATTTACTTTCAATATTTTATTAGTTGCCACTATTGCTTTTACTCGTAGCTTTTCGTAATTAACTAACGTATCGTACTCTCTTATTACAAAACCGTTTTGAGTAATAGTATTGCTGTAAATACTTCTTATCAAATGCATCATTGAACCTTTGTAGGCCACTTCTCTGGCAACACTATACCCTTTTATTTTTCGATTTATTGTTGTTTGTATTGGTGTAAAATATGGGTAGCCTTCTACAACTACTGATTTGTTGGGTATGTTGCAACTAAACAGTTCTAACTGGTGGTTTATGGTATACCCTAATTCACTATTTTGTATTTTTATAACATCGGTTGCACTTACTATAAGTTCGCCAGTTCGTTTACTGTACCTAAACTCTAACACTTCTTTATTTAACAATTTGCAATTTAGTGCATTATATGTAGTGCCAATATAAGCTTCCATAAATAATTTTCCCCACTTTTCCCAACCATCTTTTTCAATAGGCATTACGGTAATGGAGGTTGCATCATTAACTTTTTGGGGCATTACTACTGTAAGTTTTAAAGGCAGCTGTGTACCTGTATAACTATAACTTACTGTACTATAACCAACACAACTAATTATTACATCGTTATTGCCATATGGTACATATTGCAGCTCAAAATAACCCTCATTATTACTTGTAGTGCCGTAGGTAGTATTAGGTACAAATATATTTGCATTAGCAATTGGCTTATTATCAATAGCACTTAACACTGTACCTATTATACTATTTTGCGATAGCAAAAAATTGGTAGCTACTAAAAAAAATATACAACATACACATTTATGCATAGCATAAAATTACAACTTAAATAACCTTAGCAACTTGCCTATTTCAATATTTTAACTTTTTTATTTTTACTAATCGCTTAACTTTGGTAAATGCATTTGACCAAATAAAATATATATTATTATATGAAAATTATACTCTTTATACTACTACTTACTATTGATACTACTGCTATAGTAGCTCAACAAACAAAACCAAGTACTAATAAACCCATTATACAAAAAACAAAAGTACCAACCGTAAGAGCTACTATTGCTAATATGGTAACAGGTACTTATAGTGTAGCAGCAATTAAAATATTGGTGGACAGTAATTTGGTAATAACCGATGAAAAAGGTAAGCGATACAGCTTTGCTAAATGTAGTTTTTTGTACAAACGTAAAATGACTTATACCGATGAAAACACTGGCGAAAAAAGAGTAACATGGGAATACCTTAATAAAGAATTAAGAAATAATGAACAGCTTGATACATTTTGGAGAACTACCATAAAACAAGATTTGAAAAAAGATGAAGCTCTAATATTTGAAAAAATATTGGTGGATAGTGGTAAGGGTTACATGCTTACAACACAAGGCATTATACTAACAGCACAATAATTATAAAAAACATTTATAGTTAATAAATGGTAACCATAAGTAGTGCAACTAACCGCAACGAGTTAAACACAATACAAAAATTAGCTTACAATATATGGCCAACAGCTTATAGCCATATACTAAGTAAGCAACAGTTGGAGTATATGCTTAGTTTATATTATAGTATTGATGCGTTGCAAAGCCAACTTAACAATGGGCATTTATTTTATATAGCACAAACTAACAAAGAAGCCGTGGGCTTTGCAAGTTGTAGCCTAATTGATAACGCTATATTAAAGCTACAAAAACTGTATGTATTACCCTCAACCCAACACTTAGGTATTGGTAAGCAATTACTACAAACCGTTACTCAGTATGGCTTACAGCATAATTGTACTACTATACAACTTAATGTTAACAGATACAATAGTGCCATAGAATTTTATAAAAAAAATGGCTATGCTATTACCCATACAGTTGATATTGCTATTGGCAATAACTATTATATGAATGATTATATAATGGAAAAAAGCTTAGTATTTTAAACACCAACGTTACAAATATAAATATAAAAAACCGTCAACTTTTATTGACGGTTTTGTATAATATCTGTAAATATAAATTATTAATTCTTCTTAATAGTATAACCGTAGTTACCACCTACTAACAAATCGAGTGTAATGGTGTAATTGCCTGAAAGTGCAATTGGAATATTGCTACCGCCATACTCAGGTGTACCATCATTTCCATTATCACCAAAGTTTACAGCCCAATCATTATTTGCTCTAAACTTCATTTCTTGTCCACCTTGTAAATTAGCAGTTATAGTATATAATCCAGTTGCTGCATTAAACGTCATTTGAGTATCGCTACCCCACCCACCTGGTGTTGCCGAACCTATAATAGCCCAACCATTTATTTTGTAAAATGACCAAGTGTTGCTTGTACGATTCGCATTTAATTTATATACACCGCCATTAGGTAAGGTAAGGTTATTTCCACCATTAGGGTTTAATGTTCCTGGTCCATTCATACCCAAATCACCTGCACCCCAATTATCACCTTTCACCAATTTGAATTCTGGAGATGCATTCGCAAAGTTAATATAACCCTCATAGTCACCACCTGTTGCTGTTCCATTTCTGTCAACTATTTGTGGTGCGGCAGATGGTGTCCAAGCATTTGGTGTTTGGTAATTACCTGCTACATTTAATGCTTTAGGAAAAGCATAAAATATTATTTGTTTGTAAGGAGTTACTTTAATTTTTGCTTCGTTGCTATACTGAGGAGCTACATTAGTACCTACCACTGCCCTTATTCTTACATCAATATCGTTAACAACGGTTGCTGGTAAAAATTTAATTAGCTCTTTGTTAAAGTCACCTATAGTGTACGACTTAGTTAGTCCTTTACCCATATCTACATCGTTAGATGTAGCTGTAACTCCCCAAGCAGTTCCAGCTTTTTTCATTTGAAGAGTGTATACTACACCAGCTTCAAATCCAAAGTTTGCTTTACCCCAAGTAAATGCAACACCAGGTGCCGTTTCATTTGCTTGTAATAATACAATGGTGGTTTGGTTGGTAGTTAATACCATAGTACCACTCGGGTTTAAGTATGTTTTTGTTTCATCTTTTTTACATGCAGTAAATAAAACCGCCAATAGCAAAGTAGCAAAAACTGATTTTACAATTGATTTCATAATTTTTGTGTTTTAAAATTGTATAAAAATATTATTAATAATTAGAATTTTGAACAAGATTAGGATTAGCTTGTACATCATCAGTTGGTATAGGATATATTTTTCTAAATGCTGCAACACCTGTACCTGCTGATACACCACCTTTCCACGGCCACAAGTAAGTAGATTCAACAAACCTATCATAACGTATTAAATCTGTCCTTCTATGCCCTTCCCAATACAACTCTCTCATTCGCTCATCCAATATAAAGTTTAGCGTAAGTTGATTAGGTAATATGTTACCAGTTACATTACCATAAGCTCTTGTACGTATAGCATTTACATAAGTTAGTGCATCTCCTGCATTACCAGTGGTAGCACCACGTAGTACAGCCTCAGCATATATTAGGTACATTTCTGGTAACCTGAATAGTGGCATATCCGTGTCTACAAATGTTACGTTACTACCATTTAATCCTGCTTTAGTTTTGTTACGGTATTTCGTTACCATGTATCCATCTGTAAATGTTGTAAGGTCGTTTATTTCTAGGTTTTGTCCACTTGTATAAAACTGTGATCTTTTGTCAGCAGTTCCTGTTACATCTGGAAAGGCATTAGGCAAATTTTTGGTACAACGTAAACCTCCCCAACCAAAATCAACACCATGTAAGTTAGCAGCAAAGCTACCACCAATACTAGCATGTGTTAAAAATGTAGTGCCACCAAACCCTTGTGTCCTATTACCATCATAATTTATTGCAAATATATTTTCACTTGTATTAGTGTGATTATCTGCTAACATTAATTGCCTGTAATCAGTTCCTGCTAATGTAAACCCAGAAACATCAATAACTTTTTTAGCATAAGTAGCTGCTTCACTGTTTTTTGCTGTACCAGTGTACACGGCAGCATTAAGGTAAAGTCTTGCTTGTAAGGCCCAACATGCAGCCTTGTCAACTCTACCATATTCGTTGCCTTTAGCATTTACCAATACAGTTTCCAATGCTTTTAATTCGTTTTCAACATATATAAATAAATCGGCTCTTTTTATTTGTTTTGGTAATGGTCCGCCAATTACATTATTTTCAGTAACAAATGGAGGATTTCCAAATAAATCCATAAGTACCCAATATTGATAGGCTCTTAAAAACCTAGCTTCATTCGCATAAGTTCTTACCTTATCAGCATCGGCTCCAGTTATATTTCTGTCAGCAAGTTTTACATCTGCACTTTGCCTTATAAAGTCATTACAAAGTGTAATTTGATACATGCTTCTATAATATAAACCTTTGGTTAAAGGGTTACCAGAAGTCCAATTCATTAAGTGAAAATCTTGTATACCTGGGTCACCCCAAGCTACTACCGCCTCATCAGTTGAAAGCTCTTGTGCTTTCCAATAAAGCCTGAAAAAATCAGAAGTACCTTCGTCAATACCAGCAACATCACCATTACCAGCAGGACCAGAATTACCCGTTAATGCAAAACTACCATATACTTTTGCCAAGGATTGTTTGTAACCAGCTTCATTAGCATATACTTTATCAGGCGAAATATCATTTGTTGGCAACAAATCCAATTTCTTTGTGCAAGAGGTAAGTATAATTGTTAATGCCAAAGCACTACTAATTATTGTTTTTAATTTGATAATCATATTTTTTATTTTTAATTATTTTTTTAAGTTTAAGTCAACATTTACGCCAAAACTAAATATTCGTGGTCGAGCATATATAGTATTGTCAATACCTCCATTAACCTCAGGGTCTATACCTTTATATTTTGTACTCACAAACACATTTTGCACATTAAAGTTGAATCTAAATCCAGCATTACTACTTCTTATTAGTTTACCCGCATTGTAAGTAAGTGATACGTTATCCATTCTTAAAAAACTTGCATTTTCTACATAGTAGTCACTACTGTAAAATCGGTTACCGGCTCCAACAAATCCAGTTTCTAATACACTCCTACTACCATTAGCTAAAAAACCAAGTGGGTTAAGTATTGAGTTTTTAGTACCCCTGCTACTTGCATTGTTATTATATACATAATTTCCTACCGATGCTCTTGCTACAAATCCACCTGTCCATTTTTTATAATTTACAGTTGGGCTAAAGCCAAATAAATAAGTAGCATCTGGGTTCTTATATCTATATCTATCTCTATCCGTTATTAAGCCATCGCCATCCAAATCAACAAACAAATTCTCAATTGGTTTTTGTGTTGCAGGGTCATACACCTGTTTGTATACGTAATAACTTGCTCTTTGGTTTCCTACTGTATGTATTTGTATATTTGAGCCTGTACCGCCACTAATTCCACCTATTTCAAATCCTGCAAAATTAGGATCTGGAAATTCCGTTAGTTTTGTAATTTCATTTTTATTATAAGTAAAGTTAAAACCTAACTCAACGGTCAATTTATCTTTTTTAACAGGAATAACATTCAAGTTAAGCTCTGCTCCATAATTACGCATATTGCCAATGTTAGCTACTATTATGTTACTAAAGTTGCTTCCAGCACTTTGTGTTTTTGGCGACAATAAATCTTTTGTCAACCTATCATACACATCTATACTTCCACCAATTCTGTTATTAGCTACGCTAAAATCTAACCCAATATTTTTTGTAGCTGTTTCTTCCCAACCTCGGTTTCCATCATAAGCGCCAGGGCGGGACATAGTGTAATAAGTATTACCAAATTGATATTGTGCAGTTTGGTTACTTTGGCTATAAAACGATAAGTAATCATAATTACCCAATCCGTCTTGCTGCCCTGTAGCACCATAGCTTACTCTTAGTTTCAAATCATTTATAGCATCAATATTTTTTAAGAATTTTTCTTCTTTAAGTTTCCATGCAGCAGAAACGCCATAAAAATTGGCATAACGCCTTGTAGGGCTAAATCTTGATGAACCATCTCTTCTAAAATTGGCTGTTAGTAAATATTTATTATCTATAGCCAAGTTTATACGACCTATATAAGAAAACAACCTGTTTTCTTGTACATCATTAGGAAACTGTGTTTTGCTTATTAACACTCCATTTTTACCAAAATTATCGAAAAATGTGTTGGTGGTTTTAAAGGTTTGATATGCAGTACCAGCCATTACATCAAGCTTTGTATTAATTTTTTTAAAATCTTTATTGTAATACAAAAACGACTCTATGGTATTATTTTCATTTTCTTGCTTGTATTGGTTATTAACTCCATAAGCAAATTGTGTATTGTTTACAATTGATTGTACTTTATAAGCAGTAGCTGCACTATCCGCAACTATAATATTACCCTTACCTGTACTACGGTCGGTTGCTACATTAACCGATGCACGAATAGCAGGAAAAAAATGTAATTTATATTCAACTTGTGCATTAGCAATAATTCTATTTGATTTACCTATATCACTTCGTTGATCTATTAACGCTACTGGGTTTCTTGGCGCTAATCCTAGTAAGCCTGTACTTGATCCAGCATCTAACCATTGTGTATAACCACCGTATCTTGTATTGCCACTGTTAACCGATTTTGTAGGGTCAAATGATACAGCAGAACCAATAGCACCTCTATCACTAAATGTAGTATTAGTATTGGCATACTTAAAGCCTACATCAACTTTTAAATGATCTTTCAAAAATTTAGGATTTAAATTAATACCTACTGTTGAACGAGCTAAATTATCATTTTTCAAAATACCATTTTGGTTAAAATAACCTAATGATATTCTGTAAGGCAAAGTTTTATAAACTCCAGCAACACTTAAGTTATTATCTGTACCAATTGCATTTTCATAAATCTCATCTTGCCAATTTGTATTGGCAGTACCCATTAGGGCTATTTGTGCAGGTGTACCATTTGCTTTTACATAAGTTCTAAATTCGTCAGCACTCATTACATCGGCTGTTTTAGCGGGTGTAGAGAAGTTAACAGATGTTGAAAAACTTAGTGTTGGGCTGCCTTTTTTACCCTTTTTAGTAGTAATTAGTATTACTCCATTACTAGCTCTAGTACCATATATGGCTGCTGCTGCTGCATCTTTCAATATGGTAAAATTTTCGATATCGTTAGGGTTTATTAAGCTCAATGGGTTTGGAGCTCCTGCTATACCACTGTTAGATAAAGCAACCCCATCAATAACAATTAAGGGATCGTTACTTGCACTTAATGATGCTCCACCTCTAATACGTATAGTACTACCGCTACCAGGTGCACCGCCATTACTAACTACCGATACTCCGGCTACTTTACCTGCAATTAATTGCTCTGGTGTACTTATAGCACCTTTTTGAAAATCTTTGGAGCTTATTGACGTTACACTTGCAGTAAGGTCGCCTTTCTTTTTGTTACCATACCCTACTACCACTATTTCGCCAAGCTCTTTGTTAAGTACTTTAAGTGTTACATTAACTGTAGCACTTACAGGTACTTGCTGGCTTTGGTAGCCTACAAGGCTAAATATTAGCGTTTTTCCTGCTGCAGGTACAGTAATTTTAAAGTTACCATCGGCATCGGTGGTGGCACCGCCATTGGCTTCTTTTATTAGTACATTTACATCGGCAACAGGTGCACTACCTTTGTCGGTTACTTTACCAGTTACTACTGTTTGGCTTTGTGCATAGTTTGTTGCAAACATTATAGTTGCAAACAAAAACACATTCTTCATCTTAATGAGCATTGACTTCATTTAAGTTAAGTTTAGTTTTAAAAATTAGAAATTATAGAATAAAAATATTAGGCGTTATGGCAATCAATTCTTCTCTCGTTTGGGCAATCTTTTGTTATTATTATACAAATTAACGTGTATTTTTTACACTAAGCAAAATAAATGTTAAATATTTTGTGTTTTGTGCAAAAATAAGTGGCTTTTGTGCCTAAAACAGTCAACAATGTATAATTATCGTTAACATAAAGACAACAAATAAGTTTATTTAGCTGCTTTTAATCTTTTAATTTAAGAATTATTATAAGTGGAAAAAACATTAATGCACCAGCTACAAAAAATGGCATACTAATGTTGGCAGCGTATAAAAACGTACCTAATGCCGGGCCAATAACCCTACCAATACTACCAAAACTTTGGTTAGCACCTAATGCTTGTCCTACTTGGGTTACTGGTACTTTTTTAGATATCCAACTTTGTAATGGTGGAGTAATGCAAGCATTACCTAACGACAGTAAGCCACATGCTACTAACTCCAATACCAAAAAATGCCCTACCGATGGTACGGGTATTAATGCCAACCCACACCCCATTATAATGCCGCCACCTATTATTAGTTGCCTTTCGGTAAAGCGTTTGGTAAGTATGCCTACTAATAACCCTTGAAATATGGCAGAGGTTAACCCAATGTATACAAACATTAAACCTGCTTGTTTTTCGGTGAGTCCGTATTTGTCTTTCCACAAAAAACCACTAGTCATTTGCATCATACTAAATGCTGTAACGTATATAAAAAACAAAAACATTAGGTTACTAATAACGGGTACTTTAAGCCACTTGTATATGCTCACTAAAGGGTTCAAATTTTTGTTGGTTGCTGCTGTTATATTTTTATTACTTTCAGTTAAATATACCGTTGCTGTTATATAATTAATTAGGTTAAATACAGCAGCACCAATGCCAACCCATACTGCACTACCCTGCCCACTATACTCTTTTAACAACGAACCTACAAATGGACCAATTATAAAACCCATACCAAATACAGCGCCCATCATTCCTAGGTTTTTGGTACGTTGTTGGGGTGTTGATATATCGGCTATGTAAGCCTGTGCTACACTTACGTTGGCACTACCAATACCGGCTAACATACGAGCCAAAAACAATAATATACCTACACTAGAAAAGCTTAAAAGTACATTAGCAAAAAAAGTGATGGCGATGCTCCAAAGCATTACGGGTCGGCGACCTACACGGTCGCTGAGGCTGCCCCAATATGAGGAGCATAAAAAATTCATTAATGGAAATATGGCTAATATAATGGCTATACTTACTTTGGTTAGGTGCAACTCATCAACCAAATAAGGCATTACAGGAAATATCATACTAAAGCAAACCATATCAATAAATACGGTAAAAAATAGTACTGCTTTTTGTTTGTTCATGGTGCTTTTTTGCTAACAGCAAATATACCACATTTGCACTAGGTACAAGTGTGCAAGCAGTGGAGGGCTTGCATTTGTTGCTAGTACTACTACTGCTGATGGGCTGCACCGCTTAACCGAAAATCACCTGCCGTAGGCAGGTATTGTAGGTGGGCGGTGTACTATAGTTGCACAAAGGTATGTTGATAACAGCCCCAAAAAAAATACTTAAAAAAAATATAATCTTGTTACAATTCTTTTTGTGAAATGGCTTGTTTGCCCTCCATTTGGTTGGCATTAATGCGCTCCTCGTTAAAGTGTGTAAGTGTGGGCCAGTTAGCATTGTAGCTTACAAACCAGCTTAACCAAAGGCTACGTGATAGCCGCATTAGCCATGGTTGCAATAGTAATAAAAATACGGCATTGCTACCTAGCCACCAATATATTCGATTGTCGCTTAATGCAAAGCCAATGGTGAGTAGCCATGCTACAAATGTAGCTGCTGTAAGGGCTACAGTGAGGGCATAACTTACATAACCTGTGCCGTAATAAAAGCCTACTTCTACCTCGGTGGGTTGGTTGCATACTTTGCACCTTTGGTGCATGCTAAGGTTATTGGTAAGGTTAATACTTAGTGTATGTTGAAACAGTTTGCCTTGCCTACACCGTGGGCATTGTAACTTTAATACATTGCGTAAATAACCAATGGGCGGTTTTGCGATTTGCATACTGCAAAGGTAGTTACTATTGCACTTTAAATGGGCAACTAATTAAGCTATAGGTACTTGTTGGTGTATGGCTGCAGCCATTTCTTTTATTAGTATTGGGTCTTTTTCTATGGCGTTACCTACTACTATTATATCGGCTCCGGCTTTGCAATTGAAGTATGCTTTTTCGGGTGTTACTATACCACCTCCTACTATCAATGGTATTTCTATATGCTTTGCTACAGTGGCTATCATAGCTTCGGTTATGGCATTTTTTGCTCCGCTTCCTGCATCCATATATATAAGTTTCATACCCAACATTTCGCCAGCCATAGCGGTACACATGGCTATTTCATTTTTATCGGCAGGTATGGGCGTGGCATTACTTATATAACTTACTGTTGTTGGTGCTCCACCATCTACCACTATATAGCCTGTTGGCATTAGCTCTAGTCCGCTCTGCTTTACAAATGGTGCACTTATTACGTGTTGGCCAATAAGCAACTCGGGGTTGCGGCCACTTATAAGGCTAAGGTACAGTAAGGCATCGGCATATTTACTTACTTGGCTTGGGCTACCAGGAAACAGTAAAATGGGGATACTACATTGGGCTTTTATATATTTGATGCATTCATCTAAATGATTGCTGATAACTAGGCTACCGCCTACAAAAAAATAATCAACCTTAGCATCAATAGCTAATTGTATAAGTTGGTTAAGGTTGTTGTTATTTACTTTATCGGGATCTATTAATACCGCAAAGCATTTATTGCTTTGCTGCTTTTGTTGCACTATGGTATTGTAAAGTTCCTGTTTCATAAATGATTATGTATTGCAAAAAAACGAAAATTTTAGGGTAATCTTGCTTTTTAATGGACTTATTTTTAAGGTAAACAGTTGCTTTGCAAGTATTAGTTAGCAGTTTAAACTTTTTTTTGGGGTAAATAATGTACTGTAATAGTTTGTAAATGCATTTGAGTAATATTATTTAATTTTGATAGCTAACGCAAATACAACTATGGCTACACCTATACATACTACAACTGCTGCTACTCCAGTAGGTGCTTACCCACATGCCTTACAGGCAGGAAATTTTTTATACCTATCTGGCATTGGGCCACGTAGTGCTTTGGATAATAGCATACCTGGCTTAGCTGTAGATGCAAAAGGCAACTATACTGCATTTGACTTTGCGGCACAAGTACATAGTGTAATGGCTAATATAAAGGCTGTACTTACTGCTAGTAATGCTACATGGGAACAGCTTATTGATGTTACAGTTTATTTGGTTGATATGAAACGTGACTTTGTAACCTTTAACCAAATATATGCTGAGTACTTTGCTACTCACCAACCCTGCCGTACTACTGTAGCTGTAAGTGCTTTGCCTACACCTATTGCTATTGAATTAAAATGTGTGGCGTATATGGGATAATAATATATTATTATTTTTTTTTTAACAAAATAAAAATGGCACAAGAAAAACAAAATATAGAGTGGAAAGAAACTTGGAGAGATGAATACATAAAATGGATAAGTGGATTTGCTAACGCAAATGGTGGGAAATTATATATTGGTATAAATGATAAAGGCATAGTAAGTGGCATAACGGATGCAAAAAAGTTATTAGAAGAATTACCAAATAAAATAAAAGATTTGTTAGGAATATTGGTTGATGTTAATTTACGTGTAAAAACTAAATTACAATACATTGAAATTAAAGTGGATGCTTATCCGTTTCCAATAAGCTATAAAGGGCAATACCACTACCGATCGGGCAGTACAAAACAGGAATTAAAAGGTGCTGCACTCGATAAATTTATACTAGGCAAACAGGGCAAAAAATGGGATAGTGTACCAGTGCCTAAATTATTATTACGCAATTTAAGTACAGAACAAATAAATATATTAAAAACAAAAGCATTAAGCACAGGTAGGTTGGCTGGTAATTTGTTACAACAACCTAACAATTTGATTTTACAAAATTTAGGTCTTTATGATGGTAAATATTACAACAGAGCTACTGTACTTTTATTGTATCCGCAACCTGACGTTTTAATAACTGGTGCATTTATTAAAATTGGTTTTTTTGATGAAACATACAATTTGCTATACCAAGATTTAGTGTACGGTACCCTGTATGAGCAAGTAAATAAAACAATGAATCTATTACTTACAAAATATTTGAAAGCATATATTACTTACAAAGGCATAGCAAGAGTAGAAAAGTATTTATTTCCAGAAATGGCTATAAGAGAAACCTTGCTAAATGCCGTATCTCACAAAGATTATAGCACTGGCATACCTATACAAATAAAAGTATTTGCAAATAAAATTAGTATATTTAATACAGGCCAATTACCAGAAAACTGGACAATAGATAACCTCTTAAAAAGCCACCCATCATTACCCTACAATCCACTACTTTCTAATGCTTTTTTTATTTATGGTTTTATAGAGGCGTGGGGGCAAGGTATTCATAAAATAATAGCAGAGTGCAAAAAATATGAAATAAATAAACCTCAATTTAGTACTACAAGTATTGGAATGGAGGTAGCGTTTGAATGTGAAAATAATATAGCAATTGATACCAATAATGATACCAATGATGATACCAATAATGATACCAATGATGATACCAATGGTGATACCAATGGTGATACCAATGATGATACCAAAGGTGATACCAATGATGATACCAATGGTGATACCAATGGTGATACCAATGATGATACTGATGGTGATACCGATACCATAAAAAATTTGATTATAGAAATACTAAAAGCCAAGCCTACAGCTACTGTTATAGAAATGGCAGAGGCATTAAAAAAATCAAGAATTACTATATTACGCTACTTAGAAAAATTAAAAGATGAAAAAAAAATACAACGAAGTGGTAATAACAAAACAGGGTATTGGAAAATAAAAACTCCCAAAATAAATGAACCTAATACCTAATTATATAAATGGAGAACTAGTAAACAGTGCCACTAATTATTATATACCTAGTGTAAACCCAGCTACTAATAGTGTAATTAATAGGGTACCAATAAGCAGTATTACAGATGTTGCTAATGCCGTAGCAGCTGCCGAAAATGCTTTTTTATATTGGAGTAATTTGAGTGCCAAAGAAAGAAGCAATTACTTACTTGCAATAGCATCAGAAATTGAAAATAATATTGATAGTATAGCTTTGGCTGAGGTATATGATAATGGCAAAACCATAACTCAAGCCACTAAAGTGGACATACCTAGAGCTGCTGAAAACTTTCGTTTTTTTGCAAATGCAATACTAGAATTTACAGACGAAACATATAATACTAATAAATATAATAATACAGTACTTAGGCAACCTTTAGGGATAGTAGCTTGCATTAGCCCATGGAACTTGCCGCTATATTTATTTACTTGGAAAATAGCCCCAGCACTTGCAGCTGGTAATTGTGTAATAGCAAAACCAAGTGAGGTTACGCCACTCACCGCTTACCTACTTAGCAAAATATGTATTAAAGTAGGGCTACCCAAAGGTGTATTAAATATAATACATGGCAATGGTGAGGTTACTGGCAATGCTATTATAACACACCCTAGTATAAAGGCTATAAGCTTTACTGGTAGCACCACAGTAGGTAAGCATATAGCCAAAGTAGCTGCCAGTAACCTTATAAAAGTATCATTAGAACTTGGCGGCAAAAACCCTGCAATTGTATTTGACGATTGTGAATTTGATAACACAATTACTGAATTAGTAAGGGCAAGCTTTAGCAATCAAGGGCAAATATGCCTTTGCAGCAGCAGACTACTAATACAGCAAAGTATATACGAAAAATTTAAAAAAGCATTTGTAGCACAAGTAAAGTTACTGCAAGTGGGTAACCCATTATTGCCTACCACACAAGTAGGTGCAATTGTAAGTGAACAGCACTACAATAAAATATTAAATTGTATTGCAACTGCCAAACAGGAGGGAGCAAATATATTATGTGGTGGCAGTAGTGTACAATTAACTGGCGATAATGCAAATGGATTTTTTATAACACCAACGGTATTAGAAAATTTACCAAACAATTGCACTACTAACCAAGAGGAAATATTTGGACCAGTAGTAACCCTACTACCTTTTGATACGGAACTACAAGCCATACAATTAGCCAATGAAAATAAATATGGGCTGAGTGCCACAATATGGACAACAGATATAAACAAAGCAAACCGTGTAGCTAATAAAATTGATGCTGGTGTACTATGGATTAATTGTTGGTTAGTACGTGATTTGCGAACACCCTTTGGCGGTATGAAACAAAGTGGTATGGGACGAGAAGGTGGTAACGAAGCCCTACGGTTTTTTACGGAGGCTAAAAATGTATGTGTTAAAAAAAATTAAGAAATTAAGAAATTAATTTATTGTGTACTTAAATAAAAAACTTTGAATAAAAATAAATTAGATATTACGAAAGCTGCAGCACATAATCCCCCTTTGGGGGGTGGGGGGGCTGTTAGGGGGGCTGTTGGGGGGCAGGGCTACATTGACTCCCATACCCACATTATACCAAAGACACTACCCAATTGGGCTGCCAAGTTTGGCTATGGCGATTTTATACAATTGCAACACCAAGCTAATGGTACAGCAGATATGATAAAAGGCAACACATTTTTTAGAAATATAAAAAGTAACTGTTGGGCTCAGCAAGAACGTATAAATGAATATGCTGCTTTTGGTATAAGCAAACAAGTAGTATGCACTATACCTGTATTATTTAGTTATTGGGCAAGCCCAAATGATGGTGCTAGTATAGCACAGTACTTGAACGACGACATAGCAGCTACTGTAGCACAACACCCTAACCATTATATAGGCTTAGGTACATTGCCTATGCAACATGCAGCAGCTAGTATAATTGAACTTGAACGATTAAAAAAACTAGGCTTTAAAGGCATACAAATTGGTAGCAACATTAATGATTGTAATTTGAACGAACCACAGTACTACCCTATATTTGAAGCCTGTGCAGCCTTAGATATGTGCATAATGGTACACCCTTGGAATATGATGGGCGAAGCCCAAATGCAAAAGTATTGGCTGCCATGGTTAGTAGGTATGCCTGCCGAAACGAGTAGGGCAATTTGCAGTTTATTATTTGGTGGAGTTTTTGAAAAATTACCCAACTTACGTTGGCTATTCAGCCATGCAGGTGGTGAGTTTTTATTTACTCTTGGCCGTATTGAACATGGTTTTAATTGCCGACCCGATTTGGTAGCAATGGACAACCCTATAAACCCTCGTAACTACCTAGGCAAATTTTGGATTGACAGTATAACCCACGATGCCAAAGCATTACAGTATTGTATAGATATGGTGGGTATTAATAAAGTTTGCTTTGGTACGGACTATCCTTTTCCACTTGGCGATTTGGAAATGGGAAAATTTATACAGCAAATGCATTTAGGCGAAGCCGCCGAACAAAAAATATTTTACCAAAATACAATGGATTGGTTGGGGTTATAAAAATTTAAAATTTTACAATTTAGTAAGCATCCGTTATGGCGAATACTGGTTTGCGGTACATCCACTGCCCACCTGTAAAGTCAGGGAACTCAATAGTTTGGTTGCCTAATGCAATGCTTTGCTCACTTAGTGGTGTAATGGCACTCCAAGTGGCAGCATCATACACATCAAGTGGTGTAGGTGCTTTTGCTTTTATACTTTCTATAAAACTGTGTATTACAAAAAAATCCATACCACCATGGCCAGCACCTTCGGCAGCATCGTTCCATTTTTTCCATAGTGGGTGGTCGTACTTTTCGAGCCATGTAGTTGCCTTGTCCCACACATGGTTTTTTACAGATTTTTCTTGTATATACATTCCATTATTTACATCCATCCATAAGCCCTCAGTACCTTGTACCCTAAAGCCCAAACTGTAAGGGCGTGGCAAGTTAGTATCGTGTTGTAGCAGTATGGTTTCGCCATTGGCACAGGCAATATTAGTAGTAACTACATCCCCTAATTTAAACTCCACTTTAGCATTGGGGTGTGTGGCCCCACCTTGCTTTACTATATGGTTGTGTAAGCCACGAGCCTTACTGCTAAAGCTACACAGCGAATTAAAGCGGTTGCCTCTATTAATATTAATATAGTTGGCAACTGGGCCAATGCCGTGGGTTGGGTACAAGTCGCCGTTGCGGTGCACACTATGTTGGGTACGCCATTTTGCTTCGCTAAATGCTTTGTCGCCATACTCCACACCGTGGCCATAAGGCTGCTGGCCATCATTAAATTTTACTTCTCGTAAGTCGTGTTGGTAGCCACCTTGCAAGTGTATAATTTCGCCAAGCATGCCTTGCCTTACCATATTAAGAACAGCCATTACATCACGTCGATAACATACATTTTCCAACATCATTACATGGGCATTGTACTGTTCGGCAGTGTGTACTACATCCCAATGATCTTGCAATGTAATACCTATTATAACCTCACTTGCTACATATTTAATACCAGCTTTTATGCTATCAATTATCATTGGTTTGTGCCACTCCCAAGGTGTGGCTATTATAATACCATCGAGGTTTTTATATTTGTCTAATAAGTTGCGGTAGCTAAAGTTGTTGCCTGTAAACAGTTCTGGCATTTTTTTGGCAAACTTTGTTACCAGCTCTTTTGCATCTTTTATGCTTAGTTCACTTATATCGCAAAGGGCTACTACTTCTACATCGGTACGGCGAAGGAGTAATTCCAAATGGTCTTGTCCACGTAAGCCTACACCAATAATGGCAAGCCTTACTTTAGCATCACTACTATTTTCCATAGCAAATAATTTACCATTAGGTAATAGTATAGTGGCTGTACTAGCTATACCAACATTCTTTATAAAGTTTCTTCTTTCCATAGTTATAAAAATTTTTCAATTCTAGATTTTTGGTTTTAAATACATCAGTCGTTTATCCATTATAGAATAATCAAATTAAAAAAACATCAAAATAGCACATTAGCTCATTAATTTATTAAACTGCTGAGTGGATAACGAATATTTTTATAATCCACCATATCTACTTTTATACTTCCTACAGTTATTGGGCTTTCTATACGTAAGGGTAAGTGGTTAGCATCGTCGCTTACCCAAACGGTCATTTTTTCGCCACCTTCAAATATGGTACCCTTTATGAGTAAGGGTTTGAACTTGATGGCATTAAATTTTCCAAACTGAGTTTTTATAACTTCCTTACCTAAATACTTGATGTACATATTAAATATTTCATCGTCCATAGTCATATCAAAATTTACTTTGTCGCCTACTTGCATTTTTGCAAAATTAATATTACGGGCATAGTAAGTAGCACTCAATACATCTTGTATGCAGTTAGGTATGGTATAGGTTTTGTTGAGGCTTGTAGCCGATTTTGCAGCATGGTTAAATGTAATGAGTTCCTTTTTTTTATACTTGCCTTCGCTTACTTTACGTTTAAATTGTAAGGGCAAAAATGTAGTGGTATCTACCCAACTTTCGTATTTATCTCGTACTTTAAATATAAAATCATAACGCCTATTACTATTGCCTACACCTTCTATATGGTAGCAGTTTTTTCCATTAAGTTTTTCGTTTACTATGGTAAAAGTGGCATTGCCTGCATTAATGTAAGCCCCTACCACACTGTAATTGATGTTGAGGGTAAATTGTTCGTCGCCAAAAAATGCGGTGTTTTTAACGCCACAAAAGCCTTCGGCTTGTTGTGCATTATTCGGCTTGCTTGTATAATAAAATGAGGAACATAGTACAATAATTGCTACAAAAAACAAGACTAAATATTTCATTGCTATGTATTAGTTAATTACTAAAGTTACAATTAAATTTGATGCTTTATGAGTAGTTTATATTTTATTTTTTTGGCAAAAAAAATATTGGAACTTATAACATTGTGAAATGGTATTTAGTCCAAAAATATTTTAGTTAATTAACATCAAATGCCGACCTGCCTGCCGGCAGGCAGGTTGAATAAACAAACTTGCCTACCGGCAGGCAGGTAGTACAATAAGGCGAAGCCGCAAT
>JAYWGN010000037.1:0-28534 GCA_043778255.1 Chitinophagaceae bacterium | reverse complement strand
TTTGTAATTGTACCATCTAACCACGAAGTGGTTAAATTGTAATTGCCATCAATAAAATTGATGGATATAATAATTGCCAATAATGAAATTGATGGATAAAATAATTGCCATCAATAGAATTCATAGCTATAGTTTTTTATCCAACCAATTACATAGGTTGTAATTATTATTCAAGCCCTTCGGACTTTTATAGTTGTACCATCTAACCACGAAGTGGTTAAATTTCAATTGCCATCAATAAAATTGATGGATAAAATAATTGCCAACAATAAAATTGATGGATAAAATAATTGCCAACAATAGAATTGATGGATATAATAATTGCCATCAATACAATTGATGGCAATAATAGTCAAAGTAAATATTTCTCGTCAAAGTCAACCCCTTCTTCCAATAATATTCTTTTATATTCAGTAACAAAATCTTCTTTTTTATGATGAGCTTTTTGTTTTTTTACATAGTTTATAATTTTATAAATTTCTCTATTGGAATAAGTAAATGCAGCATAGCCTAATTGCCAACTCGTAAAATTGGGGAACAATCCGCAACCCTTGAGCCAAATAGAACTAGCAACTTTTATATCTTTTACAAGGTCGGCTAGGCATATAGAAGGATGCAAATCCGTTACAATATGTATATGATCTTCAATGCCATTAATTTGATATAAATGACAGTTTTTATTTTGTATAATACCCCATATATATTTATATAGAGTTGCATCATGTTCCATATTTAAGGTAGGTTCTTTATGCTTGGTGGAAAAAACAATTTGGTAAAATATTTGGCGATAACTACTCATATTTTATTTTATTTATGAAATTAAAAATACAAATTAATGTTACCTAAGCTCAATTTGTTTTGCATAAAAAAAAATTAGTTTAAATTTTTATTGTGTAATTATTTTGACAATTGCATCTACCTAAAAAATATACTTATGAAATATAAAATACTGATACTTATGCTTGTATTATGTAAACTTACACAAGCTCAAAATGACACAACAAATGCTATAGCTACTATGAACGAGGCAACTGTATATTATGGATATGGTGCTGAGCTTACACACCAAGCCAAAATAACTGTAAATAAAAATACTAAAATTGTAATAATAGATAAATTAAGTACTCAGCTTGACATAAATAGTGTGCAAATAAATTGCCCCGAAAATATTGCCTTGCTTTCACAACAGTACAGTGTGTATTACCCTACTACAAAGCCTAAACCTATAATAGCTGGGCTTAAAAAATATACAGACTCAATAAAAGTACTTTCAAAAAGTATAGCGATAATTGAAAATAAAAAAGATATTGATGCTACTGTATTGCAAAAAACAGAACAATTAATAGCAGCTACTATTAATACTAGTACCAACAAAACTACTTTAACAGCCGAAGTGCTACAACTAATAGAATTTTATACTGCAAAAATTGAAAAAAATAAACTTACTATTTTTAACTATCAACAACAAATAAATGAACTCAATGAAACTATAGCAGCTATAAAGGAACGAATAAATAAACTCAGTAATACTAATAATGATGAACCGGAAATTGCCTCAAAACCTTATGGACGTATGGTATTACAAGTAATATGTGGTAAAGACCAACAGGCCGAAATTGGACTGAGCTACTATACCACCAATGCAGGTTGGCAGCCCATATACGACCTAAGGGTTAACAGTAAAACCAATGCCATAAAGCTTGTATACAAAGCAAGTGTAATACAAAATACAGGTATTAATTGGGAAAAAACTAAACTTACACTAAGTACAGGCACACCAAACTTTAGCACCGAAGCCCCACTACTAAGTGCTTGGTATTTGCAGTATTATGTACCACAATTATACAATGCACTCAATGGTAAAAGTCAAGGTTTACAAATAAGAGGATTAAACTCAATACAATCATATAAAGAAACCAACGATATAGAAAAAGACGAAGTACAAGTAGAAACATTAGGCTATGCTACCAAAAAAGTAAGTACAGATATGATACAGCCAAGTACACTACAAGACTTTACAACCTTAAAACAAGGGCTGCTCAATACAAACTTTGAAATAGACTTGCCTTATAATATTGAAAGTAATGGATTGGCACACAGTATTAATATAAAAGAAAAAGAAATAGAAAGTAACTTAAAAAATTATGCAGTACCTAAGCTTGATGATGACGCTTACCTACTAGCCGAAATTAGCAATTGGGAAAGCCTTGACCTTATACCCGGTAATGCCAATATAATAATGGATAATACCTACATTGGCAAATCATTTATAGACCCAAACACCACCTCCGATACACTTAACTTAAGCTTGGGCAAAGACAAACGAATAGCCATAAAACGTACAGTGGTAAAGGATGCTACTACTAGCCGCACCAAAGATGATTATATAAAACAAACATTTACTTATGAAATAAAAGTGAAAAATAATAAAACCACTAATGTAACAATGGTGCTTAAAGACCAATACCCAATGAGCAATATAAAGGAAGTGCAAATAGAATTACTTAGTAGCCAAGAGGCAAGTATAAACCCCGATAATAATGTACTTACTTGGAAACTTAACCTTACACCTGGCGAAGTAAAAACATACCGATTTAGCTATACCATAAAATACCCCAAAGATAAAAAAATTGTAAATATAAAATAGGCAATTTAAAAAAATCCAGTATCGTAAATGTAGTTGTCATATTAAAGCCGATACTGCAAAAATCAAATTCAGTTTAAAATTCGTAATGTACCTTTCCTAATACCCATAAGGTTTGTATAACCTTATGGGTTTACACATTATTACGCAAATCGTAAATGAGGTGTTGGCATTTATAAATACCTTTGCAAATACTTTGCAAAAAACAATAAACATAGCATTGGTTGGCAACCCCAATTGTGGTAAAAGTAGCCTGTTCAATTGCCTTACAGGGCTAAAGCAACAGGTGGGCAATTTTCCAGGTGTTACAGTAGATAAACTTACCGGCACAGCAACCATTAACAATGCCCTAAAAGCTCATATAACCGACCTGCCAGGTACCTATAGCCTATACCCTAAGCGACAAGATGAGTGGGTGGTGTATAAAGTATTGCTAGGGCTTGATGATGTAGTAAAGCCCGATTTAATTATACTCATTGCCGATGCTAGTAACCTTAAACGTAACCTCTTATTCTGCTCACAAATAATAGACCTTAAAATACCAATGGTAATAGGCCTTACTATGATGGACATTGCCAAAAATAAAGGCACCAAAATAGATATACCTGCCTTAGAACGAGAACTTGGTATGCCAATAGTAGCCATAAACCCTCGTAAAAATATAGGCATACCTGCACTTAAAAAAGCGGTACAGTTAGTAACCGAAAACCAATACCACAAAGCCAATACGGACTTTATACCCATTGAAACCATTGGTGGCAAGGCATTAGCTAAGGTTAAAGAAAAATATCAAACTCAAAATAATTACAAAGCATTGCACTTGCTAATGCACCACAATGAGTTGTTTGAAGAGTTGGATAATAAAAAATTTTTTACACAATTAGAAACCGATTATCCAATAAACAAAACAAAACTACAGGCCGAAGAAATACTGTTACGCTTTGCTAAAATAAAACAGGTAATGCAACAATCAGTAGTTGAAACTGATGCCTTGCAAAAAAATATATTTACCCAAAAAATTGATAAGTTATTACTACACAAAACTTGGGGATATGTAATATTAATTACTGTATTGTTACTGTTATTTCAAAGTGTATTTTGGCTTGCCCAATACCCAATGGATGGTATAGAGTGGTTATTTGCCAAATTGAGTGGTAGCCTTAGCAGTGTGTTAGTACATAACAATTGGACTGATTTGTTAATTAATGGCATACTAGCAGGGCTTAGTGGCATACTGGTTTTTGTACCCCAAATTATGATACTATTTGCCCTCATTACTTTGCTTGAAGATACAGGCTATATGGCTCGAATAAGTTTTCTAAGCGACCGACTAATGCGAAAGGTAGGCCTCAATGGCAAAAGTATAGTACCTATGATAAGTGGCTTTGCTTGTGCCGTACCTGCCATAATGAGTGCCCGAAATATTGATAATAAAAAAGAACGATTGCTCACCATATTGGTAACACCACTTATGAGTTGCAGTGCAAGGTTGCCAGTGTATAGTATATTAATTGCTTTGGTAATACCCAAAACTTATATACTCGGATTTGTAAGTACACAAGGTATTGTAATGTTAGGGTTGTACTTATTAGGTGTAGTGTTAGCATTGCTTATTAGCTACTTATTTAGCCGATTAATAACTATAAAGGAACGTAGTTATTTTTTGTTAGAACTGCCCATATACCGAGCACCACGGTGGAGTAATATGGTAAATACTATGGTGCTTAAAGCAAAAATATTTGTACTTGAAGCGGGTAAAGTTATAATGATTATTAGCATATTATTATGGGCATTAAGTTCATTTGGTCCAAGTAACCGTATAGCAATAATTGAAACTAAATATGCAACCTTAACCCAACAACCTCAATTAAATAGCGACTCACTAGCTACACTTATGAGTAAAGAAAAATTAGAGAATAGTTATGCAGGCATTATGGGCAAAGCTATAGAACCTGCCATAAAACCATTAGGTTATGATTGGCGCATAGGCATTGCCTTACTCACATCGTTTGCAGCCCGTGAAGTATTTGTAGGCACTATGGCTACCTTGTATAGTGTGGGCAATACCCCACAGCAAGGACAAAGTACCCTTACTCAAAAAATGAAAAATGCCACCCTCTCCAATGGCAAACCAGTATATACAGTGGCGTCTGGCGTATCGCTTATGGTGTTTTATGCCTTAGCTATGCAGTGTATGAGTACCCTAGCTATAGTAAAACGTGAAACTAAAACCTGGAAATGGCCTATTGTGCAATTGCTTTATATGACGGTACTTGCATACACATTAAGTTGGTTAGCGTATGTGTTGTTGCGGTAAGTTAGGTGTTTGATTTTAGTTTTTTTTAAATTTAGTAACTTATTTATGAGTAAAAATTTACCAACTGTAATCTTTCGTATCATTTTTCTTTTTCCAAATTAACCCACTACTTTTACAATTATGATTACAATTAATACAATAGCAATATGTGGTGCAGGTACTATGGGTAGCACTATAGCCCAATGTACTGCACAGCAAGGTTACTACACTATATTATTTGATGTAAATGCTAATACTATAGCTACCGCAAAAAGTAACATAGAAACCTCCTTACAAAAGTTAGTAGCCAAGCAAAAAATAACAGCAGAACAGCAACAAAGTACCCTCAATAATTTGCTTTATATTACAGATGTACAACACTGTATAGCCGATGTAATTATAGAAGCCATTGTTGAAAAATTGGACATTAAAATTGCACTCTTCAACCAACTTGCCGAAATAAACCATGGCGAAACTATATTTGCCACCAACACCTCATCGCTTAGTGTAACCACTATTGCCGAGGGAGTACTGCACCCAAACCGAGTAGTTGGCATGCACTTTTTTAACCCTGCTACTATTATGAAATTGGTAGAGGTAGTACAAACCATACACACCAATACCCAAACTGTAAATGCCATAATACAATTAGCCACTAGCTTACAAAAAACACCTGTACTATGTAAAGATGCACCTGGCTTTATTGTGAACCGTGTAGCAAGGCATTATTACCTAGAAGCCCTAAGGCTAGCTGAGCAAGGCTTTGCTAACTATAATGATTTAGATAATTTGATGGTAGCTACTGGCTTCAAACTTGGGCCTTACCAATTAATGGACTTAATTGGTAACGATATTAACTATGCCGTTACCGAAAGTTTATATACTGCTTATGACCAACATATCCGTTTTTTACCCTCACCCTTGCAACAACAAAAAGTAATAAATAATGAGCTTGGAGTAAAAAGTGGTAAAGGATTTTATGAGTATGGAGGTATAGTATAATTTAAAAAAAAAAAATTTGATAATGTGCTAATAACTCTTAAGGCGATACAAGTTGTGCTAATTAAAAATAGGTTACTACATTTTTATCCCCTACTCTTTACCATCAAACATATTACCTAAGCCACCTAACAAACCACCCTCTTCTTTGCGGTTGTATGTACCATACTGCATTATACGACCAGCCAAACGGCTTATGGGCAAGCTTTGTAGCCACACTTTACCAGGGCCTTGTAGCCTTGCAAAAAATAACCCCTCACCGCCAAACATAAAGTTTTTAATACCCCTTACAAATTCAATATCAAAATCAACACTTGGTTGGTAGGCAACCAAACAGCCCGTATCTACTTTTAATATGTCGCCTTGTTTCAGTTCTTTTTCTATTATATAGCCACCTGCATGGCAAAATGCCATACCGTCACCTTCAATTTTTTGCATTATAAATCCTTCGCCACCAAACAACCCAGTACCCAACTTACGTTGAAAATGTATGCCAATACTTACCCCTTTTGCTGCACACAAAAAAGCATCTTTTTGTGCTATTATAGTACCCCCTAATAAGGATAAATCGAGTGGTACTATTTTGCCTGTATAAGGCGAAGCAAAGCTAACTCTTTTTTTACCCTGCCCTTCATTAGTAAAGGCAGTCATAAAAAGGCTTTCGCCAGTTATAAGTCGTTTGCCAGCACTTAATAATTTACCCAAAAAACCTGTGTTTTGCGAAGCACTACCATCACCAAATATGGTTTGCATTGTAATGCCATCATCCATCATCATAAATGCTCCACTCTCTGCTATAGCAGTTTCATTAGGGTCTAATTCAATCTCTACAAATTGTAGCTCTTCACCGTATATCTTGTAATCTATTTCGTGGTTGGTCATTAGGGTTTATTTAGGTTAAATGTATTTGCAAATATAATATTAAAAAAGTGCTAATTAAATTGATAACATGAACATTGAATATTGAGAATTGAATATTGAACATTATTTATTAAATTGTAAGCATTGCATAATATAGATTAAACATTGTGTATTAAACATTCATTATTCATTTTTTACTACGTAAATAAATATAGGCACAAGTTAAATTAAATAAAAAAACCAACTACTCCGCCAAACTTATACGTACCTCTAAACCTGCCCTAGTGGTAGTTACAGGTGAAGCCGAAGGCAAATTAGGTATTACTTTATTACGATCGTAATAAAATTTGAGGTTCACCCTTTTATTTAAAGTATAATCAACTGAGGGCGAAAGTCGGGTTACTTTTTGTCCACCGGTTACAAAGCTATTGGCTTGGTCAAGTTTACTGTTACTAGTAGCATCATCTCTTATACTCCAATCTAATTGAAACCGTATATCATTATTCAAATCAAAATCTTTACCAAATAATTTCATTTTCTTTTTATTGGCAGGGTTACCTTGCTTTACCCAATCCATACGTACACCGTACTGTGTACTACGTACTTCACTTACTTGGTAGTCAATAAGGCTAAGGCTTACGTCACGTTTTTTACGGTAATCTAAGTTTATATTAAGCCTGTTAGTAAACTGTAAATCAATACTTATTAATGGCTCAAAACTTTCACTCAGTGTTAGGTTAGGTACATAAAAGTAAGGTATCAAATTTTTGGAAACGGTATCATAAAATGTAGGAAAATTTAACCCAAAAGTATCGGCATAAAATAAGGCCGAGTTAAAATTATTCATCCCCAAACTACTATTGTACTTATGGGCTATACTAACGTTACTAAATATTTTTTGCAGTCCACTTATATTACTCAAACCTCGGTAGGTAAAGCCCCAGTTAGGCTTTGGTATAAAACCACTGAACGGGTTGGTTCTTATGTTTTTATTCCCTTGTCTAAGTAATGATACCTCACTAGCATCTTGCCCAGTGTAAGCTGCTACAAACGATGGTATTAGTACATCGGTTGCATAGCGGTTGTAGCCATAGCTATACCCATCGGCCTGTACTGGGTTAAGCACACCTAACTGGCTGTAGTAGGGGTATTTGCTTGCCAATCGGGTACTTAACACTTTCCTATTATCTTCAAATTTGGTAAATATTTCCGATGTTTTATTTGGGTCAAATTTAGTAAACATTGTTTTAAATGCTACATAGCTTATGCTAAACGAACCTGTACCAAAGCCCCCTAAGTGTTTGTAATTGCCAGTAAATACTCCACCAGTATCTTTAAACAATTCGCTATACTCTTTACTAAATGATTTGCGAAGACTTACATCAATCGTAAAATCCCGTATAGGCTCTAGCTGTGCCGTTATCTCCAAATTTTGATTTATGGTTTGCCTAAATAATTCGTTAAATATTGGGCTACGAGAAATTAAGTTCTTTTTGGCAGCTTGGTTAAGCCAATTGGTATCGGGCTGTTTGCCAAATATAAATGCTGCTCCTGGTGCCATACTTTTCCAGTTATTGCCTAAGTATTGTGTACTATCGGTAAAGCCCGGAAGCCTTGTTCCTAAGTCTTCGTTGTAGTTTATATTGGCTCTTTTGAGGCTAGTGGCCAACTTTGCAAAGCCTCTCACTATATCGGGTATTTGCTTAGGTTGCTTTGGTTGTTTATTAGCCTTGGCTAGCAGTTTCTTATTTAGCCGCAAGGCTTTTTTTAGCATTTTACCACGTAAGCCTATGGTATCTTTCAACCTCAAATCACCAGTATTTGTAGCTATTGTTTGGTTAGTATTTTGTGCTTTGGGTTGGTCTACTTTTCTTAAAAATTTTGATTTGTTATACAACTTCGTAAAATCTAATTCGCCAGTTACGCCACGTTGTGTTGTATTCTCAATTATGTTGCCGAGGTCAATTGCTAATCGTGATGCCCCAATCCATTTGTAATTAGTACGGTATCGTAAGTCTATTTTAGTAAAGTCCAATATCGGAATTTTTGATATTGGCAAGGTGTAACTTGCATTTGCTGTTTGGTCAAATAGTGTGTTACGTCCACCTTTGAGTAGGTTAGTACGTACTGTATCCTTTTTTTCTTTAGTATTTAATTTGCCAAAAGGCTCATCAACCCTAGCATTGTTAAGTGCTGTGTAATCAACATTAAGGGCTTTGGTTATATCCCATCGCATATCATAACGCCTATCAAATGTAAAATATTTATTGTAGGTTTCGGGTACCGAGTAGCCTTTAATGCCAACGTTACGTGGCCTAAATGTTCCAAACTGTCGGTTTACATCGGCTCTAAAGCTTAGTAAGCTTGGTACAGGATTTACATTAAAATCTTTTACCAACGCCATCCATTTACTTTTAAATAATTTACCTTTTACGTACTTAAATGGTTCCCAATATTTGGCGGTAGTGCTATAGCTGTAACCCAATGCTGCTGTATGTTTCAGCACATCATCTTGCTCTACTAATGGGCTTTTTCGTTCTGTTTTATTTATAGCAAAGCTAGCATCTACATTACTTATATCATATAGTTTTGGCTTTTTGGTTCCTGTTCTATTTTTCTTTACATTGTTAAATGATACCGTTTTTATTATTGTTTGCTCTATTGCAGTATTACGTACGGAGTCTCGTTGGTTAGCAGGTAGTGTTTTTAATTTATCCTTTAGGTTCAAATCTTTATCGTAGGCATCGTATTGTGGTGTGCTAGTAGTGCTACTATAACTGGCATAAGTTGGTATTTGCAATCCCCATTTTTTTGGCGTTAGCTTACCTAATTCTAAGTTGGTACTAGCATCTAATTGCAAAAAGTTATCACGGTAACGTTCATTTACCCTTTGTTCCAAATTACCAAAGCCTATAGTGTGCATATTTGCCGATAAGTTAAGTGTACCTAAGTCAGCTAGGTTAATAGTAACACGGCCTGTGGCGGCATACCCACCTTTTTCATTTAAGCCTTTAAGGCGTAATTCGTTAAACCATACTTCGCCATCATAACTAACATCGAGGTCAGTATTGTTTACAGCAAGTAGCATTCCCCTTATTTCGCCAAGGCTCGGGTTACCTACTATGGAGTAAGTTTTGTCGCCTATAGTTTGGCTATATTTTACACTTAGGCTTGCACCACTTGTATTTCTATTTATTTTTAAGGTTCGCAATATGTCTAACTGAAAGTCCAACTTATTTTCATCGGGCCATACCACTTTACAATCATTAGCTATATAGGTACTTTTAGGTGCAGTAATAGTTAGTGGTATACTTACTTCGTAAAAATTATTGATAAAGTCATTTCCCAATCGTACAATTGCATTTAACCTTTTAGATGCTATTGGTGTACTTGGCAATGGGGCACTTTCGGCATGTATGTACATGGCCAACTCTTTGTATTGGTTTATATCGTAATTTATTGTTTTAAATATTGCCCTACTATCTTTGGGGCCTAAGCCCTTAAATACTAAGCTTAACGATTGCTCATTTTCTAAAATGTTAGCATTGTTGCTTATAAACTGCTCCCTCACTACATCACAAGGACTTAAATAGTTTACTGGACTACGCTTATCGTTTTCCTCAATACTTACCGAGCCAGTGCTAACTATAGTAAACGGATTAAGAAGTGGTGCATACACACCATCATCTCTTAAATCGTTAGCAAACTGCCGCCATTGGTTACGTACTAACTCCAACCTTGCAAACCTTGCTACAATAGGTTGGTCAAAGTTGTGCAGAAACATTCGCATAAATCGTATGCTTTTAAAGTCAGGTATATTACCAACTTTACTATAGTATTCTTTAAGTGGTATTCTAAACAAATACCAATTTACATTGCGGGTTAGGTCGTTTGCTAATTTAACACTAGTGGTACGTTTGTCAACCAAAAACTGTGTAGTACCAATTTGCATATTGGGTTTCAATTCTACTTTATATTGAAAGTACTCTTCGGTTTCATTTAAGGTATTGTCTCTATTTAATTCTTCAGCATCGGGGTATAGTGTTGCCGCTTCGCTAAAATCGGAACTTGTAGCCGTTATAGGCGAGTTGCCTTGTGTATAATTTACATTTTTGTAACGTGTTACTATACCTGCATTTGCATTGGTATAGTCTTGGTTGCGGTACCATTTATAATTATCGTTACTAGGGTCAGCTTTGGCTTTAAGGTATGCAGGTGAGGTAGCACCAAAGTTATTTCTAAGGGTATTAAGGTACAATGTTCTTGCACTATCTTCCTGTACATCGTTCATCCCATCTAAGCCCAAATCTTGAAAGGGTCTATCGGCTGGGTTATTGCTAAATGCATTGGTTACTTGTATAGGGTTTGCTGGCACTCTACCCCACCTTGTAGTATCAATAGCTGCTGGTATATTTGGTGTGTTTAATCCGTTTTCGTACAGTCGTCTGCCATCTCTCAATATATCTTCACTTATATTACCAAGGTTCACATACATTTGTCCGCCGCTGCCTGTTGGGTTGTCAAGAAAAGGGTCCTCTACCCAAAATTCTAAAAATTCAAAGTTGGCCGTTTCAAAATCGGGTTGGTCAATACTCCGCATTATACCACCCCACTTTTGCTTAGGGAGCTTAAGTGAACCATCGGCATTTACATCGGTTGTACTAGCATTATAATTATAACTACCCCGTTGGTAAGGGTCAAATGACAAATCAAAAGTAGGCAATAAGTTTTCGCCAAAGCCTACCGTACGGTTAGGAAAAAGTTCGTTAGTAGTAATGAGCCTTGCCCTTACATCGCTTAGCGAATCTAAAAACCCAGGCATACTTTTCATAGGGTTGTTGGTAGCCTTTCTATCTTGCAAATTTTGCTCTATTTGGTACCAAGCTAACTTGCCTCGCCTATCGTTATACTTAGGGTCGTTTATTACATTGCTACCAGGTACTAGTAAGCTACCACTTTCGTTAGTTGCTGTGTAGGGTGTACTAGCCAATGTCCATTGGTTGTAAGGAAACTTTAAATCATAGCTACTTCTTGCACCTTCAAAGTCATCTAAAAAAGCCCTACTACTTTCGCCCTTACCTATTATGGCAGGGTGGCCCGGTATCATTACCGCTACTTCGCCACTTGCACTCACACTCGATGTGGCTGTGGTGTTGTAAAAGGGTAACTTATCAAGCCATCTAGTTATTTTTTTGGAGGTGGAGTTATAGTTTGCATCTAACCCTATCATCGTATTTTTTATAGGGTCTTCATTTATTTGTGTTTTTCTAAAAAATGGTCTTTCGCCCAACCGAACCAAGGTACTACCTAGTGCCAACTTTTTATTAAGTTGATAATCTAACCTTGTAAATAAATAGTTACGTTGCTGACCAGTAAAGCCACCACCGTTACTTTCAAAGTTAATATTAACTGGCAAACCACTATTGAGTACACTTGTATTTAATATTTTTACATTCCCCAAATCATAATCAATGGTATAGTCTAGGTTTTCCACCAATTGTGTACCACCTGCTGTTATTTGTACGCTATTGCGAGGTATATTAAACCCAATATTATAATCAGTACCACCGGTACTTTTGCTTACGCCTTTTATTATAAATCGGTTAAGGTTGGGGTATAGTTGTGCTATAGCTTTTATAGTATCGTACAGTGGGTAGTACAGGTATTTATTTCGCTTTGCGGTACTATCAGTTCCTGTAAAGGTATAATCCAAATCGTGGCCAAAGGGTTCTAATACTGGGAATACTATACGGCTGTATTGAGGTATTACGGTAATACTATCTACATAGTCAAATCGGCCATCGGGCTGTGGGTCGCCTTGGTTGTTGAGGTTATCGAGGTTTAGTAAGCTTAACAAAGGTTGTTGCCTATTTATATCTACATCGGGCATGTAATTTTTTTCGCCAGTACTAGGTTCGGCATACAACACATCGAGCCTAAAGTCGGGCTTTTGTAGGTAGCCATAGCCTACGGCATACACATTTTTCATCATCAAATCCCATATTGGTAAGTTGGTACGGCTGCTTGTGGCTTTTAGTAATTTTAAAAATATAATTTTTGAAATGCCGTTCAATGTATCTGGCGGCACATCTTGACTAAACTCTCCAATTTTAAATACTCGTCCATTTACACTATACTCAAGGGCTACGCCCATTACCTCATCGTCACGTAAGGGTTGGTTAAGCGATACAAAGCCAAGCCTGGCGTTAAAATAATATTCGTCGGTTCGTAACTTACGGGCAAATACTTTTTCATAATCCTGTACGGGTTGTAGGCCTATAGCATTTAACTTACTGGTTACATTGGCAGGGTTACGTATATCGTTAAGGCTTATTATTTTGGAGTATAATCCGTTAGCCGTATTTTGAGGAAAAGTGCCACCTACACCGCCAGGATAAGGTACAAAAGGTTGTGGTTCGCCAATATCCATAAGCCCTACTATATCTCTAGCCTCGGTGGTAATGCCGTTACGGTTGGTTACCCATACCTCTACTCGCCTTACTTGTACTGGTGAGTTTATGATGGGCATTCGTTCCAATGCTTTTTTATAGTTTTTTCTAAAATATTGAGCTATTAAAAAGTGCCTGTTTTCCTCATATTCATCGGCACGTACTTCAAACCGTTGGGCTTGTGCACCACCTTGTAGTTGAGTGGTGTTACGTACACTTTTTTGGTCGGCTATGCCAAATGTAAGTATGGCTTTGCCAAACTGCATTACCGTTTTAATACCAAATACTTGGTTGGCTCCTGGTATAAGTACAGTACGTGTAGGAAACGATACATTACCAGCTTGAAACTGCTTAATAATACCATCGCCTTTGCCTTGATAGTCGAGTTTTAGTTGGTTTTCAAAATCGAATGTAGCTAATGAATTTTGAGAAATAGGAAACTTTAAAAATTCGCCAATACTGGCATTCATATTGAACCTGTAGTTCATATTAAAATCTAACCCGCCACTCTTTTGGGCTCTTTCGGGTAACGTTGGGTTTTGTATACGTTGCCCTTGGTAGCCTGTTATTAGGTTTACTTCGCCTTGGGGCTTTATTTCTACTTTAGGTATGCCATCGGTACCAGTACCAAACAATCGGTTTACCAAATTTTTGTTCCAAGTTAATTTTGGCCTGGTAAGGCCGTAATTAAGCCCACTTATAACTTTGCTACGCTTTTGAAAATACTCCTGCTCCTGCTTACGAGCCATAAGTTGCATAAATTCGGCTTGGGTAAGTGTAGTAGGTTTGCGGTAGTAAAAAGTACCTACTTTTTCAATTACATAATAGGTTTTGGTTTTGGCATCGTAAATAATAGAATCTGTAATATTAGCAGGCCGTTTTAAATCCATCCCTAATTTGGAGCTATTTGTAAAGTTATCGGTTCGGCTATCTTTAATTGGGTAGGGCAATGTATCTAACACATTATAAGCCATAGCGGTATGGCTAGTGCATATAATTAGTAGTAAGGGTACTATATATTTGAGGTACTGTAACTGCTTCATGTATTAGTAAGACGTTATGTTATAACTATTTAGTTGGGTATATTATTGTAGTAGGGGTGGATTTTATAGCAATTGTAGGGCTTTTTTTATAATATCTTCCACTTTACTATCGGGTTGCAGCAAAGCCACTGCTTTTTTTACAGCTTGTTCGCCCATATTGCGGGCTATACCTAGGGCTAGTAAAGCATTGGCAGCATCTTTTTCTTTATTGCTTATGCCAAATGCACCAGTGGTAGCACCTAATGTTAGGGCTTCGGCATTGGGGAGTTTAGCTAGTTTATCTTTAAGTTCAAGTACGGTACGTTCAGCAGTTTTTTTACCAATACCTTTTATACTTTCTAGTAGCTTAGTATCGCCATTAATAATGGCACGGCTTATATCATCTGGTTTGGTGGCACTAAGCATCATACGGGCTGTATTAGCACCTATACCACTTACACTTAGTAAGTGTAAAAACATTTCTTTTTCTTGCAAATCGGCAAAGCCATACAAGGTATGGGCATCTTCTTTTATTTGTAAGTAGGTATATACTAGCCCTTCGGGCAGATGCTGTAGTGCGGTAAATGTATGTAGGCTTATAAATACTTCGTAACCTACACCGTGTACGTTTACATATAATACGGCGGGGCTTTTAAATTCAAAACTTCCTTTGAGGTAGGCTATCATATTGTAAGAGTGGTAATAATAGGTACAAAAATATTGTATTTACCTTGTAAATTAACCCTTTGTTAACTATAAAGCCAAGTTCTATTATTTTTTTAACAAAAAAATAGGTGTTAGGGTGGGTGGATTGGGGTGGAAATGGGGTTTGATAGTTGTAATAAATATAAATAAAAATAAATTAGAAATATTGAATTTGTAATGACTATCCTTTATTAATAGCAAGAAAAATAAATTAATGTATAACCAATATCTTTAGTAATTTTGCTAAAATAATTAGATTATGCAAATAGATAATTTTTTCAGTTTATACGCCACTGAGGCAGAATGTAAGCAATATTTTAAAGAAGAAAGAGAAGCTGCTGGCATTATATGTAGAAAATGTAAAGGTTCTCATCATTATTGGATTAGTAGTGTAAGTCGTTGGCAATGCAAAAAGTGTCGGAGTGCTATTAGTTTAAAATGTGGTACAGTTATGGAGAATTCTAATTTGCCTTACAAAAAATGGCTTTGGGCAATTTATTTTATGTCATTAACGAAAAAAGGATTTTTTGCCTTGAAAATGCAAAGGTTGTTAAGGCATAAACGATATGAACCTATATGGTGTTTGATGCATAAACTAAGAATAAGTATGGGCAATAGAGATGCACACTATAAGCTAAATGATTTTGTAGAAATGGATGAGGGTTTTTTTGCAGGTATTCGTAAAAAAAATACCACTGAATCACTAGAAGTTAAGCCTGTAAAGGAATTAGATAGACAAGTAAAAGTAATTGTAGCCGTTTCATCAACACCAATTCCAGCTCATTTGCATAAAAAAGGGAAACCTAAAACTAAGCCAGGCTACTTAAAAATGAATGTAGTGGAAGCATTAGCCAAGGTTGATATTTCTTATGAAGCCCAAAAAATGGTTAGTAAAACAGCCGAAGTAATAACAGATGGCAAAACTAGTTATAGGGTTTTAAAAGAGTTTACAAAAAAACATACAGCAATAATTGTAGAGGATAAAGCTAAAGTTGCAACAGTTTTACCTTGGGTTCATATAGCCATAAGCAATGCAAAAAAGAAAATACTAGGTTTGCACCATCACGTAAATAACCGATATATGCAGAACTATTTAAACGAATTTTGTTTCAAATTTAACCGACGTAACTTTGGGGTAGGTCTATTTAATAGATTAGTTATTTCAGCTATATCTGGGGCTTGGTTCAGTACTGCTGCTAATAGCGGATAGTCATTGAATTTGTTATATAACTTTATTCAATAAAACAAAAATTATGTTTAAAATTACTTTGTTAAAAAAATTACTTTATTTAATTTTAATAATAATAATATGTAGCATAAAAATAAATTGCAAAAAAATTGAAAGTGTACAAAATGAACAATCGATCAATAATATAGAATTGTTTTTCACAAAAAATGTTTCTACCGACCCAATTATGAGTAGAGTACTAAATGAAGTAAAAAGTAGGAATAAAAAGTTTGTAGAAAATATTATTAAAAAATATGGATTTGCTTATTGGAATAAAGGAATTATATTTAATAGTGGGAAGACATACGTATCTCGTTCAACTTACGCTACTAATGATACAATAGTTGTAATTCCTTTAGTTCAAAATAATGATACGACAGTACATTTTTACTTAGAAGCTACAATTAACGATAGTGTAAATTTAGAATTTCATAATAAATCAGAATATAGATCCGTTGATTTTAGCAATTCAAATACATTACTTAACGATGCTGAAAAAGTAAGCCTACTTTACATGCAACTGTCATATAATGTCTTTAACAGCACTTTATTTCAAATAAATGATAAAAAATTATTTCACAATTCAAGTAATTATAATGACACAAACAAAATAACACGATATGTTAAAATTGAGCCTACCCTTAATTCAAGTAGAAATAATTTGCTAGGTACTAGTATTTGTAATGGTGTTACTGTCATAAATATAGGTACGGATAATCATTGCACTAACACAGGTTCATGCTCAAGTGGAACTTGTGATGGATGTGATATGTGTGTTACTTGGTATAGCTACACTACCACAGAAATTAGTTGCTTTACCGATTATTTAAATGTACAAACTGGGGGAGGTATAACGGGGGGAGGTGGAGGTGGAGGCTGGCAACCAGTAAGTTACAGTGCAAACTGCTTGACTTTAACAACGCTTTTACAATTGAATATTACAGAAAAAAACTGGCTCAATAATCACCCTACAGATGCACAAATTATTTTGGATTTTTTAGAAGAAAGTAGGAATATAAATATAGATGAAGACCCTATGCCAGTAGGTTACACCCCTTTTGATGCAATGCAAGCAGCTAAAGCTACAATAGTAGCTTCTAGTTTATCTTCAATATATGCCTATACAGAAATTGAATACAATTTATTAAAACAATATGCACCGACTATTACAATAGGAACGAATGCTCAAAAAGCAGAAATTTTTTGGAGTATTTTTACTTTTCATGCTGCTTCAAGTGCAGATATAAACCCTTTATTTACACCCACTCAACACTATCTTTATTCGTTTTATCATTTACATTCAAGTAAATTAAATAATACAGCAAATGGCACATCGATTGCCAATTTAAACACTAATTATTTGCAAACAATTAGTGGACAAGGACTATATGGATTTTTTATAAACCAAAGTGTAATAACCCCTACAACTAATTTAACCGCAATTGAATTTAAAAGAAAAACTATATCTAATCCAAATGGCAAAAAAATTGACATTGTTTGGTTTAAAGATAATGTAACAAATAGAATTACTTTTGGCAATAGGAATCAATTACGAGATATATTAGGTATTCCAAAAGGCGACCCAAGAATTGCTCACCATATCATTCCGGTAAATATTTGTGTGGATAATCAACCAGGTAGTGAAGCAATTCAAACTTTAGGTGGAAAAGGATTCTTTCATATGAACCAACCCGAAAATGGTGTTTTCATTTTAGTTCCTGGTTCACACCCTGCATATGATGCAAGAGTTAAAGCACGATTAATTACAATTTGGGCATAGAATTCAACTAATACAAATTCATTAAATACAGCAGTATTTAATTTAATTAATGAAATTAGGAATTTATTTATTGCCCATCCATCTTACTCGGCCACACAAATTGCTTTATTATTTTAATCATGAAATATTATAAATTATTTGAGCCAATTAGCAGAAAAATGTATGGCACATTTCCAAATTTCAAAACGGACTTAGATAATAACTTTTATAAGCCAAACGCTATCTTAAAAAAGCCTTTATTTATAGGAAATGATGTTGAAATGCTGCTTCCAAAACTTTATCAATATAAAAAAACGAGTAAAATTACAGATATACTTAATAGTAGCTACATTATAACTTTAATTATAAGTAATGATTTGAAAAAAATATTTGATAATAACATAATTTATGAAATGTCTTATTTTAGAACCTCTTTTACGACATTAAATAATGAGAAATTGGATTACTATTTTGTTAAACCCAAATTTGAAGCACTTGATTGTATTGACTTTCATGAGTCAGAATTTTATGTATGGGAAAACATTGGGCCATTAAATAAAAGTAGAAAGAATCCTCTCAAATTTAAAAATAAAAATGAACTTATTGAATATGAAAAAAAAGGTGGTGAACCTTATGAAATAATAAAACTAGTAATAAATAAAGATTGGAATTTTGATTTCTTTGCACTCAAAATGGTTGAAGATTTTGCATTATGTTTCATTATTTCTGAAAGGTTGAAAACTATCATTGAAGAATCTGGCATGACAGGAATAGGATTTATGGAACTAAATTTACAAAACAACAAATAATTTGAAAGTAATTCTTTCCTTCTATTGACACACAACTTTTGATTTTAAAGTACCCAAGTCCCAACTGCATATTTAATTTTGCTTAACCTTTTAAAAATGAAATTTCATAAGTGCTTTATTACTACATTATTATTTTACCAAAATAAATACAAATAGTATGTTAATTTTGCGAAGCAAAAAAAACAATACAAAACTAATAAAATTATATGCTTACCTGTACCGCTGCTATTACTGCTGTAGGTGGCTATGTGCCTACTGATACACTTACCAACTTTGACCTTGCAAAAATGGTGGACACTAACGATGAATGGATACGAAGCCGTACTGGCATTAGTGAACGCCGCATACTTAAAGGCGAAGGCCTAGGCACTAGTGATATGGTGGTACCAGCCGTACTTGAACTATGCAAAAAACGTGGACTTGACCCACTTGATATTGAGTGCTTAATAGTAGCCACCGTTACACCCGATATGGTGTTTCCTGCCACAGCCAATATTGTATGCCATAAAATAGGTGCAAAAAATGCCTGGGGCTTTGATATTAGTGCTGCTTGTAGCGGATTTTTATTTGCCCTTACCACCGGTGCTAGCCTTATAGAAAGTGGCCGATATAAAAATGTAATAGTAGTAGGTGCCGATAAAATGAGTGCCATTATTGACTACACCGACCGTGCCACCTGTATTATATTTGGCGATGGTGCTGGTGCCGTACTACTTGAACCCAACTACAAAGGCTTTGGGGTATTGGACAGTATGCTCAAAAGCGATGGGAGTGGTAAAGATTACCTACACATGAAAGCAGGTGGTAGTGTAAAACCTAGCACAATAGAAACCGTAATGGCTAAGGAACATTATGCCTACCAAGAGGGACAAACGGTTTTTAAATTTGCAGTAAAAGGTATGGCTGATGTAAGTGCAGCTTTGCTGCAAAAAAACAACCTTACCGCCGATGACATTGCCTGGCTAGTGCCGCACCAAGCCAACCTACGTATTATAGATGCTACAGCCAACCGTATGAACTTACCTAAAGAAAAAGTAATGATAAATATTGAAAAATATGGTAACACTACAGCAGCTACCATTCCACTTTGCTTATGGGATTATGAGAGCAAATTACACCAAGGCGACAACCTTATATTAGCAGCATTTGGTGGTGGCTTTACTTGGGGTGCTACATGGGTAAAGTGGGGGGTGTAACATACTGGGCTTTGTGAAGGTATGGGAGTAGTATTCCCGCTGCCTCACTTACAGCATCAGTCCTGCTTCATTCGAAAAAACCACATGTTAGCAGAAGTGCTTCATATACTTTCTAAAATCAACAGCTTTCTTATAAAGGATTTCAAAGTTTTCGTTTGTCAATGTCCAAGCTACCAAGTCTTTGTCAAGCCAATTTAGAATGTCAACTATATTGGTATAATTTGTTTTTAAAGCAAGTAAGTTATTGCAAATTGGTTCATAATGAAATACTCTGTTCCTGAATTTTCTTACCTGATTTAGCTTGTAAGCAATTTTATCTCTTTGCTTTTCTTCATTATCCAATTCTTTAAAGGCAAACATTAATGGTCGCCAAAAAAGTTTTGCATATTGTTTGTTAAATAAAGAAGTCCAAAAACCAAAAGTTAATTCAGCAACTATTTTGTCACAACTAAGCTGTTGTTTACTCCTTATTATTTTAGATTGTGCAATTTTTATTTGGTCTGCCAAGTCTTGATATTCGACAGTTTCAAACCAGTTTTCAGTGTCAAAACGAACTACAAAAGATTGATGAACTGAATTTCGTAGTGCAATTTCTAAATTTGCAAGCATTGGATAAAAAGCCTCTGAAACTTTTGTGTTTAGTTTATAATATTCAATCGCCTTGTTTTTGTCGCCATTAAACAATTTGTAATAAGTATCCAGTCTTTTTTCAGAAAGCAGTCTTTCCAAATTTTCATTTTTCATATTACTGCAAATTTAAAAAATTACTTTATATTTGCAATGCGATACCCAGTAAATCCTCTCTCTGCCGGTCAGATGATGAAACTGGGTTTTTGTTTTTTTATTGCACTTCTAGTTTCTTCTTTTTCCAATTTTAGGGTGTCAAATAGCCTTTTTTGCCACCTACTCAAACAACCCACTATTTTCCTCATCGTTAATTATTGCAATGAGGTTTTCAATATCTTGTTGCAAAGGTCGGTCGTTGGTTAAAAAATCAACTTTGGATCGTACTACTGTAATAATTTTTTGTAGCGGTAAGCTAGTGAGTAACGGCAACCTAAACTCAATAGCCTGTACAGCATACAGCAACTCAATGGCATATATATAGCTTACGTTGTTGAGTACTTGTAATAATTTTCGGCCGCTTATGCTCCCCATACTTACATGATCCTCCTGCCCTAGGCTTGTAGGTATGCTATCGGCACTTGCCGGAAAACAAAGAGTTTTATTTTCCGTAACCAGTGCTGCTGTGGTGTACTGCGGTATCATTAAGCCACTGTTAATGCCTGTATGGGTTACTAATAATTTGGGTAATCCATATTTCCCCTCCAATAATAAATAGCAACGGCGGTCGCTAATATTGCCAAGTTCGGCTGCTGCTACCGTTACATAATCCAATGCCATAGCTAATGGCTGCCCATGAAAATTGCCACCACTAATACTATCTGTCGGGCTAAGTACAATTGGGTTATCGGTTACACTATTTAATTCAATGGTAGCTAACTGGTACAAATGCTCGTAGGCATTACGGCTAGCACCGTGTACTTGTGGCATACAACGTAGGCTGTAAGGGTCTTGTACCCTATTGCATTGTTGGTGAGCCGCTACTATTTGTGAGCCACTTAGCAAATTACGTAACCGAGCTGCTACAAGCATAGTACCTTGGTAAGGCCGTAGGCTGTGCAATACTTCGGTAAATGGTGCTGCCGATGCCATATAAGCATCGAGGCTTAAGGCACCTACACAATCGGCAATGTTGAGCAATTGCTGCATTTTGTGCAAAGCCAATACAGCATGAGCCAATATAAATTGTGTGCCATTTATAAGTGCCAAACCTTCTTTTGCTTGTAAGGTAATTGGTGTTACGTTGTAGGTTGGGTGTGTTGTTTCAATATCTTTTAGGGTACATTTTACACCATTTATATATACCTGCCCTAGCCCAATTAAAGGCAAAAATAAATGTGCCAAAGGTGCCAAATCGCCACTTGCACCAACCGACCCTTTTTCGGGTACTACAGGTATTATATCATTATCAATATGCCAAATTATACGTTCCAACACTTGCAAACTAATACCCGAATAACCCTGTGCCAAAGCTTGTACCTTAGTTATAAGCATCAATTTGGCAAGTAATGGCTCTATAGCGTTACCCACACCTACTGCATGGCTTATAAGCAAATTGTATTGTAGCTTTTGAGTATCGGCTGGGCTAATGAGTGTATCGCATAACGGCCCAAAGCCTGTGTTAATGCCATATACAGTTTTGTTGCTTTGTAGTATAGCAGCTACATTTGTAGCACTTTGTTGTACACGTAGTATAGTGTTTGGTGGTAAAATGCCTTTGACTGTACCTTTGGCTATTTGCATTGCTAAGGCAACTGTAAGCTGCTGTTCGCCATATAAAAATGTGTTCATATACTTAGAGCAATAAATATTCGTTAATTTTATACTTAGTTGTACCCAACCAACTTGTAAAGTTAACCGTATTACCTATATAAATCACTAATTAAAATGAAAGGGAAATTATTACTTGCTCTAGCTATTGTTATTTGTTTTACCAATTGTAGCAAAGAGTTTTCGGCCGAAAATGATGTAATTGTAACCAATCCTAATTGGAATGCAACCACCCCAAATGCTACTAACCATGTAATAAGGCAATTGCTTACCACACTACAACCTGGCGATATTGTAAGCATTTATGACAATGCCAATAATAACTTTATAAACTTTGGCGAAGGCTTTCTTAATTTTCCTACTAATTGTTTTGTTAGGTTAAATAATACCGCTGTTGTAGGCAATGTAACCCTCAAAATAAAACTAGCTACACAGTTTGACGATATGATATATTATAACCTTGCCACCCTTACTAACAATGCATTGTTAAGTACCGATGGTATGGTAAAAATAGAAGCATCACAAGGCAACGATGTATTAAAAATAGCACCAGGAAAATTGGTTGATATTGCATTTAACAAAAGCACTTCAAATAATTACTTAGGCTTTGCTGGGGTTGATAATAATAGTGTAACCAACAACACTACTTGGAATGTAAATACTACTTGGGGTGTAGATAGTATAGGCACAGGTGCTACTGGCACAGGCCTTACTCGTATTAAAGTTGATAGCCTGGTATGGACTAACTGCGATTACTTTTACAACCAACCCAACCCTACTAATATATACCTTAAGTTGCCCGCTGCTTATGGCAATGTAAACACACTGTGCTACATGGTATTTAGAACCGATAAAGTAATAGCTGGTATGTATGCCGATGCTCCCAATTTACAATTTTTTCAAGGGGCAAATTATAAAGTGCCTATCGGCAAAAATGTACGCCTTGTTGCACTTAGTAAAGTAAATAATAAACTGTATTATGGTGCTGTTGACGTTACCATTACTGCCAACCAAACTATTACAATAAATGCACTTGACGAAGTAACCGAAACGGAATTGCAAACAAGGCTTAATGCATTGTAACCTATAATTTGACTGTAAGTATTGATATATTAAATGGATGCCGCAACAATAAAAGCACTTGTCAAGAAACAGTGTACCAACAATATTATGGATTTATGTACAGCATTGGCAAACGGTATATTGACGAAACAAATGATATTAAACATTTGGTAAATGACAGTTTTTTTAAAGCCTTTACCAAAATAACACAATACAATACCGAAGTACCCTTTGAGGTATGGCTACGCCGAATAATGATAAATACCTGTATTGATTTTATAAGAAAAAATAAAAAAGAAAAGGCAGTACAATTAGTAGCCGATGATTATGTATTGGAAAATAACAATACTACAGTAAGTATAAATTATAGTGAAATACAAATAGAAAAGGAACACCTAACCAACCTATTATTGAAAGTACCTGATATGAGCCGAAAGGCATTTTACCTATTTGTAATAGATGGCTATAGCCATAAAGAAATTGGCGAACTATTGGGTATAAATGAAGGCACAAGCAAATGGCATATAAGCAATGCCCGTATGTTGCTAAAAGCACAATTAACTAACTATGTAAAAAAAAATGAGGTAAATGTATATGCAAAATAATAATACTCATAAGCTATACGAGGACAAATTAGATAAGTTTGTAGAAACCGTAATGGCCACACCAACTACTACTACAACCAATGGTATGGATTGGCAACGTATGCAACAGCAATTACATGCACACCATAACAAAATAAGGAACAAAAAATTACTAGCCTTACTATTGTTATTATGTACCATGGCTACTATAACTGCAGTATTAATACCAACAAAAAACAACACAACAACTACTAACAATACATTAGCTAATAACAAGCTACCAACTACAACAACTAATAACAAAGCAACTATAATAATAGAAACAAGTAAAACATTAGGCAACCAAACAATTAATACTGATAATAGCAACACTGCAACACTATACAATAATACTGTAACTAATAAAACTACTGTACAACTAAATACCATACCTAACCAAACAATTAATACTGATAATGGCAACACAACAACACTGTACAATAATACTGTAACTAATAAAACTACTGTACAACTAAACACCATACCTAACCAAACGGTTACTGACAAAGCATTTTACCAAAAAAATATAAAGAGTGAAGCTAATATTAGTATTGTAAGTAATAAAAAAAATTACAATAGTAATGAAAACAAAAGCCGTAATAGCTTACCTACAAATAATGAAAGTTCAACTGCTATTAACCATGAAAACTTAGTAGACAATAGTGTGGAAAATGATGACATTAATATATATACAAATAATTTGCAACATGCAATAGTAACTAACAATTATACAACTACAACCCTACTAACAACACTAACAATACCTTTGCCAAAGTATGCATTAAAAAGCAGCCAACTACCAAAAGTAAAAAGAGTAAAAGTAAAAGCCGAAGCACCCGAACATGAATTTACCAACGAAAAACATTACTATGTAGAAACCTTTACTGGCTTTAATAATAGTAGTAAAGATAAAAATAGCTTTGGTTCTTTTTTGGCGCCAGCCGGATACAATAATAAAAGACTAACACAAGAAAATGCCTTACAAACATTACAAGCAGGAGTACAAATAAAAATGCGAAAAAACCACCTCACCCTTACAAGTGGACTTACCTATATGCAACTAGGCGACCGTGTAAATTATGATAGTATAAGCACTGGTTCATTTGCCATAAGTGCTAATGGCAGTACCAACTTTACTTATATAGAAATACCCTTGTTGGCTGGTTATGAGTGGGCTAACAAACGTTGGGGCTTTACCCTACAAGGCGGTGTAAGTACAGGTTTGCTAACAGGGCTTAGTGGTAAGTATGTAAGTATTGCTAACTACAATACCAACTTATTTGATGTTAATGAAAATAAAACAACGTTTAAAAAACAAATATTTAACCTCATAGTAACCCCACAACTTAACTACTTTGTAAGCTCCAAAATTAACTTATTTGTAAGCCCAAGCTACCGTAGAAATTTGCAACCTATAACAGCCAATACTGCCGATTTAAAACAAAAATATAATACCCTCGGCTTTAGCATAGGCATAAGAAGTAAGTTGTAAATAATAGTTGTAATTTTGCTTAGCTCACTATGCAAACTATTGTAAACTATACCGACCAATTAGCCTTACCGTTACTACATACTAAGCAGCAAAGCATACCCAATGCAGTGCAGTACCAAATACATAGGTATAGCAAACCCGAACTATGGCAGCAACATAATAAAGGTGTGTTTAACTACTGCTATAATGCCCTTAACAAAGCTGCTAATAATGTAACCCTACAGTTTTGTGTAGTGGCTAATACTTATTGCAATAGCCTTACTACTAATTGTAACAATTGTAAGTTATTAGCTACCAACAATTGTGCTGACCTTACCCCAACAGTAGATGTAATAACGGTACAATACTCCGCAACACATTTGCAACAATATGCAGGTAATAAGCAGCATAGCACACTAATAGATGCAGTGCTGCAGTGTAGCCACACCCAAGCATTTACTACAAGTATAACTGTAAATAATAGTATAGTAACTGCCTTACAGCATATTGCCAATAATGCCTATACTGGGAGTGCCGAAAATATATACTTTAATGCCCAAGCTCAAATGCTACTATTGTACTGTATGGATAGTATGAGTGGCATTAGCCATACTAGCTTTACCTGTAAGTTTTTGGCTACTGATACCGAACGTGAAAAAATATGGAAAGCAAGAGAAATATTGCTACAACAAATTGGCGAACCGCTTACCATAAAGGCTTTGAGCCGCAAGGTAGCTATTAATGAGTGTTACTTAAAAAAAGGATTTAAAGAATTATTTGGACAAACAGTATTTGACTTTTACCACAGCCAACGTATGGAACATGCCAAGTATTTATTATATACCAAAGGGGCTACGGTAACTGAAGTTTCAGATGCATTGGGTTACTCTAGCATATCGCATTTTTCAACTGCATTTAAAAAATTAACAGGTATAAAACCTTGTGAGTTGCTGTGGAAGCAGTAAAACATTATACAAAAACAACCTCAAATTTATTAGTAATAATTTCGAGCCAATTGGTTTAACTTCGCTAACCACATTGTATACTACAAACCAAATTACATGTACTCCATACTAACAGGCACCATACTGGTAAGCATATTACATGCATTAATACCGAGCCATTGGTTGCCCTTGTTAGCCATTAGCAAACAATACCAATGGAGCAAACAACAAACCCTATTAGCTACACTGTATATGGGTTTGGCACATGTGTTAAGCACTATTGTATTGGGTGTATTGCTAAGTGCTGTTAGCAATACTTTGTACAGCAATTACCAACATTATTTTGATATAATTACCCCATTACTATTGGTAGCACTGGGCATATTTTTTATATATAGGCATTACACACACCACCATTTTCACTTACACAAAACCAATAATAACCAACAAAAAACTACCACTCAAATTGTACTAACATTGGTTGGTATTATGTTTTTATCACCATGTTTAGAGGTAGAAGGTTACTTTGTATTAGCCGGCAAATTTGGTTGGCAGCAAGTACTATTAGTTGCCATTATATATTTGGTAGTATCTATTACAGGTATGTTACTTTGGGTATGGCTAGCACTAAAAGGTATTAAAAAAATGGATTGGCACAAAATAGAACATAATGCTGGGTTAATAACCGGATTAGTTTTAATTTTAACTGGCATATTTACATACATAATTCACTAAATTTACAATATGAACATACATATAAATGCCGAATTAATAATGGTACTACGTACAGCACTAGCCACACTATTTGGTATATTAATTGGTATGGAAAGGCAAAAAAATGGCAAAGTAGCAGGTATAAGAACCTTTGCTACTATAGCTTTGGGTACAGCTGTGCTAACCTTAATGGCTGCTCAAATAAGTGTGGGCGAAATAAATGGAAACGTACTTGCAGCTATTATAATTGGTGTAGGCCTATTGGCCTCCAAAATGATTGTAAAGGAAATAGACTCCGAGCAGGACTTTAGTAATGTTGCTGCTGTATGGGCTACCGCTGCTATTGCAATATGCATGGCTTTAGGCTTATATGTATTGGGTGGCACTGCTGCTACATTGATGTTAGTAATATTTTGGTTCAAAGATTTATACAACAAAAACTAAACGTAATGCAAACTAAAAAATTTCCTATAAGGTTACTAATAATGCTAGGCTTTATTGCATTTTCAGTAATTAAATATTTTGCCAACACCCAAAAAAACCCAACCACTGGCGAAAGCCAACATATTAGCATAAGCCCAGCCGAAGAGGTAGCTATGGGTTTGCAAAGTGCACCTCAAATGGCACAGGAGTTTGGTGGAGTATACCAAGATGATGCAGTGCAATTAAGAATTCAAACTATTGGCAAAAAGTTAGTACAAAGTACCGAAGCTGCAAAGTCGCCTTATGAGTTCCATTTTTATGTACTAGCCGACCCACAAACAATTAATGCATTTGCATTGCCCGGTGGGCAAATATTTATAACAGTAGCCTTACTTAAACAATTAAAAACCGACGATGAAGTAGCTGGTGTATTAGGCCACGAAATTGGGCATGTTATAAATAGGCATAGTGCCGAACACATGGCCAAACAAGGGCTAGTAGGCGGTATTGTAAACGGTGTGGTAATGGGTAGTGGCAGTATGAGTGGTGCACAAATAGCGAGTTATGTAGGGCAAATGGTTAACCTAAAGTACGGCAGAAACGATGAGTTAGAAAGCGATAAATATGGTGTAAAATACATGTACCAAAGTGGCTACAACCCCGAAAAACTAATAGATGTAATGCAAGTATTAAAAGCCAGTAGTGGTGGAGGCAGCCGTAACGACTTTATGAGCAGCCACCCAAGCCCCGATAATAGAATGGAAAAAATAAAAGAAGAGATAGCTAAGTTGAAATAATACCAGTGTGAAATGATATTTAGTACAAAAGTATTTTAATTAATTAACATCAAATGCCGACCTGCCTGCCGGCAGGCAGGTTGAATAAACAAACTTGCCTACCGGCAGGCAGGTAGTACAATAAGGCGAAGCCGCAAT
>JAYWGN010000036.1:0-2410 GCA_043778255.1 Chitinophagaceae bacterium | reverse complement strand
ATTTAAAAGAACTTACCATAAGCAAACGTAGTGTAACACCCTCATTTAAAGTAACTACAAAAGGTAAAAATTATGTGCTACAATGCTTTGTACACCTACAACACCAACTATTTGAGTTAGATGAAAATGAATGTAACAACACCTTTATATTTTTGCATAATAGCGAACTAATACTATGGGACCATAGCGATAATATAATATATGCCGAGCAGTTTGGCGACGGCTCATCGCTTACCATAAAAGCTAAAGATTGGGAACAGCAATTGGCTAGTAAAATAATACCACTTAGTAGAATATATAAACTAGAATTTGAACCTACCATAATAGCCGAAATAAAAGATGGCGAACCTGCTGCCAAAATAGTGTTGCAAGAGAAGGGTGATTATTTGGTGTTTCTGCCAGTATTTAATTATAAAGGTTATAATATAAAAGAAAACGATAAGGACGAAGTAATAGTAGCCGACAAGGACAAGGTAATAATTATAAAAAGAAATAAAGAAACTGAAGCTAACTTTTTAGCAAAAATAGAAAACTTACACTCCAACTTTATACGACCACAAGGCACTCAAAGCCTTGCCCTTAAAGGCGTTGACGTACTTAAAAACAATTGGTACTTTTTATTTGTTGATAGTATGAGAGACCTTGGTATAGAAGTAGAAGGATTTGAAGTGCTTAAAAATTTTAAATTTAACACGGCTAAGCCAAGTACCAAAATATATATAAATAGTGATACGGATTGGTTTGATGCAAAAGTAGAAATTAACTTTGGCGACCAACAAATAACTGTAGCCGACGTTAAAAAAGCATTAGCCAACAAACAACAATTTGTACCCTTGGCCGATGGTACATTAGGAGTGCTACCCGAGGAGTGGTTGAAACGTTACTCCTTATTATTTAGAATGGGCGAAGGCAAAACAGATAAATTAAAAATAAGCAAATACCACTTTAGTGTTATAGATGAGTTGTATGAAGAACGTGATGATGCCGAATTAGTATTTCAACTAGAGGAGAAATATGATAAGCTAAAAAGCAACCATAAAATAAAAGAAATAGAACCACCCGAACACTTGAAACCTATACTAAGGCCGTATCAGGTATCGGGGTTTCAGTGGCTTAACTACTTAAGTGAGGTAGGTTGGGGTGGCATATTAGCCGATGATATGGGATTGGGAAAAACTATACAAGCCCTCTCCTTTATGCAAGATTATAAAAGGCAACACGAAAAATTACTAGCCCTTGTAGTTTGCCCTACCACACTTATATACAACTGGGAAAATGAAATTAAAAAATTTGCACCAGGCTTAACTTACCACATACACCACGGTGGCGATAGACAAAAAAACAAAGCCTTGTTTTTAACAAAAAATGTGATTATTACCACTTATGGTACGCTACGGAGTGATATAAAGTTTTTTTTGGAAATGCAATTTGACTATGTAACACTCGATGAGAGCCAAGCTATAAAAAACCCAGTAAGCAAAGTAACCAAAGCGGCTAGTTTGCTTATAGCCAAACACAAACTTTGCCTTAGTGGTACACCTTTACAAAACAATACGTTTGATATATTTGCTCAAATGAATTTTTTGAACCCCGGTATGCTCGGAAGTATGGATAATTTTAGAAACGAATTTAGTTTACCAATTGATAAGTTGGGCGACCGTGAACGTAAAGAGCACCTCCGCAAAATATTATATCCATTTATACTACGCCGTACCAAAGAGCAAGTGGCAAAGGATTTGCCACCAAAAACCGAAATGATACTATGGTGCGAAATGGAAGAAGAGCAACGTAATATATACGATGCCTTTAGAAACGATTACCGTGAAAATATAATGGGCAGTATAGAAACCAAAGGTATTGGTAAAAGCCAACTTACTATATTACAAGGCCTTATGAAACTAAGGCAAATATGCGACAGCCCAGCCATTATGAATGGAGATGAGCTGTACCCAAATGTAAGTGTAAAAGTAGATGAGTTAGCAAGAGAACTAGAGGAAAATTGTGGCGACCACAAAGTATTAGTATTCTCACAATTTTTGGGAATGTTAGCCCTTATAAAGAAAAAACTAGAGGAACAGGATATCCCTTTTGAATATTTTGATGGTAGTACCACTGCAACCGATAGGCAAATCGCTATTAATAATTTTCAAAATAAAGAACATGTAAGGGTATTCTTAATTTCGTTGAAAGCTGGTGGTGTAGGGCTTAACCTAACTGCTGCCGATTATGTATATATAGTGGACCCTTGGTGGAACCCTGCCGTAGAGCAACAAGCCATTGACCGTACTCACCGTATAGGCCAAACCAAAAATATATTTGCCTACCGTATGATATGTAAAGATACCGTAGAGGATAAAATAATACAACTGCAAGAACGTAAAAAACAATTAGCCAAAGAAATAGTAGCCGA
>JAYWGN010000035.1:0-28989 GCA_043778255.1 Chitinophagaceae bacterium | reverse complement strand
TATCAAGCACTAAAGATGTAGCCCCAATATTGGCGGAATATGTATTAGTACGTTATGAAGGAAATGCAGCCGATAATGAATCAAACACCGCATCAGCCATTATAAATGCAGGTGGTATGGGAAGCAGATTTTTTTTTGAAAAATCGGGCAATTGGTACCAAATCGGTGGATTTGGAAATGTACTATGTAACGGAACTTATACGCTTAGCGGAAGAGATATTACAATGACCGTAGAAGAAAATAAAGAGCAAAAAGTTGATAAAGGCACATACACAGCGAAAATGAATTACAATGATGATGCAAAAAAAATGATAATAGAATTCGGAAAAAAGAATGGAGATGCAAAAATTCAATGTGAGGTAGTTAAAAGAACACCTGCAGAGTTGGCAAATTTTGAACAGTCGAAAGATGCCTTATTTACATACAATTACAAGCACATACCAAACAAATTTTATACGGTAAGTAAAAATAGTGTAACCATGTCTTTTTACGGTGGCGATAAAGTGTATTATGATTTTAAGGAGAATGGAAAGCTTACCATTCTAAATGTATTTATGAGCAATGTTTCCAACCCCGATTGTGAGTTTACAACCATAGATTTAAGCAATATAAAATTTGCCGAAATAAAAGCAATAAGAGAAAGTGGTTTTAGTTTTGTGTTGTTACCATTAACCACAGAAGCTGATGTAGTAAACGATGGCAGGGCAGCATTAAAAACTTATAAAACAACTAAAGCATACAAAGCACTTATAAGCGGTGAAGCGGAAAGTTACAAATTATTAAAAGAGTGTTTACTTAAAAATGCAACTGATGCTCAAAAAGCTAGTTTTAATAAAGTAGTAGCCAAGTATGATGCAGATGTAAAAATAATTGCCGCTACTTTAGTGAAAGAGGAAAAAGAAAGAGATGAAGCTTATGAAAGGCAAAAGCAAATAGAAAGCAGTAATGCATCTTCATCTAGTTCTTTATCTTCTTCCTCATCACAAGGTAGTAGTAAGTCAGACGTAAGTATTACCCTAAAAAATAAAAGCAACTCCGAAGCTAACATTACCATCGTTTCGCCTGGTGGTGGCTCAAAAGATAATTTTTCTATACCAAAGGGTTCATCAAAGAGAAAAAATATTAAAGTGGGTTCTAAAGTATTGGTAAATGGCTCGGAGGTATTTACAGCCTCAGCAAATATGGATGGGGCGGATAAAGTAATAATGCAATAACTTAAAAATTTAATTAAAATGTTACATAAAATAAGTGTTTTGTTGTTGATAATACTACTAGTTGCTTGCAAGCAAAAAGTAAAAGAAAATACTAAGGTAGAAAATAAGCCAACAGACACTGCAGCCACACAAATAGAGCAAGTAGATAAAGAAGATTACGTTTGTATACCCTACAAAAAAGTGGGTAGAGTATTGCCCACACATACGTATGCCGATTTGGAAAAATTGTTTGGCAAAGCTAACCTTAGTGTCGATACTATAAAATTTGATGGTGAAATAATGGGCTACAATACGCTGCTAAAAGTAACACCTACACAAGTACTGAGCATAATGTGGAAGGAAGGATTGCCACCTTACAAAACCATAGAAATGATAAAAATTACCGATGCGGCTAGCAAATTTAAAACCGCCGAAGGTATAGGTGTAGGCAGCACACTTACCGATCTTGTAAAAGCAAATGGCGGTCAGCATTTTAAATTTCATGGGTTTGGTGGCGAGGGTGCAGGTATATGTTGCAGCGGTACCAAGGTAGATTTTTTGAGTGGCGTAAGTTCACTTGCATTAAAGCTACCAACCGACAATTACAGCGTATTTACCAAAGCCGAGCAAGATAAAATACTAGATACTCAAAAAGAGATAAGCAGCAACCTACCAGTATGGCAAAAGTACATGCCTACTGTAGATGAACTGTACATATACATGAATAAATAAAACCAACTTTTAAAAATGAAAAAAACAATAATAACCCTTTGCCTTGCATTGCTTTGTGTTACGGGCTTTGCCCAAAAATCGATAACAATAAGTGGTGTACCACTAACAATTGAAGGCAATTTAATTACAACTCTACAATTGGTAATAGATGGTAAGCCTAATGGTACTAAAGAGTTGTATAGTAATGTAGACCCCGACCTTAATTTATTACAAGTATCGGAAATTGATATGGATAAAACGGGTAGAGTTTATTCAGTAAATATTTACAAAATAAATTTACAATTTGTAAATAAATCTTTCAGTTTTGTAACTGAGAAAACATTTAATGCCTACGACCCAAAAGATATTAATGTAGTACAAATAGGTATGCAAGCCGATAAAAATGTAATAGTAAAAAGCTATACAACCACTGACACCAAGCCTAGTATTACTACCGAAAGAGTAGGGCAAATTTATTTTGTAAAAAAAGACGGTGCCGATAAATATTTAGCCGAAATATTGAGTAAAGTAGAGTAGAAAATATTACTATAAAAGTAAATTTTGATAAATTAAAAAAATCAATTTTAAATTATATAAAAATAAAACTAATGATAAAATTAACCATTGTAATATTAATTACAATATGCTCATTTACGAGTACTGCACAAAATGTAATAAGCATTGGCAGCAATTTTGTTACGCTAAATGGTACTAAAGTAAACGAAATGGTAATGATACCTACAACCAATGTAGAGCTTGGCGATGCCATAAAAGAAATAACTTACTATTGGGATGATGAAGTAAAAACATTTACCCAAACCACCTACTACAAAGGCAAAGGGCCAACTGCATACATATATGAGTATAATAAAAATGCAAAATTTAAACCTACAATAACAGCTGTAAAAAGTAAAATATACAAGGGTGGTATTGCCTACGCTGTTTATGTAAATTGTACTCAAAAAGTATGTGCTAAAAGCACTTACTACGATTCATTTTCAGACGATGCCGTTATTAATAACAATGCTGCCGTTACTATTACGTTTGCAACAAAAGCAAAGGCTACTGCATTTGTAAGTGGTATTACAAACCCAATGTAGGTTGGTCAAAACTTTTTTTAAATACTACTGATTTTACAAAAAAAGTTGTTCAAGTTGAGTAGTCTTTTTTGTAAAACCAGAGTCCCATTTGGTAAAATGTACTTTAATTAGTATCGGTAGAAAAGTCACCTTTACATCATAAAATAAAAACATGAAAAAAATATTTCTTTCCATACTGTTTGCATTAATACTGCAGTACAGTTTTGCACAGCTAGGCGCATTAAAAGCAAAAAAAGATGCTGCTACAACAAAAATTGCCGATGAAAGTAGCGAAAATACTGTGGGCTTTGAAAAGCCAAAAGACTTAGAAAGCGATTTTGCTAATAATGTATTTATACTAAAAGATTATTCGGTTGAAGATGTTAGCGATGCTTTAACAAAAGCTGTACTTGTAGAAAAACAAGGTAAAATATTTGACAATACAAAGTGGAATTTTATATTGGGTAAAAAGCTCCGCATGTCTTTTGTAAAAAGTGATATGGGTAAGGAAGAATTAAAATTTACCATAAACGATAATAATGTAACATTTGAAAAAGATGGCGAAAAATTTCAGGGAGAATTTTTAGCCAAAGGTAATAAGTACAGGTTTGCAGCTCAAGTAAGCGGTAGTAGAGGTACACAAGTTTTTTTATTTGAAGCTAAAGAAAAAATAGGCAGAGATAGATATACAAAAGAAGAACTTGAAAAATTTACAATGGGCTTTCAAGCAAAAAATGGTGATTTTCATTATTCGGAAAACCGAGAAATAAGTGGTGGTTGGTTTTACAACCAAAAAATGAACAATGTGCTTGATTTATACAAAGTAGATTTTAAATCGGTAAGTTTTGATTATATAGAGTACAGCAAATTAGAACTTTGGGAAATAGATATGAACAGCATTGATATTAATAATTTTAAAGTAGTTTATTTAGACGATTGGGATGCGTTTGTACAAATACCCTTAAAAATTAAAACACCAAAAAGTACCTACACTTTAGGAGAACTAAGCAGCAGCGAAGTAACCGAAAAAATATTTATACCTATAGGTAGTTTTAATGCAAGCAGTGCTGATGGCTCGTTAGAATTTTTGGCAAAAAACTTTAGTGGTGCACAATTAGCAGCATTTAAAGCTAATACTCCAAAGCGTAAAGCAGACTTAGCTGCAAGGGTACAAGCAGAAAAAATAGAGGAAGCAAGATTAGCAAAAGAAAGAATAGAGGCAAGAAAGCATTTAGCATCTATTACTATAAGAAAGCCAAATTTATATGGCAAATACGAAGTAGTAGAAAAGCCATTGCCTAACGCTAAATGTTCTTATGAAACTTATGAATTAAATACCAATAAAAGATATACCACAATTACCATGTGTGTAGGTAGTGAGTTTATAGAAAAAAGTACAGGTAGGGTATTATTTATAGTAACTAAAGCTATGGATGGAACAGAAGTAACCTTATAAAATTTTTAACACCAATAATAATTACAAAACAAACCACAAAAATTTAAAAATGAAAAAATTAATCACCTTAATGGTAGCTGTAATACTAACAGCTACAACATTTGCACAACTTACTGGAGCCGATAAAAAAGCAGAAAAATTATTAGATAAAAATATGGAATCTCTTACCGAATTTACTACTATGATATCTAATGATTTTACACGACAAAATGTGGTAGGAAATGTAGTATCAGGCAAAACTTTTAAAATGGGAACAATTGTAACCTTAGTGCCATACGGCGATGAGGGTATAAATAAAACTGCTGATGCATTGGAAAAGGAGCTTAATACAATATTGGGTAATAGTACATGGGTGTTTACTCCTTTTGTAGAGTACTCTACAGATTCAAAAGCAACGGTAACAGGTAATGGAGAAACCAACGTGGGAACATATTCTCAATCAACAGATATATTTTTAAAAATTGATGATTTAATTAAAGGCTTTCCAATTGACGCAATGGTTCATCAAAATAAAAAAAATAAAAATAACTATATAATAGTATTTCCAGCACCAGGTGGTACAATTTCTATAGCAGCAGAATTTAATATCACTACTGATAAAGCAACAAAAGCAACTGGCAAAGTAGCAACGCCAAAAGTGGAAGAAGTAGCCAAGCAAGTAACCGTACCAAAAGTAGATGTGGTAGCACCAGCAGCGGTAAAAGATGTAAAAAATAAAGCCAAAAATGCCGTAAAGGGTAAACTAGGTAAGCTACTTTAAACTAAAACACTATAGCTGATACTGCTAAATAAATTTACTACAAACCAAAAATTAATAGTTATGAAAATTTTACTTTTAATATTTTGCTGCATAGCAGCAACACAATTAATGGCACAACCCAAACCAAATGCTAAACCAAAGCCAAAGCCAATGCCACAAGCCAAACCAAAGGTACAGCCCAATGAAAATACAAAGGCACAACCACAAGCTAGAACTGTAAAGTTTAGAGATGGGAGTACTTACAAAGTAAATGGAAAGTTAGTTATAACGTACAATGAAACTGAAAAAATAATGTACACCTACTACCAACGTATTGGTGAAATGATTACCGTTACATTTTACAAAGAGTGGATGAAAGATAAGGCAATAGATGAGTTAAATGTGTATACTTTTAATGTGGCATTACTCAACCCTGAGTTGGTTAACGAAATATCGGAAATTGAAGATAATGGATTTATAAAAGGTAAAGCATATTCATTAGTACTTACAGCTAATGCTGGGAGTGAGTTTGAGTATAACCAATACAGTGCTTGGGATAGCAAACCAACCAAAAGATCCTTCTCCATATTTTCAATAGAGGCAGTAACTAAAGAGCCACTAACTAAAATTGTAGAGGATATACAAACCGTACTACCCAAAAAAGTAGACTAATCAAAAACTGCATAAGCAGACTAAAAAAAGTAAATGCTCACTACCATAAGTGGGCTTTATTTATGTAATACCAAAAAGTACAATTACATAAAATAAAAAAGGCATTTAGTAAAACCGACCCAAAATAAAAATTTATTATATGCAATTTTGTTATAACCAAAAAAATAAAACTTACAATGAAAACAACCTTATTACTTACACTACTCACTACTGTATTTATTATAAATACGAAAGCACAAACCATTCAAAAATTTGATGATGGTAAATCACTAACCATAGCTGCCCCACTAATAAGTACAGTAGTTGAAAACGATAATGGCAAACCTTCCTACACCATTAACTGCTATTACAGCTTAAAAGATTCGATAGTAAACTTGTATGAACAAAAAATAAATATTAAAACAAAAAAACTAGAACAACTTAAATGGTATACATTTACGTTAGCCGAATTAGATGTAAATGATTACAAAGAACCAGAAGAAAACAAACCTACAACTTACTATAGTAAGTCTTATTATTTTATACAATTTAACCCCACATTTGGCAACAGTTTTAAATGTAGAAAATATACACAGGAAAATGCAGAAGTGTACGAAACTACCGATGCTAATGCCTATATAACAAGTTATAAAAAAGAAACCTTAATGCCATTATATACTATTGTAAAAGATAGTATAACACCAAAAGACCAATAAATATAAATACATGAAACTACTACTAGCACTGCTTATGCTTAGCTTTATAACTACCAAAAGCTATACCCAAATATTAAAAATAACTGATAGTATACCCGTTACAATTAATTGTATAGAGTATGGCTACATACTTAAAAATGAGCAACAAAAAAGTATAAAAAGCGATGCCTTTGCTCGGTTTGAGGTAACCTTATATGCCACCAATAAATGTACTTGTACCAAGTTATATGTGGATAGGCCAAGCACAGGCTTTGGCGAATCGCCCAACCTATTGGCAAGGTTTGATATTACTAATGCCAATGGCAAAAGGCTTACATCCAAAAATGGAAAGTTAACCGTACTTGACTTTAATGTACCAGTAAAAGTAATGGAAAATGGCGTGGAGGTAAACCGAACAGTAAAGGCTGGTTACATACTCCGTAGCAATGAAACCATACGTACTAATATAATAGTACTGGTACCAATTGGCGAAAAACCAACCATAACGGTACAGCCTAATTATATACCCGAAATGTAAGGAAAGGGATTACTAACTATGTAATCAAAAAATAAATATTTGTAGGCTACGTAGGTAAAACAAATTCATTTTTTTTATTTGCACATTTAACATAAACAACTAATCTTCAATACAATAATATGTGGTGAAGATTTTTTATTTTTACAATCATTTGAAAAATATAATTTTAAATATCGTTGCTTTGTTGCTTGTTCATTTTGGCGTAAGCCAAAACCCCGTAAGCCGCAACATTAATACCACAAACGGTTTGCCGAGCAATACGGTGTATAATATATTGCAAGATAAGCAAGGCTTTATATGGGTAGGCCACGACAAAGGATTGAGCCGATACGATGGTAATGAATTTATACACTACACTGCACCAGCACAGCAAGGTAAAAGTATTAGCAATTTATTAGAAGTGGGTAACAGTATTTGGTGTCAAGATTTTTCGGGTAACTTTTATAACACTATCAACGATAAGTTAATAAAGGACACCACATTTACAAGTAAAGGCATTTACACCTCGGCAGGCATAATGAATACTAATATGCTCACGGTATTAAATTATGATAGTATAAGGAATTACAATATTGCCACTAAAAATATGTATAAATTATCGCTAACAGCCGATAGAAAGCCAGCTGTGTTATATACCAATAGCAAAACATTTTTCTTTGCTAGTAATGCATTGAAAAGTTTTGATGGAAAAGCGATTATAAACGAAGAAATATTTAATACTACAACTCCTAACTTTTTTTACTTAATTAGTATTGGTAATATTTTTTATGGGTTTACGTTAAATAGTTTTCCGGTGGTGTATAAAATTAGCAATAGTACAATAGAACCTTTGCCAGTGTTAATGCCCAATTTGGTGGTACAAGATGTATGTGTACTCAATAATGAAATTTGGGTATGTACATCAACAGGTGCATATTGCTTTGATAAGTTTTTTAAACCGCTGTACAATGGTCATCCTTTTTTTGTAGAAAATAGTATTAGTAAAGTTATAAAAGACCGTGAAAATAATTATTGGTTTAGCACTATTGATAAAGGATTATTATTAGTACCTGATATAAATACAAAAATATACCGTTATGGCAACGAAGCCATTACAGCGCTTAGTACTTATAATAGCGATAATGAAATATTAGCGGGTACTAACTCTAACTTAGTATTTGCATTTAACAACAAAACTGAAAAAATTAATACACTCATAAGTAGTAATACAAAAGGAGAAATAGTATCGCTATATTATGATAAACTGTACAAAAGTATTATAACTTGTACCAACATAATTAATGTATACAATAATAATAGCCAAGCTACAAAAATTGAGATAGCTGCAAAAAAAATAGTACCCATTAACAACGACACTTATATAGCAGCTTATGCTGGTGGTGTAATGCTTTTTCCACGTAAGGGTAGCACTATTAATATACCTGCCTACTTAAACTTTGCTGAGGTTATTAATAAAAATAATTACAATATTATAAAAAATTATAGAGGACGAACAGTGTTGTATGATAGTACTACCCAAACATTGTATACGGCCACAGCAGCTGGTTTGCAGTACTTTTCGGCAGCTGGTAATGGCTTTATTATGAATGGCAATAAGCATATTTATGCTTCTAGTTTAGCATTGGTTCAACGTTCTTTATTTGCTGCTACGTTTACTGATGGGTTATTTAAAATAAATAATAATAAGGCTACTTCACTTAACAGTAAAAATTCAGCTATTTTAAATAATATAAACAAAATAGTTGCCTACCAAACCGACCTTTGGTATACTGGCGATGAGTTAGTACAGCACCTCAACCTTGCTAATGATTCAGTAACTAATTATAGTGCTGCCGATGGCATTCCTAATGCCGAAATAAAAGATATATTGGTACAAAGCAGTACGGTGTATATAGCTACTGCTGAGGGTTTGGTAGTATTTAACAAAAATAAAAATAGTTTAAATACTTTGCAACCAACCTTAGTTATTAATAAAGTATTGGTTAACCAATTGGAGTATAAAGCAGCACAATGTGCAAACCTACAATCCGATGAAAATAATATTGAAATTTACTTTTCGTTAATTGCATACAAAGGTCAAGCAAATAGTACTGTGCAGTACAAAATAAATAATGGGGCTTGGCAAAAGTTGCCAAAAAATAGTACCAACTTACAACTAGCATCACTAGCACCGGGCAATTATACAATACTCATTAATGGCTTTAATGAAGATGGTATAGCCATAGAAAAACCAATAGAAATACTCATTAAAATAGCTGCACCATTTTATAAAAAACCAATTTTTATAATACTAGTAGCAGCATTATTATTGTTAGGCTTGTATTTTTATTTTCAACAAAAGTTACGAAGAGAAAAAAAGAGTAATGACTTATTAGCACAAAAAATTAAACTAGAGCAAGAGCTTCAGCAAAGTATGCTAGCCTCTATAAAAAGTCAAATGAACCCTCACTTTTTATTTAATGCACTCAATACTGTACAGAGCTACATTTATACTAATGATAAAGAGAATGCCTCACAATATTTAGGTAAATTTTCTGAACTTACCCGTATGATATTGACTATGAGCAACAAGGAGAAAGTAAGCTTGGCAGAGGAGCTAAAGGCATTACAGCTTTATTTGGATTTGGAATATTTACGGTTTGAAGATAAGTTGATATACACCATTACGGTGGCCGATACTATAAGTAACGAAACTATATATATACCAAGTATGCTTATACAGCCTTATGTAGAAAACGCAATAAAGCATGGGCTAATGCATCAAAAAAATAAGTGGTTATTGCAACTAAACTTTGTGCAATTGCATAATAGTATTATAGTAACAATTGATGATAATGGCGTTGGCCGAAAAGCAAGTGAAGCCATAAACCAACAGCGTTACAAATCGCATACCTCGTTTGCAACCGAAGCAAATCAAAAGCGACTTACCATACTCAACAAAGGATTACAGCAAACTATTGCTTTACTAATAACTGATAAAATAGATGAGTTTGGCTATGCACAGGGTACTACCGTTACATTAACTATTCCAATATTATAACACCCTATTGTGGCTTTGCTATAACCAAAAGTACTGTTGGTAAAACCAATTGTACATTTAACAAAAAATATTTTTAACTTTCACCAATGGAAAAATGTATAATAATAGACGATGAACCAAATGCCCGTAAGCTATTACAAGCTGTAGTGCAACAGTACTGTCCACAATTAGAAATAGTAGCCCTTTGCGAAGATTTGCCCACTGGCTTAAAAGCAATAAAAAAACTTACCCCAACACTTATATTTTTAGATATTGAAATGCCAGGCCATAGTGGTTTGGAGTTGCTTGATTTTTTTAACGATGATGAAATAAACTTCAGTATCATATTTACAACAGCCTATAACGAATATGCTCTGCAAGCATTCAAATTTTCGGCAATTGATTATTTACTAAAGCCCATACAACATACACAGCTCATTACTGCAGTTGATCGGTTTTTGAAAAAACAAGAGCAGCAGGAAGTACAACAACTCAAAAGCTTAAAGGAAAATTTGAACACTAATGTAAATTGGGCCGATAAGCGTATTGCGGTACCAAGTGGGCAAAGTATTCATTTTTTTAAACCAGCCGAAATTATACTAATAAAAGGTGAAGCCGCATACAGCGAAATACACTTGAGTAACGGTAGTAAACTGTTAGCAAGCCGTAACCTTCGCCACTTTGAAGAAATGTTGCAGGATATTCCTGTCTTTTTCCGATGCCACAAATCGTATATTGTAAACCGAACCGCTATAGTACAATATGTAAAAAGCGATGGAGGTTACCTTACACTCACCAACGGTATGCAAGCCAGTTTATCAACCGATAAAGTTGCCGAATTTCTAGGTGCTATGTAGGTATGTGCAATATCTATTACCTACTTTGCCTATTAAAGTTTGGTCTACTACCACGGTCATTATTGCTTGTAAACCGCTGTGGTCGCCTATTAGGCACTTGTGGTGCTTTGGGTAATATACGTTGCTCCAATGTACCAGCTGGCATAGGAAATGGATGTTCATTTACAACAGGTATTCTTAAGCCAATCAATTTTTCAATATCTTTTAGTTCGGTTCTTTCTTCTACATCGCAAAACGAAATAGACCTTCCGCTATTACCTGCCCTACCTGTACGGCCAATACGGTGTACATAAGTTTCGGGTATGTTGGGTAAGTCAAAGTTAAATACAAATCGTAACTCTTCAATATCTATTCCTCTAGCAGCAATATCGGTAGCTACTAATATTTGTAAACTGCCATTTTTAAAATCTGTTAAAGCATTTTGTCTTGCATTTTGACTTTTGTTGCCATGTATTGCAGCTGCTTTTATATTTTCTTTTTGCAAATATTTTACTACCTTATCTGCCCCGTGCTTAGTACGGGTAAATACTAAGCCAGTACCAATTTCATACTCCTTTATAAGATGCAAAAGCAACTTTGGCTTATCGGATTTATTAGTGTAGTAAAGGGTTTGCTCTATTTTTTCTACAGTGGTAGCGGGTGGGGTTACCTCTATTTTTGCAGGGTTGGTAAGTAGTATATTAGCCAAGCTTTGTATTTCGGGTGGCATAGTAGCACTAAAAAATAAAGTCTGACGTTTAGGAGGTAGTACAGTTATTATTTTTTTTACATCATGTACAAATCCCATATCGAGCATACGATCAGCTTCGTCAAGTACAAATATTTCGAGGTTACGGAGGGTAATTAACCCTTGGCTCATAAGGTCGAGTAATCGGCCGGGGGTTGCCACTAATATTTCCACTCCCTGTTTTAGTATTTGTGTTTGTTTGTACTGGCTTACGCCACCAAATATTACCGTGTGTTTAATACCTGTATGTTTGCCATAAGCAGCAAAGCTTTCCTCTATTTGTATAGCTAATTCCCTTGTGGGAGTGAGTATGAGTACTTTTATACCAGGTTTGTGTTGCTTAGCAGTATATAATAATTGTAATATGGGCAAGGCAAAAGCTGCCGTTTTTCCAGTACCTGTTTGGGCACAGCCCAATACATCACGTTGCTCCAATATAAGTGGTATAGCTTGTTGTTGAATAGGTGTAGGTTTGGTGTAACCCTCTGTGGTTAAGGCATGTAGTAGGGGTTGTACTAATGCTAGTTGTTCAAATGTCATTGCATTTTGGTTAAGTGTAGCTAGCAGAGACGTTGCATTTTCTAATACGAGCAAATAATAATAAGTATGTAAATATATTGATACCGACTTACAACTTGTCGTAGTGATGTGTATAATGTATTTATACAAAGGTAGCAATAATAGTTGAAATACATACTATATTGTTATTAAACCATTTGCTGCAATGGGTTACAGGGTGAAAACCCTTAGTAAATTTACTTTTTATAAAACTATTTCTTTACTGCATTATGTAGGCTTTCTGCCCTGTGGTTGGGTATATTTTATCAATACTATCTTTTATACGTAGCGTATCCTGTGCTATTGCTTTTACTTGCAAAGCCACTCTGTATTGCCCATCGGTACCTTTTACAATGCTTACATAATCTTTACAATCAGTAGTTTTTAAAAAACTAAATCGTTTATAAGCATTTATGCTATCAGCTGTTCTTATCACTACTGTATAGGGTATTCTACCTAAGCTATCTTTAGTTGTTATAGTACTAGTTGAGGGTTGTATAATAGTATCTTTTTTTATAGTATTGTCTGTTGTCGTGTTCTCTACTTTTGCAGTAGTAGTTTCTTTATCTTTTTTAATTACAAATGTATATACAGCCCAAGCACTCAAACCAAGTAATAAAAACAAAGTAGCTGCACCCAATACTTTTTTCATTATGGGCTTTCTATTTACTCTATCGAGGTTAGCATAGTCCTTACTATATTTTAATTGCGACTCTCGGTTTACTTCTTTTGCTTGTCGTAATCTTTTATCACGTTCGTTTTCAGTGTTTATTTTTGGTGGTTCGTAATTGCCAGCAGCAAATTCGTAATGCCCTGCACTTTGCTTAGTAAGTGTACCCACACCATCTATTACAAAGGGTTTACTAATATTTAATAGTTGCTTAGCTAATGATATGTAGGTTTCCAAATCAGCAATGGCCAAGGGTCTTATTTTGCCAGTCTCTTTTATTACAAATTCTATAAATGGTTGGTCGGTTATTACATTTGGTTCAAATACATATTGTGCAGGTTGAGCAGCCGTTGCATTTTTTTCATTGCCTTCGGTGGGCAAAGTAGCATCCGATATAAAAAATCTGCCAAACCCTTCGAGGTTTACATTTTTATTTTCCTGCAAATATTTTGCAATAAGTGGTGATATTTTCAAAGCTAAATGTTTATGGCACAAATTAACATTAATTATTGAAATACTATGTTTTATATTGCTGAAAGCCCAGTTAAAAAATATAATTTTGTGTATGCTTACAACCGAAGATGAAAAGTTTATACTATACTGGGAAGCCAACCGTGATAAACAAAAAAAACTACGAAACCAATGGCTTATAGGCTTACCTACAGGCTTACTGTTTGGGTTGCCAGTACTACTTAATTTGTTTAGTAAGTGGAATGGGCAAGTACAATTTATGACTATTGGGCAGCTTAATATGTTATTAATCGCTGTATTTAGTATCGTTACTTTTATGGCTATATTTACTGTAAAGCATAAGTGGGATTTAAACGAATTGCACTACCAAGAGTTGTTGCACAAAAAGAAAATAACTAAAGACCTACAATAATTTTATTTCAATTTTTTTTACAAAAAAAATAAAAAAATGCTAACCCAATCTATTTCAGTTTTTGATATGTTTAAAATTGGTATTGGGCCATCGAGTTCGCATACCCTTGGGCCGTGGAGGGCAGCACAGGCATTTGCAACATACCTCAAAGTCAACAATATTTTACCCCAAGTACAACAAGTAAAAGTATTGCTATATGGCTCCCTAGCCAAAACGGGTAAAGGCCATGGTACCGATGTTGCCGTACAATTAGGGCTTTGCAATTACGACCCTGTAACCTTTATAATAGATGCTGTAGATAGTACCATACAAGCCATAGCAACTACCAATAAATTATTGGTTAATGGTGAAATAAATATTGAATTTAACCCAACAATTGATATTGAATTTTTAAAAACTGAAGCCTTACCATATCATCCCAATGCAGTTACTTTTTTAGCACTATTAGCCAATGGCCATAATGTAGCCCAAACTTATTACAGTATAGGTGGTGGATTTATAGAGCAAGAAATTACAGCCGTTACAAACACTGCAAAGCCTTTACTAGAGCTGCCTTTCCCTATTAATACTTCCGAAGATTTATTGCATTGGTGTATGAAAACAGGCTTGAGCATACACGAAGTAGTACAGGAAAATGAAAATGCTTGGCGACCTGAAATTGATACTTATAATGGTGTACTAGCTATATGGAATGCTATGAAACACTGTGCCTACCGAGGTGTACATACACAAGGCATTTTGCCGGGAGGCTTACTAGTAAGTAGAAGAGCAGCAGCACTTAACAAAAAACTATTAGCCAACCAACCCTATACCGACTTTGAAAGTTGGGTACTTGCCATACAAAATGGTGGTAATGATTTTACTTATATATTAGATTGGGTGAGTTGTTTTGCCTTGGCAGTAAATGAAGAAAATGCAGCATTTGGACGTGTAGTTACTGCCCCAACTAATGGTGCAGCTGGTGTAATACCTGCAGTGCTATTGTACTATATATGTTTTTGTTGTAAAAAAAATTATCCCATTAGCGACCAACAAATTAATAACTTTTTACTTACAGCAAGTGAGGTAGGCAGTATATTTAAAAAAGGTGCAACCATAAGTGCTGCTATGGGTGGTTGCCAAGCCGAAATTGGGGTTAGTAGTGCTATGGCTGCAGCTGCACTTACTGAGGCAATGGGTGGCTCACAAAAACAAGCCCTAATGGCAGCTGAAATAGCAATGGAACACCACCTGGGCCTAACTTGTGACCCAATAGCTGGCCTAGTACAAGTACCTTGTATTGAACGTAATACAATGGGTGCTATAAAGGCCATTACAGCATCGCAATTGGCATTGCAAAGCAGCCCCGATTATGCAAAAGTAAGCCTCGATAATGTAATAAAAACCATGTGGCAAACGGCGCAAGATATGCACCACAAATATAAAGAAACAGCCGAAGCAGGCTTAGCCGTAAACGTACCTGTGGGACTCAGTGAATGTTAGTATTTTAAAAAAAACTTGGGCGTAACCCCGAAATTTCGGGGTCGGGCTATTCGCTACAATCTTTTTTGCAAGAAAACGGCAAAAAAGGATTTCCGCTGCTATCCCTTACGCAACCATGCAATGCACCACTATTTTATTTATACACTAATATAGTAAACTTATCAATATCTTTTTTTTAATTCCATTATGTAAACCGTAACATTATTGCATCTAACAAACATAACACCCAACTTATGTACAAATTATTTGCCACACTACTACTTACCATTAGCCTTAACTTAGTAAGCTATGCACAGCAACCAACATTATATGTTAATAATAAAGATAGTAACCAAGTAGTACTTAACTCCTTAAATGTGGCTGTAAAAGTAGTAGCCAATATTGCCATTACTACCATTACAATGGAGTATTGCAACCTTGCCAATAGAGTGTTAGAGGGTGAGTTAACTTTTCCATTGCCCGAGGGTGTAACCGTGTGTAGATATGCTATTGATGTAAATGGTAAGCTAAGAGAAGCCGTACCAGTAGAAAAAATAAAAGCACAAATTGCTTTTGAAAATACTATTAAGCGTAAGGTAGATCCGGGCTTGTTAGAAAAAGTAGAAGGCAACAACTTTAAAACAAGAATATACCCCTTACCTGCCAATGGTTGCCGTACTATTGTATTGGCCTACCAACAGGCTTTGGTGGCAAATAATACAAATGCATTAAGTTACAATTTACCTTTGCAGTTTCGTAAGGCAATACCAATGTTTAGCTGCACCATACAAGTATATAGCAACAACCAACCCGAAGTAGGCAAAGCTTGTGGCACAGCATTGGCATTTAGCAAAAGCGAAAATGTATACAATGCAACCGTTACGGAGAGGGACTTTGCACCAAATGGCAGCTACCAAATAAATATACCAAAACTTGCCACAGGGCAAGATGTTGTAATGCAAAAAGTAGGTCGCGACTATTATTTTTTGGCCAACCAAATGCCATTAGTTAAAAAAAATGAAACCAAACAAGCCACCCAAATAGAAATAATATGGGACAATAGTTTTAGCGGCATTAACCGTGACCATGCCAAAGAGTATGCATTTATAAAGGCTTACGCCAAAAAAATTGGGAATGGTAACTTTCAATTAAGTACCATTGGTTATACTTATACCAACAAAAATAATTATGCTATACTCAATGGAAATTGCGATAACCTAATAACCGACTTGCAACAAACGGTGTATGATGGTGCTACTAATTATAGCCTTATAAACCTTAGTAGCACAGCACAGGAGCATTTATTATTTACCGATGGTATTAATACTTATGGTGATTTTTTGCAAATGCATTTGCCCAATAATAAAAATAAAATACATGCCATAACTGCTGCACCAACAAGCAATTACAATAACCTTAACTATATAGCCAACCATACAGGTGGGCAAATGATAAACTTAAATACTTACACAATTGATAATGCAATAAATAGTATAACCCTACAACAATTGCAGTTGCTTAATGTACTTACCAATACTACCAATAGCGAAATATACCCAAGCTATGGCACCGTAAAAACTAATATGGTAATAACAGGAAAAACTACTGAACCCCTTACTAGCATTACCTTACAGTACGGTTACAATGGTACGGTTACATACAGCGAAACAATAAACTTGGATTATGCTTCGCAAAAAATAACTGAGGTAGACCTTGATAAAATATGGGCACAACAAAAAATAAACCAACTGGAGGAACAGTACGATGTATTTAAAACCACCATACAAAACCTTGGTAAACAATACGGATTAGTAACCCGCAATACCTCACTTATAATATTGGACAATGTAGCCGATTATGCAAAATATGAAATAACACCACCCACCGAATTAAAAGCTGCTTATGATAGTATAATAGCCCAAAAAGCTTTGCAGCAAAAGGAAGCCTTAGCTACTAGCTTGGAAAAAGCAATAGATTTGTATAGTACTTTACAGGCTTGGTGGGCTACTGATTATACCCCAACTATAAAAGGACAAGTAATAAATGAACAGAATAAACCAATAGAAAATGCAACAATAAAAGTAGGTAGTACAACAATTATAACTGACCAAAGTGGCTATTGGAAAATAGAAAGCCCAAGTACCCAAAGTACTACTGCTACAATTACAAAAAAAGGATACCTACCCACAACACTTACTATAAAGCCTTATGAGCAATATACAACAGAATTAAAGTTGGTAGAAAAACCTGAACTTAAAACAAATAGACAAAAAGTAAGTGCAAAAAAAATAGAAATGGTTAAATACACACCACCATTAGTAGTTGCTGATTCAGTAAGGGTGAATGGTACTATATTGTATGGATCTGTAGCTGGTGTAACTATAACCACCACTAATGGAGTAAGCCAAACTAGTGCCGATAAATTAGAAGACCGAGCTGTAACTACCGCTGTACCTTACTTAAGCAATACAAAAGCTGGTGAAGAAATGTTGCTTGAATCAAAAGTTAGAGGTTATGTTGGTTCAACTTCAAATGTGGTAATAAGAGGTGCCACAAACATAACTGCAAATAATAACCTAGAAGAGGTTGTTGTAGTTGGTTATAGTAATAAAAGAAAAGCAGATACACACCAATGGAGTACTAAATATACACCAACAACTAATAACGCTGCAATAGAAATAAAACAACTAGAAAGCAATAAAGCATTTATAAAAACATTAAAAGCCTTACCCATAACTGAGCAATATGCTAAGTATATTGAGCTTCGCAAAATGTACTTATATACGCCAAGTTTTTATACTGAAGTGGCAACATTATTTTTTGCCGAAGGCGATAAAAAAAATGGCTTACTTATACTAAGTACCCTAGCCGACCTCAACCTTGCCGACCATGAATTGTACAAAATGCTAGGCTACCAACTAAAGCAACAAGGCGAATACCAAGAGGCAAAAAATGTATTTAAAAAAGTACTATACCTACGGCCACAAGAGCCACAAAGCTACCGTGATTATGGGCTTGCCCTAGCCGATGCTGGTATGCACCAAAATGCCTTAGATACCCTGTACACGGCACTTACACAAACTTATAATACCGAGAGAGATGATGATTATGAAGGCATAGAAGAAATAATAACCACCGAAATAAACAACCTTATAAGCCAACATACTAACTTAAATACTACTAAAGTGGCTACAGCATTATTAGCCCCAATACCTGTAGATGTAAGGGTGGTACTTAACTGGAATATGAACGATGCCGATATGGACTTATGGGTAACTGACCCTCGCAACGAAAAATGTTATTACAGTAACAACCACACCAAAATTGGTGGTCGTATAAGCAACGACTTTACTAATGGTTACGGCCCAGAGCAGTTTATGCTACGCCATGCCATGGCAGGTACTTACAAAGTACAACTTGACTACTTTGGTGATAACCTACAAAAAATAGCAGGTGGTACATCTGTAATGGCAGAAATATATACTAACTATGGCAAACCTAACCAAGTACGTAAAATAATAGCCTTACAACTTGATAAAGAAGGCGACCATACAGTACTAGTGGGTGAGTTTAAATTTTAAATTATTAAAAATTTCATCAAATTTTACTACCACAACTATTATAAAATAAAATAAATTTTTTTTAAGAACTTACGAAGTCTCTAATAATTCCTTCAATTGATAAATCTTCGTCTATTAGAGGCCAATGAATACCATAGCCAGTGGGTGATATTTTATAAATTGTTCTCTCTATTTTTGTAGCATTTCTTAATTTGATTGATAACTTTTCTAATGATATTTTTAATTCATTACCGTCAATATTAATTATCATATAATTATTAACAAACTCTATTTTATTTATTTTGTGTATTGCTACCATTGTATTTAATTAAAAAAAGTATTCCATGCATCAATAATATTATCAAAGTTAGTAAAAATAATTTTTCTCACTTCACGTTTGTCTCTTGGGGACATATTAAATGCAAATTCTTCTTTAATATCTAACGCTTCACTTAAAATCCAATATTTACATTCCATATCACCTTTTGAAACATGAATATGTATAGGTTCATTATTTTCATTTGCATAAAAATAAAATCTCCACCCTGATATAAACAATACAGTTGGCATAAATTGTAAAATTATTAAAAATTTTTAATCAAAAAATTATTTCCTTATATCTGCTGTTAGCTTTATACTATACTCTTTGGGTGGTGTATTGCCTTGTAAGTATTTTACAAAGTAATCCCAACGTCGCCGCATCATATAATAAGTTTCGGCACCAAAGCCATGCCTTGCATTGGGGAATATAATTAAGTCAAAATCTTTATTAGCTTTTTCCAATGCTTCTATTACTAGGTAAGTGTTTGAGGGTGGTACATTATCGTCCATATTACCGTGGGCTAGTAGTAAATGCCCTTTTAAGTTTTTGGCAATTAATTGGTTGGCTTGTTTTTCATAATTATCTTTCTCTAACAAACCTATGTACCTTTCGCCCCAATCATCTTCATAATTTCTATTATCGTGGTTGCCACTTTCGCTTATGCCTACTTTATAAAAATTGGGGTAGGTAAACATAGCACAAGCTGTAGCAAAGCCTCCACCTGAGTGTCCCCATATTCCTACTTTATCCAAATCTAAATAGGGGTATTTTGTTTTCAATTGTTGTAAGCCACTCATTTGGTCGGGCAAAGTATTATCGGCCATGTTGCCATAGCATGCATCATGAAAAGCCTTGCTACGGTTAGGGTTACAACTACCCTCTATTACTACTACTACAAAGCCTAACTCAGCTAGTGCTTGGTGATCGGAGGAACGAAAAGCATTAAAGTTCCATACACCTACACCGCCACCTTGTGGGCCAGGGTATATATAATTTACAACAGGATATTTTTTGGTAACATCAATATTGCTAGGTAAGTACATAAAGCCATATAAGTCAAACCCGTTCACCGCCGACTTTACAATAAAGGCTGTGGGTGCTTTCCAACCACTTGCTGTCAGCCTACTAATATCTGCCTTATCAATAGTACTAAGTAGCTTACCATTCCAATCCCTTATTACGGCTGTGTTTGGAGCATCTACACGGCTGTAGTTATCTACAAAGTAAGCACCATTTGCCGAAGGGGTTATGGTATGGTCTGCATCTTCGGGGGTGAGTAATACTATATTTTTACCCGTAAAATCTATTTTGTAATAATGCTTAAAGTAAGGGTTATGCCCTGCTTCTCTACCTTTTGCTTCAAAGTAAATTTGACGTTTTTTTTCATCAATTTTTACAATTTCTATTACTGCAAAATCACCTTTTGTAATTTGGTTTTTCAATTTGCCAGTTGTACCATCGTACAAATAAAGGTGTCCCCAATTATCTTTTTCGCTAAACCATATAAACTCATTGGTAGTACTTAAGTAACGCCAATTTACCGAACCCCAACCACTTTCATATTGTGTTGCTACGGTTTCCTCTAACACTTCACGTACAGTACCTGTAGCAGCATCGGCTACACGTAATGTTGCTTTTTTATGATCACGTGGTGTACTCACAAATGCTAATGTAGCACTATTGGCACTCCACTCATTATCGTCAAACCCTCCACCACAGCTAATATCGTCGCATAGTGTACTACGGTGGTCGTCGGCTGCAGTTTTTAATTTTACAATTGTACCTGTTGTAACATCAATTATAACTCTATGTATTTTTACCACTGCACTATCGCCAGGCAAGGGGTATTTCCATTGGCTTAGTTCGGGTGCACCTACTTTTGTTTTTATCAAATACATATCTTTTACATGCCGTTCATCTTGCTTAAAAGTAGCAATTTTTTTACTATCGGGGCTCCACAATAGTATAGCTCTATTGCTATGTACCCAACCAGCATTATCGGTAGCATAGCCAAAGTTTTTTTCACCATCAAAGGTTAATTGAGTTTCTTTTTTTGTAGCTATATCTTTTACCCACAAGTTAAAGTTTCGTATGTATGCTTCTTTACTACCATCTGGGGCTGTGGTACCAACTGGTACAGCTGCATTTGCTGGTGTGGTGTTTGCTGTAATGGCTTCTTTAGTTGTAGCTGTTTTTTTTGCACCTGTTTTGGCATTTACCAATATATACTCCACACCAGTTGCTGTATTTACCTTGTACCAAAAGTTGCCATCGGCAAGCCAGTTGGGCGTTACAGCAGCTCGGTCAATTAATTTGCTAAGGTTACTGCCAAGGCTATTGGTTGCTTTATCGTACTGAGCTGTTGTAATGGTTTGCTGTGCATAGCTGTAATTAATTAGCACAAGCATAGTAGCTAAGGAGAATATACTTTTTTTCATATTGATACTATATTTTTTTTATTTAGGGTAAAATTTGAAGCGTAAATTTATATAAATTTTGCGGTAGCATAATTACCTATTTTTTAAATGGTAATATTTGTTTGTAATGAAATATAATCATACTTGCACATACAAGTATAAATGAATTTGTAAGTATATTTTTTTTTGAATAACATCATCCATTTTTTTTGGTTACTACTTTTATGTTTTTAATATTATAAAGTAACAATACCTTTTATTTACATTTCATATACCAAATAAGCAGTGTAGCCTATTATCAAATTATCTTATTTGCAAATTACTTTGTAGCTATTCTTTTGCCAATATTGCTCATTTGGATTAAGTATAGTTGTAGGAAACGTTGGCACATTTATTCCATTAGGGTGTTGTTGTGTTTCAAAGCATATACCGCTATATTCGCTATAAGGTACATTATATTTTCCTATTACATTAGGTATCCATTTGCCTGTATATAAGTGTACTATGGGTTGGGTAGTATATACTTGCAAAGTAATTGTGTTAGTAGTATTGGTGCAAGTGGCAGCTAGGTTTAATTCATTATTTGTATAGGGTAATACAAAGCTTACATCGTAACCATTCCAATTTATTAAGTCATCTTTTGTTAAGCTGTTGGGTACTATTTTTTTTGCTTTAGCAAAGTCATATTCTGTGTTGGTTATACTTAAGCATTTGCCCGTAGGGCATTGTGTAGTATCCTGTTCCAAATATTGGGTTGCAGGTATTGTTACCCAATGCTCCAATATATTAGTTGCAGTATTCTCATTCAAATTAAAGTATGTATGCTGTGCCATATTTACTATAGTAGTGGCTGTGGTAGTAGCTTTTATGGTATATTGCAATTCATTATTAAGTAAGGTGTAAGTAACTGTAGTAGTTAATTGCCCAGGAAAACCCTCCTCCAAATGTGGACTTATATATTGTAATACTACAAAAGGGTAGGGCAATGTGCCATGATCTATTATTGTCCATACTTTACTATCAAACCCACTATTGCCACCGTGTAAGTTATTGGTAGTAAGGTTTTGGGCTAGTTGGTAAGTTATGTTGTTAAGGGTAAATGCTCCATCTTTAATACGGTTGGCACACCTACCAATAATTGCCCCAAAGTAGGGGTAGGCAGCACGGTAAGCAGTTTGGTTATACTCCACTACAGTACCAAACCCTAGTACAATATCTTGTAATTCGTTATTGGTATTTACCACTTCATACTTCATTATAATAGCACCATAGTTGGTAATTGTAGCTTTTGTACCACAGCTATGTTTCATTTCAATTACAAATACTTCGGTATTATTAATTGGTGTATTGGTATTGGTTATTTGTAGGTGATGCATTTAATTATTTATGCATAAATTTAGTTTAATTTTTTTTACAAAAAAAAATAAGCATACAATAAATAACTAAAATTATACTACAAAATATAAGGCACAAGCCCATCGGCTATTTGCCTATCGTTACTTAGCCTTGGGGCTTTATTTTGTCCGCCAAGTTTGCCTATACTTTTCATGTAATTTATAAAGCCATTTTTACTAACTAGGGTAACTACTAGTGGTTGTAGTATATGGCCAGTTATAAGGTCATTATAATACACATTTAGCTGCCGCATAGTAGTATCTAGCAGTGTTGCAAATTCAGTAATATTTGTAGGCATTATTTCAAACTCAACAAACCATTGGTGGTAGCTTTTGCCAATGCCTTGCATTATCATAGGTGCTACTGTAAATTCTATTAGGCTACTATTGGTGGCTGTAAGTGTTTGTAGCATTGCTTTTTCTACCTCTTCGCCTATTACATGTTCGCCAAATGCACTTATAAAATGCTTTATCCGCCCCGTTACTACTATACGGTATGGGTTTGTGCTTACAAACTTTATAGTATCGCCAATATTATAAGCCCATAGCCCTGCATTGCTACTTATTAGTAGTGCATAGTTAACACCCACTTCAACCTCACTTAGCATTAGCCTACTAGGGTTAGCATTACCTATTTCGTTGGCTGGTACAAATTCATAAAATATGCCACTGTTAGTATTAAGCAACATTCCTTTTTCGGTTTGGCTATCCTGAAATGCAAAAAAACCTTCACTTGCAGGGAACAATTCAATACAATCTACATGCCGCCCTATGGTATTGTACAATTTATTTTTGTAAGGTTCAAAGTTTACACCACCTTGTACCATTACTGTAAAGTTGGGAAATATTTCACCTACTTTTTTGCCAGTTTTTTCTACTAACTTATCAAAATACATTTGCATCCACGGTGGTATGCCACTTATCAAAGTCATATCTTTATCAACCGTTTCATTTACTATTGCAGCTACTTTTTCTTCCCACTCCTCTATACAATTAGTAGCATAACTTGGTAGCTGGTTGCCACGTAAGTATTTGGGTATATGGTGGTTTACAATACCGCTAAGCCTACCAAATGGTACAGAGCCTACACGCTCTAATTCGGGGCTACCACTAAGAAAAATCATTTTACCATTGGTAAATAAATGGTTACCCGTTTGGGCTATATAACAAAGCAAAGCATTACGAGCCGTGTTAATGTGGTTGCCAATACTATCGGCCGTTATAGGTATATATTTCATACCACTGGTAGTGCCACTTGTTTTGGCAAAGTATATTGGTTTGCCTTTCCACAGTACATTTTGCTTACCGTTTTTTATAAGTTCTATGTAAGGTTTTAGTTGCTCATAATCTCTTATAGGTACAGTAGTTTTATAGTCGTTATAATTATTTATTTGGGTAAAATTATGGTCGTTTCCAAACTGAGTTTTCTTAGCTACTTTTAACAGCTGTTGTAGTATAGCCTCTTGGTCTTGTATGGCGGTTGCCATACTTTTTTTAATTTTTTTGTATATATAATTGGCAAATGGCTTGGCAAGAGTTGATTTTATTTTCATAATTACACAGCGTAAATAAGCACAAAAATACAGTTTATTACGGTGAAATGCCTTTAAAATAGCTTGATATTGGGTTATTTATAAAATAGGAACGTTAAGTTTTTTAATATTGGTAAATAATTATTACCTTTGCATTCCCAAAAAAAATGGATATAATATGTTTGCAGTAGTAAAAATAGCAGGTCAGCAGTACAAAGTACAAAAAGACCAACAATTATATGTACCCCATATAGGTGGTGCAAGTGGCGATAAAGTAGAGTTTGCCGATGTATTACTTACCGATAATGCAGGTACCATTACCTTAGGTGCTACTGCTATTATACAAGCCGAAATTGTGAGCCAAGTACAAGGCGATAAAGTAATCGCATTTAAAATGAAAAGAAGAAAAGGCTTTAGAAAAAAGCATGGTCATAGAACAATGTACACAAGAATTAAAGTACTTGCAATAGCATAATTAATTAATAAATTTTTTAAACGTTTATATAATTGTTGTAACAATTTGTAACAAATATATAAAATAAAATAAAATAAAATGGCACACAAAAAAGGCGAAGGTTCCGTAAAAAATGGTAGAGACTCACATAGCAAAAGATTAGGTGTAAAAATATTTGGTGGGCAACCAGCAACAAGTGGTAGTATCATTATAAGGCAGCGTGGCACAGTGTATCATGCCGGTGCTAACGTTGGTGTAGGAAAAGATTTTACATTATTTGCATTGTCCGATGGTATAGTAGAATTTAAAAAGGGCAAAAATGATAAGAATAAAGTAAGTGTAAAATTGGTAGAAGCAACTGCTTAAAAAAAAATATTTTTGGTGAATAAATTATTTCATTATAATTTTATAATGTAAATATATTTACTAACCTTAAATTCAAAAAAAAATGGCTACTAAAAAAGCTCCTGCAAAGAAAGCTGCTCCTGTAAAAAAGGCGGCTCCTGCAAAAAAAGCTGCTCCTGCAAAGAAAGCAGCTCCAGCTAAAAAAGCTGCTCCTGTAAAGAAAGCAGCTCCTGCAAAAAAAGCTGCTCCTGCAAAGAAAGCAGCTCCAGCAAAAAAAGCTGCTCCAGCAAAAAAGAAGTAATTTTCTTTGCGAAAAATACTCAAAGCCCTCCAAATTGGAGGGTTTTTTTATTGTTACCTATTTGCATTTGGTGATGTTACAATATTACTTTTTACTGGCTTTATATTAATGCCTAAGCTATATAAAAAACTACATTTAAGTATTTTATTATTATAAATGGCGTTGCATTTATTTATTAAACCTCCTCTTTTTTCATTAGTAAGGCTTTACAATAATTTACTGTAACCCTGTGCCACAAAGCGTTAACTGGCTATTGCATTTTACAAAAAAAATTATATACTTACATACTATTACCACAGTAATATACTAGTTACTATATGCAGTAGTACAATAATGCAATGTAGCCAACTAATGCAATATTAAGCTGTAGGGTAGTGCCTACCCTAAAAAAAGATAATATAGATTAACCAAATTTCCTACACTACTTCATTTTTTAGCTTTGTGTTTTGGTTCACTTTTGCCTTGTCAATAACGACATAAAAACAAGTCAAAAAAAAATATATAAAATGACAACACTAACCACACGAACTTTTACAGTTCCTACAAGAGCAGCAGTTACTGCCACTAACCAAACCATATTTGATAACCTTAAAAAAATGGCAGGCTTTGTACCAAACCTATATGCTTATTATGCCAACAACGAAACAGCACTAACTGATTACCTAGCCCTACAAAACCGTAAAACAACAATTACTAGCAAAGAAAGAGAAGTAATAAACTTAGTAACAAGCCAGGTAAATGGTTGCCGTTATTGCCAAAGTGCACATACGGTATTAGGAAAAATGAATGGCTTTACCGATGAGCAAGTATTGGAAATACGTAGTGGTAGTGCATTGTTTGATACAAAGCTAAATGCCTTAGTTGAGTTTACAAAAGCAGTTGCCGAAAATAGAGGCAAAATAACTATAGATGCAAAAGAGGCTTTTTTTGATGCAGGTTATACCGAAGCAAATATGATTGATATAGTAATGGTAATTGGCGATAAAACTATTAGTAACTACCTACACAATATTACTGATATTGAAATTGATTGGCCAATAGCTGATGAAATTGCTTAGTCCATTACATTTTGCAAAAAAAATAAGGTATAAAAAGTTAAATAAAACAAACAAAAAAAAGAATAAAAAAAAACAAATTTTAAAAAATAAAAATTATGAAAAATTTAATTACAACAACAGGTTTATTGTTAACCCTATTAAGTACTTACAGTGTGAGTGCCCAAGTAAACAATGCAAATAAAGTAGAAACAGTTGCCTTACAAGGCACTCAATTATTCCCCGAAGGGATAATAACCTTACCCAACAACGATTTACTGGTAGGAGGCTTTGGCGACGGCTCTATACAAAAAATTGATGCTAACAATAAGGTATCGTACTTTAGTAAAAGTGGCGAAAACGGATTAGTGATAGCCGTTGGCTTTGCTTTAGATAAAAAAAATAATCGCCTTTGGGTAGCCAACTTTAATTTTAAAACCGAAAGTGGAAAGCCCGGTAGCAACTTTAAAGTATTTGATTACACTAGTGGCAAATTATTAAAAACAATACCTGAACGTTTTATAGAAGGTGCTTTTTTTAACGAAGTTACACTTGACGCTAAAGGAAATGCTTATGTTAGCAATACATTTGGGCCTAACCTTTATATTGCCAACTTTGAAAGCACCGAACCTCAAATATTTGTTACCAACGAATTGCTAAAAAACCCAGCTGCTGACCAACCTTTTGGTTTAAATGGACTCACCATAACACCCGACAATAAGTACTTAATAGCCTCAGTAATGAACCGTACCATAAAAGGTGGAGGACGATTAGTACGAGTAAACCTTACCACAAAAGAGGTAAACAACATTGAACTTAAAGACGATGAAGCCACTAAAGCTTTCTCAGGTTCAGATGGTATGTTTTTTAATAAAGGTCAACTATTTATGGTTAATGTGTACTCAGCATCGGGTGCCCTATTTACATCAACATTTAATAAAGATTACAACAAGGCAACCCTTACTATACGAAATAAATTTCAAACTGCTTATGACCGCCCAACAGCATCGGCTATACGTAACGGAAAGTTATATACAGTTAACAGCCAACTTAACCATATAATTGATGATAAAGATGGTAAACTAAACACCCCACCAACATTACCCTTTACTATAGTAGCAGTACCCTTAGCTGAACTTTTAAAATAAATTATATAAGCCTTACAGGATGGGCTTTACAGCTTATCCTGTATAGGTTTTTACAGTTATAATAATACCACTATGTATCATAAATTAACCTTTACTTTTTTAATATTTTCTATTATAGTTACAGCAGCAATTGGCCAAACCACACCCGTAGAAATAGTTGTAGGTAATAAAAGAGCCTCTATAGATTTGCTATTGGTTAAATATATAAAAAATAAAAAGCAAGAGAAAACAAACCTTTTATTGTTTAATAGAAATAGAGCCGTAGCAAATTATGGCATTACAAAAACTACTAACCTGCCTCAGTTTTCTGTAACAGATGCTTTAAGTATTGATATAAAAAAGTGGAGCGGAGTAGCACCAATAGCTGTATTGCAAGTATTAAATAGTGGCGTATATCCTAAGTTGGGTATTAGGTACTTGAAAATAAAAAATAATATTACTTTATTTTGTTGGGCTGTAGTTGATGTGTTGCACAATCCTAATATTGAACTATTTTTACTTGGACGATATGCACCAAAGCTTAGTACACAATTGCATTTGTACACACAAATAGAGTTACTGCATACAATACCAACACAGTTAAATAGAAGTTTTATATTTACACAACGATTTCGTATTGGGTTTAAAATAAGTAATGCTTCATTTGGGTTAGCAACCGATATAAATGAAATAGGTAGGCATAAGTATAACAGTGTTATTAACAACGGTATTTTTTATAGATACGAATTTTAAAAAAAAAGTATTATGGATATTACAAACTTACAATCAGCCTTTGCTGGAACTAATTATACAACGGTATTAAGTACTGCACAACACCAAATTATAGGCGATGAACCAACAGCCGAAGGCGGACAAAATAAGGGGTTTAACCCATTTGAATTATTGCTAGCTAGTTTAGCAACCTGCACAACTGCTACACTTAAAATGTATGCCGATAGAAAAAACTGGGATATAAAAAATATAAGTATGCATCTGCAAATGCAAGAAATAGCCAATAAACAACATATAAAAAGAGCTATAATAGTTACTTCAAATATTGATGATTTGCAAAAAGTTAGGTTACTATATATTGCCGACAAATGCCCTGTACATAAAATATTGATAGGTAACATACATATAGAAACAACACTTGAAGTAAACAAAGTGTAATACCGAAATGATAAACAATATAGTCCAATTGCGGCTTCGCCTTATTGTACTACCTGCCTGCCGGTAGGCAAGTTTGTTTATTCAACCTGCCTGCCG
>JAYWGN010000034.1:0-97295 GCA_043778255.1 Chitinophagaceae bacterium | reverse complement strand
TACCGAAATGATAAACAATATAGTCCAATTGCGGCTTCGCCTTATTGTACTATTTGTTTATTCAACCTGCCTGCCGGCAGGCAGGTCGGCATTTGATGTTAATTAACCAAAATACTTTAGGACTAAATACCATTTCACAATGTTATAATAGCTGACGGGCTGCCTAGCTTAGGTGTAAAGCCCACAACCCGCCAAGTAATTAACCCAGTATGGTGTATATGCTACAATTATAGAATATAGGCAACCGGCGGGTGAGGACTTGTAACCGGGCTAGGGTATGCTGCTGCTGTGTGTAATACTGGCGAAAGCCCCTAGTAGTAAGCATTTGCTAACACTCCATTTACTCCTCTACCCTTTCTACACTTTGTATGCCTTTAAGGCTTTTGAGCCTTGTTACGAGTTCTTCTAGTTCTTCTTTGTCGTGTACAAATATTTTTATGTTGCCCTCAAAGAGGCCATCGGCACTGTCAATACTTAGGCCGCTAATATTAATTTTGAGGTCGCCACTTATAATGTTGGTTATTTTGTTTACTACGCCTACATCGTCCATTCCTATTATTTTAAGCCCTGTAAGGAAAGCCACTTCTTTATGTTTGGCCCATTTGGTTTTTATAACTCGGTGTGCATACTGGCTTAGTAGCCTTGTAGCATTGGGGCAGTTTGTTCGGTGTATTTTGAGGCCTTCGCCTTGGGTTATAAAGCCAAATACATCGTCGCCGGGTATGGGTTTGCAGCAGTTGGCTAGGTTGTATTGTATGTTGTCGCTGCTTTCGCCAAATATTACTAGTTCACTATCTTTTTTGGGGGTATAGTCTTTCTTATGCTCTTCGGCTATTGGGGCTATTTTTATGGGTTTGGGTGCTTCTATATTTTGCCCTAGTATTTTAAATTCTTTAAGGTCTTTGAGGTCTATGTTTTTAATGGCTATTTGGTAGTACAAATCGAGTGTGCTATTGAGTTTGTAGTAGCTATTAAGTTCTATTAGGTTATTGTCGTTAACTATTGCGCCGAGGCCTTCTAGTTTTTTTAGTAGTATATATTTTCCATCTTCGGCTATTTTTCTTTTTTCTTCTTTAAGGCTATCTTTTATTTTGTTGCGGGCTTTGCTTGTTATTACAAACTCTAGCCAATCTTCTTTGGGTCGTTGTTTGCTGCTTGTTATTATTTCTATTTGGTCGCCACTACGTAGTTTGCAGCTTAGTGGTACTAGCTTATGGTTAACTTTGGCTCCTATGCAAGTATCGCCTACACGGGTGTGTATGCTGTAAGCAAAGTCGAGGGTGCAGCTACCTATTGGCATCATTTTTACTTCGCCTTTTGGGGTAAATACAAATATATCTTCGGTTAAAAAACTCGTTTTAAAATCTTGTAGCAGCTCCACACTATTTTGGTCGGTGTTGGCTAGGGCTTCTCTTATTTTACCGAACCAAAGGTCAAATCTATCTTCGCTGCTATTGCCCTCCTTATACTTAAAGTGTGCAGCCAAGCCCCGTTCGGCTATTTCGTTCATTCGTTTGGTACGTATTTGCACTTCTACCCATTTGCCATCGGCACTCATTACGGTAGCATGTAAGGCCTCGTAGCCATTGCTTTTGGGTGCACTTATCCAATCTCTCAACCTTTCGGTGCTTGGCTTGTACTCGTTGGTTATTATGCTATATACATTCCAACAGTCGCTACGTTCACGGTCGGGTGTGGTTTCTATAATTATACGTATGGCAAATAGGTCGTACACTTCTTCAAAGGTTACGTGTTTGGTTCTTATTTTGTTCCATATACTGTGTATGCTTTTGGGGCGGCCATATATATCAAACGGAAAGTCGAGTTTGTCTAACTTTTCTTTTACGGGTCGTATAAATTCGTTTATAAATTTTGTACGTTCCTTTTTTGTTTCGTTTAGTTTTTTGGCTATTTCTTTGTAAGTGTCTGGCTCAAGGTATTTCATGGCCAGGTCTTCCATTTCAGTTTTTATATTGTACAAGCCCATACGGTGTGCTAATGGTGCATATACATATACTGTTTCGCTACTTATTTTTAGTTGTTTTTCACGTTTCATACTATCCATGGTTCGCATATTATGCAAACGGTCGGCTAGTTTTATTATAATTACCCTTGGGTCGTCGGTTAGGGTGAGTAGTATTTTTTTAAAATTTTCGGCCTGCATACTAGCACTTTGGTCGGTTATAGTGCCTATTTTGGTGAGTCCATCTACAATTTTGGTTATTTCTATTCCAAATTCCCGTTTTATATCTTCAAGGGTTATATCGGTATCTTCTACGGTATCGTGCAGCAATGCACAAATAGTACTTCGTACACCAAGCCCTATTTCTACCACACATATTTTGGCAACGGCAATGGGGTGTGTAATGTACGGTTCACCACTTTTGCGGCGCATAGTTTTGTGGGCATCGGCTGCCATTTTAAATGCGGTGCGGAGTAGTTCCTTATCGCCAGGTTTTATTTTGGGCTTAAGGCATTTAAGTAGGTCACGGTATTGGCGAAGTATTTCTTGTTTTTCTTCTATTTCGTTAAGGTTATAAGTGGTGGTAGTGGCAGTCGTTTTAGGCTCAGTCATATTATTACTAAGTTAGTATTATTTTTTTTATTTGGGTAAAATGTTTTTGCTAAAATGCTTTTACTAGTTTAACAATTTGAGGGTTATAAATGCTTTTAAGTATTTTTTTTGTGCAACAAAAAACAAAAATTTAACAGTAAATAGTTTAGCCAAACTCCTGCTGCAAACAGGCCAACAAATAATTGTACTGCTCCATACTATTGTACAATTGTGCCGATAGGCGAAGCCATTGCTGTGGGGCATGTGGGTACATAAATATGGGTACTTCTATTTTATACTTTTCAAACAATATATTTTTCAATTCAGTATTGCTATGGAAACTGTGCTTTGGTTTTTTGCCGTTAGGCATAGGTATATTTACAATACTACCCACCATAGCATCGGTTGTAGGTAGCTGTACTTGTAAGGCATTGGCAATAGTATGTGCAGCTGTTAGTACCAAGTTATGGTTGTGGTTTTTTATAGCTGCCCAACCACCCTCTATTAATGTGGGCATATACTCCAAGGCTGTTTTAACTGTTATATAAGTGCTATAATCATGTGTACCATCCCACATAAATTGGTTGCTCCAATGTGCTGCAGTACCCTCTGCAGTATCGTTGTAATGGCTTATTACAAGGGGTTTTACATCATCTTGGTGTTGGGGTGCTACATACATAAATGCCGAACCTTTGGGGCTACATATCCACTTGTGGCAGTTGGCTACAAAGTAATTGGGCTGCAGCTCATCAATACTAAAGTTAACCATGCCTGGTGCATGGGCAGCATCTACTACTACCTTTATACCTTTGCTTTGTAGTAGGGTTATTATTTTTTTTATGGGTAAAATAAGCGCCGTAGCCGATGTAATATAATCAACTAAAGCCACTTTTGTTTTGGGCGTTATAGCAGCTTCAAAAGCAGCTACTATTTCAACGTCATTTTGTACAGGGTAAGGTATTTGTGCCGTTACTACTGTGCACCCTTTTTGGTAAGCATATTGTTTTAAAGCATGTACACAGGCACCATAACTTTGGTTGGTAGTAAGCCACTCGTCGCCTACTTGGCTTGGCATACTGCTTAATATACAGTTAATGCCAGTAGTAGTATTTTGAGTATATACAATATTGTTAGCATCGGTACCTACAAAGTTGGCTAAGGCTAGTTTTGATGTGTTCAAGTAGGTAGGCAATTTATCAATAAAATATTCAATAGCCTCGTATTCCATTTCGGTTTGTAATGCCCTTTGGCTGTTGGTTACATAAGTAGGTGTACCGCCAAATGAGCCATGGTTGAGGTACACTATATTGGGGTTCATACTCCAATGGGTAGCCAATGCACTTGGCTTAGGTAAGGGGTTCATATTTGCTATTATTAAAGTTAAAAATAGTAAGCATAACTGGCAATTGTAACTTTTTTGTAACATTATTTTATTATTCCTTTATTTTATATAACTTGCAACATTAAAGCAACATTACAACATGACTTTTCCTACTGAATTACGCTATACTAAAGAACATGAATGGATAAAAGTACTAGACGATAACACTTTGCTAATAGGCATTACAGAGTTTGCCCAACGTGAACTTGGCGACATTGTATATGTAGAGGTAGAAACTATAGGCAAAACACTTGAAGCTCATGCAGTGTTTGGTACAGTAGAGGCAGTAAAAACAGTGAGTGATTTGTTTTTGCCCATAGCTGGTACAGTATTGGAACTTAACCCTGCATTGGCTAATGCACCCGAATTGGTAAATAGTGACCCTTATGGTGAGGGATGGATGGTGAAGATAAAAGCAACAAATATGGAAGATATAGAAACGTTGCTTACTGCTGAAAGCTATACCGCTTTGGCAGGATAATATAATTAAAAAATAACTTGACAACAACAGATTTTTATAGTGAACATGAGTTAGTTACCTTGCTGCAAAGGCAAGATGGCAAAGCTTTTGAATATTTGTACGAAAAATATTCGAAGGCACTCTATAATGCTGTATACCAAATAATAGGCGATATAGAAACTAGTAACGATGTGTTGCAACAAATATTTGTAACCATTTGGCAAAAAATAAAAATGTACGATGCCACAAAAGGTAGATTATTTACTTGGATGTTGAATGTGAGCAGAAATGCCTCTATCGATTTTTTGCGAAGCAAAAGCAATAAAAACAACCAAAAAAACCAAGAATTAACTGACTCCGTATATATAAACAGCATACCAACAAATGAAGTTATTAACATTGATGCTATTGGTGTTAAAAAGTTTGTTGATGGCTTAAAGGATGAGTACAAAGCAGTGCTTGTACAATCTTATTATCAGGGTTATACCCATGAGGAAATTTCGGAGAATCTCCAAATTCCTATTGGTACAGTAAAAACGAGAATAAGAGCATCTTTATCACTATTAAGAAATAAAATGATTGAAAATTGAACGTAAACGAGTACATATCATCTGGGCTAATTGAGGCTGTAATACTTGGCGTTGCCGATGCAACTGAAGTAACACAGTATCACCAAATGCGGTTAACACACCCTGAGGTGCTTAATTATGCCAACACATTTGAGCAATCATTAGAGGATCAATATTTGCAAAATGCAACCCTAGAGCCAAGTGCTGGCTTATTTGACAAAATAAAAGCCCAAACACAAACCGAAGCTCCTGTAATACCAATAAGCAACAGAGTAACCCAAGCCCAAATAGACAAAAATAGAAAAACTTGGAAGCAATATGCAATAGCTGCAAGTGTAGCCATACTATTAGGTAGTTTAGCAGTTAACTTTATGTTAAGTACAAGAGTTAAAGCTTTAGCGGCCGAAAACAAAGATTTATCGGCTGCCAATATTAAAATTACAAACGATTACGCATTTTTGAAAGAAGCTAGTATGCGACCTATTACAATGGATGGTGCTGGTATGGGTGTACAAGCTGCTGCCAAATCAACATTTTATTGGAATCAAGAAAAAAATGTAGGACACATGATAGTGCAAAACCTACCTGCAACCCCTGCCAATAAGGATTATCAACTATGGGCTATAGTAGATGGTAAACCAGTAAGCCTTGGTGTAATGCGAATGGAAAATGGTAAAATTGTAATAGAAATTAAAAATGTACCCGCCAAAGCAACACAGTTTGCCGTAACACTCGAAAAAGAAGGTGGTATGCCTCAGCCAAACTTAGAACAATTATACCTAAGTGGTAAAATTTCTACCTAAATTTGTGGTTTAAACAAAACCATCATTTTGACTTTCGTATTCAAAAAATTTATCCCTGCATTTATTTTTTTATTAATAGTAACTGTACTATTATGCTTACCACCAAGCAAATTGCCTAATACTGGTGGCAACTGGTTTAGCTACTATCAGGTTGATAAATTAGTACATATTACCTTGTTTGCAATACTAGTATTTTTATTTTGTAGGCCTATACAACTCAAAGGTTTATTTACCAATATTATTACCAAAGTGTATTTTGTATTGGTTATAGTATTTACAATGTATGGCTTTATAATGGAGTTAGTGCAGCATTACTTAGTGTATGGCCGTAGCTTTGAAGGGTTAGATATATTAGCCGATGCCGTAGGCAGTTATATAGGTTACGCCATAGCAAAAAAACAATTGCAAAAAATAAAACCACCAACTACCGAAAGTGTAAAGGCCGAAATAAAAGAATATGCATCCAAACTAATGGAAAAAAGAAAAGGTTAAACGAACTACAACTTTAATAATTGGAAATAACATATTGCTAAATACATAGTAACATAAAAAGTGTGCTACTTAACAACTTGAGTATTGCAAACTGCACTAAATGTTAAAAGCCCCAATAGAAATTGGGGCCGCAACCAAAACTAACTGCTTATGAGAAATTTTTAAATATATTTATTTGTTACATCTATATACGGCAAGTTTTAATATATGGTTTTACCACTTTGTTAAAAATATTATAAGCAAAGTTTTTTTAGTAAAAAAATAGGGTTTGTAACCCCCAAATTGAAAGAGTGTAGTATCAACATCAATATATTAACTTTAGTATTTACTAACAAATTTGCATTTGTTAAATATTAAAATGGGGTAGTTTTTTGTATTACTATGCTAGCCATTATGAACATATAATTAAAATTTTGAGGTGTGTATTAAAAATGAAATACAACCAAAATATTGTTATTAATGGAATATATTCGTAAAAATATTTAAATTTAATTCGACTATTGTCAATACAAATAGATTAGTAGGTTATAAGGAATACAGGAATTGGATAGTTGTAGGTAATTTTACCAAACTGAAAATGAACTTAAAAAAATCAGAAATATTAGATCTTTTTTGTAGCTCACTTGATAACTCATTCTGTCTTTTTCAAACTGCAAAACAAACTGCATTTAATTCGGAATATAATAAATTTCCAAGTTTAGGACTTGCAGAGTTGGCATTAGAAGAGTTAGGCAAATCATTTAGTTGTTTAGCAATTTATTCAAAAGCTGACACTCTTAAGGACTGGACTGATTTTTGGTAAGAATGGAGAAATCACGATTTAAAAGCACATAGAGCATTTTTCTATGAATATTATTGTGTAACAAGACTTGAAATAGACTTTGAAGATAAGGTTTTAAACTTTCCAACAAATAGACAAAATTTTTCTAAAGAGAAAGAAGCTTCTTTTTATGTTGACATAGATAAGGGAAATCGAAAAATCCACAAACCTGAAATCGAAATTTCAGACAATGAATGTATAAGAAGAGTAATAAGTTTAGTTGGATTATTCAATTCAGCATTTCATATAAAAGACTGGCTTACAGATGATATAAGCGAAAACAGTAAAGATGCTATTTCTGACTTTGCATATATAACTTTGACAACTGAAATGTATCAACAAGATGTTTTAACTGTTTTAGACAAAATGAAAAAGAACAATGATGAATACGATTACGGCTTAAAAAAAATAAAAGAATTATTTATAACAAAAATAGAAACTGTATAAAACAACTAGTCCTAACAAGTGTTAAACTAAAATGGGACTAAGTGGAAAATTTAGCAATTTGTGCTTCTATTTCCCCACCTACACAAAAAGCCCCAAACTGTTAACCGATGCAGAAAAAATTGTTGTTATAAAAAAAGGGAAATTGGAAGAAATAATTTTTATGTAATCCAAAAAATTACATCAATTACTACTAGTGTTATACATTTAAAAAATTGAACAATAACCAATTTATATTTATTTTTGTAAATGCCTTTAAAAATATACAATACACTTACCCGAACTAAAGAAATATTTACACCAATTAATATAGGCAATGTAGGCATGTATGTATGTGGTCCCACTGTATATAGCGATGTACATTTGGGCAACTGCCGTACCTTTATAAGCTTCGATATTATATACCGCTACCTACTACACTTGGGCTACAAAGTAAGGTATGTACGTAACATTACCGATGCTGGCCACTTAGAAGGCGACCGTGATGAGGGGGACGATAAATTTAGCAAAAAAGCAAGGCTAGAGCAACTAGAGCCAATGGAAATAGTGCAACGTTACACTACAGGGTTTAGAGATGTAATGCAGCAGTTCAACAACCACCCACCTACTATAGAACCTACAGCCACTGGGCATATAACCGAGCAAATACAAATGACACAGGATTTGTTAGCCACTGGCTTTGCCTACGAAGTGGACGGTACTATATACTTTGATGTACAAAAATATGACCTCGAAAAACCGTATGGCATACTCACCAACCGCAAACTAGATGACTTACTTGAAGGCACTCGAACACTTGGCGGACAAGATGAAAAACGTGGCAGATTAGACTTTGCCCTTTGGATAAAAGCAAAGCCCGAACACCTTATGCAATGGCCAAGCCCGTGGGGTATGGGTTTCCCCGGGTGGCATATTGAGTGTAGTGCTATGAGTGCCAAGTACCTAGGCAAACAGTTTGATATACACGGTGGCGGTATGGACCTTGCCGCTACACACCACACCAACGAAATAGCCCAAAGCCAAGCCTGTAACCATATAAGCCCAGCTAATATATGGATGCATACCAATATGCTAACTGTTAACGGTGTACGTATGAGCAAAAGTGCAGGTAATGGTTTTTTGCCTAACGAATTATTTACGGGCAATCATCCGCTATTGCATAAGGGCTACCACCCTATGACCGTTCGGTTTTTTATGCTGCAAACCCACTACCGCAGTACGTTAGACTTTAGCAACGATGCCCTACAAGCAAGTGAAAAAGCCTTAAAAAGATTATGGAATGCTTACGATAATTTGAAGGCATTGCCTACCCAAATTGTTACAGGTTCTAATACCAATTTGGAACATATAATTACCACTTCGCTAGATGCATTTGATACGGATATGAATGACGATTTTAACACTGCAAAAGTACTGGCCAATATGTTTGACCTTACAGGTACCATTAATGGCTTAAAAGATGGTATTATAAAAACTGACGAAATTAGTGGCGACCTTATAAAACGAATGCAAACTTACTTTACCCATTATATTGAAAACGTATTTGGGCTGAAAGCCCCCACCCAACAAGGAAACGAAAAGTTGGATAGTGCCATGCAAGTACTTATAAGCTTACGCAAAGAGGCTAAGCAGCGAAAAGATTTTGTAACTAGTGATACTATACGTAACCAATTGGCAGCAGTGGGTATACTGCTCAAAGATGAAAAAAATGGTGAAATGAGTTGGGAGTAATATGGTATTATTTTCAAATAAAAATAGTTGTAATACAAAATTGAGTGCTTGTAACTTTATAAAAAATAATTTTGTTATACTATCAGTTACCACAACGTCCACATTACTATAAGCATTAATACATTAAATAGTGTGAGCAACCCTTTGTAGTGATTGGGTATAAAAAAGTTGCAACTTTTTTGGTTGCAACTTTATAGTTAACTTGAGTTAATTAAGGGTTCTAAATCTATATTTTTACAAAGTGTGATGCTTACAGTTAGTTTAAAACATTACAAAAACATTTTGGCGAAGCCATAAATATAATAAAAAAATTGTACTAGTTTCTATTGAGCTTACTGAGTAATCTTAAAATTTCCATATACAACCATACTAGTGTTACTAATAACCCAAAGCTGCTGTACCACTCCATATACTTAGGTGCACCTTGGGCTACTCCGTTTTCAATAGTATCAAAATTAAGCAACAAGTTCATTGCAGCTATACCCACTACTACTATGCTAAAGCCTATACCTAACAAACTAGGCTGGTATATAAAGCCAGGTACTGCACTATTGCCCATAATTAAACTTAATACAAATACGCCTAAGTAAAATATACCAATACCTGCTGTAGCTATTAACATTATTGATTTGAACCTTTGTGTAACTTTAATAATTTTAAAATGGTATAATGCAAACATTGCAACGGCAACACCTAATGTAAGCCCTACAGCTTGTGCTACTATACCTTGATAACCGCCACTCATAGTACGCCCAAATTCGTAATAGGCACTTATGCCACCTACAAATAAACCTTCAATAATAGCATATACTGGTGCTAAATACACGGAGGTTTTAGGGTTGCGGTACATTATAAATGAGAGTATAAGCCCACCAAATACGGCTACTAATATAAAAGGCATTATATTGTTACCAGCTACTGCATACGACCATGAGTAAGCACCCGATGCAATCATAAGCACTAACAATATGCCAAACTTATTGAGTGTGCCTTTTATACTCATACTATTGGCAACATCTAGTTGCATACCTTCAAATACTGTTCCGCTATACACTGATTCATTTAATACAGGATTACTACTTTTGAATATTGACATAATGTTTGTGGTTTTATTTTTTTTATTTAATAATATAAATGTATTTATTAGTTATAATATTTCAATTTTTTTTGCAAAAAAATAAAAAATATTTATGCAACTAATTAATAATGCGTAGCTACTTATAATGTAGTAAGCTACTATTTGATATAAAAAGCCTTGCAATGTAACTATTGCAGGGTTTTTTTATTATATGCTATAGCTTAAAAGCTTTTTCGGCACCAGGGTATTGGCTTATTACCCTAAACTCTATATTGGGTACTGCTTTTAGCTTTATTATAAAGTCTTTAAGTTTGGCTGCATCGGCAGTATCGGCAAATATCATATCGTGTGTTAGTAGCACTAAGTGGTTGGGTTTGTTCAAATATTTGTTGCTTGCAAACATTCCATTTATTTCGCTTAGTAATTGGTCGGGTGTTTGTCGGGCTTTATTTTTATAATGTGTCCACTCCCAATCCCAACCGGTAATGTAGTAGCCTAGCTTGTAAAGGCTATCCATTATAAGGGTTCGGTCTTTAAACTTATGATCAATGTAAGTACCTTGCAACCGCCATACATTACTGCCTGGAGCTCTTATTATAGTGTTGTTGAATTTTAGGCTATCGTGGTTACGTACAAAGTCGTTAACCGAACCATTTACATCGGCATAGTATTTAGCAAAGTTGTTATAATAGGCATGTGTAAAGCTATGGTTTACTACTTCAAATTGTGGGTAGGTATTTACCTCCTTCCATAGGGCTTGCTGTATAGGGCTGCCATAGCGGTGTACACCAATCATATAAAATGTAGCGGGCACTTTTTGCTCCTTTAATATATCAATTACAATACGGGTACCGGGGTTAGGGCCATCATCAAATGTGAGGTATATTTTTGGCTTGCCATTATCTATTTGGTTACCTGCACTATCCCTTAATACTGGTGTTATAAGTGGGTTGGTAGGTGTAGTATTGGCAATTGGCTTTGTAACTTCTGCACTACCATTATTGTTTGTTTCCCTATTTTTTTTATTATTGGTGCAAGCACCAAAAAATATAATGCCTAATATTAAAAATGCTGATAAATGTTTCATTGTAATTGTAAATACGTACAAAGTTATACTGTAATATATTACGTTGCAATTATTAATACATAAGGTATTGTTATCGTTTTATACCAGGGTAATCCCGCATAGTAGCAAACTCATATTTGTTACTTGCTTTTATGGCAGTTACAAATTGTTTTAGTTGGTTAAAATCTTCATCGTCGGCATACTGTTGGTCGTGGCCAAGTAGTACAAGTGCATTGGGGGTTTTGGTGTAGCTGCTATCAAAGTATTTTTGTACTATTACTAGCATTTGTGCTACATCTTTTGTGTTTTTAAATGTTTTATAATCATAAGGCCATGTACGGTCCCAACCTGTAAATTGGTAGCCCATTTTGTATAATGAATCCATAGCAGTACCTGAGCCGTTAGCACTATCCGTTATGTTTAAAGTGCTAGTACGCCATACACTGCGGCCAGCACAACGGGCTATGTGGCTTGTAATACCCAGTACAGTTTGTGCATTGGTATAGTCGGCAATTACTGCAGGTGGGTTACTGTAAAATGCTTTGTACCTATCGTGCCAAGCATGGCTATAGCTGTGGTTGGCCAATACTACATAAGGTAGGTTACGCATACTATCCAACTCTTTATGTAGGGCTGGCATTTTGCCAAAATGCTCCCCTACCAAGTACAAAGTTACGGGCAGTTGTTGTTGCTTTATATACTCATACAATCGTTTGCTACCCACGGTTGGGCCATCATCAAAAGTTAAAAATATTTTCTTTTTGCTACCACTATCAATTGGTGGTGCTACAGAGGCTTCTGCCTTATTTGTGGCAATACTAGGTTCAGTTTTTTTTGTGGTACAACTTATACTAAGTGTAGTTATAATAATGAACACAATAAATTTCATTCGCTTTTTTTATTTTGGTGTGCAAAAATAGTATTTTTAAAATTAATATATTTCGGAGGTTTGCAAAGTAGCTTTTGTTGGGGCATTAGGCATTGTGCTATTGAGCATACTAATCATTTTTTTTATAAAAAAAAATAAATGTTACTCTTCTTCTACATTTGTCAATTTTGCATTTACAAAAAAAGCTCCTTTTGTTACCACTTTACTAGTTGCTGCAATTTCATTAACCAACGTTATTGCTGTATAGCCTAAATTAGAAGTTCCTTTTACAATTTCACTTTTTACACAGCTGGTTTCCCCATTTTTTTCAGCCTTAGTTACTACAAAAATATAATCTTTTCCTTGGTGGCTTATAATGGCATCGTTAGGCACTGCTGCTGCTGTTATATTGTTGAGGCTTACAATGGCGGTTATATTCATACCGTCTATTAGGCCTGTTTTATTGCCTTTAACGGTGGCATGTACAGGTATAGTTTTACTATCGTTTTCAAATGCTGTACCAATACTATATACCTCTGCATCGTATTCATTTATAGCATTATTGGTAAGTGTAAAATGTATTGTTTGCCCTACACGTAGCATAGGCAAATCTTTTTCAAATACATTCAAATCTACATGCAATGAGCCATTATCTACTATCTCTACTACTGGGGTTGACACATCGGTGTAGCTTCCAATTTTGGCAAATACATGGCTAACCGTACCGCTAATTGGGCTTGTAACAACCAAGGCCGATTGTAAACTTGTAGCATTAATACTACCAATGTTAATGCCCATTAATTGCAATTGTTTTTTTACGCTTTCTAATCGTACTTTATTTGATGTATTTGCTGTACCCTTATAAATGTTTAATTGCTGATTTATACTAGCTAGTTTTGCTTTTAGCATGGCTAAATTACTTTGTGCCAATTCCAAATTTTTTCTTGCCCCTGCATTTCCTACATAAAGTTCATTTTGCCTATTTAATTCTTTTTGGGCATATTCTATTTGTGGTATTACCAATTGTTTTTCTAAATCTAAAGTTCCATAAGCACTATTGCCGGCTATACTTATTGCTTGTTGGTTACCTTTATTTGTTATTAAGTTCAGGTACTCTTCTTGTAGTTGTATAAATTGTGGGTTGGCAATAGTAGCTATTACTTGCCCTTTATTTACATAATTGCCTATTTGTACCTGTAAGGTTTTTATAACACCACCATACAATGATGTGGCGTTGGCCTTATAGTTATTAGGTACAGATAATTGTCCATTGGCCTTTAGTGTAGCCGTTAGCTGTTTCTGTTCTATGTTTCCAAATTCAATACCTACTGTTTTTATTTGCTCAGCAGTAAGTGTAGCGGTTGTTGTGTTGTATGCTTCTGTTTTTGTGCTAGCTTTTGTTTCTGCTTCTTTTTGTTCACTTTTGCATGACAGTAAAGCAATTAAAGTAGTGAATAAGATAGTGGTATATAATTTCATTGTATTAAAAATTTTTAGTTGTTTATTATATTATTTATGGCAATTACAGTACTATTAATTTGTTGAATAGCTTGCAAATATTTAAGTGATACATCGGTAGCTATTTGTAAAGCATACAAGTACTCTACATAGTTTATTTCGCCTGTTTTGTAGCCTAGTTGGGCTGCATTTACAATATCGGTAGCATTGTTTAATGCTTGGGTTTTATAATAGTTATACAGCTTTACATCTTGCTGGTATTGCTGTAGTGCATTTTGCAATTGTACTTCTACTAATTTTTGCTGTTGTATTGCAGTTTCTGTAAGGGCTTGCTTTTGATAGTCTAATGCTTTTATTTTGGCTTTTGTGGCTCCATAAGTTAGTGGTATTGCTATACCTATATTTACTACACTAAACCTATTGGCTGCGCCAAAATATTTTTCTTGGTTATTAATAGTTTGTATACCTATAAGTGATTGGTTGTTATAACCGAGTGTAAAATCGGGCAACCCTTGTGCCTTTTCTACTTTTTTATTTTGCGCTGCAATTTTAGCATTTTGGTACAGGGCTAGTATCATAGGGTGCTTTGCAACAGCTGTACTATCTAATACTACACTTACTTGCAAAGGTTCAAATTTGTCAGTAATGGTTAGGCTATATTTTTCTTTTGTATTGAGCAGCAATTGCAAACTATTGTAGGCATTGTATAAGTAAACTTCGTTTTGCTGTAGCAATAAATTTATTTCGCCTTGCTTTGTTTCAGCTGTGCTAATTTCTATTTTTTTAATATCGCCAGTTTTAAATCGTAAGTTAGCTACCCTTATAAATTCAAGGTATACACTATCCAAATACAGCAATTTAATTTTATTGTGTTGCAAGTATTGTATTTGGTAATAGTAAGTTCGTACTTGGTTTTTAAGTTCAATAATAGAAATTTCTTTTTGATATTCCTTTCCTTTTATTGTTGCAGTAATAAATGCTTTTTTTGCCCCAAATAAGGTAGGAAAAGGTATAGTTTGCGAAAGCTGAAAAGCATTATCAATGTTAATGCTATTGTATTGCCCAAGTTGTGTATTGAGGTTTAGCTTGGGTAATTCATGGGCAGTTTTTTTCAAACTTTTAGCCCCTTCAATTTCTAACGAGTCAGCTTTTATAGTACCATTATTTTGCAAGGCTATGGTTATTGCCTCATCTATTGTTATACTTTTAGTTTGTGCATTTGCACAATAATTAAAACATAATGACATTAAAATTACTGTGGTTGCAGGTATTATTTTTGAAGACATTTTAAATTTTATTTTTAGAATTAAAAATTAGGTAAAGTAATGGCAATACAAAAAGTGTAAGCAATGTAGCCGTAACTAAACCGCCAATAACAACAGTTGCCAAAGGCTTTTGTACTTCGGCACCTGCACTGCTGCTTAGTGCCATTGGTAAAAAGCCCAAACTAGCTACTGTGGCTGTCATTAGCACAGGTCGTAGTCTTATTTTTGTACCTTCTATTACTCTTTTTACTACATTGTTCCATCCTTCTTTTTCTAATTGATTAAAAGTGCCTATTAACACAATTCCATTTAAAACGGCTACGCCAAATAAGGCAATAAAACCAACCCCAGCACTTATGCTAAATGGCATTCCTCTTAATAATAATGCAAATACCCCACCAATAGCACTCATTGGTATGGCGGTAAATATTAGCCCTGCTTGTTTGAAAGATGAAAAAGTAAAATATAATAATGCAAATATTAAAAGCAAAGCAATAGGTACTGCAATCATCAATCTTTTTGATGCTTGTTGTAAATTTTCAAACGTACCACCATAAGTTAAATAATAGCCTGCTGGTAATATTACCGACTTACTTAATTTTAGCTGTATATCTTCTACCACACTTTGTACATCTCTACCATCTACATTAAAAGATACGTACACCCTACGTTTCCCATCTTCTCTACTAATTTGTGCTGGGCCTTCTTTAAACGAAATGGTAGCTATTTGAGATAGTGGAACTTGACTACCATTTGCCGTAGGCACATATACATTACTTACATCATCAATTGAACTTCTGTAGTCATTATCTAACCGTACTACCAAATCAAATTTTCGTTCGTCTTCATATATTTGCCCCGCCACTTGCCCCGCAAATGCTGTAGTTATTATTTGATTCACCTCTGCTACATTTATTCCATATAATGCCATTCTACTTCTATCATACTCAATACTTATTTGGGGTAACCCATCAACTCGTTCTACTTGTGGTGCCGTTATTCCCTTTACTTTACTAATTGATTTTGCAATTTTATTAGCATACCTCTGTAATGTATCTATATTTTCTCCAAATATTTTTATAGCCACATCTTGCCTAATACCTGTCATTAATTCATTAAATCGCATTTGTATAGGTTGGCTTGGTTCGGCTATAATACCTGGTATAGTCTCTAATTTCTGTTTCATAAGGTCAGCTAATTCATAAAACCCAGTGTTAGATTTCCATTCTTTTTTATCTTTTAAAATGACCATCAAATCGGAGGCTTGCATAGGCATAGGGTCGGTGGCAACATCGGCTGCACCTGTTTTGCCAACTACCATTTTTACCTCATCAAATTGTTTAATTATTCGTTCTGCCTGCATCATAGTTTCTACTGTTTGGCTTATTGATGCCCCTTGTGGCAATACAAATTCAATGGCATAATCTCCCTCCTCCAATGTGGGTATAAATTCGCCACCTAATGTATTAAAAACTAGTAGACTTACTGCAAACATAGCTATTGTACTGGCTACTATTGCATACTTTATTTTTATTGCTTTTTGCAGTATAGGCAAGTATACTTTTTGCAAATACTTCATCATTCTGTCCGAAAAATTTTCTTTGTGATTTGTGTTTTTAGATAAACATAAAGCACACATCATGGGTATGTACGTTAACGATAAAATTAATGCACCAAATATGGAAAAGCCCACTGTTTGTGCCATTGGGCGAAACATTTTACCTTCAATACCAATTAATGTTAAAATAGGGATGTATACAATGAGAATAATTATTTCGCCGAAGGCAGCACTACTTCTAATTTTAGATGCAGCTAAAAAAACTTCCTTATCCATTTCAGCTTGAGTTAGTTTTACTGCCTTTTTTTGTACCCCTATGTAATATAATGTGGCTTCTACTATTATTACTGCACCATCTACAATTAACCCAAAATCAATAGCTCCCAAACTCATTAAATTAGCGCTTACGCCAAATAAATTCATTAACCCCAAAGCAAATAGTAAGGATAGCGGAATGGCAGATGCCACTATTAATCCAGCTCTAAAGTTTCCTAGAAATACAATAAGTACAAATATTACAATTAGAGCTCCTTCAATTAAGTTTTTTTCAACTGTTCCCATTGCTCTATTTACAAGGTTAGTTCTATCTAAAAATGGCTCTATAATTACATCATTAGGTAGTGAGGCTTGTACCGTTTTCATTCTTTGCTTTACATTATTTACAACCGCCGAACTATTTGCTCCTTTCACCATCATTACTATTCCACCTACTACTTCTTTTTCGCCATTGTAAGTCATAGCACCAAACCGTGGTGGGCTACCAAATTGTACTTTGGCAACATCTCTTATTAAAATAGGTGTACCATTACTTTGGCTTTTTACTACTATGTTTTCTATATCCTCAAATGTTTTTACCATTCCAATACCTCTTATAAAATAGGCATTTGGTTTTTTGTCAATATAAGAACCCCCTGTATTTTCATTGTTTTTTTGGAGTGCATTAAATACATCGGGTATACTTACTCCCATTGCTTTTAATCTATTGGGGTTAATGGCTACTTCATATTGTTTGGTAATACCGCCAAAGGCAGTAACCTCAGCTACCCCTGCAATGCCATACAGTTGTCTGCTCACTATCCAATCCTGCATGGTTCGCAAATCCATAGCCGTGTATTTATTTTCACTTCCTTTTTTGGGATGTATTACATACTGATATATTTCGCCAAGGCCTGTTGTAACTGGTGCTAATGCAGGACTTCCCATACTTGGAGGAATATTTTTTTCGGCATCTTTTAGTTTTTCACTTATAAGCTGACGGGCAAAATAAATATTTACATCGTCTTTAAAAACGATGGTGATTACACTTAACCCAAACCGTGAAAAAGATCTCATTTCAACAATGTTGGGTAGGTTGGCCATTGTTTTTTCAATGGGATAAGTAATTAATTGCTCTACCTCTTGTGTAGCTAATGTAGGTGCTTGGGTTATTATTTGCACCTGATTATCTGTAATATCGGGTAAGGCATCTATAGGTAACTTGGTAGCACTCCACCCTCCCCAAATGATGAGTAACAAAGTCATAAACCCTATAATGAGTTTGTTTTTTATAGAAAACTTTATTATGTTGTCTAACATATATTTTAATGCTTAATAGTAAATTAAAAAGTTGAAAATGCACAACACTGTACAAGCCAAATTTTGCATTGACTATATAAATGCAGGTAACATTTTCAGTAATAAAATTTTAAACATTAAACTTTGGCGGTTGCCAAATAACAGAAGAAACTTGAGAGAAAAATAAAATATTATAAGCCCGATATTTTGTGATTGGAAAAAAATTTTTTTGAATTTTGTACAATGTTACTGCTTGAAAAGTAATAGATATTGCACAACATGAACAGGTACAAAATGGGGAACAGTGCTCTACATCGTGGTTATGTTGTTGGTGGTTGTTGGAGGTTGATATTATGGTTGCAGTATTTACAATACACTCTTTACTATCGCTACAAGGCAAACATGATAACCCTAACATGTAGAAATTGAATATGATAGTAAAAAATTTCATCATTACAAATGTAATGCTTAATAACTAAATTAAATTGTATGGAAACAATGTAACCTTTCAAACTAATAAATTGCAACAAATAGATATTTAGTGAAATTTCAACTTGCACAATATTTTAATACCACTCGCATTTACACCAAGTAGTTAAGTTAGCTATATGCCAATACACTAATATTGCATGTAATAAAAAGCCCCATAAAAAAATTATAGGGCTTAAAATTAAAGGTTTGCTAAGGTATTATTTTGCCAAATCGAACCTATCCAAATTCATTACTTTAGCCCAAGCTGTGGCAAAGTCATGCACAAATTTTTGTTGTGCATCGGCACTTGCATATACTTCGGCTACGGCACGTAGTTCGGTATTGCTACCAAATATTAAATCTACCCTACTAGCTGTCCATTGTTGTTCGCCTGTTACTCGGTGTGTGCCTACAAAGCTATCTTCATGGGCATCGGTGGCTGTCCAGTTGGTATTAAGGTTAAGTAAGTTTACAAAAAAGTCGTTACTTAATTTGCCCACTTCGTGGGTAAATACTCCTGCTTTAGAATCGTTATAATTAGTACCCAACATTCTCATACCACCTATCAATACCGTCATTTCGGGTATAGTAAGGGTAAGTAATTGTGCTTTATCAATTAGCAAATCTTCGGCAGATACATTAAATTTTGTTTTGGTATAGTTTCTAAAGCCATCGGCTTGTGGCTCTAATATGGAGAATGATTCTACATCAGTATCAGCTTGTGTAGCGTCGGTACGGCCAGCAGCAAACGGTACGGTTATACTGTGCCCTGCATTGGCAGCAGCTTGCTCCACACCAGCATTGCCAGCCAATACTATTAGGTCGGCTACGGATACTTTTTTGCCACTTGTGGCAGTATTATTAAAGTTGGTTTGTATGGTTTCCAAAGCCGTTATTACTTTATCTAGCTGTATGGGGTTATTTACTTGCCAGTATTTTTGCGGCGATAGCCGTACCCTTGCTCCATTGGCTCCACCACGTTTGTCCGACCCTCGGTAGCTTGATGCAGCAGCCCAAGCTGCCGATACTAATTCGCTAATGGTAAGCCCTGTTGCCAGTATAGTTTGCTTTAGTTGTGCTACGTCGTTATCGTCTATCATTGTATAATCGGCTGTTGGTATAGGGTCTTGCCATATTAATACTTCGGCTGCTACATCGGCTCCTATATAGCGTACTCTTGGTCCCATATCTCGGTGGGTAAGTTTGTACCAAGCCCTTGCAAATGCATCACTTAGTTCATCAAAATTGGCTAAAAAGTGACGGCTAATTTTGTCGTAAGCAGGATCCATACGTAAGGCAAGGTCGGCGGTGGTCATCATAGGTGTATGCCTAAGGTTAGGGTTATGTGCATCGGGTACTGTACCTGCACCTGCATTGCCTACTGGTTTCCATTGCTGTGCACCTGCTGGGCTGTGGGTAAGTTCCCACTCATAGCCATATAAATTTTGCAGGTAGTTATTATCCCATTGGGTTGGGTTATTAGTCCAAGCTCCCTCTATACCATTAGTTATTGTATCGCCAGCATTACCTGTGCCATAAGTATTTTTCCAACCTTTACTTTGTTCGGTTATACATGCACCTGCTGGCTCTGCACCCACATATTTGCTTGGGTCGGCGGCACCGTGTGATTTGCCAAAGGCGTGGCCACCTGCTACTAAGGCTACCGTTTCGTAATCATTCATGGCCATACGGCCAAATGTTTCCCTTATATCTCTTGCCGATGCTAGTGGATCGGGGTTACCATCGGGTCCTTCGGGGTTTACATATATTAATCCCATTTGCACTGCAGCCAAAGGGCTTTCAAGTTCTCTATCACCAGTATATCTTTTATTGTCGAGCCAAGTAGTTTCCGAGCCCCAATATACGTCCTCTTGTGGTTGGTAGGTATCTTCTCTACCGCCACCAAATCCAAAAGTTTTAAAGCCCATACTATCTAAGGCACAGTTACCTACTAATACCATTAAATCGGCCCACGAAAGTTTGTTGCCATACTTTTGTTTTATTGGCCAAAGTAGCAACCTTGCTTTATCGAGGTTACCATTATCGGGCCAGCTATTGAGCGGTGCAAAGCGTTGTGCACCTGCACCAGCACCACCACGGCCATCGGCTATGCGGTAGGTACCTGCACTATGCCAAGCAAGGCGTATAAAGAAGGGTCCGTAGTGTCCATAATCGGCGGGCCACCAATCTTGTGAGGTAACCATCATTGTATTTATTTCACTTTTAAGCACTGCCAAATCAATACTAGCAAAGGCTTTGGCATAGTTAAAGTCTTTATCCATTGGGTTACTATCTGCGCCGTGTTGGCGTAATATATCAAGCTTTAGTTGGTTAGGCCACCAATCTCTATTTTGTGGTGGTGCACCTGCAGCTTTTTTAAGTTCGCCACCCAAATATGGGCATTTTGTAGCACTGTTAGTGGCTACTGTTGTTGTTGTGTTTGTTGTATTTTCCATAGTGTATTGTGTATTCGCCAAGGCGAAAATGTTGTTGCGTATTGTTAAATACATTTAAAACCCAAATTTACAACAATGCATTTAAAACATTTGTTTAAAATGTAAAAAAAGTAAATACAAAATGGGTTAGAGGGAGTCAAAGGGGTGAAATGAGTCAAAAGGTCAAATGAGTCAATGAGTCAAATTAGTCAAAAAGGTCAAAGGAGTCAAAGGAGTCAAATGGGTCAAAGGGGTCAAAGAGTCAAAAGAGTCAAATTTTGGTGTTAAATGAGAATGTAAGCTAATAGTTAAGTACCAATAATGCAAAGTGTTTCAATTTTAGTATAGCGGCAAAAACAGTACGCCTTTTGATGTAAAGTGAAAGCCTTAATGAAACAGTATTTAACCATTTGTTTTATTTCTGCATAGTTTAAGTTCATAAAATACTAATAGTAGTATCATAAAAATTTCGAGACCAAAGTATGCATAACCAAACATAGTAATTGCTTGTGAATTTTTAACTATTTGCCAGAGTGTAAATAAACAATATAGAGCATTTAAAAAAGCAATAATAAAAAGATAGTTTTTCCATTTTTTTGGCTTAAGAAAAAAGCAAGTAAATGAGTAAATTGAAAGTGATATTGCTATATATAAAAATGATTTTAATACCTGTTTTGGCATTCCAAATAATTCTTCGAAATCATAAATAATTAATAAACACGTGAAAGAAAAGACTGCCCCTATTGCATCAATTAGAAATATTTGATTTCCTTTCATTTTCTATTTTTTTATTACACTAATTTAATACAAATAAGCAATTTTTTTAAAAAAAATATGTAACCTTTAATTTTTGCATTGTTTTTTAAAATATTTTGTAAATGAACTAGTTTGGTTATAAATAGTAAACAACACATTAAGTAATTGTAGGGTATATTGCACGAAATGTTTTTGCCTTTTGCAATTTTTAAAAAAACCCAAATATTGCCTATCTAAAAAGTAAATTAAAGAAAAACATTCCGTCAAGTAGTATCAAAGCTGGAGTATTGGCAAAGCCTTTACAGACTGATAAAATAATGTGAAATCCTGAAATAAATGAGAATGTAATACTGATTAATTTATTTGTAGAACTGCTTTTTTTATACCCTCTATATTAACAGTGTTTAAATATTGGGGTATGTTATAATACCTTGTATGAAAACCATACCCACCATTTTTTAATTCATTTATTGCATTTTGTTTTGTCCAATTTTCAAAAACAATTCTATACATAGCCATTACTACACCAGTCCTATCGGAGCCGTGTTTACAATGAACTAATAGTGGTTTTGGTGAAATTTTTATATTTTTTAAAGCATCAATAATTTCCAAGTCAAAAAAATTAGCCGTTACTATTTTTGTTTGATAATAATTAAAATTAGTGCCTTTTAGCAAACTTGTGTCACTGCGGTCTTCCCTCAAATTCAAAATACTTTTAATTCCCAAGTTTTGTAGGCTCAAAAATTCACTAACTTCAGGCTGTTCTGATCTGTAAATTGAATCATTAATTATATAAAGATTGTTTAACGTTGTAGTTTCTAATTTATTAGCCCATTCTGTATTTCTTAATTTAGAACTACAACAACATAAAGTCGTAAGCACAAAAAAATATTTAGATAACTGTTTCATTATTGTGTAATCAATTTTAATATTTCTATAAACAGATTTCTTCCAATTTAAGATCACTATTTTATTGTGTAATACATTACATAAAGTTCACTTAAAAAATATTAGCAAACAATAATACAATATGCTAAAAAGGTTTGATGTATATTGATGAACTGAAGTAAGAGAAAACCATTTTCTGTGTGTTTTTCTTAATATAACCGAATTGCGATTGGTGAAATAATGTCAACCTTCATTGTATCATTGGGATTAAAATTATTTTTAATCCAATTACGAAGTTCTTTACCTCCCATAATTCTTGGTGTTTCATTATTATTTGCAGTTCTATTAATATACCCCAGAATTGTTGTTTCGCCATTTGAACTGAGTTGAATATCTATAGTTGCATTGTCAGCCCCAAAAAGTTCTGAATATTCTCGACCAACATTAAAAAATCCTTGATTATAATAAGCGATTCCAAGTATAATATTAATTGTAGCAATTACTGGAATTAGCGCAACAATTGGTTTGGGTTCATTTGAAAGTTCTGGTTTTTCACTTGCAATATCAACAGGAATTAAGTTTTTCCCTGCTAAATTCCAGTCAGTATTGAGTTCATAGATTAACGTGTCTTCAAGTCCAGCAGCAAGGTTAATTCTAAAGTCACCATGTCTTAAAAGTCCGTTATCTGTTAGAATGAAAATAGCAACAGGTTGGTTATCCACAAGCAAATTTTTAATTGCTGCATTTAGTCTAATGTTGGTTGACTGTGTAGGACCAGGATTTTGATACCCATACATTCTTTGAGATAACTGAACCCTTGTTTTTCCAATATATTTTATATCGCCATTAGAAATAAAACTATACAACACATTTGTTGTAGTGTGATGATTTGTTAAGTTAAATTTAATTTCGTTATTGATAAGTACCCATTGCCCTGCTGGCAAAAAGCCAATTTTTAGTAATCTATTCATATTTGAGAGGTAGCTTAAAATGGCAATTAAAAATACTCTTACACTCTAATTCCTATTATAAAATTCCCCTACTTTATTGCTGCACTTTGTGCTACCCAACGTTGTAAGGTTTCGCAGCTGTTGTAGTCGCTATCTATTTGTAGGTAGTAAGTTGGCAATTTTTTATTAACCCATTTTTCCATTGTTTCATTTTTTTTATCTTCTAAAGCCCTTGCAGCTATTTTGCTGTAATCATCTTTTAGGTTTTCGGAATGTGGTGGCAATTGTGTTTTTAAGTACACAATACGAGTTGCTTTTTTGCCACGTTGGTCTATAAATGTAGCTGGTGCACTGTATTGTCCTAGTTTTAACTCTTTTAACATTAGTACCAAATCTTTGTCGGGGAAACGATCAATTGTAATAAACGTTGAGCCATCTTCGCCTACTAACATACCACCAGTGTATTTGCTATAATCATCATCGGAATAACGTGATACAGCATTGGTAAAATTGCTAGTACCTGCTATTAATTTGCTTCGTATGGTATCCAATTTTTGTATGGCTTCGTCATATTGTTCATCGGTTATTTGTGGTATTCTTAATAAATGCCTTACAGTAATATCATCGCCTTTGCGGCTTACTAATTGTATTATGTGGTAACCAAAGCTGCTTTTTACAATTGGGCTTACATCTCCTACATTTTTAAGTTTGAGGCTAGCTCCTTTAAAACTTTCATCTACATTTTTCTCACTTATTTTAAATGGAAATAAGCCACCATCTTTTTTAGTGCCTGGGTCGTCGCTATAGGTACTTGCCAGTATTTCAAACTTTTTTTCCCCTTTTATTACAGCTTGTCGGTATTCGGTTAGGTCGTCTTTTGCAAGTTGCACTATATCTCTTTGTGCTTTGGGGGTTATTACAATTTGTCCAACTTCTACTTGTGCTTCATATACGTTAAGGCTATCTTTTGCTATTTTGTCATAATATGCTTTTACTTCGGTAGGTGTAATTTTTACGTCTTTCATTATATCTTTCTGCATTTCTTCTGCTAACTTTTGCTCTCTTATACTTTCTCTACTATCTTCTTTTAGTTGAAATATAGTTTTGCCCGCTACTTGCTCAAGTGCCTCTACCGAACCAAATTGCTGTGCAAACTGCCTCACTTTGAGATCAAGTGAAGCCTCAATATCTTCATCACTTACGGATAAGGAATCTTTTTCGGCCTGTTGGGCCAGTGCTTTGGTAGCCAGCATAGTTTCGAGCATAAGGCATTGTGCATTGGCAGGTACATCTACTCCACTACGTTTCATATCATCAATACGGTTACGTATATCACTTTCTAGTATTATTTTGTCACCTATAATGGCTATTATTTTGTCGCCTATTACACCTTTTTGGGCTTGTATTAATTGAGTGGCTGTAAGTAAAACGAGTAGTAAAATTATTTTATTCATGTGTGTTTGAAATTGTGTACAAATATAGTTGAAGTATTTAAAAAAAAAGGTTAAAATGGGACAAAGGGGTCAAAGGGGTCAAATGGGTCAAATAAGTCAAAGGGGTCAAATAAGTCAAAGGGGTCAATGGGGTCAAAGGGGTCAAAGGGGAGAAACCAACTTAGGTTACTGGCAATGCATTTACAATATACATAAGTAGTTAGACCTTATAAAATATACATTGCTTCAACATTACATAACATGAAATGAAATAGTAGCATAAGCTTATTGCTGTATTTGCATTTAACTTAAAAACAACGTTTCTTTGTTAATACATTCATTTTACAAAAAAAATAAATTAAGCAATGTGGATTCCCAACCTTTATTATAATATGCTACGTCTTGTAGCACATAGTGTGCTATTTTACCCAAAAAAAATAATAACATAATTGGACAATAGCCTAGCCTATATTATAACACAATGTATAGCCAACAAAGCAGTATATCAACAGCAGCTATACAACTTGTTATATGCCGAAATGATGAAAGTATGCCTACGTTACACTAATAATATGGATGATGCTGGGGTGCTTTACAACAGCAGTATGCTCAAGGTATTTGCACATATTGCACAGTTTAAAAACGTTGGATCATTTAACGGTTGGGTGAAGCGAATTGTAATAAACACTTGTATTGATGATTGCCGAAAAATAAATAAAAACACAGCTACTGACTATACCTTAGAGAACTTAACAACCGTAAGTGTAAACCCCGAAGTATATGAAAATATAAATGCTAATGCTATAATGGACTTGGTGAGTACACTACCCAAAAACACTAATGCAGTATTTAATATGTATGTGCTAGATGGCTACAAACACCACGAAATTGCTACTGCATTAGGCATTACCGAAGGTACCAGCAAATGGCACCTAAATGAGGCAAGGCGATTGTTAAAAATAAAATTGAGTTCACTATAAAATTATATTAAAAATGGAACAAAATATTGACGATTTTTTTACCGTTAAAAATACTGAAAGGCAAATTGATACCAGTAACCAACTGCAACATTGGAACCAATTACAATTGCCCAAAGTAAAAGCAAAACCCTACAAAGCCTTTGCTGCCGTGGCTTTGCTTGTTAGTATAATTGGCTATATTGTATATAATAATAGTACTAATAACAAACAAACTATTGCAACTACACCTACTACTACCTTACAGCCTAACATTGCGGCTACCCTAATACCTACTACTGACACTACTACTGCATTGGCTACAATTAATAACAATACTATAACAACAAAAGTGCCTCCAAAAGCATCCAACTTGTTGGTACAAAAACCTACACTAACCACAACCGAAACCAATGCCGCTACATTTTATATAGACCTTACAAAAGCCCCCGAAGTATTTACTATAGACCCCAATATAGAAAACGCTATTACTTGCTCACAAGGCGGTAAGTTGCTAATACCTGCATTGAGTATTGTAAACGATAGTGGGCAATTGGCTACTACACCTATAACCCTTACTGTGCAGGAGTATTACCAATACAGTAATGCTGCCAACCCTACTACTATTACTGCTGGTATGATAAAGTATAAGCTATACAACAGCACCGAAGAGTTATACTTACAACCCAACAAAACTATAACTATACTTATGAATAAGCAGTTGCAAACCAATATTGCTTATACCCTAGTTAACGATACTGACGCCCTAAACGATAAAAAAATAAATGAACTGCAGTGGGTAAGCAACGAAAAATTTATAAGTGATAATAGGCAAAAAATAGATTATATTATTACTATGCAACAGCCTTATAAGGCAGCTACATTTATGAGCCAAATAGCCTTTGAAAAAAATAAGGAATTGCTACCTGGCAACATTATTAATAACAGTGTAGTGTTTGGCAGCATACCCAAAGGCGAAAGTATTTACTTTATAAGTATGGGAAAAGTAGGTGACAAATATTTTTATTGTAATAAAAAAATTATAACCGGAACTACCACTTTAAACAGTATAGATTTTATTGAAATATCTAAAGAATTTTATACCCAAAAAATTGAATTATTTAATAAGTTAAGCAACACAACTAATTAGCAGCCCAACCCTCCCTATCTAAACTGCGGTAGTTTATGGCTTCGGCTACGTGTTCGCTTTTTATATTTTCGCTACCGGCAAGGTCGGCTATGGTACGGCTTACTTTAAGTATTCTGTCATAAGCTCTGGCACTAAGGTTGAGCCTTTCCATTGCTATTTTTATAAGGTTGCTACTTACCGTATCAAGCACACATACTTGCTTTAGCAAAGTGCTACCTATATGTGCATTGGCATATATACCATCCATACCTTCGTAACGGAGTAATTGTATTTCTCTAGCTTTTATTACCCGTTCTCTTATTACTTTACTCTTCTCACTTTCTCGTATGGTTGTTAGTTCGCTAAAGGCTACGGGTACTACCTCTACATGGAGGTCTATACGGTCGAGTAAGGGACCACTAATTTTATTCAAATATTTTTGTACGGAGCCTGGCGGACAACTACACTCTTTGGTTGGGTGGTTGTAATACCCACACTGGCAGGGGTTCATACTAGCTAATAGTAAAAACGATGCTGGAAAATCTAACGACATTTTAGCTCGGCTTATAGTTACCTTTCGTTCTTCCATGGGTTGCCTCATTACCTCTAATACGGTACGTTTAAACTCTGGTAGTTCATCTAAAAAAAGCACACCGTTATGGGATAATGAAATTTCGCCAGGCTGTGGATTGCCACCACCACCTACCAACGCTACATCGCTAATAGTATGGTGTGGGCTGCGGAAGGGTCGTTTATTAATTAAAGTAGCATCGCCTGGCAACTTCCCTGCAACACTATGTATTTTTGTAGTTTCCAAGGCCTCTTGCAATGTAAGTGGCGGTAGTATGGTTGGGAAACGTTTGGCTAGCATCGTTTTGCCGGCACCAGGTGGCCCTATAAGTATGGCATTATGCCCACCTGCTGCAGCTATTTCTAAAGCTCTTTTTATATTTTCTTGTCCCTTTACTTCGCTAAAGTCAATACTATCTTCACTTTGAGCGTTATAAAATTCTTCTCTGGTATCAACCACAGTTGGTACAATTTTAATTTTATCGTCCAAAAAATCTACTACTTCTTTTAAATTACTAACGCCATATACGGCTAGGTTATTTACTATAGCTGCTTCTTTGGCATTTTGCTTTGGCAGTATAAAGCCTTTAAAACCCTCTCTACGGGCTTGTATAGCTATAGGCAATGCTCCCTTAATGGGTTGTATGGCGCCATCGAGACTTAGTTCGCCCATTATAATATAGTCGGCCAATAGGTCGGGGTTTTCTAACTGATCGGTACTAGCCATTATACCTAATGCCATAGGCAAATCAAATGCAGTACCACTTTTACGAATATCGGCTGGCGATAGGTTAATAACAACTTTGGTACGTGGCATATAATATCCGTTGTGTTTTATTGCCGTTTCTATACGTTGTTGGCTTTCTTTTATGGCATTATCGGGTAAACCAACCAAAAAAAAGTGTTTGCCATTGCTTACATTTATTTCCATTGTAATTGTAATAGCTTCTACACCATATACAGCACTTCCAAAGGTTTTTACCAACATAATATTACAATTAATTTGTTGGTAAAAATAAACTAGTAAAATGAATTGCGAAAAAAAATAATAAGCACTGCAAATAAAATTTGTAACTATAGTAGCAATGGAATTTGGTAATCGCTTAACTAAAGAAGTATAGTGATTAGCTGTTGAGGCTAATAACCTTTAACATAAATATTAATGTACTTAAATTAGGAGACTGTATTATTGTCATATATTTTTTACAAAATGTAAAAATAGTTTGTCTAAATGTAAAATAAACCATACTTTTGTAAAAACTATTTTATATGTCACATAAATTATTATTTTCAAACAAGTACAAAATGATTGGTTGGATAATTTTTTTTCCATCTTTTATTTTAGGTCTGTTTTGTATAACTTCTGGTTATGAACTAAATTGGTTAAATGCAAAAGTGCTTTCAATACTCCCCAATCAAATTTTTGGGTATAACAAATCTTTCAGTATAATTTCAGTAAACTTAACATATACTATACTAGGAGTTATGTTCATTATTGGTTGTCTTTTAGTTGGATTTACAAAAGAAAAAAACGAAGATGAATACATTGCCAAAATTCGATTGTCTTCGTTATTGTGGGCTGTATTGTTCAACTATTTGTTACTCTTACTTGCATTTGTTTTTATTTATGACACTGCATTTTTGAGTGTGATGATTTACAATATGTTTACAGTATTACTCCTATTTATTATAAGATTTAACTACATTTTATATAAAAATTCAAAATCAGTGCCCAATGAAAAATAATATTAAAATTGAAAGAGCTATAAATTCACTTACCCAAGAAGATTTAGCAAATAAAGTATTTGTAAGTAGGCAAACAATAAATGCTATGGAAGCCAATAAATATGTTCCATCAACAGTTCTTGCTATTAAAATTGCTAAAGTTTTTAATAAGTCTGTTGAACAAGTTTTTCTCCTTGATGAAAATGATTAAAGTGAGTCATCAAAATAATAAGCTGCCTAAATGATTAAAGACTAACACTAGCAGTTACCCTTATAAATATTATAGCAAATTTTAACAATTTTTGTAAAATAAAACCGTTAACTTTATATTGAAATTAAAATTTTTAACCCAAAAAAAATATAATTATGAAAAAAGTATTTGCAATTATGGCTGTAGCTATATTAAGCACAGGTGTAGTATTTGCTGCTAACAATAGCGGTAAAAAGAAGAAAAAAGCTAAAAAAGAACAGTGTGTTAAAACAGGTGGCTGTTGCAGCAAAAAAGCAACAACTGCTGCTATGTAGTATTGTTTTTATTTAAAGATAATCTTTATTAAAAAAAAACCCTCAAACTTAACTGTTTTGAGGGTTTTCTGTTTTTATAAAAAAATTTTTAAGTACTATAATTTCATTTGTTTTTTGTAGGCTTTTATAAATATCATGCCTAAGTTTTTATTAGGTGGTATATACTCATCAAACATTTCGCCGTGTTCGCCACCTCCTACGGCTGTTTTAATTCTTGCCCATAGTGGCGGCCATATTATATTTTTTCCTTCGCCAATATCTTTAAACATTTCTCGTAGCATTGGGTCGTTTACATGCATGGTTCCTGTTTGTTTGCTACTTACTATATGTGCATCGGGGCATATTTCTAATACACGTTTCAGGTTTTGGTAACCACCACAGCTGCCTAATACTATAAGCTTTGCCGATGTGTCGTACTCCTCCATATACTTAAGTGTAATAGGTACGTGGTAACTGTGCCCACGGTGCATTACAAATGTAGGCTGTAGGTTAAGCTTGGCCATGTAAGCATTCATTTTTTGCTTAGCTGTATCGTCGGGGTCGGTTTTCTTTGTAACGTCGTACAATGCCCTGTTAGCAAGTATTTGAATGGGTTTGCCCTTTATGCTGTTAATGTTTACAAAGTATGGATTAGCCTCTACTTTCCATCTACTTTTATCGCCAAACAAACCCATAAAGTTGAGAAATGAGTATTGCCCATCTTTATCTTCATCGCCATAAAAGTATAACTTAACTATAGTTTTTCCTTTGGCTGTAGCCAATGTATTATACTCTACTTTATTAATTGGCGGTATGCCTAATTGGGTAGCAAGGTTAATTGTAGTATCGCTATTGGCTCTAAATATTAAATCGAATATTCGGTATATTGTTTCGCCTTTTACATTTTCCTCGTCTTTGTATTGTTTTTGAAATGTTTTAATTTGTAGTAATATTTGTTTACTTACATTTTGCAAATCGGTATTGGCTGCTATGCCTACAAAAGCATCGGCTACATCCACCGCATCTTCTATATCATTTACATTATCATCTTGTACTAAGTTGCTCACAAAGTTATCCATAAGTATGGTTGCACTGCTATCGGGCATTAGTTTTAAAAATATAGCTAGCTTGTTATAATTAGCACTTATTTTTATAAATTTTCTAAAATAATCGTTTCCTACTTGGTTCAAAAACTTATCGGTACTTAGCCCATTTAATTTGGTAATTAATTGTGCAAACACACCTCGGTTAAAGCTACTGGTAAACAACTCATCAATACCATACACTGCCATATAATACAGCTCCTGAGCATTAAGTGGTACAATAGGTGCAAACCTTATAGGGTCTGGCTTGGTGTGAGCTTCATTTATTTCTTTTATATAATCGAGGGCTACTTCTTTTATTTTATTATTAAAGTTATCGAGGGCAATAATATCGTTGCCATTGGCTAACCTTGCTGCATACTTAATACGTGTATGTACTAGTAATTTATAATAAGCATCTCGGTTTTGTTGTATTTTATTAATAGTATCAATAGTAATTTGTTGCCTGCTTATAGCATCTAAAAAAGGGGTGAGGGAACGGCCACTCTCTAGCTGTGCCATGGCATACAATGTTTGTACCAATGGGTTAGGGCTATTTTTAATACGGCTATACAATACACAGTTTTTGCATTGTGCAAAGTCATATATTTTATCTTGGTTTTGGTAGGCGGCTACAGTTATTAGGCTATCGGCATATTTAAAATTGGGGTAGGCAGATAGTATAGTTAGTATATTTTTGGGGTGAGCATTACAGTCTTTTAGTATAAAGGTTTCTTTAGCTTCGGTATAGCCTTTGGCTAGTGGTGCAAACTCATTTTCAATTATTATTTTACTGGCTAAAAAGCCTAATTTTTTTGTTACGGTTTCTAAACTATTTTCGTTGGTAAAGCAGCTAATTATATTATCAAAATTGTTAAATAACTCTTTAGCTACTCCGCCGTTAAACTCCTTAACCTTGTACCTATTACGTGCTGCTGTGTTGTAATCGGTTACATAATTGAGCAATATGCGTAAATACTTTACCTTATCGTTTATACTAAATGTTTTGTTGATGGCTATATAATTCTGCCACTCATCTACCTTATTTATTATAAATGTGGTTGCTATCAAGTTGCTTTCGGCATTGCTTGATATGGTAATAGTGCAGTTGTTTACACTATCTTTTTTGCAAAGCACTACTTGTGCTGCATCAATTTTACGTTGCCACAACTCCTGACTTATAACGGCATTTAACCCAAAAAAAATAAATGAAACGAGTAAAAAAAACTTCATAAACTGTGTATTTAATTTATTTTAGCCGTAAGGCTAAAATTACCTTTTGTGTTGGCAATAGTTGATAGTTGGCAAAAATACCGCCAAATATTACTTAACTACACTTATTGACGTAAATATTACCAAAAAGGTAGGCTAGCTATGTTAACAATTACATAATATGGTTAAAATTAACTAGCAAAAGTATAATGGTTAATTGCATTTCTTTTTTTTTCAATGAATAAAACCCATTGCCATTGTATTTAGCCATTTTAGAATTATAAATGTATTACTCCTTTTGTAAAGTTGAACCAACAATATTTTATAACTTTACTCTATGCTTTCAAAAGAGGAACATATTAATTACTGGTTCAACAATCGGAACTTGATTGGGAAAGAGCCGTTTATATGTTTGAGAAAAAAGATTTTGTTTTTGCTTTGTTCTGCATTCATCTCTCGTTAGAAAAAATATGTAAAGCGTTATGGATAAAACAGAATACCGCAAACTTTCCACCAAGAATTCATGAATTAAAATACTTATTAGCTGATACTGATGTAGAATTGGATATGTTACAATCAAAATTTGTAGATGATATACAGAGGTATCAAATAGAGGGTAGGTACCCTGATTATAAATTATTGATTTACAAGTACACCACCATTGATTTGGCATTACAATTAATGGAAAATGCACTACTATTAAAAAAATGTTTAGCAGAAAAAATATAAATACTATTGTTGCTGATTTTAAGCAATCTTTAATAGAGCAAGGCGTGCCTGTTGAGCATTTGTGGCTTTTTGGCTCGTATGCTAATGGTGTGCCACACCAATATAGCGATATTGATATTGCTGTTTTTTCGTCAAGCTTTATTGAAAACCCTTTTGAAAATACACGTTTTTTGCAAAACACTAAGCGAATTCCGCAAATGCAAGTTCATTTATTTACAATGAACGATTATGCCGAAAATCCATTTGTGCATGAAATTTCTCAGTTTGCAATTTCTTACTAATGTAAAATAATGCCCTACAACTTACAATCACTATTAGTTAATACTATAGCTATAAATACACAAATGCAGTAGCGGCTTTACAACAAATAAACCCTACTTACTGGTAAAAGGTAGGCTAGCTATGTTAACAATTACATAATATGGTTAAAATTAGATAGCAAAAGTATAATGGTTAATTTTGCGAAAACAAAGTACATTATGAGTTTTGCAAAAACCATACTTATAGCCGACGATGAACCCGATATTGTAGAATTTATAAGCTATAACCTACGAGCCGAAAACTATACTGTAATAACTGCCAAAAATGGCGATGAAGCTGTAGAGTTAGCCAAAGTACATATACCACACTTAATAATACTGGATGTAATGATGCCCAAAAAATCGGGCCTTGAGGCTTGTGAAATATTACGGGCCAATCCCTTATTCGACAATACTTTAATTATATTTTTAACCGCCTTAAGCGATGATAGCATACAAGTAAAAGGACTTGAAGTAGGTGGCGATGATTACATTAACAAACCTATAAGCCCTAAAGTATTGCTTACAAAAATAAACTCTCTGTTTAGACGGTCAGCTATAGATACCCAAACTATAAAAACTGAAGAGTTTAAAATAGATGCTCAAAAATATTTGGTATATGTAAATGGAGAAGAAATTACACTGGCTCGTAAAGAGTTTGAACTTATAAGTTTGTTACACTCCAAGCCAGGTAGGGTTTTTTTGCGACACGAAATATTAGATACCGTATGGGGCAGCGAAGTAATAGTAGGCGACCGTACTATAGATGTACATGTACGTAAAATAAGAGCCAAATTAGATGTGGATTGTATAAAAACAATTAAAGGGGTAGGTTACAAATTTGAATTGCAATAATAGTAGTAACTTAACTTATGCAAAAAAATTATAGCCCTCGAACAATTGCATTGTTTGGTGCTAGCATATCATTTATATTGGTGTTTGTAATTAGTTATGCAGTATTTAACCATATACTTAATTGTGCTATTGTAGCGGCTTTGGTATTTATAATTGTATTTGCCACAGTATGGTATTATGTGCAACAAATAGTGGATAAAAAAATACGAACAATCTACAAATTTATTAATCAAACTAAAGCTAGTAAACGAGAATCATTTTATAACGAAAACCTACTACCACACCCAACCTTACAGGATGTAAGTATAGATGTAGAAAACTGGGCCAACGATAATAAAGCTGCATTTACCTTACTCGAAAAAAACGAACAATACCGTAGAGAATTTTTGCAAAACCTTAGCCATGAGTTAAAAACTCCTGTATTTTCTATACAAGGGTATGTAGAGTCGTTGCTGGATGGTGCTTTGTATAATGAAGAAGTGAATGTACGTTTTTTGCAAAATACAAGTAAAAGTATTGATAGGCTCATTAGCCTCCTCCACGACCTCGACGAAATAACAAGCCTCGAAAACCATCAGCAACAATTAACACTTAGCAGCTTTGCTATAAACGATTTGATAACGGAGGTATACGAAAGTTTGCAAATACAAACTAAGGAAAATAATATACATTTAATTAGCAATAAAAATAATACTACTCACCTTAAAGTATGGGCCGATAAAGAAAAAATAAGGCAAGTGCTTACCAACTTAATTGTAAATGCCATAAAGTATGGTAAACAAAACGGCACTATTACCACCACTATTGAACTGTATGATACCAAACAATTACTTATAGAAATTACGGACGATGGTAGTGGTATAGCACAGGAACATTTGAACAGAATATTTGAACGATTTTACAGAACCGATATGGCAAGAGAACGAAAAATTGGTGGTAGCGGACTTGGCTTAGCTATATGCAAACATATAATAGAAGCCCATAACCAAACTATACATGTACGTAGCCAAATAGGCGTAGGCAGTACATTTGGCTTTACTATGCAAAGAGGATAAATAATATAAGCATCCTTCTTTTTGGGGCGGGTTACCCTAAATTAGTTGTATAATTTTTGTTGCCGTAGTAGTATGATTTTGTTAAGGCAATTACGTGCTTTATAGTATGTATAATTTGTGGTACTAGCACAAATGGAGCTATTACCACAACCACTGTAGTAGCTACAAACCATATTGGGTGTGGCACCACTAGCACATTAGCCATACAACCTATTGTATAAAACCCAACCAATATATAAGTAATCATTTGTTTGTTAGCTACTTTTACAAAGTATAAAATTGTACTTAGCAATGCAAAAGCAAATAGCCATATTCCCATTTTTTTGTACAGCACTATAGCTTCATATAAGCTATTTACATTAGTACCTACTTTTGCACTCATTAGGTTATTTTGCAAAGCAAGTATATCGGCTTTTAAAAACAATACATTTTCTAAAAGCATAATTATTAAGTTGCCTAATGCTGCAAGTACTATTGTAATGGCTATTGTTTTTTTCATAACATACATTTGTAAGGTAAAATTAGCAGGTGCATATAATGGCATAGTAAACTTTATATTAAGTTACTATTAACTTTGGGTTAGTATAAAGTGCATAAAAAAAAAGTGTGCCTATTGCTAAGCACACTTTATAATTTATCTAATACGTTTTTGATTAATTGCTGAATTTGCTCCATCCTTTCCACCATGTAGCTAATATGCCAGCAGGTGCTATACCACCTCTAAATGTTACTGTTTTATCAAAGTAAGTATCGCCTACAAACTTAGCATCGGTAAAGCCACCACCTGTTAATATTTTTTGGTTACCATTACTACCACCAAACGGTGTAGGGTCAGGTGCTGAGTAGTTAAACGGTTGTATTAATTTAGCATCTGTTGCATTGGTAAGTATATCATTATTGTAAAATGAATTGGTAAGAAACGAAGTTATACTTGCATCAGATGCACCTGTTGGTGCACTTGCACTTACTGTATATTTAATGTTAATAGTATTACCAGCTAAGGTTACATTTCGCATTCTAAGTGAGCTATCGTTAAAGTTAAGGTCAGTTGGCGAACCGCTACTAGCATCAATTAATACACCTTGTGGCCAACCAATTATAATTGAGTTAAACAAACTTAGGGCTGAATTTCTTCTTATTTGAGCACCAGCTCTAAATAGTGTATTGCCATTGTTACTCAATGTAGCTCGTGGTCCTATTGCAGTAATGTTGCTGAATATACATGTTGTTTTTGGTGTAGCAGCAGTACCAGTTGCATTATTATCACTTTCAAATGCTTCTGATGTTGATATATCGGCTATTACTGAATCTCTTATTATTAATCCAAATTGTACTTTTCCGCTAAAGCCATTGTCGGTATCAAAATCGTCATCTTGTGTTTTGTAGGCTATCAAATATTTACAGTTTACTGTACCACCAAACCACTCAAATGCATCATCTTTTGCATAAGTAGTTTGTACATTTTCTATAGTAGTACCGCTACCAACACCTGCCATTGTAAGGCTATTAATTTCTTTATCGGGTTGAAAAGCATAGCCAGCATACTCAATACGTATATATTTTAAAATACCCGAATTGTCAGTTGGTATAGCTGTAGGTACAGCTGCATCGCCACTACCTGCAAGGCCATCGCCATTGCTATTATTTACTCCACCTTCTACCTCGTACAAACCTGCTACACTGTTAAAGCTTGTATTAATAGGAGCTTTACCACATATAACTATACCACCCCAATCGCCACTTTGTGGGTTAGGCGATGCCGATGTAAATACAATTGGTTCAGTAGGTGTACCTTCTGCCACTAACTTAGATCCTCTGCTTATTATAAGTGCTGCTACATCTGCACCGCTAAATGAACCTTTTATTACTGTACCAGCTTCTACAGTCATTGTTTTGTTACCCACCATATATACTAATCCTTTAAGTATGTATATATTTTGCTTTCGCAAAATGGTATCGGCACTTATTCGGCCTTGTAGTGTAATGGTTTGGCCAGTAGTACCACTACCGCCACCGTTTACTATTATTACTTCCGTTCGTCCGTCTGTTTCAATTTTTCTACAAGCAGCTACACTTAGTATGGCAATTGTAGTAATAAATAAAATGTACTTTTTCATGTGTTATTATTTGTGTTGTATGTTTTAAACTTTAATTTTAAAATAAAAAGATTGTTTGTTTATAAGGTGTAATTAAATGAGAAGCTAAATGTGGTACCAAATCTTCTAGTAAATCTATAAGCATCTACATTTTTTTGTAGGCTTGTTTTAGTGTCGGCATTTTGATAAAAGTATTGTTTCTGGTTAAGTATATCCGATACACTCATTTTTAATTCAGCCTTTTTAGCTAGTATTTTTTTAGCTAGCTGAAAGTCCAGTAATGGCCTTGGGGCTTCGTATATATTAGGCGAACCAGCACCCGATGATATATCGCCAACCAAAAATATGCGTTCACCAATTTGGTTGTAAAGTAATGTAGCATTAAGGCCATACTTTTCTACATCGTATAGTAATCCAATATTAATTAAGTAAGGCGATTGACCCTGCAATGGCCTATCAACATTGTACCTACTATCTTGTATTTTACTTTTTATTATAGCACCATTGGCTTGAAATGTAAAGTTTTTTAATGCCTGTATAGCATTCAACTTTTTTCTGTACTCTACTTCTATACCGTAGGAGTAGGCTTGTTCGGGGTTTTGAAAGTTAAAAGTACTAGCACCACCTGCACCCTCGTTAAATAATTGCTCTATTGGGTCTACAAATTTTTTGTAAAATGCCCCTGCTGTAAATACTTCGCCTGGCTTAGCATACAGTTCGTAACGTACATCAAAGTTGGTAACTTTAGTTCGCTTTAAGTTAGGGTTACCCTGTACCGATGCATTTAATTCAAAATCGAATAAATTTAAAAATGACAACTCTCTTAACTCAGGTCGTATAACGGTTTGCGAAGCTGATACCCTAATATTTGTTTTTGTATTTACTTTATAAGTAGCATTTAGCCCTGGCAAAAAGTCCAACACTTTTGTGTTACTAAATCTTGGATCGTCTCTATAAACACTGCCCACTAATTGATCAAAATGCTCTACTCGTACTCCATATACTAATCTTAACTTTTCAAACAATTCGTTATCGAATTGTACATAACCGGCATTAAGTATAGTATTGGCTAAGTACCTAAATGTGTTGCCTTTAATAGCACCAAAGGCAAATTTATTATCTGTTCCATTACCAAAGTTTTCGGGTGCAAATACTGTACTAGCAGGCAATTGACGCAGTGCATCGTTATCGGTAGGTAAGTAGTTTGCAAATAATTTGGCATCAAATAACCTGTCTCTAATTTGCAACATATAACCACCTTTTATGGTTTGCTTATTTTTAAGGGTATAGGTAAGGTCGCCACCTGTAGTGTATATATAATCATTTAAAAACTGGTATATTCTACTACCACTTTGTTGTGATAAGGTGTTGCTTAATAATAAACGGTAAGGGTTGCTGCTACCTGCTTGTTTGGTATATAATATACGTCGTTGGTCGGGTGAGTAGCCATCTAATATATTAAATGCTCCATACCATTTAAGCTTCAAATTTTTTGCTAAGCTATGGTCGCCATTAAGTTGTGTGGTAAAAAAAGTATTTTGTTTAAATGTAAATTCGCTACCTCTTATATCTTCATCTCTTGTATAATCTATACCATTTCGGTTAGTAGTACTATTGGCAGTATTTACATTTACTATAGCTTTTACCGATATTTTATTTGCACTATTTAATTGTAATGTTACACTACCTAATGCACCTAATTGTACATCTTGTTGGTAGCGGTCATCATCCAAATTAGTATTTATGCTAAATATGGTACCTGCTAATATATTGTTTCTGTTTAGTAGTTTTAAGTACCTATTATTTTTGTTGTAAAGCAACCCTATTATACCTCCAACTTTGCGTCCAAACAATTTGCTACTAAAGCCACCACTTATTTGAAAGTTAGCATTAGTTGGTGCAGTACTTGCCGTAGGTGCCCAAGCATTACGTAAGGTTTTGCCCATTGTAGTTTTGCTATTGGCGGTTTCGCTATCAAATTTGTTTTTTGTAATATAGCCTGTTGGCAAACTTCTGGTACCATCGTCAATGCCTAGCCAATCATATTTTCCTGCATTGTCTTTATAAAAAGTATTGCCAATTGTTTGTGTATTAAAGCCCGAACCTATTGATATATTTAAAAAGTTTTTGCTTGGTATATCTTTAGTGTTTACCTGTATTAAGCCACCTGCCCACTCACCAGGGTACTCCGGTACAAATGCTTTATTAATTACCAAATTATCAATCATTGCACTTGGTATTATATCAAAACTAAATGTTTTTCTATCGGGTTCGGTACTTGTAAGTAGTATACCGTTAAGCATTGCTTGGTTATACCTATCGGCCAGGCCACGTATTACCAAAAACTTCCCTTCTTGTACACTAGCACCTGGTGTACGTTTAAGCACTTCACCTGTATTTCTATCGGGGCTTCTCTTTATACTTTCGGCGGTTATTATACTTGCTACTGTATTAGTATTTTTTTGAAATGCTATACCTGCATTTACCGTTTCTTTACGAGTACCTACTGCTGTACCTTTAACTACTACCGCATCACCTTTTGTTTTTTTTACGTTAAGCAATAGGTCTATATCAGTGTTAGTATTTGCTGTTATGGTTACTGCTTTTAGCACCGTATTTTCGTAGCCTACTGATGTTATGGTTACTTCGTAAGTGCCTGTAGCTATGGTTATGCTAAATGTACCGTCCACATTTGTTTTGGCTTTAGTAACACCATTTATTAGTACTGTAGCACCTGCTATAGTATTATTTTGTTGGTCAAATGCTTTGCCGGTTAATGTGCCTTTTGTTTGGGTAAATGCTGTAAATGAAAAGAGTAATGTTGTAAGTAATAAAATTGCTTTGTTCACTTGTGTAATTTTGTGCAAAGCTATAATTACCCTTTTGCTAGGGCAAAATATTGGAGTTAACTTAGTATTAACTCTTATTAGTTAAATCACTGATATTTGTTAACGATTTGGTAACATTGGGGTGTTTCATTTATCTCAATACAATAATAAAAACTTTATGCAGCATGTACTTAATAAACTGATATTGTAACATAACCAATACCCTTTTATTTTACAATTTTTTGAGCCAGTACCCTTTGTTTGTTTTGGTATATTACAATGGTATAAGTGCCATTAGGCAATTGTGTATTAGGTATTTGCTTACTTACATCGCCACCGTTAGTGGTTAGGCTACTTTGGTAAAGCGTTTGCCCTAAGTTATTAATAAGTGTATAGCTATAATTAGCTTGGCTCGGGTTTTTTATGGTTATAGTCCAGTTGCTACTACCTGCAGGGTTGGGTGTTATTTGTATATAATCGTTTGCTGTGGGTACGGTTAGTTTTTGTTGGGTATTACCTTTGCTTAGCAACCAATACTCGGGGTCTATTAGTACTGTATCGGGTACAAAGTTAAGCTTGGTAGCAAACAATTGCCCATTCTGTTGCACATCTAATACTATGGTACTATCCTGTGTTGCATTTTTAAACTTTACCCTCAATGGCATTTCGTAAAACGATACAGATGGATGGCTTTGGCTTTGGTTAACCTTAATGTTTAAGTACCCATTTTTATTATTGTACCACTGTACATTGTATATAGGATAGCCTTCGCCATATATCCAATCTTTAAAAAATTCGTTCAAGTTTTTGCCACTTGTTTGTTCAAATACTCTTTGCACATCACCCGTTTTGGCATAGCCAAACTTAGTAGCAGCATCGTTACCATAGTTTTTGATACAGGTAAAAAACATAGCATCGCCCAACATACCCCGTAGCATGTGCAGCACATAGGCCCCTTTGAGGTAGCTAAGGCGGTAGTCGAATATACGATCAACATTGGTAGTATCGGGTACATACACACTGCCTGTACTATCACTCGTTACATCGCCGTGGTACTCATTACGAATACCGTAGTAAGTAGGCACATCGTGTGTTTCAAAATAAAACCAATGGCTAAACGATGCAAAGCCCTCGTTCACCCATATATCTTGCCAACTGCCGCAGGTTGTTTTATCGCCAAACCATTGGTGTGCCAACTCATGTGCTTGTAACAAATGGTATGGCCCAAGTACAAATGAGTTAGTTTGATGCTCCTGCCCACCACCAAAGTTAAATTGGGTTTGGGCATATTTTTCTTTCATAAATGGGTATGGACCAAAGTGTTCGCCAAACCAATCTAATGCTTTGGTAACACCATATTGCTCACCTGCAAAAAAACCAACTGACTCGGGGTAAGCCCAAGTTTCTAACGGCATAGTAACACCACCGTAAGTGTAGGGTTGCGAACTTACCACATAATTAGTACAAGCAAACGCCACCAAGTAGCTTGTAATGGGGTAGCGGTGCTTAAATTGTGTAATACGTTTGGTGCCAACTATAGCATCGCTAGTAATAGTGCCAATGCTACTATTGCGGTAGGCTGCTGGGCATATAAGGGTAATATCTACTGAGTCGGCTTTATCGTTCAATATATCTTTACAGGGCCACCAATCTCTTGAGCCGTAGGGTTCGCTTAGTGTCCACATTACGGGTATGCCACTATGTACATCGGTACTAAAGCTGCCTATACCACTGCTTACTGGTGCACCTTTGTAATATATAGTTACCGCCTCCATAGCACTAGTTAATTGTATAGTAGGGTAAGTAATTGTAAGGGTATTGTTTGTAGTGTGGGTAAATGCAATTTTTACTGCATTGTACACCACACTGTCTACTGTAAGGGCTTTGCTGAGGTCGAGGGTTATGGTATTGGTGTTTTTGGTAACGGCGTAACGTATCAATATTTTACCTTTTATGTAGTTAATGGCAGGGTCTATTTCCCAAGTACAATTATAATATTTTACATCGTAATTGTTGCTGCTGCCACTTTGCTTAAGTGTATTTTGCTCAGCACCTAATAGCCTTGCTGCTGCAGTTTTTTCATGTAGGGCATGGCTTTTCATTTGTAGTAGTACGGCAGTAGCATTTTGGCTTACGCCAAAATAAGGAAACATACAAACCAAAAGGGTAATAATTTTATTCATAACTATTTTTTTTAATAAAATACATAAAAGCAAAAGCATTTTAGCCAAAGGCTGGTTTAATACAATTGGTAGTAACAAAGGTTACTTTTATAACGTTTAATTTAGTTTTTTAGTTTGCCAAAGGCAAAATGAATGTTACTTATTTTTATAATTTAAAATACCTTTGCTACAATGCCACAATTTAATTATAATGATTCGGTTAATTTTATAACAAAGTTAAGTATAAGGCGTTGCATAAATGCACTAAAAGTATATAGCAGTTATTACTTTAGCAAATGGCGCAAAACGCCCATACAGTGGGGTTTACCTATATCGGTAGCTTTTGAACCTACTACTAGTTGCAACCTCCGCTGCCCCGAGTGCCCAAGTGGCCTAAGGGCATTTACTAGGCCTACGGGTATGTTGGAAAATGATTTTTTTAAAGCCACTATTGACGATGTAGCAAAGGATATTGCCTACCTTATATTTTACTTTCAGGGTGAGCCTTACCTTAACCCTAGTTTTTTGGATATGGTACAATACGCCCACCAAAAAAAAGTATATACCGCCACCAGTACCAATGCACACTACCTAACCGATGCCAATGCAAAGCGAACTGTGGAAAGTGGCTTGGATAGGCTCATTATAAGCATTGATGGTACTACACAAGCCGTATATGAACAGTACCGAGTAGGGGGCAAACTAGCCAAAGTATTGGAGGGTGCTACCAATATAGTACGTTGGAAAAAAGAGTTGAAAAGTAAAACACCGTTTATAATATTCCAGTTTTTGGTGGTGCGGCACAACGAACACCAAATGGATGAGGTAAAAAAACTAGCTGCCGATATTGGGGTAGATCAAGTACGGTTTAAAACGGCACAAGTATATGACTTTGAGAACGACCCTAACCAACTAATACCTACTAACAAAAAATACAGCCGCTACCGCAAAAGTGCTAACGGTACTATGGAATTTAAGGGGGCACTCAAAAACAATTGTTGGCGCTTACACCATGCTCCGGTTATAACTTGGGACGGCCTAGTAGTGCCTTGCTGCTTTGATAAAGATGCCACCCACCAACTAGGTAACTTACAAATGCAAAGCTTTAAAAGTATATGGCATAACGATAACTACCAACACTTTAGAAACGAACTTAAAAAAGGCCGCCACAATATAGATATATGTGCCAACTGTAGTGAGGGTACTAAGGTGTGGGAAGATGGGTGAGGTGTTAGCTTTTAAAGGTTGATGGTGAAGTGAATTTGATAAGGGGGAGATTGCTCCTCTTTTTTTTACCTAATATACTTACGTTGTAGCTATTAGCTGTGTTTCAAGTCAAATATTAAGCTATAGTAAACCTAAAAAATTAGCCTACAAAACAATTCCTATTTTATCAAATTGTAGCCAATTGTCCGTTGTACAACTATCTACAATTTTTAATATTTGTATATGGATATTAAATTAAAATTAGGCATAAAAGTAAAAGCATTAAGGTTAGAAAGGTCATGGTCGCAAGAGAAATTAGCACTAAATGCTGACATTGATAGAACTTACATTCCAAGTATAGAAAAAGGAGAAAGAAATGTTTCCATAGCAATAGTTGAAAAATTAGCTAATGCTTTCAACATTGAAATACATCAACTTTTAAAATTTTAATATGCCTGGAGGAAGTCACAATCGTAAGTCAAATGAATCGTTATCCCATGCACTAAATTCAAAAGGTAAATTTAAACTTTGCAAATGCCCTTTACATAGAAATAATGGTATGGGAACTAAAGTAACACTTACAAAATTTAAAAGGCATACTAAAGCAGGAGTTCAAGGTATGTGTGCAGATGGGAAAACTTTAATTGATAGCTTTAGCCATACTTTAAAGAGATTACAATTACTTGCTACTGTTGATCTTAAAACTGCAATAAACATTTTAGAGAATTTTGATGAAAGGTATAGCGTACTTATTGATAGTATTAAAAATATAATTTTAAAAACATACACCGAACAACTGCAAAATTTTGATACGGAGAATATATTTAGACTGAAATTACTAACCAAGTTAGATGAAAAATTGAAAACTAATGTTACAGGATATTATGATGTGGACTTATCAAATATTGATAAAATAAAATTCAACAAATTATTACAATCTTATTTCACAAAAGAGATTTTGGAAAACATGAGAGCAACTCAAGCTATTTGGACGGTAGGGCATTTGGTTAAAGATTCAAAAGATGGAAAATTGTATCCCGTAGAAGAATTTGGATTTAACGTATCCAAAAAAAGAGAATTATATGATGCACTTGGAAAAATAACTCCATATAGAGTAAATGTGCATAATACAAAAGCAAAGGGACAAAGAAGTTCCACTTTACGTGGCGAAAGATATTTGGCTGACGGAGAATATACCGAAGCTAATAGAACAATGAAATTACTTGGAAATGCAAATAAAAATATACATGCAGACCATTTAATTCCGTTAGCTCTAGGAGGAATACATGACTCAAAAAATTTGGTTGCTTTAGATGGCAAAGAGAATATTTATAAAAAAGATAAATTAACTGATGAGGCTTTTAAGCTATTAAAAACTGATATTAGTCTTTTGTCTCACTGGCACCATAAAATATTTCTTGAAAGTATAAATGAGCCAAAAGAAATAGTTTGGCAATATCTTAATAAGTCTGTACACAACTTGATTGAAAATACTATAAATTTGAGCAATGCTAAAAAAATAAAATTTATAGCAAGTGTTTATCCTTATTATAAAGAAAGCCAAATTATAAGAATAATAAAAAAGCATTTTACTAAAAAATGAATATAGATTTTAAAACATTAAATAAAAACAGCATAACTAACGTTACTTCTAAAAATTCTTTTGGAGAAGTATTTACACCTCAATTATTAATTGAAGAAATGCTTGATTTATTGCCGAAAGGAATTTGGAAAGATGGTAATAAAAAGTGGTTAGACCCAGCAGCAGGTGTAGGTAATTTTCACGCCTTAGTATTTAAAAGATTAATGGAAGGATTAGAAGATTTAATTCCCAATGAAAAAAATAGAGCTAAACACATAATTGAAACCATGCTTTACTTTGTAGAAATACAAGAAAAAAATGTAGCCATAATTAACCAAATTTTCAACCCCGAAAACGATTATAAACTAAATCTTTTCTGTGGTGATTTCTGTGGCTTAAATATGTATGATTTTAAAGTATATGAGTTTGATATTGTTTTAGGAAATCCTCCTTATCAAGATATGTTGACAAATAATATAAGGAAAGCAAAAAATCATAACTTATGGACTACTTTTATTGAATTGGGTTTTAAAATATTAAACCCCTATGGTTATTTACTTTATGTTACACCACAAGCTTGGATGAGCCCATCTAGCAAGGTATTACAAAATATCTTTTTAAGCTATCAATTGCATTTTGTAAATATTGGCGAATGTTCAAAATATTTTAAAGGTGTGGGTAGCCAATTTAGTTATTATTTGATTGAGAAAACAAAAACATATAAAAAAACAACTTTCTTGTATGAATTTAAAGGTGGAACTTTTATTAAAAATTTACAAGGAATTAGTGATTACAGGTTAAATAAAAATATAAAATTTATACCTCAAATTCCAATTAAGGAAGCATTTACAATTTTTGAAAAAACTGTTTTTTCTTCAAATTTGAAGTATGCGGTACAATACGATAGTGATTTGCATAGATTTACTAAAAAAGAATACCTAGCGGATTCAGAATCTAAGCAGCACGTATATAAAACTTTACATACCCCAACACAAATTGTTTGGAGTAATAAACCACATAAAAATCAAGATAAAATTAAACTATTCATACCTCTAACAACATACTATGAAAATTTAATAATAGATACTTGTGGCAACACTCAAGGTTTAGGCTACATTATATTTGAAAATTTTGAAAGTGCTGAAAAAGTAAAGTACATTTTGTCAAAAAAACTATACCGTTTTATAGCAAATATAACTCGTTGGAGTAATTTTAATGTCCCTATGGTAATGAAATGTCTGCCTCTTTTGCCGCAAGATATTGAACCTACCGATGAATCAATTTACAAACACTTTAATTTGAATGATTTTGAAATTGAATTAATTGAAAACTCTCTTAGACCAAACAGATATGAACAATTAGCACTCGCTTATTTATAATAGGCTTAAAAAACAATTCATGGAATTGTATACTTAAATTTAAAATTTCAAAATTTTTGTCATGTTAGAATCTTCGATTTTATAAAAAAAGATGTTGTAGGCATTTATGAATAGAAATTTTTTTTCGTTTTAATAATAGCTAAAAGCTAGTTAATGGAATTATTTTTTTAACACCTAATTACAATACTTGTAACAAATTATTATAAAGCGTTGGGCTAGTTTTGGCTATGCAAATAAAAATAATAATGTGGCTGGTATGCTTAGTATGGTGGAGCAATACCAATGCAGCTATACTGCCCACACCCACCAAAACATACCCTAAGTTAGTAGCCAGCAAACACAGCAAAACAAAAGTGTATAGGCGTGGTGCAGCAGTAGCGGTTACTTACGAAAGCCCTACTGGTGAGCCTCAAAAAATAAAAGGCTACCTAACCCAAATAGATAAACAAACTATTACCGTAAGTGGCGTAGGCAAACAAAAAACAAATATAGTAAGCATACCTATTGCCAGTATTGTAAGTGTAAGCACCTTACAACGTAAACGTAAAATAAGTAAGGTAAAAGCCTTTGGGTTTTTTGGACTTAGTGTAGCAGCTATTATATTACTAATGGCTAACCCAACAGTGTTAATTGTTGTGGCTTTTTTTGCGGCAGTTATTGGGCTAGTTGTTTCTTTTTTTGAGTTTTGGTATTGGGTATTGAGGCAAGCCTTATCCAAAAAATCGACGGATAAAGGCTGGGCATTTAGTGTGCAATAACTTAAGTATTTTGCTAAGTAATAACCTACACTATACAGCAGTATTTTTATATTATTAGGTTAGGCGGTTTATCAAAAAAATAATGTAGGTGCTTACGATGCTATACAGTAAATAAAAATAAAAGTACATTTGAAATTAAATATTTAATACCGCCTTATTGCAGGGAATGAATTTGTTTTAAGCACATTTATTGTACTCACATTATTTTCCGCTTTGCTTAAAAAGTACTACTTTCATATTATACTTTTTTATATAATTGGCAAATGCTAAATTGGCATAAGCATTTAACCCAAAAAAAATATATAAAAACGACAAACAATTGATTAGTATGAAACATATAGCTACCCTTTTATTATTTGCAATTATTAGCATAAACACACTGGCACAATTTGGCGATTTTGCAAGTGCAGTAAAAATAAATAATGGTACAACCAACCTATTTTATAACACTACCGGTACAGGTGTAAACCAAATAAACCCTGCTGGGCCTAGCTTTGTAGCACAAAACTTGGGTACCTATATATACCAAAGCAACGGCTTACGTATAAGTGGTGCCGAGGTAAAAACATTTAAAAACACAAATGCAAATGTATGTGGTGCTAAACTTTATTATGCACTGTACCCTACAGCTACACCACCTGCAATACCCGTGTTTACTGCCGTTAGCATACCTTTTAAGTGTGATTGTGGGTTAGGCTTATTTACCGATGCTTTGGGCCCTTGTGGCCCTGGCGACCAAAAGTGGAGTACCGAAGCTTTAAATATTGACCTTACTAACATTTGCCCAAATGCATATACTATAGATGTGTATTATGATTATACAGGTTCGGCCACTAGTACTACACTTTGTACCACTACACAAGTAATTAATAATAGTGGGGTACGGTACAAAGCTACATTTACTATAACGCCTAACCTTAGCGGAAATGCCTCAACTACTACTCCTGTTGTATGTGCTGGTAATACTATAAGCTTACAAGCAAATGGAATTTTGGGCAAAGCCCCATATACTTACAACTGGACTGGGCCAAATGCATTTACCAATACTAACCAAACCCCTACTATACCTAATGCTACCACAGCTGCCACAGGTACTTACAATGTAACCATTACCGATGCATGTAACAACACCGTATTACGAACTATAAATGTACTAGTAAATGCCAAACCAAACCCACCTACTGTAACAACCCCACTTACGGTATGCCAAAGTGATGTACCGCCAACCCTTACTGCCACTGGAGTAAGCCTTACTTGGTACACCACTGCTACTGGTGGTAGTAGCACTGTAAATGCGCCACAGGCTAGCACGGCTACTGTAGGCAGTGCTAATTATTATGTAAGCCAAACAGTAAATAATTGTGAAAGTGATAGGGCTATTATTACTGTAAATACTATTGCCAAACCTTCGGTAAATGCTGGTGCCGATGTAACTATATTGGCTGGTGATGCAACTATACTAAATGGTAGTATTGATGCATTTGCAAGTTATACTTGGACACCCATAAACGTTACCAATACCCTACAACCTACTGTAACACCAACTCTAACTACCAATTATACACTTACTGCTACTAATGCAAGTGGCTGCAAGGGTAGCGATATGGTAACGGTAATTGTAATACCGTACTGTATTAAAGTACGTAATGCATTTACACCTAATGGCGATGGTATTAATGATAAATGGTTGGTAAGCGATGGTAATGCTTGCCTCACTAATATAGTGGCTAATGTATATAATAGGTATGGCGGTTTGGTATATAGCAATGCTAACTATAACAACAGTTGGGACGGTACCTACAAAGGCAAAAATGTAAGTGATGCTACTTACTATTATGTGCTTGATATTACACTTATAAATGGTAGTAAAGTATTTGCTAAAGGCGATGTAACCATACTTAGGTAAAAGCCCTTTTCATACCTTTTTTTGCCACTACGGAAATCAAGATAATATACATTGTTAGGTTATGAAAACTATTGTTGTTTTTTTAGGTTAAATAAATAACCAATCTCGCCATTAAGTTGGGCGTAGCCAAAATGTTGTGAGCCACGGCCATTAATGCCCGTTTTGTGTAGTACAATGTTGGGCATTGTAATATAGCCCAATATGCTTTCGCCACGGAGTATAATATGGTTAAGCAGTACACCTTGTACTGCTGCCTTTAACCCTACGCCAATGCCCGATACATGAAACCTATCGGTACGTTCATAATTAAGGAACTTTACATTTGTTTTAGGCATCATTACGCCGAGGTTGCCACCAAATATTAGCTCTACCCTATTTTTTTTATTAGTGCTTTGCAGCAAATTTTTATAATATTCAACCCCTACATGTATTAAGTTAAGCCCATCGGTATGTTCAAAGGTGAGAAAATCATCGGTAAGTACTTGGTCGCCATTGTAGGGTTTTTTGTAAGCACCTTCTCTTGTTATATTGCCAGTTACAAAGGCAGTTTGGTTTTGATCCATTACATATTTCATGTGGTCAACGCCAAGCAATACGGCTACATTATTACGTACAAAATAGCCTAACCTCATATTAGTTTGTGGAATAGTTACCCTATCTATTTGAAAATAGTTGTGGTAGCTAAATTGTGTTTGCCTATCATGTGCCTTCATTTTATGTATGGTAAGGTTATAATCATCGCCTTTCATACTTAGGGTACTTTTGGTATATACGGCATGGTTCCAACCCCAGTTGGCAAACATTTTGCCCTTACGATTAAGGTTAGCTTGCTGTGCATAAGCATTTTGCAAAGCAGTTATAAAATATAGAGAGAGTAGTAGGTTGAGTTTCATTGAGGATATTAAAGTATTACACTGCCATATATAATTCATCGGCATAATGTGCTAAGCCAAAGTTGCGAGTTAAGCATTCGGGGTTGTTAATATGCCACTCAAACTCATCTCTAAAGTGCCTAATAGCAGCCGCTACAGGCCATGCTGCTGCATCGCCCAAGGGGCAAATGGTATTGCCTTCTATTTTTCGTTGTATATCCCACAGCAAATCTATATCACTACTTTTACCCTTTCCATTATCAATGTTGAGTAGTATTTTTTCCATCCATCCTGTACCTTCTCGGCATGGGCTGCACTGTCCGCAACTTTCGTGGCGGTAAAACCGTGCTAATGTATAGGTGTGTTTTACTATACACTGATCTTCATCCAATACTATAAACCCACCACTACCCATCATACTACCTGTTGCAAACCCACCATCGGCTAGGCTTTCGTAGTTCATTAATCGGGCATCGCCTTTGGCAGTTTTGAGCAATAAATTAGCAGGTAGTATAGGTACTGATGAGCCACCGGGTATACAAGCCTTTAATTGCTTGCCATTTTTAATACCACCACAATACTCATCGCTATATATAAATTCTTCAACGGATTGGGTCATATCAATTTCGTAAACACCCGGTTTATTTATATTGCCACAGGCACTTATAAGCTTTGTGCCGGTACTTTTGCCAATACCAATTTTTGCATATTCCTCACCACCATCGTTTATAATTGGTACTACTGCTGCTATGGTTTCTACATTGTTAACCACGGTAGGGCAACCCCACAAACCCTTTACAGCAGGAAATGGTGGCTTTATACGAGGGTTACCTCGTTTGCCCTCTAATGATTCTAGCAGGGCAGTTTCCTCCCCACATATATAAGCACCTGCACCACGTTGTACATATATTTGGTGGTTAAAGCCTGTACCTAATATGTTATTGCCCAGCCATCCATTGTTTTTTGCTTCTTGTATGGCTTGTTCTAGTATAGCCACTATCCAAGCATATTCGCCACGTATGTATATGTAGCTAGTGTTAGCACCAAGGGCATAGCTACTCGTTATCATACCCTCTATAAGTAAGTGTGGCAAGTACTCCATAAGGTAGCGATCTTTAAATGTGCCGGGTTCACTCTCGTCGGCATTTACTACTAAGTAACGTGGAGTATTTTCTGGCTTCGCCAAAAAACTCCATTTGAGCCCCGTAGGAAAACCTGCACCACCTCTACCACGTAGTCCACTTTTTTTTACCTCGTCGGTTACGCCATCGGGTGTCATTGTTTTTAATGCTTTTTCCACACTACGGTAGCCACCTTGTTGGCGGTACACCTCATACAACCGTATGTTATCAATATGTGCATTTGCTAATAATAATTTTTTACTCATAGTATATTAGGTTTTATTAACCGTGTATAATTTCTGGTACTTTTTATTTTTTTAGTGTTTCTATCCTTTTTTACTCAAACCTTATCATACCGCTATTCCCTCCTCTCTTATGCTATCGTACAAGTTGGTAACAGCATATTGCGTATGCCATTCATTTTTGTTGTACCATATTATGTTTACGGCACTAAAAGTTACTATCTCTATTTTATGCAATATTTCAGTTCTTACTACATCTTTCAAATTATCTGTTACGGGTAGCAAACTTAAGACGAGTATATCCCAATCACTTTCCTCATTATAATCGCCTCTTGCCCTACTACCAAACAATATTAACTCAGCAGCAGCATCGTATTGTTGCACTATGGCTTTTACTTGAGTTATTATGTTTGGTTTGTTATCCATTTTTTAGTTTTTTACTGCCTGTCTTGCTATTAGTTTCCATTTTCGCTTTTGTAGCATCCACACTTCTAGTACTTTTAGTTTATAAGTTCCCCTGCTAGCATTCATAATAGTTTGTATAGTAGCATCAAACCTTACTATGGCTACATTTGCTTGGCTGGTTATAGCCATTGTATCTGTTACGTAACTATTATAAATTAACTTTCCATTACCTATATCGCCCAACACCTCTGCTTTGGTTTGTACCCAACCATTGCTATGTCCATAGGTTAACACATTGCTAGTAAGTTGGTTTATAGTAACTGTATCTTTTTGCACCAATGCTTGGTGAAATGCTTTTGCAATTGCCACTACTTCTCCATCTCTTTTTTGCTGTGCAAAGGTATTTATAAATAGTAGAAAAAACAGTATGGCTAAGGTTAGTTTCAGGTTAATTTTAATTAGTTTCAAATGTAGAATTTTTTGAACTTTAAATAAAAACTACTTATTACTGGCATACTCCTCAAAAGTTTTATTAATCAATTGTAAATACCATGCATCGGGATCCATATCTACTGCATCGTTCCAAACCATTTTGCCAAATTTATCAATAGCAAACTTGCTAAAATTTTGGTCTTCTATCCAAAAATCAAACAGTTCATTTTTACTCCAACTCGATAAGTCAACTTCGCCAACTACACCGTCATTGTATAATAAGCTCAGTTTATAATTAGGCAAAGCTGTTGCAGATACTAATAATGGAATATTTTTATTTTGCATTATATTATTAATAATTTTTTACTTTCCCAATTTTGCCATTAACATTCGCATTGGGTGTAATGTACGGGTAAACGGATTAAGTACAAGCCCAATTGATTCTAATGTGGTAGCTCCAAGTAATGGCTCATCGCCCACCTCGCCATATACAACTGGTGCTGGGCCTCCCTCGCCTTCAAATTCAAAATATGCGGAACATACCCTCCGTTTTATAATAGTACCATCAGCCAAGGCAAATGATAGTTCTCGGTATGGTTCTATTTCCAACTCATCGAGTATTGCTCCAGGTACAAGGCTATACACTGCTCCACTATCTACCAAAAATTCTATTTCTCTAAATTTTTCAGATTTACGATGTTCCCTTACTTTCAATATGGCTACTGTTATTCCCATTTTTACATTAATTCATTTTGCTCCTACAATCTTCAATAATAGCATCTACTTTTTGTGGGGTAAGGTGTTCTCTATAGTTCATGCCCATTTGCATCATAGGTGCATAGCCACAGGCTCCTAGGCATTCCACCGTTTTGAGGGTAAACATACCATCGGCGGTAGTTTCGCCAACATTTATGTGTAGCTTTTGCTTTATATAATCCACCATATTATCGGCTCCGCTAACCATACATGGGCCAGTATGGCATACTTCAAATACATACTTGCCTACAGGTTGTAAGTTGTACATACTGTAAAATGTGGCTACTTCGTACACCTCTATTGGTGTTATATTAAGCAACTCGGCAGCATAGTCCATAGCTTCGGCACTTAGCCAGTTACTATTATGCTCCTGTACCAAATGTAGTACTGGTAGCAAGGCACTTTTGTGTTTACCTTCGGGGTATTGGGCTACTAAATTTTTTACGTCTTGCAGTTGTTGGTCGTTAAATGGTAACATTGTTTTACGCTCATTTTATTATTTACAAAGTTTTCAAATTCTCTGTTCAAAAGTTCATCTTCTTTATTCATTTCTTCAAAAGTAGTAATTCTTATAACTTTCTCAATTTTAGTGGGGTAAGCTCCTAATTTTTCAACCCAAAAAAGTCTGTATAATTCTACTTCTTTATTATAAGTAATTATATGTTTGCCAATTTTTCTACTCATATATATTTTACTTTTTATAATTAGCACATTAGCAAATTATCTCATTAACATATTTATTTAAACCCTACGCATCCAACTCACCTGCTATTAAATTGAGGCTACTCATAAGTACTATAGCATCGCTAAGCATACCACCTTTAATTAATTCGGTGTACGATTGGTAGTATATAAAGCATGGCCTACGAAAGTGTAAACGGTAGGGTGTACGACCACCATCGCTTATAAGGTAATACCCCAACTCACCATTTGCACCTTCAATGGCTTGGTATACTTCGCCACTTGGTATTTCGGTTTCGCCCATTACTATTTTAAAATGATAGATTAAGGCCTCCATTTTAGTATATACATCTTCTTTTTTGGGTAAATAATACTCTGGTGCATCGGCATGAAATATCTCTGATTCTGCACCCTTCATAGCTTGTACTTTTTGTACGGCTTGGGTTATTATTTTGAGGGATTCCCACATTTCATTGTTACGTACCATAAACTTATCGTAACAGTCGCCGGTAGTACCTACGGGTACATTAAATTCAAAATCTTGATAGCTGCTGTAGGGTGTGTGTACTCTTACATCATAATCTACCCCGGCACTACGTAAGTTAGGGCCTGTGTAGCCATAGTTCAACGCCATTTCGGCACTAATAGTGCCTACACCTTTGGTTCGTTCTACAAATATTTTATTACGATTAAATAGGTTTTCAAACTCCTTTAATTGCTTAGGGTATTCGGCAAGAAACTTATCAATCTTAGTCCAAGCTATGTTATTAAAATTTCGCTCAAACCCGCCTATACGACCAATGTTGGTGGTAAGCCTTGCTCCGCAAATTTCTTCGTATATTTCATAAATGAGTTCTCTAAATTGCATAAGGTACAAAAAGCCAGAATAAGCTCCACAGTCCACACCAACTATGCTATTGCAAATTAAGTGGTCGCTTATACGAGCTAGTTCCATTATAATTACTCGTAGGTAATCTACTCGTTTTGGGGTTTGTACGCCTAGTAGTTTTTCGCAGGTTATATGCCAACCCATATTGTTGAGTGGGCTACTACAATAGTTCAGCCTATCGGTTAGTGTGGTTATTTGGTATAGAGGACGCCGCTCTGCCAACTTTTCAAATGCACGATGTATGTAACCAACCGTACTTTCGGCACTTACTATACGTTCCCCATCCATTTCCAATATATTTTGAAACACACCATGTGTAGCAGGGTGTGTAGGCCCAAGGTTGAGGGTGGTAGTTTGTTTTTCTATACTGCCTTCGGGTAGGAGTAGGTTAAGCCCACCTGCCCCTTGCCTCCCTGCATCTTGCCCCCCTACCCCCCAAGGGGGGTTTTGTGTAGTATCGTATGTTTTGCTCATAGTTTCTTCCATTTCAATATTTTTTAAATTTTATTGTTCAAATTATACTTATTTTTATGTTTGAGTATTACAAAAAGCAAGTGAAGGTTTTACCTGTCTTACTGCTTTATTTAATTTTATTTTTTATACCAATTTTGAAGCTATTTTTGTTTTTTTATATTCCAAATAATCATCAATAGTAAATAAAGTATATAGACTTATACATATTGCTACTACTAAAGTTGACCCATTTGGATTTCTTATATATTTAAACCATAATAGTATAACAAATACTAACCGCAACAAACCTCTAAAAACTATTCCTTCAATTGTTCTAATTTTTAAGATGTTGAATGTTTTATGTTTAAATATTTTTTTCATTTTGCTTTAAATTTATTTTCTTCTACACAAATTTCTATTACTTCCTGTATGTTTTTCATAGCTTGGTCAATTGTGTTGCCATAAGAGTGGCAACCTTTAAAACTGGGGCATGAAACAATAAACACATTATTCTCATCTTGCTCAATTAATATTGGTAGGTGTATTTTTTTTTTCATATTTTTTAAAATTATTAATTGTTGTTTATCATTTATTTTTTTACCTCCCAAACATGGCATCGTCCTTGTCTACTCTTGTTTGATCTTCTAATGGAAACTCCTTACGTAAGGGGAAATAATCCATTTCATCTACATTTAATATTCTTTTTAAGTTGGGATGCCCTACAAAATTAACGCCGTAAAAATCAAAAGCTTCTCTCTCTTGAAAATTAGCCGATGCAAATAGTTTACTTGCAGTAAATACATCGGGTGTGGCTATATTGGTAAATACTTTTAAGCGTATTCGTACATTTTGGGTAAGGTTGTGTAGGTGATATACAACTGCTAACTCCCTACCCACATTATTGGGGTAGTGTACGGCTGTAAGGTCTGTCATAAACTGAAACCCTAACTCTTCATATAAATACTGCAATACTTTTAGGTTGTTTTCTTTGGGTGTTTCAAAGGTGAGCATACCATAAGGCGTTTCAAAATTGGTAACCAAATGAGCAAACTTTTCTGTTAAAGCTTTTTCTAGTCCTTCTGCCCCTTGCCCTCCTACCACCCAAGGGGGGTTCTTGGTAACATCTTTATAATTATTTAAAATATCTTCCATTTTACTCTTTTTTTAATCAGTTTATACTTTTATTAATTTACTAAGTCCCCCTTGGGGGATTTAGGGGGCAGTTTATTGTATTCCATACCCATCGAGTAGTGCTTTGTACTGTGGTGTATGCCTACGGCGGGTACTCTCGTTATGTATTAGGTCTTGTATGCGGAGTATGCCGTCAATTATACCTTCGGGGCGGGGTGGGCAACCTGGCACATACACATCTACTGGTATTACTTGGTCAATGCCTTGTAGTACACTGTAGGTATCAAATATACCGCCACTACTGGCACAAGCACCTACGGCTAATACCCAACGTGGCTCGGCCATTTGCAAGTATACTTGCCTTAGTATGGGTCCCATTTTTTTGGCTATGGTACCCATTACCATTAGTAGGTCGCATTGGCGTGGGCTAAAGCCTACCCTTTCGCTACCAAACCTGGCAAGGTCATAATGGCTGCCCATAGTACCCATAAACTCAATACCACAACAGCTGGTTGCAAAGGGTAATGGCCACATGGAATTTTTGCGGGCTAGGCCAATAATTTTGTCAAATGATGTTGCCATAAAGCCTTCGCCTTGGTGACCTTCGGGTACATTTTGTAGGTACTGTATGTTGGTACTAAGGTCGGGGTTTTTGCTGCCATAATTGCTTAAGGGTACTGGTGCTGGGTGGTTATTGTATTGTACTGGGCGTGACATGGTAATTTGATGATTTGATGATTTGATAATGCGATAATGTGATAATGTGATAATATGCTAATGTGATAATGTGCTATTGTGCTAATCGGCTTAATCCTTACGGATATTATGTTTAGATATTATTTTTTAATTTTTTTTTGATGTTTTATTTATAAATTCATTTGCTTTTTATTACTTCGGCACGATGCGTAAGGGATTCCCGCAATAAGCGGGATTTTATTCCGTGGAAATCCTTTTTTGCCGTTTTCTTGCAAAAAAGACCTGCCTGCCGGTAGGCAAGTTGGAACGGATAGCCTCCCGCATAAAATACGGGACAGGCTGACCCTGTTCTTGCAGGGTTACGCCCAAAACTGTTTTTTTACTCCTCCCATTCCAATGCTCCTTTTTTAATAATGTAGGTAAACCCACATAAAAAGAAACCAATAAACATAAGCAACTCTACAAACCCTGACCACCCCAACTCTCTAAAATTAACTGCATAAGGGTAAAAGAAAATAACCTCCACATCGAACAACACAAATAATATGGCTACCAAAAAATACTTGATGGCCATGGGTTGCCTTGCATTGCCTTGTAGCTCAATTCCACTTTCAAAGTTTTCTAACTTATCCGCTGTTTTACGTGTTGGGCCAAGTGCATGTGTAAGCCACATCATAAACCCTACAAATAATATAGCAAATACCAACTGTAAACCTATAGGAAAATAAGTACTTGAAGTGCTTTGGCTTGTAGCTATTTGAAGAAAAAAAATGTGCATAATGCAGATATTATTGTGTTAGCAAAAATACACTAGTATTTGCTATTTTTAAAATAAAAAATCCCCTATTAGCTTAATAACAAGGGATTTGAAATATGGTTGAAACGTGAACTGTTTAACGTTTTGGTGTAGGTACTTTTTTGGGTACAGTACCTGGTTTAATGGTAGTTCCGGCTGATGCTTTTATGGCTGGTTGTTTTACGCCTGGTGTTTTTATAACAGGTGTAGTTACAGCTTTGGGTGGTGGTGGTAGTTTGGCTCCACTCAGCATTGCTTCAAAGTTTACAATTTCGCCATTGGTTGGGTCTATTAATTTTAACTTTTCCAAATTTAGCTTTGCATTTACTTTATCATTTTTGGCATTTACATAGGTGGCTATTAAGTATTTGGTGGCTTCTACTAATGGTTTTTTGTTTTTTTCTGGCTCTAGTTCTGCTATTTTTATACATTTTTCATAATCATCAATGGCTAGGCCAAGTTTGCCTGTACTATCAAGTTGGGCATTGCAACGTGCAGCCCAAAAGTTGCCACGGTAATCGGTTGCAAACTTTTCGGAGTAAGTTCTAAATGTGGCTATACCGCCAACGTAATCTTGTTGGTTGTACTGTGCCACTCCAAGTTTGTAATAATCGGCATTGGTTGGTGCATCTTTAAATTCAATTACTTTTTTGTACCAATTAATAGCTTCGGGGTAATTTTTTATTCTTTCATTTATTTCGGCACACTTTGTATATACAAATACTTTTGCTTTTATGTCTTCTGCTTTTTCTAAATATTTATTGTAAAAGTTTATAGCGGTAATTTCTTTACCGGGTACTTTAGTTGCAATTTCGGCTGCTTTTCTATATATGCGATAATCAAAATCGGGTTGCTTTATAAAGTAACTTTCGAGTGAGGCTAATGCATTTACTGAATCTCTAGTTTTGTCATATATATAACCTTTCCAAAGTAACATATCGGTTGCTGCTTTTTCATCATACTTTGTGCTTATTGCATTAGCTTCGGTGAGGGCACAGGCATAATCTTTATTGTAGTAGCAAAAGGTCATTTTAATTTTATCGGCATCAAACCCCGGGTCAGATGTGGCAATAAATTTATCTAAAAAAGTACGGGCATTGGCTATGTTGTAACACTGGCTTTCGTCGTTGGCATAGCTATCGAACAACTCACGGTAAGCTGGCATAAATTCAGCATTACGTGTAGTGGCTTCTGTAAAATATTTGATAAGTGAGTTACAGTTATCTTGTGTTTTGTACACTTGCCCCATACGGTACACTGGTATAGGATTTTGTGGTGCCATATTAGCTGCCTTAGTATAATTTTGTACTGCATTGCTACCATCAATTTTACGACGGTAACAGTCGCCAAGGGTTATTAATATATCTACATTATTGGGTTCTTTTACTAAGGCTATATTGAGCTTTTCAATACCGTAGTCGGGTTCGCTTTGGGCTATACTTGCTGTACCATTTGCTCTACCAATTGCTATAAGTGTTTGGTTCAATGTTTTTTTATCGCTTAGGCTTATAGCGGTTTCAAACTTACTACGGGCTTCAGCTTTGTTATTATCAAATAGTGCTACATGCCCTGCTGCTACAGTTATTAGTGCATTATTAGGATTAGCAGCTAAAGCAGCTGCTATAGAGGCTTTGGCGGCTTTCATATCGTACATCATTAGGTTGCTGAGTACTAACCAATAATTTGCATCGGCATTTTTAGGGTCGGCTGCTAGCAACTTTTGCAACTCTGTTTTGGCTGAAACGTATCGTTCATAATTGAACAATTTTTTTGCATTATCAATGCTTTGTGCAGTAGCATTATTTACCAAAAAAATAAATGAAAATAAGATGCACATTTTAAGCGACTTTGTCATTGTGTTTTAAGTTTTACTTTTTGTTTAAATTGTTATTGTGTTACATCAACCTCTTGAACAAATACGGGTGATTTGGTTGGTACTAAATAGGCTGTTTTAAAAATGAGTTGTCCTCGTTCTTGTTCCAACCATTTAGCAAAGTTAGTAGCCACACCACCTTGGTCATTCTTAACTATATAATACAAACCACGTACCAAAGCATACTGTTTGGTAGCAATATTGGCTTGGTAGGGCTTTTTATAGAGTGGTAAGCTACAACTTTCACATTTTATTGATGCAATTTTAACTTTTCGTAAAAAGGAAAGTTGCTCACTATCTTGATCGTTACCTACCCAACTAACCCCTACAAAGCCCATAGCATTGGGGTTACGTGCCACAAAGTCAATTACAGCCTTTGTGCTATCGAGCCCTGTAACGGTAGTAGGAATGTTGCTTTGGTGTAGTATGGAGTCAAGCATATACCTAATATTACTAGTTTCTTTTAAGCCGTCAAATACTGGTTTGTATTTGTACTTACTTATGCCTAACAATATTTCTTTCAGGTCGTTTTTGGTAAATAGTGAATCTTTTGCAGCAGGGTTAAGCAATACCGCTATACCGTCGTTAGCTACTTTATCGGTCATTACGCCATTAGGAAATTTTTGATTATAATAAGCCAACTCATCAGTACTAAATGTACGTGTAGTTATTATAAGCCTTGTGGCACTATCAGTATCAAAAGCTTTAAAACACTCTGCTTCGGATTTGTACACAACATTAATTGTAATATCGGGATAAGCACTTAAAAAAACGGCTATTTGCGAATCAATAATAGGCTTAAACGATTCGTCGGCTGTTATTTTAAAAGTACCTTTTCTTGCTGTTTCGGCTGTAGCACTAGGTTTGCTAGTATTACAACTTGCAAAAAGTACAGTTAATAGTATTACAACACATTTTACCATGGGTTAATTATCTTTAATTTTTACATAAGCCCGGTACAACCTCCAAAGGCCATACACAAGTGTTACGTAGCCAAATATTTTAATGAGGAGTGCATCTCTATCTTCTACAAACTTTACAATTTGGGGTATTTTAAAATGATTTTCTTTTATTATAATAACACCAACTGCCACCATTAGTAACCCCAATACAAGGTCAATTAATGAGCCTGATAGTTGCATCATTCTTCTACTTTTTTCTCTTTGTTCTTCGTATGCCATTATATACTAAGGTTTGGGTAAGCAAGATAAATGATAATTAACATAATTGCTATAAAATATTTGTAAATTATTGCTCCTCATCATTTGGTGTAATGGTAACTGGTATGGCTATATATTGCCTTACTAATTCTTTATGCTCGGTTGCTGGTATCCATTTTTTCATTTGGTTAAATGCTTTTATGGTTTTGGCAACAAATTGTTGGTCGTTATTATTTTGTGTACTTACGTTGGTTATTGAGCCATCTTTTTCTACAATAAATATTACTATTATTTTTTTGGGTTCCCCATTTTCTACTGTTTCACTTTCTAACTTTTGTTGTAAGTATAGCGCCAATGCTTTTTTTCCGCCAGGGTAACTTGCAGCAATATCTGGGTCGTCCATTGGTGTATTATTTTCTACTATTGTGGGTGGTAGTATTATTGGCTTTGCAGTTGCAATAGTATCTGTACCGCCACCTTGGCTTGGAGGCAAATCGCCATCGGAGGGTTCGCCACCATTGGCAGTAGTTATAGGTGTAGGTACTGCAGTAGCATTAGCAAGTGTAGCTTCTACTGCTTCGGTTACTAAATTGGGTTGAGCATATACTTTAGTGTTTGGTTTTATTGCTTTGGTGGTAGTAGTTTTAGGTTGTTTATTTTTTGGAGTTTCTTTGGTACGAGGTATAGCAATTGTTGAAGTTATTATGGGAGGTTTTACTAATACATTTATGTTAGCCTTTGGCTTAAATGACGATAACAAAAGCACCACACCTACTGCTAATAGTAGTGTAATACTAATAGCTTTGTATAGCCTTACATTGTACGATTTGCGGAGTTGGTATGCACCATAGTTTTTGTTTTTGTATTCAAACAAAATATCTAAATAACTGGCTTGTAATATTTGTTGCTGTTGCATAATAGAGGTTTTAATTGTGTGTTAACCCATTATTTTTTTTTCAATAAATAATAGGTGGAAAATTGTTTAATATTCTACAAAAAAAACCAGCGCTGGAATTTATGCTAAGATGAATTGATGCTAAGATTCCATAAAAAAAATTGAGAAAATGTATAGTACACTGCTATAAAAAAATGGTTTGCAAGTATTATCTATTGCAAACCATCTTCAATTTATTTAACTTATTATGATTTTTTAAATATGCACAATTGATTTTTGTTTTACATAAATTATTGCTCCTATGGCTAACAAGCTTAAGGCTAACAAGCCATAATTAGTAGAATTATTTGTAGTGTATTGTAAGCCTATAGCTGCTTTGGCGTAAGTGGCGTCGCTGTTAGCCACATTGCTATTTTCTTCATTTGTAGTACTTGCCAAAGTATATTGGCTGTAGGTTTTGCCGGTTAAGTGTTGTAATTGTATGAGTTCTTCTTTACGGCGTTGTTTTAATTTTTTTAAATACTCAGTACCAGCTGTACAACTAAAATCACCTTCGGCAGGATGGTTAATTACATACCTTGCTTGGTAGTTTTCTTTGTTGGGGGTGTACATAAAGTTGAGGTCTTGTGCAAAGTTGGCTCTGTTGTACCTTATATGTAACCGTGTAAAATATACATCTTTAGTGAGGTTTTCTTCATCGTTTTCTACATCATCATAATTGTTATAATTAGTTGGGCTATTAAGCCACCAAACCCCAGCCTGTACAAGGTCGGCAGCTGTTGGTACGGTTGCTACACAAGGGTCGCATTTCATTATATTGGGGTTGGGTGTTACATTCCATGCATACTCTAGCATAGCTACATTTTTACCTTCTTTTTGCCACTGATTTTCAAATAGGGTACTGTAAAATTTTCCAAAATCATCTTTCACAAACAGCGGCACATTATTGCCAGTAGGCAAACTTGCTGTACGGTAGTTGGTACATTCTACTCTTCCTTTTTTGGTAAATGCATATACTATCATATCCTGATCGCCATCGGCATTAGCCATACCAAGCCTTATAGGCAACATAAACTTAGGCGAATTAAAAGTGATTTGCAATGGGCGTAAGTAATCGCCAGGTAGTTTTTTCTTTGCTTCCATATTTACCTTTACCACAAAAAACTTGAGGTTACTTTTTATATAAGGTTCCAATACTTCCTCCGCACCTGGTGGCAGTTTATAGCCGTTGGCTAAAAGCCAGTTTTTAAGCCCACCACTTTCTTTAGCACTAAGTATAAGTATATCGTATTCGCCTACAATATACTGTGCTTCTATGATAACGGCTGCTTTGTCTTTGGCACTTCGTTTTCCAACTCCAGTAACAATTACTTCACTTGCTGACATATTTTTTCTGTTATAATAATTGTCATATAAATTACAAGGGTTTTGGTCCCAGTACTCTACTAGCCTTGGTTTGCTGTAATCGTTAAGTATTGTAAATATATTTTGATCTACTACTTTAATATCATTTTGTTTTAATATTGTAGGTACAGGTATTACCATGGCAAAATCTTTAAATTCGCCTTTGTAATCATTATACATGGTTACTACATTTTTGTTGCCATCTCGTACCATTATAACTTGGCTAGTTTTGTTTTTAATAGTACCGTCGGCCTTGGCTACATAAAAGCCGCAAAAGCTCCATAGGTCGCTATTTACACATAAAAATAAAATGATAATTGCGGTAATTTTTTTGCCCATATTGGGCAGTTCAATTTTGTGATTTGTTTGCATAATTTTTAATTTAAAATTGTTTATTAAGTTGAGGAAAATGTTTTTATTTTTGCCCGTAAGGGCATTAAACAATGGCACTAATGGTGCTAACAATACTAGTACCTTAATAGGTGCAGCTTGTACAAATTGGTATATGGTAAAGTAATAAGCAGTAGCACCTATAGCAATACCCCACAGTACACGGGCATACTTATGGTTGGGTGCAGTTTTGGGATCGCTTATCATAAAAAAACTAAATAATAATAAACTACCTGTACTCATGGATTGCCAAAATACATCGACCGACCAATGTAAATAAATAACTTGACGGTAATATAGCAACCCCAAAAATGTAAGTAAAAATGCAAAACAAACATCGAGCTTTTGTACCTTAGTAATTACTATAATGCCTAGTGTAGCCACCATAAATAATATAGTGGCACTAAAGCCCCACTGTGAGGGCAATAGCCAAGCATTACTAGTGCCATACAATACTGCTACTATACCTAATGCCGATGGGTTAAATATATGCTTGCCTCCAATACGAAACACATACTTGCTACCAATACTTATAACACTTGCCAATGCACCTATGTACAACTCATTTGTTTTGAGTAGTAAGCATAAACTTGCAGCACTTATTAATGCACTTAAGCCACCTTTGTACATAAAACTTTTGTTGCCTATAATTGGTTGTACGGCTCTTGCTGTAAGGCTATCGGCTAGCCATTGTGTGGCTAATGCTACTATTATGTAGGTAGCAAATAATGCCCAATTAGGCTGCCAACTTAAGTACACAATGCCATAACCCAAAAATGTAAGTTGAAATAAAATTTGAAAATACCGAGCATCCCATTTATGATTGCTATACATAAAATACTGTTTGCTAACAGAGATGCAAAAAAATAACGGATTACATAAAGGGGTAAATTTATTTATTGCTTTTTATTTATTGCTTCGCAAAATAGTTATAACTACCCCAACCGAACTTCGTAAATTTGCAGTATGATTAGCTACGATAAATTTACACTCCACAATGGCTTACGAGTAATTATACACGAAGATACTGCTACACCAATGGTAACCCTTAATATACTGTACGATGTAGGAGCAAGAGACGAAAACCCCAGCCAAACAGGGTTTGCACACTTGTTTGAACACCTCATGTTTGGAGGTAGTATAAATATACCAGAATATGACGACCCATTACAAATGGCCGGTGGCGAAAACAATGCTTACACTACCAACGACTTTACTAACTACTATTGCACCCTACCTGCTCAAAATATTGAAACAGCCTTGTGGCTGGAAAGCGACCGTATGCTAAGCCTTGCCTTTAGCAAAAAAAGCCTTGATGTGCAACGTAAAGTAGTATGTGAAGAGTTTAAAGAGCATTATATTAATAAACCCTACGGCGATATATGGCACAAAATGCGAAAAATGGCTTATACTACCCATCCTTATAAATGGATGACCATTGGGGAGGAATTAAGCCATGTAGAAAATGCCACTTTGCAGGATGTAAAAAACTTTTTTGCGAAGCACTATACACCTTGTAATGCTATACTTGTATTGGCGGGCAACATAAACCTTGCTACAGCAAAGCCTTTGGTAGAAAAATGGTTTGGCACCATACCTAGTGGCAATAAGTATAATAGAGCATTGCCACAAGAACCCAAACAAACGGAACCTCGACAACTGATAGTAAATGCAAATGTGCCTGTAACTGCTTACTACAAATGTTGGCATATATATAGTAGGTTGGACGACCGCTATTACATAGCCGACCTTATAACCGAAATACTAAGTGGTGGTGGCAGTAGCCGCTTACACCAAGCCCTGGTAAAAGAGCAACAATTGTTTGCCAATATTGATTGCTACCACATGGGTACACTGGAGGCTGGCCTACTAACTATAAGTGGCAAATTGGTACACGGTGTAACCATTGAATTGGCTGAAATGGCAGTAGAGAAAGAGCTACAGCTACTTAAAACCACACTAATAAGCAATGCCGAATTGGAAAAGGTAAAAAATAAAACCGAAAGTATAATAGCCTTTGAAGATATGAGTGTAGCCAGTAGAGCCAATAGCCTAGCACTATACGAACTACTTGGCGATGCTGAACTAATGAATACTGAATTGGGCAAATACCAACAAGTAACCGCCCAACAAATATTGGAGGAGTGCAATATAATATTTGAAGCAAATAATAGCAACACTTTGTATTATATTAGTGAGCAAGTGGCAACAGCATCTTAATTTATATTTTTTTGTAAAAAAAATTAAAAAACCATTACACACCAACAAAATGAACCGTACCATACCACCACCCATAACTAATACCGCCGACCTTACCCTTACCCTTAAAGATGCCGAAAATTATACCCTCGATAATGGGATAACTGTTTGTAGCATTGAAGCAGGTAAGCAAGATGTACTATTAATTGATATAGTGTTTGAAGCAGGCAATGTGTACGAAACCAAAAACCTGGTAAGTGGTGTAGTAAGCCATTTGCTTAAATGTGGTACTACTACCAAAACGGCTTTTGAAATAAACGAAGCCGCTGATTACTATGGTGCTTACCTTAACCGTGGTGCCGGTGCTGAGTATGCCAATATAAGCCTACACACCCTTACCAAACATACCGAGGCATTGTTACCCATATTGTACGACGTTATTTATAACAGTACAATGCCTCAAAAGGAGTTAGAAATATTTACTCAAAATAGTTTGCAAAGGCTTAAAATGAATTTGCAAAAAGGTGATTTTGTAGCTAACCGACTAATAGATGTGTACTTGTATGGTGCCGAACACCCTTACGGCAGGCATAGCAGCGAAGCAGATTATTTAGCTATTACACAGCAGGACTGTTTGGGCTTTTATAACCAATATTACAAAAATGCAGGGTTCAAAATATTTGTTGCAGGTGTGCTACCTGCCAATATTAAAGCATTACTCAACCAAACATTTGGGCAAAGCCCTGTACCAACAACTAACCATATAAGTACCTATAAATATGAACCCAATACTACCAAAAAGTATAGTATAACTAACGATGAAACCTCCGTACAAGGTGCTATACGTATAGCTAGGCCATTTGTAAACCGCCACCACAGCGACTTTAAAGAGTGTATGGTACTAAACAATATATTAGGTGGTTTTTTTGGTAGTAGGCTTATGACTAATATACGAGAAGATAAAGGCTACACTTACGGCATACACAGCTACGTACAAAACCATAGCAAACAAACAGCTTGGGTTATAAGCACCGAAGCAGGTAAAGATGTAAGCCTTGCTACTATTGAGGAAGTGTATAAAGAAATGGAAATACTTAAAACAGTATTGATAGATGAGGAGGAATTACAACTTGTACAAAATTATATGATGGGGCAAATACTCGGCGACCTCGATGGGCCATTTCAATTAATAGGCCGTTATAAAATGTACAGCTTAAATGGGTTAACCTCGCAATACTTTTACGATTATATAAACACTATAAAAACCATTACTCCAAAACGTATACAAGAACTTGCCAATAAATATTTGAATAAAGAAGATTTTTATGAATTAGTAGTGTACTAAAGCCAATTAAGAAATGAAGGAAATAAAAATTAGCTAATGTGCTAATTTGATAATATACTAATATGCTACCCTAATAGTGTATTAAATAGTAGTGTAGCAACAACATTATTTACAAATAAAAGTATAGTAAACCTAATAGCATTAGCCAGGTATTCTGCTCAAATATTTTTCCATTTGCTTTATTTGATCCACTACCTCTTTATTGGTTGGTTTAAGATCTTTGGCTCGTTTAAAAAAATCCTTGGCTGCCCTAAACTCTCTCCTATTCATCATTATACTACACATTTGCAATAGGGCAACTGCTTTGTTTTCTTTATCGGGCAGGCCGTCTTTAAGTGCTTGGCGTATATAACCTTCGGCTTTCTTTTGGTCGTTTTTTTGTAAGGCTAACATACCTAATTGTAAGTTATTGGCTCCTTGTGCCTCTTTCATTGGCATACCTAGCATACCACTACTACCTGCCATAAGGCTTTGGCCTTTTTTAAGGTTTGTTTCGGCACCTTCATAATCTTGTGTAAACATAGCCATGTTGCCTTTAAGTGTATAATATACACTACGTATGGGTTTAAACAACAAATTAGGAAACCAAACAGAGTCCACCACTTTTTTTGCACCTTCCATATTGCCACTTTCCATATCGGCTTGTATAAGGCGCAGTGGCCCAAAAAAGAAATGGCTGAACAAACAACCTACACCTAATAAATATAATAGAAATGCTGCCCAAAAACTTGAACTAATATTAACCCATATGGCTAAAGCCATAAATACCAAACCTATCCAAAACCTATACCTAATAAATAAAAAGTAAAATTTCATAACTGTAAATTGTTGGCAACAAAGATAGTTGTATAAAACATAACATTACAGGCAAATACTTTATAAAATTTAATGTAATTAACACAAAATATTAAAAAAATAATTTAACTTTCAACATTAAAAAATTATTACATTGGTTATAACTACTATATGAAGGAAACTATTGCTGAATATTTTGCATTTACCAAAAAAGAAAGAAAAGGAATAATAGTACTACTTACCCTAATTATATTATTGATAATAGCACCTTATTACTTAAACTATATTGCCGTAAATAAATTACATACAATTGACCCCAAACTACAACAACAATTAGCACAATTACAACTACAAAAAGATACAGCCACTAACCGCTACAATAATAAATATGCTAGCAATTATGATGATCAAAATAATGGCAGTTACCGTGATTATACACCACATTGGAAAGCTTTTGAAAAAAATTACGATCAGGAAAATTTGGATGCCTCCTTATTTGCATTTAACCCTAATACCCTTACAGCCGAAGGCTGGAAAAACCTGGGGCTTAAAGATAAAACTATAACAACCCTACAAAACTATATAAGCAAAGGTGGACGGTTTAGAACAGCAGATGATATAAAAAAGATTTGGGGCATAAGCCCCGCACTACAACAAAGGTTGCTACCTTATATACAAATAGATGATGTAGATATGCCACAAAGCAATACCACAGCTAGTTACAGCAACAACTACCCGCCCAATACTACAACAACTACCTACACCAAAAAAGATGCAAATTATAAAATAGATATTAATACAGCCGATACCCTAACTTGGCAAAAACTACCAGGCATTGGCAGCAAATTAGCTTGGCGAATAGTGCAATACCGCAACAAATTAGGAGGCTTTAATGCTACTCAACAAATAGCTGAAACGTTTGGTTTGCAGGACAGTACATTTGAAAAAATAAAAACTAATTTGGTATGTAACCCTAACGAAGAGCTTACCAAAATAAATATAAACACGGCTACTATTAACGATTTGAGGCATCCATACCTACCTAACCCTGTAGCTAATAATTTGTTGCAATACCGTAACCAACATGGCAAATTTGCTACAATAGCCGATTTGAAACGATTGGCATTAATGACGGACAATATTTTTGAAAAATTAGCACCTTACATAAGTATTGATTAGCAACACATTGCAGTACTTTTAATGCCAATGTTAATTTATTATTAAAAAAATAGTAACTAACATTTGTTAGTATTAATAAAAAGAATTTATATTTGTAAAAGATTTGGCTTTTCTCGATTGCACACTTAACGATTGCTAAGCCAACGATTTTTTTATAACGATTTCTGTTTTAACGATTGCTTGTTTATGATTGCTCAACCAAATTGAAGATAGCAAATTCTTTTGCACTCTTTACTTTGGTTTTTTTTATTATTTAAAAAAAATAAAGACTAGAACACTATGAATTTTGAAACCTCTGAAATAACTATACAAGTAGCACAAAGTGCTAAAGATTTTGCTCACCAATATATAAAGCCAAAGCTAATGGAGTGGGATGAGGCACAGCATTTTCCCACTGAAATATTTAAGGAGTTAGGCAAGCTAGGTATAATGGGTGTACTAGTGCCAGAGCAATATGGAGGCTCGGGGCTTGGCTACTTTGAGTACTACCATGCCATAGTAGAAATTGCAAAAGTATGTGGTAGCATTGGGCTTAGTGTAGCTGCTCACAACTCCTTATGTACAGGGCATATACTGGCATTTGGCAATGAGGAGCAAAAGCAAAAATATTTACCAAAATTAGCCTCCGCAGAGCATATAGGTGCTTGGGGACTTACCGAAGCTAATACTGGAAGTGATGCTAGTAATATGCAATGTACCGCTACTAAAGATGGCGATAATTGGATTATAAATGGTACTAAAAATTGGATAACACATGGCATAAGTGGCGATGTAATAGTAGTAATAGCCCGTACTGGTGAGCCTCGTACCAAAAACAATAGTACTGCATTTGTATTGGAACGAAACACCGTTGGCTTTAAAGGTGGTAAAAAAGAAAATAAACTAGGCATGAGAGCTAGTGAAACTGCCGAACTTATATTTGACAATTGTGTGATACCCGATACACAAAGGTTGGGCCAAGTAGGCGAGGGATTTTACCAAGCCATGAAAGTATTGGATGGTGGCCGTATATCTATAGCTGCACTTAGTGTAGGCATAGCCAAAGGTGCATACCAAGCTGCTTTGCAATATGCAAAAGATAGGGAACAGTTTGGCAAACCAATTGCTGAGTTTCAGGGTATAAGCTTTAAATTAGCCGATATGGCAACCGAAATAGAAGCTGCCGAACTACTAACCTTACAAGCTGCCGACCTCAAAAACCGTGGCGAAAAAGTAACACAGAAAAGTGCTATTGCAAAATATTATGCTAGTGAAGTAGCAGTAAAAGCTAGTACCGAAGCAGTGCAAATATTTGGCGGATATGGCTATACTAAAGACTTTCCGGTTGAAAAATTTTATAGGGACAGCAAACTTTGTACCATTGGCGAAGGCACTAGTGAAATACAAAAATTAGTGATATTTAGGAATATGGTTTAAGTAACTTCTTTGTTTCTATAACCATATATGTTGATTGCCATATCCATGTTTTCACAAGCTAGGTAGGTATCGGTAAATGGTCTGGCATATGAAAACGATTGTGTAAGGTGATAACGAAAACCTGCCTTTTTAAGTATTTGCAATATGTCTTCTAAGTGTTGTTCTTTGTTTATAAAACTGTGGTATTCTACAAATATATTCTCTACATTGTGTAGTTTTTCAGCACAGCTTTTGAGTACCTCATATTCTGCACCCTCTATGTCCATTTTCAAAAAATCTACTTTTTCATTTAATTTGTTTGCCAATATTTCTGTTTGCACTTTAGTAGGTGTTTGGTTTGGGTAAGCATTAGCTATACTGCCTCCCATACCACTATCGGTGTAAAACAGTAAGGTTGTTTCCTCATTCCACACCGCCTTGCAATGTGTTGTTACATTACTAAGTTTATATGATTGTACATTTTGAGTTAAGGTAGTATAAATGGGCGGTTCTGGTTCATATGCATCAATAATACAGTTAGGGTACTGCTTGGCAAAGTACAATGTACTTAATCCCATATTAGCACCACAATCAATTATATAGGGAGTTGGATTATTTGTTTTAAATGCATAAATCTGTCTTACAAATATCTCCTGATAAGTATCGTATAAAGCCTTTGCATGGTGGTAGTAAAAGTAAGAACCTGCAATTTTAATTTTTCCAGATGTTGATAAACCAGCCACATTTAATCGGGCAACATTTTTACGTTCAATAAATCGTTTAATGTAGTAAGGTATTTTTTTCATTATTTTTTGGAAGCCAAGTATGGCTTTATTTTTTTATTATATAAATATTTATTTTGCAAATATTTTATAAAATTATATTGTTTTAAAATATCCATATCTTTCGGGGTTAGCAATTCGGTTAATGCTGCTATTGTATTTTGCTTACCTTTATTTTTACATGCTTTGTAATAATACCTTTGCTTTAGTAGTTCTAATTTGCTTGCTGCCCAATGTTGCTTTAATTGGTAAAACCAACTATCATTTAATATACAATCTAATAACTGAATATGGTCACCTTCAGTAGCTTGTATGTTTTTTATAATAGTAGTTTTTTCGTTTTGTGCTGCTTCATTTTTACTACTAGTTGATGTATTGTGTACTCTAAAGTTAACTAAAGGTTCAGTTACTATAGCAACATTATTATTCAGTATTAATTTTAAAGTAAAATGGTAGTCCACTAATTGTTTCATTTTATAATTAAATCCATTAACGGTGTTATAAATTTTTTTGGAGAATAATAAACAAATAGGTTCACCCAATATATTTTGTGTTATAAATGTTTTTAATAAGGTTGCACTTTCTATTGGTGTATATTTTCTATTTTCAAATAATTCGGGTAGGGTATATATTTTTTTTGAAAATGTAATTTTTAAAGAGTCGCTTATACCTTGTTCTAATATAAATGTTCGGTTACATATAGCAAACTCAGTATTATGTACCCTACATGCATTAAGCATAGTAGCAACACAGGTTGGCTCTAACAAGTCATCTTGAAACAAAAACTTTATCCATTGCCCACTAGCTTCAGCAATACAGTTACTCCAGTTTCTAACTAGTCCTACATTTTTAGTATTGGTAATAAGTTTGATTCTGCCATCGCTTTGATGTAAAGTATTTATTATTGCCCTAGTATTATCGGTGGAGCAATCATCTACAATTAATATTTCAATATTAGTATAAGTTTGATTTATAGCACTTTGCAGAGCTACTTCTAAGTACTGTTCACCATTATAAGTGGGTATACAAATACTTACCAATGGCAAATTTGCACTCATACTTATAGTTTTAATAATTTGGTTTAAAAAACATTTTGATGCAATATAAATATTTACGGTACATCGGTTTCTTTTTTATTACTAATATAGTATTTATATGTTTAAAAAAAAAGAAGCTTCGTTGCAAACTCCATTTTTTATGAAATAAAGTAATCATCTCCTGCAATGCATTTTGTGTAACTACACTAGTAATTGGGGCAGTTGCCATAGTTTCTAATTCGGCTTTTTTTAAAGTATATAAATCTTGCTTAGCTACTTTTGCTTTGGTACTTTTATGTGTGCCTATGGCATTATTAGCATGTTGCCTATACCTTACTAAGGTTTGGTTAATATAAGCCAAACCGTTACTGGCAGCTGCACAGTAGCCAATCCACCTATCGTACATTATATTGCTAGGTATGGGTAATATTTTTTGTATAAATGCAGTTTTCATTAATATGGTGTGCCCTGGCACACAATTGTTAACCAAAAATGGTAACCCAGTATAATAACTTTGCATATTGAGTAAGCTGTCAAATTTAATACCCAAACTTTCATTTTTATTATTAACTAATAAGGAGTTGGAGTATATAGCATCTTCGCTGCCAAAGGCATTAATAAGTGTGGCTATTTTATGGTGTTCCCATACATCATCTTGGTCGCATATAGCTATGTAGTCGCTTTTACAAAGGCTTATAGCCTTTTCAAATGTTTTTGTAATACCAAGGTTGGTAGGGTTTTGTAATAAGGTAACATGGCTACTATTGGCTTGTAGTAATTGCAACTTTGTAAATGTATTGTCGGTAGAGGCATCATCAACTATTATTATTTCGCTAATAGGGTAAGTTTGTTGTAGTAAGGAGTGTACTTGCTCAGCTATATAAAATTCGCCATTGTAGGTAGCCATTACAATTGCAATTGTTTTATGTGTTGGTTGGGTTAGCAATTGCAGTAGTTTTTATTTATTGCCAAAAATAAAAAAAATTATTGAACTCCAGCATTTTCAATAAGTATGATATACGGAGTAAGTAATATTGTAGTTACTTTTGCTTGTATAATGTTGCAACATTAAAAAATTTATAGTATTATGAAAATATTGTGGAACTACCTTAAACCTTATAAAAAACTGGTTTATCTAAGTTTGTTTTTAGCGGCACTTAACCAATGCTTTTCGTTACTCGATCCTTTGTTTGCAGGTAAGTTGTTAGATAGGTTTGTCAGTCATCCTTTTTTTTGGGATGCCAAACAAACCCAACCCCGTAACTATAACCAATACATAATGGGTGTGCTACAATTGTTGGGTATATTAATTACAGTGGCAATGCTAAGCCGCATTGCTAAGGCTTTTCAAGATTATTTTAGCAGCGTAGTTATTCAAAAATTTGGAGCTCGAATATTTACCGATGGCTTACACCATAGTATGAAGTTGCCTTACCATGAATTTGAAGACCAACGTAGTGGCGAAACCTTATCGATACTTACTAAGGTACGAACCGATACCGAAAAGTTTATTAGTGCATTTATCAATATTTTATTTGGAGTATTTGTGGGGCTTGTATTTGTAATGACGTATGCTGTAACCATACATTGGAGCATACCAGTAGTGTATATAAGTGGTGCTTTAATATTGAGTATGCTAATAAGTGTATTGAGTAAGCGTATAAAAAAAGTACAAAAAACAATAGTAAAAGAAACCACCACCCTTGCTGGTAGCACTACTGAAAGCCTAAGAAATATTGAGTTGGTAAAAAGCCTCGGCCTTACCGAACAGGAGGTAAAACGATTAAATAATAATACATTTAAAATATTAGGGCTTGAACTTAAAAAGGTAAAAACTTTAAGAACCCTAAGTTTTATACAAGGTACATTTGTAAACCTAATGAGGCAGGGTATTATATTTACATTGCTTATACTTATATACCAACAAACTATTACTCCTGGTCAGTACCTAACCTTAATATTTTATTCTTTTTTTATATTTGGCCCATTGCAAGAAATTGGCAATATTATTATAAGCTACCGTGAGGCACAAACAAGTTTGGAAAACTTTGATAACCTAATGAAAAAGCCACCTGAAGCCACTCCAACCAACCCTACACCACTAGGCAGTATTACTAATTTAAAATTTGATAACATTACATTTCAACACAAAACGGCTACACAAAAAGCTATTGAAAATATTAGCTTTGAAGTAAGCAAAGGCAGTAGCATAGCATTTGTAGGCCCAAGTGGTAGTGGCAAAACCACCCTTATGAAATTAATAGTAGGCCTATACCGCCCACAAGTTGGCAACATTACTTACAATGGTATTGATGGCAATAAAATTGACTTTGAAGACCTCCGCAAACAAATAGGATTTGTAACACAGGATACACAACTGTTTGCAGGTACTATAAAAGAAAATTTACAATTTGTAGCACCTAATGCTACCGAAGCAGCAATGCTAGATGCCTTACAAAAAGCAAGTTGTACTACTATACTCGACAAAGCAAATAATGGCTTAGAAACAGTTATAGGCGAAAGTGGCTTAAAATTAAGTGGTGGCGAAAAACAACGATTAAGTATAGCTAGGGCTTTGCTTCGCAAACCAAATTTATTAATATTTGACGAGGCCACATCGGCACTTGACTCTATAACCGAACAGGAAATAACCGCTACAATAAGAGATGTAAGTGTAGGTAGCAACCAAATAACTATAATGATAGCCCACCGATTAAGTACCATAATGCATGCCAATAAAATATATGTGTTGGAAAAGGGACAAATAATAGAAACGGGTAATCACGATAGTTTATTGGCTGAAAAAGGGTTGTACTTTGCTATGTGGCGTCAGCAAATAGGAGAACGTAAATTGTAACCAATTTTTAAAAACTGAAAGTAATTATCCTTCGTAAATATTTTTATAAAAAATATTTAAAAAAAACAAAACATTATTATGGAAAAATTTGCATTATTGGCAAGGGTTGAGGCAAAACCTGGTAAAGAGCAACAAGTAGCTGATTTTTTAAAAAGTGCCTTACCACTTGCTCAGGCAGAAGCTGATACAGTACGTTGGTATGGCTTACAAATAGGGCCAAGTACATTTGGCATATTTGATACATTTGAAACAGAAGATGGCCGATCAGCACATTTGCAAGGACAAATAGCTGCTGCACTTATGGCTAATGCAGCCGAACTATTAAGCAAAGACCCTATAATTGAGTTTGTAGATTTGTTAGCAGTGAAATAGTACTGGATTACAACAAAAACTTTACCCCCATTTTTTTATGCAAAATGGGGTTTCTTATTATAGTAACCTGCCTATAATAATATTACAATAATACTAACAAGCTACCTTACCGCTACTTACCGTATTGTATTACCTTTGTAAGCAGCACATGAAAAAAATTGATTGGTATATATTAAAAAAATTTTACAGTACTTTTTTCTTCATTATAGTTATGATGTTGCTTATTGTACTAGTAATTGATTATAGCGAAAAAACCGATGACTTTGTAAAAGCCAATAAATCATTTACCGAAGTTGTAAGCCAATACTACATTGGCTTTGTGCCACATATTGTTTCGTTATTATTTCATTTATTTGTATTTATTGCCGTTATATTTTTTACAAGTAAAATGGCCGATAAAACTGAAATTATACCCATACTAGCCAGTGGAGTAAGTTACAACAGGTTACTACGCCCATTTGCCATAGGTGGTACATTATTAGCCTTGCTACTATGGTGGGCTAATGGCAGCTTTATACCTCGTAGCAACAAAAAACAAACAGACTTTAAAGCCAAGTATGTGGACCCTAACCTAAGGGCAAGCAACCAAGCTACCAACTACTACTCTAAGTATATTAAAATAGATAGTAACAGTTATGCCTGTATTAAAAACTATGATACAGGTGCTAAGGCTGCAAGTCAATTTTTTTATTTTTCGGTAAAAAACAACACAGTTGTTAAAAATGTAAGAGCACAAGGATTTAGGTGGGACACCGCCGTTAAGAATACTTGGCGATTAGAAAATGTGGTGGAAAGAATAATAACTCCTACAGGAGAGAAAGATACTTTTTTTGCTGTGCAAAATAAAGCCTTCAACTTTAAACCCGACGATATAAAGTACGATGAGTATGTAAAAGATAAACTTACCAATAGCGAATTAAAAAGATTTATAACCTTAGAAAAAAAAAGAGCCTCAAGTGGTGTAGAAAAACTACAAGTAGAACTTTACCGAAGAGATGCCACAGCCTTTGCCGTACTTGTACTTACCATGATGGGTGCATTAATAGCTAGCCGCAAAAGCCGTGGTGGTATTGGCTTACAACTAGCATTAGGTATAGTACTAGCTATTGTATATGTATTACTCGATAAGTTTAGCACTGTATTTGCCGATGATGGAGCTATTAATCCCTTACTAGCAGCTTGGTTGCCCAATATATTGTTTGTAATAGTTACCCTTATATTATACAAAAAAGCTCAAAAATAGAAGACAAAAAAATTGGCAATTTCAATACCTGAAATTACCAATTACACCTTAATTTTTATTTGCAAAAAATATTACTCAGCACATACTAACCTAAAGCCATTGCCATGTATATTTACAATTTCTATACTAGCATCTTCTCTCAAGTATTTTCTAAGTTTTGCAATATATACATCCATACTGCGGCCATTAAAGTAGGTATCGCTTCCCCATATTTTTTTGAGGGCTACTTCACGTGGTAACAAATCATTTTTGTATTCGCTTAGCATTTTAAGCAAGTCATTTTCTTTGGGCGATAGCACATGTTTGTTAGTGCCTATTACCAACTCTCTTAGCTTAGGGTTAAAGTGGTAGCCACCTAAGTCAAACTCGGCATTGTCGCTTTCTCTATTCTGCTCTTCATTTCGTTTGAGTATAGCTTTTATTTTCATGAGCAATACTTCACTATCAAAAGGTTTGGTTATATAATCATCGGCACCCAATTTGTAGCCATTTATAAGGTCTTCTTTCATTGTTTTGGCACTTAAAAAAAACAAGGGTACATCCAAATCAATATCTCTTATTTCTTCGGCAAGTTTAAACCCATCTACATGTGGCATCATTACATCTAGTAAACAAATATCAAATTTTTCACGTTGAAAAGCAGCCAAACCTAATCTGCCATCACGTTCAAGTACCACATCATAGTCATTAAGTTCCAAATAGTTTTTAAGCACATTGCCAAGGTTGGTATCATCTTCGCAAAGCAATATTTTAGGTTTTGTATCCATTATAATTATTATATTTTTTACAAATTAAGGTTATAAATTGGTTATAGTAACATGTAAGGTATCAAAGTTTTGTTAATACTGTGGATTGGCAAATTTTACCATTATAATACTTCAATCTATACGCCAAACTGTTGCAAGTGATGATCCAAATGTTTGTACATAGTAATACCCCATTGTGATGCAGTAAATTTTCCAAAAAATGGATGCACTTTATCGCCAATACCTGCCTCTCCTTTGTCATAAAATTTTTGCATTAAGTCCAATAAATTTGCTTTTTCTACATCAAAGTTTTTATCTTCTTTTACTACAAATTCAGGGCTAGTAGGTAAGTTTTGTTTCCAAGGCTTTTCGTTATACATTGTTGGTTTAAATAGCCAAGCTATTAACCTACCCATAAATAACCTAGGCATTGTGGTGGTGGATAGTGGTACTGCATAAGTTCTGGCACAATGAGTAAGCATTTGTGCTACATTCATTTTGCCCCATTTGCTAGCTGTACTGGGCTGCAATTGGTGTACTCTATCTACCATTGCTTGGTAAGTGTTTTTTTCAAATAACGAGTTCATAGTTGTATAATGTTAAGTATTAGGTATAAATTTAGTTATTTTGCTTTAAATATTTATAATTAAACTTTATTGATGGCACGTATTTTTGAAATAAAATTACCTAAAGCAATTGCAAAGGCATTACAAATACCGCCAACATCGGCAAGGAACGAACAAATAAAAGAATTAAAGAAACTGCTAAAAAAAGCAAAAGATACAGAGTTTGGTACCGAGTACAACTTTGATAAAATATTAAAAAGCAAACATGCTGGTAAAAGCTTTCAGGAGTTAGTACCTACACATGACTATAATAGTATGTTCAACAATTGGTGGAGCAAAACACTGGATGGCACACCAAATGTAACTTGGCCTGGCCAATACCCCTACTATGCTTTAAGTAGCGGTACTAGCGAAGCAGCTACTAAGTATATACCTATAACTAAAGATATGTTGCGAAGCCACAAGGTTAATATGGCCAAACAATATGTAACACTCTTAAATTATAAAAACTTGCCTTTGTATGCCCTTGGCAAAAGTATGCTTATGATTGGCGGCACTACCGATTTGCAACAGAGCGAACACGGTTGGTTGGCCGGCGATATTAGTGGCATATTAGCCAAAACAAAACCCTTTTGGTTTGAGGGAGTATATAAGCCTGGCAAAAGTGTAGCAGCTATAAAAGATTGGAATAAAAAGGTAGAAAAAATTGTAGAAAATGCTCCCAAATGGGATATAGGATTTATAGTAGGTGTACCAGCTTGGTGCCAATTTTGTATTGAAAAAATAATGGAACGGTATAACCTCAAATCCATACATGAATTGTGGCCCAATTTTGGTTTTTTTGTACATGGTGGTGTGGCATTTACGCCTTATAAAAAGGCGTTTGAAAAGCTTTGCACCAAACCAATTACTTATATTGAAAACTACTTGAGCAGCGAAGGTTTTATTGGCTATGTAGATAGGCAACAAGCTACTGGTATAAAGCTAATAACCAACAATGCTTTATTTTTAGAATTTGTACCCTTTACCCCAAAAAACTTTGACGATGACGGTGTAATGGTAGCCCAACCCGAAGCCCTAATGATACACGAAGTAGAACTTGGCAAGGAGTATGCTTTGCTCATGACTACTAACAGTGGTGCTTGGCGTTACCTTATTGGCGATACCGTAAAGTTTGTAGATGTAGAAAAATGTGAAATTATAATTACTGGTAGAACAAAATCATTTTTGAGCCTTGTAGGCGAACACCTAAGTGTGGATAATATGAATAATGCCATTGAAAAAGCCTCCAACGAACTAAATATTTCAATACCCGAATATACTGTAGTTGGCGTACCAGTGGGTAGTTTTTTTGCACACAAATGGTACATTGCCTGTAACCAAACTGTAGATACGCAACGGCTCAAAACCATTATAGACCAACACTTACGCCTTATTAATGATGACTATGCAGTAGAAAGAGACAGCGCCTTAAAAGATGTACTTTTTGAAATATTGCCTGAAAAAAAGTTTACTGATTTTTTAGGATTAAAAGGCAAACTTGGCGGAAGTTTTAAATTTCCCAGAGTGCTTAAAGGCAAAGCTTTGGACGAGTGGAATACTTATTTAGCATCCAAATAATGCCGTTTATATCAACCATATTTTAGCGAAGCTAAAAATAATATACTTACAACTTAAGTAAAGTCCTTGTTGTTTTCAACTTTCCTCCTCTATATTTAATTCAGAAAAATACTCACTTGGGAGTATTGTTTACAATTGGGGCAACCTATACATTTGTGTATAATTTGTACTGCTTACTTTAAATCCGTTTAACTATGGAAATGAGAATCAATATAGTAGTGGTGCAATATGGTGCAAATAAATAATTTGCAAAAATTATAAACACTTTAAAAACAATTGAAACTATGAAAATTTTAATTACTGTGGCACTATTAATAGTATTAGTTAAATTAACTTTTGCCCAAGCCCCATTTGTAGAATGGAATAAAACTAATAATAACCCCAACATTGCTAGTTCATTTGAATCGCCAACGGGTATTACAAGTACTAACGATGGTGGGTTTGTAATTACAGGAAATTCTACACAGTCAAATCCTTATGCATTTATACATAATACTAAATTTGACCAAAGTGGTGCTATAGTTTGGACAAACCAATATAACCTAAGTGCAGGTTACAGAAATACTGGTGGTAAAATAAGGGCTACCTCAGATGGGGGCTTAATCACCATTGGCTCCTCAGAGGAAGGTGGTGGACCTAGTTTTAATTATTTCAATATGTACATTTTAAAAACTACTGCGTTAGGTGTACAAACTTGGGTTGCTTACTTTGGCAAAACTTTAAGTATTGAAAATGGGTTAGATATTAGAGAATTGCCAGATGGAAGTTTTATTGCTGTAGGTATATCGAGAACGGTAGGTGGCGATATTACAAGTAATGCTGGAGCTGCTGATTTATGGGCAATAAAAATATCTGCAACGGGTACTAAACTATGGAGCAAAAGTTATGGCACTGCTTTAGATGAGGTAGGTAATGGACTCGTTATTACTAACGATGGTAATTGTGTAATTGCAGGCAAAAGTGGTACTGATGGTTATATTGTAAAATTGAATTCAACAACGGGTGACCTTATTTGGAGTAAAACAATTGGTAGTAACAATACTGATGTATTTAATAATGTAATTGAAAATGCAAATGGTGATTTAACTTTTTGTGGTACTACCAATTCTACCACTGGTTTTGCATTGGCTAACCATGGCCTTCAAGAGGTATGGGTATTAAAAACTAATAGTATAGGCGATATTATATGGAATAAAATATTTGGTAGTACTGGCGATGATGGAGCAACATCTTTACTATTAGATACCGATGGAGGAGTTATAGTTGTTGGTAATTCAGGAGCTGTAAATGGTGATGTAAGTTTTGGTAGAGGTGGTAGTGATGAATGGGTTTTGAAACAAGATACAAATGGCAATTTAATTTGGGAAAAAAGTATAGGGTCAACTGTAACAGAAAGTGGAGTTGATATTGTTAAATCAATAACTGGGTTTACTACATTAGCCTACACAAATCAATTAAATAATAACGGCGACGTATTATGCCCAAAGGGATATTTTTGGACAGTTAAATTTAATAATTCACAAACACCCCCACAGGGTAAAAAATTATGGCTAAGAGCCGATGCTGGAGTTTTTAACAGTAATGTAGCCCTGGCTGCCGATGGTGAAACAGTGTTAAACTGGGTGGACCAAGATTGTGGTGGGTTAGTAGCTACACAACCTACATCCGTTAGGAGACCAGTGTATCAACAATTTGCTTTTAATGGCAAACCGGCAATATTTTTTGATGGTGTAAATGGAGATTATTGGTTGCAAAATACAGTAAGTTCACCTGTGCCAACCTCTGGTGGTGCAAGAACTTATTTTATAGTAGCCAAAGCTGCATGCAATGCAAGTGGCTACACGGGGGGTTATTTATACAGCAACAGGCTTACAGCAAATGCTAGTACAATTGAATTTACAAAAAACGGTACATCAATATTTCATGGAGGTAATTTGTGTTGTAACCACCCAGAGGCTACTACAGTGGCTTTTGAAAGTGGAAGAGACCAACCATTTTTTGCAACATGGCGAACAGGAGGTACAGGCACTAACCTCGATTTCTGGTTCAATGGTACAAGCCAAACTACGGCTAATGCTAATTTTGTAGCCGATAATGGTACAGTGGGTTTTGCTATTGGTGACAGACGAGATGGACAATCGCCCATAGGATCATATGATTGGCAAGGGCATATAGCCGAAGTTATAGTATATGATAGAGCATTAACTGATGCGGAACGAATTGCCACTGAAAATTATTTGAAACTAAAATATTTTACTGGTAACACAACAACACAGTTTACTACTTTGCCAACTGAACCAACGTTTTTGAGTAATTCTAATTTTATAGATGCTACATGGAAACATACATTTAACACAAGTGCCAATATTAAACTTATAAGTTCGGTAAAGGATAATTGCTTAAGCCTTGGCACTATAAATAGCACCGTGTATAATGATGCTGCAGTTACATTAAACGGGGGCAAATATACTATGCAAAGGCATTATACTATAAGTACAACATTAAGCCCTGTTGGTACAAAACGAGTAAGGCTTTACTATACCAATACTGATTTTGTAAACTTACAAGCAGTAGAACCAAGTTTGACTACAGCAAGTGATTTGGTTGTAACAAAATATACTGGCACTAATGAAGATGGTGTTTATAACCCAACTGCTGGAAGCTTAACATTTATACCTTCATCGCAAATTGTTACTGGCGCTACATTTGGTGTTAATTTTTTAGAATTTGATGTTTCCACTTTTGGTGAATTTTGGATTCATACAGGTCAGTTTGGTTTGCCAATAACACTTACTAGCTTTACTGCTAAGCCAATTAACACTGCTACTCTACTTAATTGGAATACTGCAACTGAATATAACAATAAAGGATTTAATGTTGAACATAGTAGCGATGGTATAGCCTTTACAAATATTGCATTTGTAAAGAGTAAAGGCAACAACTTAAATAATACAACTTATAGTTACATACACAATAACCCTGTAGTAGGCAAAAATTATTATAGATTACAAGCAGTAGATTATAATGGCAAAGAAACAGTAAGTCCAATAGTAATTGTTAATTTAAAAAATATAAGCTACAGCTTAAGCATTTTCCCAAACCCTACAACTGGTATAGTAAATATAATAAACAGCAATAAAATAACTAGTTTAGAACTACTAAACATTACAGGTGTTAGTGTAAAAAAATACACTACCATACAACCCATAATAGACCTTACTTACTTGCCTAATGGAACTTACATATTGAGGGCAACATTAGCCGATGGAAGAGTAGTAAATGAAAAGCTGGTATTAGAAAAATAAAAATGAAATACCAGTTAATAAATGCAATTTGTATATTGAAGATACTTATTTGAAAAATTATACAAAACTATACATAGTATCAAAAACCTATGAAGAGAAACAACCTAACCCCCTTTACCAAAATAACCCTCGGCTATATTATACTATTCGTTATGGGTATTATATATTACCAATACCAATTTAATGCAGTATTCAATTTAACACTGCCAAACCCTAAGGCTTATGTAAAACAGTACGAAAGTAGTAGTGCCAATATGTTTGTAATGGGCTATGGTGCTAGCATTATATGTTGGCTTTGGGTTAATTATGTGGTGTATAAAACAAAGCATTTTTATTGGCTACTATTGCCACTGGCTTTTGCAACTGTTGTTACTTATTTTCAAATAATGCAATCAGAAACTATAACCACTTACACTAAAAAATTTATTAAAAACGATGGCAGTTTTTCTGTAGGTTTTATATTTGGAATACTTTTTATACTGTTTTTGTGCTTTACCACACTTATAAACTATGCTGTACTTAGGGCTATAATTAATAGGAGGAAATAAATAAAATATTTAACTACTTGTTATAAAAATTTCCCCCAATATTTAGCACTGCTATATATTTGTTAATGGTAATATGTAGTGCAAAAAATACTCGAAAGGGAGTATTGCAAACATTAAAAATATGTTTGATTTTTGCCTATAATTAAAAATATCATTTATAATCAAAAATAACAACTACATGAAAAAAACAATTTTGTTACTTACAATTTTTTCCAGCATTTATTTGCATAATTATGCAAATGATGTATTGGTAACAGCGGCCTCACTTACTGGGCAAAATACAAGTGGCCCACTAGCTACACACTTTACCAATGTACAATTTAGTATAGCTTGGAAAAACAGTTGGCGTACCAACACCAATGAGAGCAATTATGATGGTTGCTGGTTGTTTGTAAAATTTAGAAAACAAAGTACCTCAGTATGGCAACATGCTACACTTAACACTACTGGGCATACTGTGGCTACCGGTGGTACACTGCAAAGCACTGCCGATGGCAAAGGTGCTTGGATATATAGAACTGCCATAGGCATTGGCGATGTAAGTTATGCAGCTAACCAACTTAGGTGGAACTATGGTGCCGATGGTGTGTTGGATAATGAAAATGTAGAGATAAAAGTATTTGCTGTAGAAATGGTATATGTACCACAAGGCCCATATAACCTAGGTAATGCTAGTGCCGAAACTTGGAAATTTAGAGATGGTGCTGTAAATACTTGGTTTGCTATAACAAGTGAAAATGTAATAACATGTGGCTCAGCGGCGGGAAACCTAACAGCTGCAAATCAATTTACAAATACGGGTACTATACCTGCTACATACCCCAAAGGCTTTAATGCCTATTGGGTAATGAAGTATGAATTTAGTAGGCAACAACACCTCGACTTTTTAAATACCCTTGACCAAACCAATGCAACAGCTCGAAATAATATAGGTGCAGCTGGCAATGTGCCTAACATGACTGTTACAGAACCCGAAAGGGCAGCAGTGGGGTTTTCTCCTGTTAGTGTATTGGCTTGGCTCGATTGGGCAGCTATGCGACCAATGAGTGAGTTTGAATTTGAAAAAGCTTGTAGAGGTGCTAATAACCTACCATCGCCATTGGAGTACGTATGGGGCAATACAACAATAGCACAAGTAGCTGGACCAACAGGGCAAGGTACTAGTACCGAAACATGGGCTACTGGTAATGCTTTATATGCCACTAACCAATTTACAGCTCATATTAGATGTGGGGCACTTGCAACAAGTACGAGTACACGTACAAGTAGTGGAGCCACATTTTACGGTATTATGGAAATGGGAGGTAACTCAGCAGAACTTACTGTAATAGCCAATGGTACAGGTAGAAATTACACTGGCCTACATGGCGATGGCAGCCTTAGCCCAACAGCAGTTGCTAACGTTACTGGTTGGCCAACCAATACAGGCACTGATAGTAATATTTTATTTAGAGGTGGCGATGTTTTTTATGCATCAGATTTATTACAAACCTCTAATAGGGCAGGTTCAGTACCAACAGATAACAACGCCTCAGGTCAATTTTTAGGGGGAAGAGGTGTAAGAACTGCAGAATAAATTATAATGGTAATTTAAAAAAATAAAATGATTTTTAAATATAAATTTTTAATATTTTCACTTTTATACTACACCACTATAATAGCTCAACCTACTAACAATGCCATATTTAAAGGTGGCATTGGCGACGGGTGGAATACCTTAAGCAACAACAGTGTAAGCAATACCATATTTGTTGGTGGGGTTGGCGATGGGTGGAATACCCTAAGCAACAACAGTGTAAGTAATACCATATTTGTTGGTGGGGTTGGCGACGGGTGGAATACTATAAGCAACAACAGTGTAAGTAATACTATATTCAAAGGTGGCAGTGGCGATGGATGGCATGTAACTAGCTATAGTATACTTGAAAATTCAATTTTTTATGGTGGTGTTGGCGATGGGTGGAGTGCAGTGGTAATACCTTTGGGTCCTTTGCCAGTAAGTCTTTTATCGTTTACAGGGCAGCAAATAAATGCTCAGCATGTACTTAATTGGCAAACAAGTAGTGAGGCTAATAGTAGTCATTTTGAGTTGCAATACTCCCCAACTGGGGTAAGCTTTGCTACCATAGGTTCTGTACTAGCCCAAGGGCAAAGTAATGTACTTACCAATTACACATATACCCACACTAACCCTACCAAAGGCAATAATTATTATAGGCTTAAGCAAATAGATAAAGATGGTAAATACAAATACTCCAACATAATACTGCTACGTATATTGCAACAAAAAGCTAGTGTATTGGTATACCCTAATCCTACCGCCGAAGTACTTAATATTGTACTCTCCAACTATACCAACACGGGTAATGTAACTATAAAAATATACGATGTACAAGGCAAATTAATAACCAACAATAACTTTAAAAAAGACAATACTAATATTACAATAAATGTAACCACAATGGCAAAAGGCATTTATACCTTACAAATAAATGATAACAACGATATTAGCACTATCAAGTTTATAAAACATTAATAATCACATCAAAGGATTATTATTTCACTAATCAAAAGGCAGTTATTCAAACAAAAACAAGTGCCATCAGTACTATTTACTGGTGGCATTTTGTATTACTCTATTTGTAATTATAATTTAAAGCTCTTTTTCTATCACTGTATCACCCTCTTCATCTAACTCTTCTTCAGGTTCAAAGCCTATTTGTAGTTTGTTATCTTTTACAAAGTTGCACCAATGGCAAGTTGCTGCACCACAGCCACTATAAAATTCTCGGTTCTGTATTTTGCCCCATACCGTTACTATTTGTTGGGTTACGGTAGTTATATCTTCAGGTGTTATTACAATTTTTTCTCTATGGTATTGCTTATTAGTATCGGGTTCTATAAAGTCAAATTCGGTGGTGAGTACCTTCCAATTTTTATCGGGCATATTATCTATTAGTATTTTGTAAAATACTGCTTGCCGCCAATAGTTACCACCAATTTCATTTTTTTCGTTGGGTGCTTCAAACTCTTTTTTTATTTTTTTTGCTTTTTCATAATCCCCAGTTTTATAGTCCACTACGTTTACATTATTACCTGTAAATTCTATTTTGTCCACCTTGCCTTTTATAGGCACATTTTTTACTACTACCCCATTTATGCCTCTTTCTACGGCCACAAATTTTTCCAAATCATCAACATACTTATGGTAGTAGTTAGTCAATATTATAGGGCCATACTCCAATCTTTTTTTAAATTGCTCTTTGGTAAAGCTCTCTCTTCGTTTGTGCATCGATGTTTCAAAATAATTAAGTAACGCTACAACACTTGGAAACACCTTGTCAGCAACGGTTTCAGCCGATTGTATCATTTTAGTAAAAAATGTTTGCAGGGCATCATGCACTGCACTACCAAATTCCGTATTCTCATTTTTGCTACTGGGTATTTGTATCAGTTTTTGATAATAGAAACTAATAGGGCAATTCAAATAAGTATTGAGTGCCGTTACATTCATGGTAAATTTTTCAAGTTTTCGGCTTATTATATCTTCTTCTAATTGGGCTAGTACAGGGCGTTGTGTATTAGCCATTTCAAGTATATTAAATTCCTGAATAGCAGTAACATCTGCTGTTACTTCCATAATTTTAATGGCATTGGTACTCATCATTTCCGCTATAAACATACTATGTTCCTTCTCCTTTCCTTTTTCATCGTAATTAAAATAACTTACGGTTAAATGTTGTTCGGCTCTTGTAAGTGCTACATAAAATAATCGTCTTAACTCCTCCAAAGTTTGGTTAATGTTTTCGCTATTTTCAGTTTCGTTGAGCTGCATTATTTTAGCAATGCCATAAGGTGTGCCGGGCTTTCGTTTGCCCTCCCAGTATTGTGCATTAGTACCTATTACAAATACATGAGCAAACTCTAACCCTTTGCAGCCGTGGCATGTAAGCAAATTTACGCCCTTATCGGTGCCGTTTATTTGGTATAGCGGTAGCTTAATGCCTTCTTGTTGCATAGTTTGTAACATACTCACTAAGTCCTGCAAATTCATGGTAGGGTTACGGTGTGTTTCGTCTTTTACAAAGTTAAATAGGGCAGCAAGTATTTCTAAATTTTTGTGTTTGTTAAGGCTTTGCATAGTGTAGCTAAGCACTTGCAAATCGTTCAGTATATTCTGAAATAAATTTTGCACCGTTTCGTTTACTGCATCTTTTATAAGCTTTTCTAAAGCATTAATTGTAGTTATAATTTGAGTATCGGTACCCTTATCAAACAGCTCTTTTTTATCGGCAATAGCTAACTGGTTAAGGTAGGCTCTTAGGCTTTTGGGTGTGTCATCTTTTTTGTATTTATTATCGGCTACGGCTATAGTGTGTTTAGCTATAGTTAAAGGCTTAATACCAAACCAATCAAAGTGTAATAGTTCAAACAGTTGTTCGTCGCCACTGTAAGGCACATCTAACTCACTAGCTAAGTAGTAGAGTATATGTATTATTTTTTTGGCTAAGGGTATGGTAAATAAGTCTTTATTTCGTTTGCTGTAGTACGGTATATTTTTCAAATCAAAATAATTTGCCAAGGCCTCGCCATATTTATTTTCTTTATATATTACTGCAATTTTGCCGGCAGGCACACCACTTTGTAGCAGCTTTTCTATAGCCAAAGTTGTACTTACCATTTCAATATGTTGGGTTTCATATTGCAGTATTATGGGCTGTTGTAGTTGGGTATTTATTTTGGTATTACTAGCTACTAAGTCCTTACTCAACTCTTTGCTTTTGTTAATAAGCCTATCCACATTATTTTCTATTACTAGCTTTGCAGTATCTAATATGGGCTGTGTACTACGGTAGTTTTGGGTAAGTACTATACGTTTTAAGTTAACTTGGTATTGTTTGGCAAAGCCTTCCATATTAGCAATATTTGCTCCTTGAAATCTGAATATACTTTGGTCATCATCGCCTACCACAAATACATTGGGGTTATCGCCCCAATAATTAATAAGTAGTTCCACTATTTTATTTTGTGTACCACTCGTATCCTGAAACTCATCAACCAATATATATTGGTATTGCTCTTGGTATTGTGCCAATAAGTTTTTGTTGTTTTTAAATGCCTCAATTACCCAGTTTATCATATCATCAAAGTCATATCGGGCTTTTTGTTTCATTAATGCTATATAGTTAGGGTACTCTGCCAGTGCAGCTTTCAGCTTTTCTACTCGTTCTATTTCGGCATCTATTTTAGGTTGCTTTGGGTCACCGGCACTAAATTCTTTATACTTTTTTTTGTAAAAAAAGCCCTCTGTTATAGGTAACTCCACAATGTATAAATCGCAACGATCTACAACTTGTTTTAAGTCCCAACCTTCTTTTTTAAGTATGGCAAACAAACTTTTGAGGTTATTTATTTCATAAAATTCGTCACCCCTATACCGTTTTAGGGCATGTCCTTTTTCAAAATTTTGTATCAGTACTCTAAATAAATCAATCGTTTCAAGGTCGCTTATTGCATCTAATTCATTTTTGTCAAATAGGTTCAGGTTGCTTTGTATTACTTCATTACAAAAGGCATGAAACGTACAAATATTTACTTTGTAAGCATCGGCACCTATAAAGTTGAGCAGCCGTTTACGCATAGCTACTACACCAGCATCAGTATAAGTGAGGCATAGTATATTTTGAGCTTGGGCATCTGTGTCTTGCAATATTTTGCCAATACGGCAACTCAGTATTTGTGTTTTGCCCGTACCCGGTCCGGCTATTACCATTACTGGGCCATCAAGGGTATTTACGGCCTCTTTTTGTGCCTCATTTAATTGGTTATATACTTCGTTAAATTTTTCTAACTGTTGGTTATTTTGCATAAGTAGCAAGGTAGTAATAATAATAATTATTTTAACACCATTTTATGCAAACATTTATTTAATATTGAGTTATGAAAAAGTTAGTATTTGTAAAAATATTTTTTGCAACCCTAGTTGCACTTACTCTTATATTGTGCTGCAATACTGCATTTGTGCCAACACCCAAAAAAGTAATTGTAAATGTGGTATATGACAGCACAGCCTATAAAAGCACCTCCGATACTATTATTCATTTACCAACTACCAACTTAACTTGGGGTAGTTTTTTGGCTTCGCCAAAACCCAATACAGGCACAGTGGCTAATAGTGCAGTTGGGTTCAAATTTACAGCAGGTATTACAAGCAATAGCCAACTAACTACAGTTAATATATACATTAGTGCTTTTTTTATAAAAAGCAAAAGTTGGGGTATCGAAAAAAATAAAACACCTTATATACTCAACCACGAACAGCAACACTTTAACATTGCAAGATATGGTGCCGAGTTGCTAAAACGAAATATAGAAAGCCAAAAATATACTGATAAAAACATAAGCGAAAACCTCAATAAAGCTTACGGAATAGCATGGACAGCCTACCTCAAATTACAAGACCAATACGATACCGAAAGTAACCACAGCATTATAAAACCAAAGCAAGAACAGTGGGGTACAAAAATAAAAAATATGCTTTTGGAAATTAAGTAAATGTATTATTTTACTCATTTATAGTATCTTTATAACTTAATAAAAAACACTATGCCCAACAACGAAATTTTTAACTCTACCATTACCGAAGGTTACTCATTTAAAGGCGAAAGCTACCCAGTAGGTGTAGCTGTATTAGATGGTGTAGTACAAGATGGATTGCTAGTAAACTTGCCCTTAAAAACAATGAACCGCCATGGGCTTATAGCAGGTGCTACCGGTACTGGCAAAACAAAAACTTTGCAAATGCTAGCCGAAACATTGAGCAATGCAAGTGTACCAGTAATGGTAATGGATATTAAAGGCGACTTGAGTGGTATAGCTATGCCAGGCACTGTAAATGATAAAATAACCGAACGTTGCAAACACCTCAATATTACCTACCAACCACAAGGCTGCCCTGTAGAGTTACTCACCCTTAGCGAAACTAAAGGAGTGAGACTAAGAGCCACAGTAAGTGAGTTTGGCCCTATATTACTCTCCAAAATATTGGGGTTAAATGATACCCAAGGTGGTATGGTTGCCATTATATTTAAGTATTGCGATGATAATAAATTGCCCTTACTCGACCTTAAAGATTTTATAAAAGTACTACAGTTTGTAAGCAACGAAGGCAAAGAGGAACTAGAAAAACAATATGGAAAAATTAGTAGTACAAGCACCGGAACTATACTTAGAAAAGTAGTAGAACTGCAACAGCAAGGAGCCGACACTTTTTTTGGTGAACGTAGTTTTGATACCGACGATTTGATGCGAATTAGTGATGATGGCCGAGGTCAGGTATCCGTACTTCGTTGTATGGATTTGCAAGATAGACCAAAATTATTCAGCACATTTATGCTGCAAATGCTGAGCGAATTATATGCCACTTGCCCCGAAGAAGGTGATGTAGATAAACCAAAGCTAGTACTGTTTGTAGATGAGGCACACCTTATATTTCAAGAGGCTAGTGATGCCCTACTACAACAAATAGAAACCATTATAAAGCTTATACGAAGTAAAGGCATAGGTATATTTTTTGTAACACAAAACCCAATGGATGTACCAGCAAGTGTACTAGGGCAATTGGGCTTAAAAATACAACATGCACTAAGAGCATTTACAGCTGCCGATAGAAAAACCATAAAACAAACAGCCGAAAACTACCCCGAAACCACCTTTTACAAAGTAGATGAATTGCTTACACAACTGGGTATAGGTGAGGCTTTTGTAACCATGCTCAACGAAAAAGGCATACCAACACCACTAGTACATTGTATGATGGCTCCGCCAAAAAGCAGAATGGATGTACTCACCGAAACTGAAGTAGATGCACTGGTAAGCAAATCAAAATTATTTAAAAAATACGATGAGTTAATTGACACCCAAAGTGCCTACGAAATACTAACCCAAAAAATAGAAGCCAACAGCGAACAGGTAGCAGAGCAAGAACAAGCTACACAACAAGAAAAGAAAACAAGTAGCAGTAGTAGTGGCGGTGGTTTTTTTAACAGCCCTATACTAAAGCAAGTAGGCCGTACAGCAGCAAGTGTACTTACCCGTGGCTTGTTAGGTGCACTTGGTATTGGTGGTAGAAAAAAGAAAAGTAGTTGGTTTTAAACCCTACCTCTTATTCTCAAAAAATTGTTTCATTAGTTGGCTACATTCAGTAGCCATTATGTTGGTTACTACTTGTGTTTTGGGGTGTAGTTTAACCGATGTAAGCCCACCGTTTTTAGAGTCGGCAACACCGTATATTACACTGCCAATTTTGCTCCAATACAATGCACCGCTGCACATACAGCAAGGCTCAAGGGTTACATACAAAGTAGCATCGGGTAGGTATTTATTGCCCAAAAAGTTGAAGGCACTAGTTAAGGCAATCATTTCGGCATGTGCCGTACAGTCGTTTAATTTTTCTACTTGGTTATAGCCTCTTGCTATTATTTTGCCTTGCAATACCACTACTGCACCTACTGGTATTTCACCTTCGTTATAAGCTTTTTTAGCTTCTTGCAAAGCCAATTTCATATAGTGTTCGTGGCTTTGTGGTATAGGTAGGGTTTGTTGCATATTAGTTTGTTTTATTGTGCTAATACTGTATGTATTACTAGCCAATAATGTTGGTGTTCTAATTGGTGTATATGGGCTGCAAGTGTGGCTGCATTGGCATTTGGGGCTATAGCACAAGTAGCTTGTAGCAGTATTTTACCATCGTCGTACACTTCATTTACTTGGTGTATGGTTATGCCACTTTGGGTATCGTTATTAGCAATTACGGCCTCATGTACCGCATTGCCATACATACCCTTACCACCGTACTTTGGTAGTAGTGCAGGGTGTATATTTATTATTTTTTGGTTAAATGCTTGTACCAACCCTACAGGTACTTTCCATAAAAAACCTGCCAATACTACTAAGTCAATTGAGTGTTGTTGTAGCAGTTGAGTATAATTATTAGTATGGTAAAATGTTTGTTTGTCAATTATTAAGGTACTAATATTATTATCTTTAGCTATTTGCAATACACCTGCAGTAGGGTTGTTGGTTACTATAAGTGCTACTTGGTAAGCAACATCATTATTTTGCGAAGCAGTAATAATAGCCTTGGCATTACTACCGCCACCCGATGCAAAAATTGCTATATTTTTTTTTGTTAACAACATAATATTTAAACTTACACCATACTTTGTTTGTGGCAAATTATTAACCTATCATCCAAATATAATCATCCAAATATTTTTTGTTTTACCTTTTTTAAATACCTATAAAAAAAAGTGAACTGACCCAATGGAATGCTAATGAGTAATACACAAATAGGCCATAGTAAAGTAATTACAATAACATAAGCAAATACAAAAACTACATCATTGTCAATACTGAAATATCGTAATACTTTACGTCCTAAATAACCACATGTACTACCGCCCAATGCAAAGGTGCATAGTATTAGTACAAGCTGTGTGGTGTTTACGTTCCATTTAATTTTCAATTTTTCAAACATGAGTGCAAAGTTGCAGCATTAAACGTATTAATTTGTTATTTTTACTTTTTTAATTTTTACAAGTATAACAATTTTCCATTATGCCAATTTCTACCAACGAAGCCATAGGTTTATTTGGCTCTTTTTTAAGCTCCATTACTTTTTTACCACAGGTAATACAAGTATATAAAACCAAAAATGCCGATGGACTAGCCCTAAATATGTTGTTGCTCATATTTGCTAGTACAATTGTATGGTTGGTATATGGCTTTGGGGCTAATGCATTGCCTGTAATTATTTGTAATGCTATTATATTAGTATTATCGGGGTGGCTTATATGGTTTAAAATGAGTCAAAGGGTGAAATGAGTCAAATGAGTAAAAGGGTCAAATGAGTCAATGGGTCAAATGAGTCAAATGAGTCAAAGAGTCAAATGAGTCAAATGAGTCAAATGAGTCAAAGAGTCAAATGAGTCAAATGAGTCAAATGAGTCAAAGAGTCAAAGGGTCAAAGAAGTCAAAGGGTCAAGTGAGTCAAAGGGTCAAATGAGTAAAAGGGTCAAAGTGGTCAAGTGAGTCAAATGAGTCAAAGGGTCAAAGAGTCAAAGGGTCAAATGAGTCAAAGAAGTCAAAGATTCAACGAATCAAAAATCAAAAATTTAAAAAAGAGTGCCTGATATTATACATTTATTACCCGATCATATAGCCAACCAAATAGCGGCTGGCGAAGTAATACAACGCCCATCGAGTGCTGTAAAAGAACTGTTGGAAAATGCTGTAGATGCCGCTGCTACCGAAATACACCTAATTGTAACCGATGCTGGTAAAGCATTAATACAAGTAACCGATAATGGTAAAGGTATGAGCGAAACCGATGCCCGTATGGCATTTGAAAGGCATGCCACTAGCAAAATAAGTAGTATAAACGATTTGTTTTCGTTACAAACAATGGGCTTTAGAGGCGAAGCTTTAGCCAGCATTGCTGCAGTAGCACAAGTAGAAATAAAAACAAAAAAAGCTACCGATACTCTGGGTACTTTACTCATAATTGAAAACAGTGAAGTACTTACACAAGAGCCTATTGCATACACCAACGGCACAAGTGTGGCTATGAAAAATTTGTTTTTTAATGTGCCAGCAAGGCGAAATTTTTTAAAAAGTAATACCTCCGAACTGCGAAATATTATTGATGAATTTACAAGGGTGGCATTGGCATTTCCCCATATACAATTCAAATTAACTAGTAATAACCAACAAGTATATTTGTTGGAGGCTACCAGTTTGAAACAACGAATATTGCAACTAGTAGGCAACCAATACCAAACCAAATTAGTTAGTGTACAAGAAGATACGGCTTACCTTAATGTACACGGCTTTGTAGGCAAACCCGATACTGCAAAAAAAACCAGAGGCGACCAATACTTTTTTGTAAACAACCGATTTATAAAAAGTGCTTACCTCAACCATGCTGTGGCAAACGCTTTTAGCGAAATGCTACAACGAGATAGCTTTGCTAGTTATTTTCTTTTTATTGATTTAGATCCCAAACAAATAGATATAAACGTACACCCTACCAAACAAGAAATAAAATTTGAAGACGAAAAATTAATTTATGCTTTTGTAAATGCAGCCGTAAAACATGCCCTTGCCCAATTTAGCATTACTCCTACTTTGGACTTTGAACTTGATGGCGATATACAACAATTAAGCTCAGTAAGCCAACCCCTAACTCAAGCCAACCGTGAAGCCGTATATAACTCCTCACTGTACCAAACATTTACCCAAAAAAACCAAGCCCACAAAATAGAAAGTAGCGGTAACTTAAAAAGTTGGGAAAACTTTTATACCAATACCACAACCCATAGTGACACTCAAAACGATACCATTGCTACATTTAAAGAAGATGAATTATTTACCCAGCAATATGCCGAAATTAACGAAGCAAATTTGTACCAACTTAACAACAGTTATATAGTACACCAAACTAACGATGGCTTTGCGTTAATACAACAACAGTATGCACACCAACGAGTATTATTTGAAAAGTTAGTAGCTGCCAAAGCCAACAAGCAAATACCTGTACAGCAAAGTATGTTCCCCGAAAGTATAACCCTTACCCCACCCGATGCCTTACTACTAACTGACCTACTGCCCGATATGCAAATACTCGGTTACAATATAGAACCCTTTGGCAATAACAGTTTTGTACTACACGGCACACCAGCCGATATACGTATAGCCCAAGGCAAACAAGATATTGAAAGCCTATTGGAGCATTACAAAAACTATAGCAACCAATACAAAATAAGTAAACGTGAACGCTTAGCAATGACAATGTGTTGGCAACAAAGTATTAAACTAGGTACAGCACTTACCACCAAAGAAATGCTACAATTAGTACAAAGCTTACAACAATGTGAGCAACCTAATACATCGCCTTACGGCAAAAAAATAACCGTACACTTTACCGAAAATTATTTACAAAACCTGTTTTAAGAGCTAATAATAGCAATTACAGTATTTCCCTATATAGCAAATAGTGGTGTGAAAAAAATAACTAACTTTGCAGTATAAAATAAAGGTTATGATTAAAACAGGCAATACCATAGTAAGCATATATACCGAAATGACCCCAAACCCTGAAACTATGAAGTTTGTGGCCAACAAATTATTATACCCAGGTAAAAGCATTGACTTTGCAGATGAAACAAGTGCCAAACCATCACCCTTAGCAAGTGAATTGTTTAGTTTTCCGTTTATAAAAAGTGTGTTTATTGCTAGCAATTTTATTACACTTACCAAAACCACCGAAACAGAGTGGCAAGATGTAATACCAAGCATTCGTACATTCCTTAAGGATTATTTGGAGGAGGGCAAACCCGTAATAAATGAAGATGAAATAATAATAGCCAAAAAAGTAGATGGCAACATTATTAACGATGATGATACCGATATTGTAAAACGCATTAAAGAATTACTAGACAATTATGTACGCCCTGCTGTAGAAATGGACGGTGGTGCTATACAATTTAAAAGTTATGATAACGGTGTGGTGAACCTAATACTACAAGGCAGTTGTAGCGGTTGCCCTAGTAGTATGATTACACTAAAAAGCGGTATAGAGGGTATGATGAAACGTATGATACCTGAGGTGCAGGAAGTAGTGGCAGTAGGTGAATAAGGCTACTTATTATAATACGCCTTCTTTAATTTCTGCCCACAAATCTCGGTAGCATTTAGCAGCGTAGCTGCTATTAGCATATTCCATTATGGGTGCTTGATGTATGCCCATTTTTTCTACATTACTTAAGTAGGGTATATAACTATTAAAAAACTTTTTGTCCTTTAGCAAAGTTTCTACCACTTCGTTGTGTAAAGTTTTTCGCAAATCGGCCATGGTAAAAAAGCACATTAGTTTTTGTAAATCCAAATCGTTTTCTTTCATGTATTGCTTTACCATATTGTAAGTACGTACACTCAAGGTGGTAGGTATTACTGGCATTAGCACTATATCTACAGCATCTATTATGTTTTTGCTAAGTGCTGTAAAGCCAGGCGGACAATCTAAAAACACAAACTCATATTCCTTATTTAATTGCTTTAGGGTTTGTTTTATTTTGTTTTTGCCATTTTGCATTTCATCGTTTAATGCATCAAGTCCAGTGCTACTATTATCGGCAGCCAATACATCAAGCATTTCAAAACTTGTTTGCTGTATGGAGTTTTCAATAGCCGTATTTTTTTCAAAAATGTTTTTTACTGTATTATGTTTTTTTATTTTGTAATAGAACGATGCCGAGCCTTGTTGGTCCACATCCCACAGCAAAGTTTTATGTCCATCGGCTGCTGCAAGGTAGGCAAGGTTTACACAACTAGCCGTTTTGCCAACACCACCTTTAAGGTTATATAATGCAATTGTAGTCATAAGTACAGTTTATTTTTTTATAAATTTAATACAATTATGGTAAAATGCAGTATTTCGGTTATTGTTTTATGTAATAGGTATATTATGGCCTTTGGCCAAAAAATTATTGGGGTATTAATTAGGGTTAAAATACGTTTACCATGTTTACAATGCAGAAGCCTTATAATAACTTAATTAAACTATTTTCAATATTATACATAAAATTAGTGATGCCCCTTTGGGATCATAAATTCGGGGTATAAGGCTGTATAGGCTTTGCCTGACCCCCAACAGTTTAACCATTTATTCAATTAAACTTTCAAAATATAGTGGCTTAAAAAACTTCACTAATAAGTAAAGTTAACTTTGAGGTAGGGACTTAGTAAAGCTAGTTCTGATTAATAGTGTAAACCCAAAACCTTACTGAGGTGGAAAAAAAATGAACTCAATTTTTATTCATTGTATAGTTAAACGAAAATTGTTATATGGGTAACCCATAATCTATTTCGGGTGCTTTGTTATATTTGTAATATATTGCCTTTATGTTTACTAAATTATTTATCTCTATGCCAAACCCTACGGAATAGCCGTAGTATATGCCATTGGTTTGTATATCGGGCAAA
>JAYWGN010000033.1:0-29888 GCA_043778255.1 Chitinophagaceae bacterium | reverse complement strand
AGGCATTGGTGGTAGGTTCAGATACAAAAATACCTTCAGTGCTGCCTACCCATAATCTGCTCTCACTATCAATAAATATTTGTCCAGTTAAAGCGTTAGCAATAATTTCATTTTCTGGTTTAAATAATTGAAAGTTATACTTACCTGTAATAGGATCTATACAATAAATTTGACCCCTACTACTTTCCGCAGCTATAATCCAATATTTTCCATTAATATCTTTATACTCCGTTATAAAATTTATTCTACAATTGGGTATAGTGGTTTTTAATTTTTGACCAATAAAATCAATTTCTTGCAATCCATTTTTCCAATCACCAAGCCAACACTTGCCTGTGTGGTCTTTAAAAAATGAAATAGGATCGTTAAGGCGGCTAAAAACTCTTTCAAACTTTTTTGCTTTTTTATTTAATTTAAAAACACCATTATAGCCATATAAAAAAATACTACCATCGGTACATTTAACGATGTCTCTTTTTACTAATATTGGGTCAACTTTAGGTATATTTATGTTGTCGTTTACCAAAGGTATACTGTGCCATTGGTTTGTGTTAATATCCATCCATTGTGGAGCAGTGGTATAAATAATTTGACTGCTATCATCTAATACCATTTGGTATCTTGCTTTTAATGCATTTTCTACTTGGTCGTTGGGCAAATAATTTACAAATTTTTCGGTATGTATATCTAAGCAACTTATTCCACCATCAAAAGTATTTGTCCAAATATTTCCTTTTTTATCTTCACTTATATTAAGTATATGATTACCTGCTATAGTGTTTTTATTAATTGTACTATGTTTATATATTTTGAACTCTTTACCATCGTATCTATTTAACCCTTCTGTAGTACCAAACCATAGCAATCCTTTACTATCTTTAAAAGTATAGGTTATTGCATTGCCACTCAATCCATCTTTAGTAGTTAGCCGCTTAAATTTAAAATTAGGGAACTGCTGTGCAGATAACTGCACCGATGCAATTAAAAATAATATGGTAATTAATTTTTTGATAGTTATTTACTTAACTCTAATAGAATACTTGTACACAAGTAAATTTAATTTATAAAATTAGTTTAATTATTTGCTTTATTTAAAACAAGTGTGCCAATTGCAAAAAAGATGGGTAAGCAGCAGGTTTTAGCAAGGGAAGGGATTTAAGGAATTTTTAAACCCACAAATAATGCCCACCCAGCAAAAACTGAATTACACTAAAAATAACCACTAGTCCACAGTTTTTAATGGCTACAATGTGGCTAATCATTATATTTTTAATTAGAAAAATGAATATTATCAACTTCTATTATTGGGAAAATGCGCAATTAATTTAAAAAATAATATTTGAAATCTATCATTTCAAAAAACTATTAATACATGTTGAAGTTGCCAGATGTGAGTATAAAATAAAGTTTAGATGAACTCAATACATGGTACAGCCTTTTTTAAAAATAAAAAAACTTATTAAAATGAAAAAAACTTGTTACATAATTTTTATAACCTTCTTCATATTTCAACAAAAAACAGAAGCTCAAAAAATAAAACATTTTTTTGAAAAAATAGATCGATTATATTCTATAAATAGAGCAAAAGGAGCCCAAAGAAAGGTAGAAAATGAACAAAAAAAATTGATTACTCCTACAAAAGAAACACCTGTAATAAATGAGCCTAAAAAACAAAAAGAACCTGCTGAAGTAAAAGAAACAAAAGTTAAGGAAGCCCCAACAGAAATTAAAAGTGCTGGCACAAAAAATGCAGCATCCCCTAATAGTGATAAGGGAATGATTATACTGGAAAATCCTAAGCAAGGATTTGTGGGAAGCACCCTTTTAATACCAGGTGAAAGTGTTTATTACAAAAACTTTACAACAGTAAAAGTAGAAATAACAAATGGCAATTATAAGCAAAATGCAATAATACCATTAAGTAACGATGGCAAGTTTACAATAGAGTGGCAAGTGCCTGCCGATGAAGGTGATTATGTAATAAAAGCCACTAGCAGCGATGGCAACAAAACTGTAGAAAAGACAATTACGGTAACAGCACTTAGTGCATTAGATGAAATGGCAACAGATAATTTGCTAACTATAAAAAAGGTAACTACAAAAACGGAAAAGGCAATTGATGAATTAAAAAAAGAATTAAGCAGTGATGATGCAAATCAACTTGAAAAAAAGAAAGCTGAATTTAAAGAAAAAATTGATTTGCTTAAAAAATTGTATACCGAAATAAATACTGCAAATAAAAAAATAAGTGTCCAAGCAAAAGGAGGAAAAGTATTGCCCAAAAATTTAAGTAGTAATTTATCTGCATTACAAAATGAGCTAAATACACAAAATGAAAATATGAAACGAATGCAGGAGTTTGCCAACCACAAGCCTACTGAATATACCATTTGTGAATATATTAATTCTGCTAAAGAAGTATTGGCAGCATTTAGCACTGTTACCAATTTTGGCACAAAAACAATTACCGGTATTTTAAAAAATATTACAATTGATAAGGGTATTCCTTTAGCTGTAAACAAGGGTGTAGGATATGCCAATACCAAAATGGGAAAAACAATATCTAGTGGCGATGAATTTAAAGTAGCAGAGTCGAGCAAAATATATGCAACGGCATTAACAGATGCACAGAGTTTGACAACCAAACTTGGTGTAGCAGGTATTGTAGGCGATTTATTAACTTTTTTAATGGATGTATTACTAAAAAAATATTGTGGAGTGTTTGAAGGCACAGTTACCCACACGGCCGATTTTAGGTTTTTTAATGAATATGATAAAAACTGGTGGAAATATAAAAATACAGAAGAGGCTACTATAACATTACGTTACCCTAAAGCAAAAAATACAGGGAAAATAATAAAAATGAAAGGAAATATTGAAGGAAATGCAACCAACTTTACTTTTGGTGCCGACCCAAAAGAAGCGATAGCAAAAGAATTAAAAACCACTTCAATTATAAAAGGGCAACCCATGTACGACCATGTATATGTAATAATGCTAGGTCAAGTAAAACCGCCAACAATTCCATTTGCAACATCCAAGGCAGATAAGGCAAGTTTTAATTTTGGATTGGGAGCAAGAGCTACAGCTACACCAGCATACTTTAATGTATCAGTAGATGCAGAATACAATTTGGATACTAAAGAAATAAAATTATTTATTAATGAAGATGGCATGGATTTTACGGCGGCAGTTAGAAATAGGCAGGCTTATATATTTATGAAATACATAGTGCCTGAAGTAAACTATCAGGAGTACCCAATTGAAAAAGCGTACCGAACCATGAAGGCAAATTTAAAAGTTGACAATAAATTTATTATGGATGTACCTCCAAAGCAATCGCCTAAATTTTCTGGTGTCATTAAACGTACAGTGAATAGTACAGGCAGCGAAATAAAATTAGAATTTAAAATAGAAGCCACCCAACAGTAATAAAGTTAGCCTCAACATTAAGAACATTTCTCAAAGATGAGGCGATATTAATTAATGAAAGCAACAGGTTAAATATTAGTATAGAAAGTAAAACCACTGTATCAACTGCAAAAAAACTATGGTGAGTGGTGGGTTTTGGTAAGGGAATGAATTTTTAATGCAGTAAATAAAAAAATAAATGCTTACTCACTTAAACCCAACCCTCACTCAAAATAAACTAATACTCACACAATGCAATTACTACTGATTTTAACACAACTTACTTTTACTTTAATAAAATATCTATTCATCGTAAACAAAAAAATTATGAAAAAAATAATCGTTATGACATTTTTAGCATTTTGCTTTATGCATACAAATGCACAATTAAAATTAATGTTAATTAAAAGAGATAGTCCTAAGCAACAACCAATATCAAATGTAATAAATAGCCCAGTAATGGCTACACCACTTGCAGCTTTAATAACCACATACAGCAAAAAAAATGGCAACACTACGCTAACCTTATATAAAGCAACTCCCGATAAAACTACTAAGCAAGCAGTAAACAAAGTAATGTCTAGCAGTGATGAAATAGCTGAAGGAAAAATGATTTGCAGAACAGAAACTAGACGTTATACAGCCGAAACAATGAATCAAGATATTTTGAACCCTCAAGCTATTTCAAATTTAAGATTGGGTGGCGTTTATAGTTTAGAAAAAATGCAGGCAGGTAATTACGCTACAGTAAATACCAATAGGCTACCTACCAATATTTATTTATCTAATGCATCGCAAAATGCAATTACCGTTGCTAACCCTGATGAATTGAGCTTGCAACAAGCTTTGGATAAGGTAAAGTATATCCCATACCCAGTTACTCCATCTGGAGTTGGTGCTTTTTTAACCACCACACAAGTTACAAGTGCCGAGTGTTTAAATGTAGCTGCCAATCTTTCTTACTCTGGCTTTGGTTTTAATGCTAGTGCAGAATTTAAATACAATAAAGATGAGAAGAAAAATAAATTTTTACTTTCTTATGTTAACCCTACTTATAGTGCATTTGCTACTCCTGCACAGCAAGGTATGTTTTTTGGCGACCCAACTTTAAATACAGATAATAGCTACGTTTATATAAACCAAATAACTTATGGTGTAAAACTTATGGTTTATTTTGAAGAAAATGTAAGTAGTGAAGAAATAAATGGAAAATTAGAAGCAAGTGGTTGGGGGTTTAAAGGAGGCTTTGAATCTGAAGTAAAGAATAGAATGCAAAATACAAATTTTAAAATATACCTATATGGCAGCAACGAACCACTTTTTGTAGTAGTGAATGGGTACGATGAAATGATAAGAAAAGTAAACCAATTGTTAAAAGATATCTCTATTAAAAACCAAACCTATCCATTACAAATGGGGCAGCCTATAAGCTACCAACTAAGGTTTTTGGATGGCGACATTGCAATCACAAACTGCAGGGTAGAAGATATGCCGCAACAAATTTGTGGACCAAATCCTAATATGCCTTTAGACCTAACTGTAAACCTAGAATCGTATGTGCATGGCGGTTATGGTGTGGACGGAAATTTACAAGCCAGTTTAGTATTAAATGGAAACGAATATTGGAGTGGAGTAATATATGGTGTGCCATCTCAAGCAAGAATAGGCTCAAGAGATAGCCGTGCAGTTGGTCCAGTAGCTCAATTATTGATTCCTAATGTTTCTAAAGAAGCAAGAGATAATGGATTTTTAAGAATAAGTGGCATTTGGAATTCAAATGGCGATTACTTTATGAATGGCATTAACATGGTAACTACGAAATCGAAATTTGAACCAAATAAGTTTAATGTTTTTTGGAGAGATATTCCTTTAAAAGATATTATTGCAACCGCACCTGGTAGCCCATTTACAACTACTTTAGAATTTAGAGAAACAAAGCACAGTACAGCCACAAGTTTTATACCTACTATTTCTGCAAAATTTGTTTATTAAATTAAAAACCATGAAAAAAATAATTCCATTTTGTATCTTTTTTTTGCAATGCTTTATTTGTACCACTGCATTTGCCCAAAACAAAACGATTACTTTAACCTCTGGCGATATGAATTTGTTTAAAACTTTGACAGAAGAACAACAAGAAAATTTACGGGTTGCCATAAAAGATAGTACTGATACTTACCCTGCCCTTTGTGCCTTAATTTTTGAAACCGGCACTAAATTAAAATTTAGAATTACAAATAACATTGTAGAAACGGACAAAAGAAAATACGATATAATAATGTATGTAGACTCTAAATTAAAACTAAGCAAAACCCCAATAGCCAACAATAATGCCAATAAACTAAACTTAACTATCAATAGCAAAACGGTAAAGTTTATTCAAAAGTCGGCCTCAATAAATATTAATAAAAAAGTAGGTTCAAGCATTTCTGGCTTTATAGATGGGGAATATACAATTGCAAAACAAACACAAAACTTCCCTTCAACAATTATTATTAAAAAACTACAATTTATAAATTCTATAACAGTAGATTAATTATTTTAAAAACATGAAAAACATGAAAAAAATAGGATTATTAGTAACAATTTTTATAATTGGATTACAAGTATTAAATGCACAAAATTTTAGGACAGAAGGTGTAATAGATATAAAATTATTTCGAACTTTTGATGAGAATTTTAGAGTAAAAAACTATGAAGTTACAAGTGGGAAAATTGCTTTAGCACAACATGTTGGGGAAAGTAGAAATTTGATTACTGGTAAAAATATATATGGAGGTGGGTTGAACGGAATGTTTTTAAATTATGGTGATTATGGAACTTTTAGAATAGAGCAAATAAGCCCATTTAGAGGTATGGCAGGTAGATTTATGTTTGAAGAAAAAATAAATGGTGTATGGACTGATGCTGCTGAATTATTTATTAATTTACCCTTAGTAGGAAGTAATGAAATTAGTTTGAATTACTTTTCAGGATTTTCAGAGTTCAATGGATTTCAAAAAACGCCACATCCGCAATTAATGAGAATGTCCAATTCAGTAAAATATGGTGATGGTCCAAAACAAGAAAAAATAATAAGCGGGGTAGGGTTTAATTTATACGATGAAGAATCATCAGGCGATATTAGATTTAGAAGAACTAGATATACCCTTGTAATAGATGTTAACAAAAGAGAATGGATGAATAAGTCTATAAATTTACCTACTACTGGCTCAACAACCTTATTAGGAAAAATAAAACTAAATCCCAATAATATGATGCCTGCACAAGGTATTACTTTTGAAAATGCCATTAGAAATACCATTAAAATAAACGCAAATGCTTATACAAAAGCACAATGGATAAAAATAGATGAACGAAATAGTACAGTACAATTGCAAAATAAAAAAGGATGGACAGTTGAGCTTTATGATTTTGATGTAATAAAGTATGAAATAAAATATAGAATTAAAGATTTACCGAATTTTATTTTAGGTCAAAAATATTATAATGATAAATTGGATATGGCTAATTCAAAATCAAGTTACAAAGAAGATTATTCAGGAAATTATTTATACGTAGATGATGAAAGGAAAGATGATAAAAAAGTATTTGAAAAAATATACTTATGGTTAACCTATTCTATAAATTCAGATTCAAAACAATATTGGCAGGCTGGCCTCGCAAATACTGCACCACAGGTAGAAAAAGCTTTTATTGATTTAAACAATATAAAGAATGAAATACCTCAGTTAGAAATAGTTGCTTACGCCGATGGCGACCTAACAAATATAAATTTAAAAAATACTGAAATTTACGATAATGGAAACATCGAATATAGTTCTGCATCATTTAACATTCAAGGAATATGGTCAATCAGTAATGCTACCGATGGTTTTATAATTGATCCAAATTTTAGCACTATACAAGACAAAATAGCACCTGTAATTAACCCAGCCGAAATAAATATACAAGTACAAAATGAAGTGCAAAACAAAGCACAACAAACAAATACTTTAAAAGATACAAGACTAAATCGCAATGTAAAACAACAAGTACAAACAATTAACAAATCACAAATAAAAACAAGATTTTAAAAATGAAAAAAAAACTATTAACAATCACAGCTTTTTTACTAGTAATTATTAGTACCAATGCACAAATAAGAAAACGCAATGTAGAAGCACAAAAAATACTAACTACAAATATAGGAGGTACAATAACTTTAAATACTGATAAATCACCAACTTTATGCGTATTGCCCGACAATGAATGTTCGGGTAGATGGACAATTGATTTATTAGAAGTAATAGACCCTGAGCAAGGGGGTACTTTTGTAAATACAAGCTATACGCTTAAAAGTTTAAAAGGTAGATATAAATATACTATTATGGATATGGGTAATAGAACATACAGTTACCAATTTACTAGTGTACCCAAAAACATTAAAACGGTAATTGCAATTTCTTATTTCGAAAAAATGTATAAAGTCGATAATTCTGAACAAACAAATAAAAGAATTACTTTGATGATGAGCCAATTGGCAGTTTTTGGTGCTATCAAACAAGTTAATGGATTACAAACCAATCAGAATAGTTTACTAAATATAGTTACAGATAATAATCCTACCGCACTAAGAGATATTACCATTACCGATCCTGTAGTACAAGAAATTCATTAGCATAAAAATTAAAGAAGAATGAAAAAAACACTATTAACCATCACACCCTTTTTATTGCTAATTATTAGTACCAATGCACAAATAAGAAAGAGAAACGTAGATGTACAAAGAGCAAATAGTAATAACATTTCTATTAGCGGTACTATAACTTTAAATACCGAAAGGTCTCCAACAATTTGTACCGACCCAAATAGCAATTGTGCTAACTCTTGGAACATATATTTATTTGAAGTTATAGACCCTCATCAAGGTGGTACATTTATAAATACAAATTACACATTCAAAAGCTTGTATGGTAAGTTTAAATATACCATTCAAGATTTGGGTAATAGAACTTATGCATATATATTTTCTAATGTGCCTAAAAATATAAAAACTATAATTTCTTTTACCTGTTCACAAGATTATGGCAATAATGAAGATGACCCAAAAATGTATGCAGATGCTGAAAAAAAGAAACTAGATTTTACTAATAGTTTTTCAATAACAGGTGCAATGTCACGTATAAACGGTTTACAAACTAACCAAAACAATTTAATAACTATGGTTACAAATGATAACCCCTCAATTGTAAGAGATATAACAATTTCTAACGCAGTAATTCAAGAAATTCATTAATAAATATTAACCAACTATTAGATTCTAAAATTTAAAAAAATAAACAATGAAAAAAATATTAACCATTTGTTGCATAGCATTAATTGCTTGCAATAGCAATACAAAAACCAGCGAAATTGAAACAACTAAACCTGAAAACATAGTAGCAAAAAACACTGGCGATTATATAATTGAAAACTACACTATGCAAGATATAGTTACCAAAATAAATGCCTTAGAAACTACTTGCACCCAAGCACAGTGGGAAGAATGTGAACACATTGCAAAAAGCTATTTAGAAAAATATAAAGGTGCCGATGCTGCATCAAAAGATATGTATAGCCAAGATGTAGATAATATCAATAAAAGTATAGCAGTAATAAGCAATACAGATAGTAAAAAGTTTGCCGATGGAGAGGCAGGATTAAAAGCAGCTAAATGCGATGCTGCTAGTAATATTTTATATATAGTGCAAAAAAAACGAGTTACCTATATTAAAGGTAAATAACCACATATAAAAAGCCCCTAATTATTAATACTATAAATTACTATGCAAAAAATTATTCTACTATTTTTAATTTTTAATTTGTCTTTTTTATTTTTAAAAGCACAAAACGTTGCCATAAATACCGATGGTAGCCCAGCTAATACAAGTGCTATACTTGATGTTAAAAGCAGTACAAAAGGTATGCTAGTACCAAGACTTAATGCTGCACAACGTATTGCAATTGCATCTCCGTCAAATGGGTTACTAATTTACGATACCGATAGCCTAGCTTTTAGTTATTTTGATGGAATAATTTGGAAATTTTTAAAAGGGCAATTAAATAATAGTACGAACTGGAGTACCACAGGTAATGCTAGCACTACAAGTGATAATTTTATTGGCACTACCGATGCACAAGCATTAAGGTTTAAAGTAAAAAATGGCAGTGCTGGTATTATAGATAGTACCAACTCGTTAACTTCACTTGGTGTTGGTGCATTACGCAATAATACTAGTGGGCTGCATAATATTGCCATGGGAAGTGGTGCTTTATTTAAAAATACTATTGGCAATAATTCGGTTGCCATTGGCGATAGTGCATTGTTTAATCAAAAATTTGGTTTTTTTGGACAATTTGAAAATACAGCAATCGGAGTCAAGTCATTGTTTAACAATGTGCAGGGCAGCCAAAATACTGCAATTGGTGCATTCGCTTTAGACTCCAATTATAACGGACACAATAATTCTGCAGTGGGGTTTTCCTCCTTATCTAATAATAAATCTGGTGTTAGTAATACGGCAGTTGGTACCTATTCTTTAGTTTCTAATTTAATAGGACATAACAATACAGCAGTTGGGTATGTAGCTTTGAATGATAATGATACCGGTAGTAATAATACAGCTGTAGGTATGTATGCCTTATCCAGTAATAAAAAAGGGAGCTATAACACTAGCATTGGTGGTTATGCATCTGCAAATACCAGTAATACAAATTACAATACAGCTGTAGGGTATGAAAGTAATTATTATGGTACAGGGGATAATAATACCTATGTAGGTGCTTCGTCAGGTTATGGAAATTTTTTGTCAATTGGCTACTTAAATACTGCAATTGGTAAAAAAACAATGTATAAAATACAAAGTGGACATCAAAACATAGCTATGGGAGATAATGCTTTATATGCCGATACTAGTGGTTCGTTAAATGTAGCATTAGGTGCTGGCTCGTTAGAAAGTAATTTAAGTGGTAATAATAATGTAGCTTCTGGTTTTTGGGCAGCTCGGTTAAATAAAATAGGGCATAATGCTATTAGTATTGGCTACTCAGCTGCATACTCCAATATAGCAGCTAGCAATAATATTGCAATTGGCGAAAGTAGTTTGTACAATAATGGTGCAGGTAGTTCAACTGGTTTTACGGGTAATACAGCTGTAGGTAGTAACGCACTAAATGCCGATGTTAGTGGTTTTAACAATACCGCTATTGGTTTTGAGGCGTCAAAAAATACAAATACTGCTGGCAACGCTTACAACACGGCATTAGGGGCGTCTGCACAATTAAATACCAATGGTAGTTATAATACACTAATAGGTTCTTTTGCTTATGTATCTAACACTTTTAATAATTGGACAGCCATTGGTTATAATTGTGGTGCAGGTTATAGTACTAGTAATTCGGTAGAGTTAGGTAATAGTAGCGTAACATTAGTACGTGGGCAAGTTAATTACAGCACATTTAGCGATAAACGTATAAAAGATAATATACAAGAAAATGTGCCTGGCTTAGCCTTTATTACAAAATTAAAACCTGTAACTTATAACTTAAATATTCACCGTCAAAACGAAATGATGTATGGCAAAGAAAAACCAGATACTACAAATTGGGCTGGTAAATACGATATTGAAAAAATAAAAATGTCAGGTTTTATAGCTCAAGATGTAGAAGCCGCTGCAACTAACATAAGCTACAATTTTAGTGGGGTGCAAAAACCTACTAACAATAAAGGACTTTACAGCCTTTGCTATGCCGAATTTGTAGTGCCATTAGTTAAAGCAACACAAGAATTAAATATCAAATTAGAAAATGTAGACAAAGAAAATCAATTACTTAAAAAAGAATTAGAAGAAATAAAAAAATTGTTAAATAAAAAACTATAATACTGATTATATAAAATTATGCAACCAACCAAACCTTACCTCAATAACCTAACCGCTTTACGTGGCATTGCAGCCATGATAGTTGTTGTATTTCATAGCAACGAAATAGTGGCTCAGTTTATAGATACTAGCCATACTTTTTGGTTTAGAAAATTGTACCTAATGGTTGATTTATTTTTTATATTGAGTGGGTTTATTATGTGTTATGTGTACGAAAAATATTTTGTAGATAATACACAAAAAAACAAAATCGTTACTTTTTTAAAAGCAAGGCTTGCCCGTATTTATCCCTTACATATAATTACTTTAGCAGTTTGTGTATTGTTTGCAGTAATAACTTGGCAGTTAGGAAAAAGAGAATTTACAGGTCCGGTAGGCATAGCAGTAGATGATTTTAAAGCCATACCAACACAACTGTTTTTATTACAATCTGCCCACATTCAAAAAATATTTACATGGAATGTACCCAGTTGGAGTATAAGTGCAGAGTGGTTAGCCTATTTACTTTTTCCATTTTTGGTAAAGCCATTTTCAAAATTTAATTCAATAAAAATAGGTGTTACGATTTGTACTATACTAATTTTATATGCCCTATTAATATTTTATATAGCACCAAATAGAGCTAACCTTTTCCCTTTTTTTGTAAATGAAAAAAGTTTGGATGTAACCTACGATTGGGGCTTTGCCAGAGGCATATTAGGCTTTGTATTAGGTATGTGTATGTACAGGTTGTATGTAACTAATTTTTTTAAAAACATTTTTAGCAATGGATGGTTTTTAGTAACTATAGTTTTGGCCTATTGTATTTATATGCACTTTGGTTTTAATGATATTGCTGCACCTGTTTTGTTTTCGCTTTTTTTATTAAGTACTGCTTATGGTAGCAGTAAAATAAATACTTTTTTTAACAATATAATTTTGCAAAAGTTAGGGCTTTGGTCATTCTCTATCTATATGTGGCATTCAGTATTAATCAGTATAATATGGGGTATTCAAACTTGGTTACTAAAAGCAGTGCCATTGCCTGGCCCACCACCACCACCTAATTATTTTGGGTTAACTAATTCTTATATAATACTTATTATTTTTACAACAGCTAGTGTACTAGTTGGTGCATTATCTTATCATTTTATTGAAAACCCGAGTAGAAATTATTTGAATAATTTGGGTAAAAATTAGCAGTAACCCTAGCTCTAAAATAAGAAAAGCAACTAACCTAACGTTAATTGCCTTTTTTTTAAAGTTGGTTTACCAGGATTCGAACCTAGACAAACAGAACCAAAAACTGTTGTGCTACCATTACACCATAAACCAAGCTTTTGGCAACACTACTTTTTACAGTTATTGTTGCTGTGCAAAAGTAATGTTACATTTTGTAAAAAACAAAAACATTTACAAATAGTTGACTAGTTTTTTCATTTTTTTACAAAAGAAATAAAAAGGAGAACCTAACATATACCATGCTAATACTGCCACATAGTCAGTATTAGTACTTTGGATAAAGTTTTGATTATGTAACTAATAATTAAGATATTCGCATATTAACCTAACTCTTATTTATAATAGCATAACATGAATTACCAACACGAATTTGAAAAATATGCCGTAAAGCATAAAGGCATTAGTAGCAATACCCTAAACGATTATAACAAGTACCAAATAACTGCACTTACACCTAACATTATAGAAGAACGACCTATGAATGTAGCTGTAATGGATGTATATAGTAGGCTTATGATGGACCGTATTATATTTTTGGGTTACCCAATTAATGATGAAGTGGCTAATATTGTGACAGCCCAACTATTGTTTTTGGAAAGTAGCGACCGCCAAAGAGATATACAAATGTACATAAACTGCCCTGGTGGTAGTGTATATGCAGGTATGGGTATGTACGATACTATGCAGTATATAACCCCCGATATTGCAACAATATGTACTGGCCTTGCAGCTAGTATGGGTGCAGTATTGCTTAATGCTGGTACCAAAGGCAAACGTACTGCACTAAAGCACAGCCGTATAATGCTTCACCAACCTAGTGGTGCCATTGGTGGCCAAGCTAGTGATATTGAAGTAAGTTCGAGGTTGCTAAAGCAAATACGTACCGAGTTGTACGATGTAATAGCAGCACATACAGGCAAAACAAGTGAGCAAATAGCCGCCGATTGTACCCGTGATAATTGGATGACAGCAATTGAAGCTAAGGAGTATGGTTTGGTTGATGAAGTACTACTTACCAACCCAAGAAAATAATGGAAAACCCAATAAAAAATTATTGCAAATGCATCCGCCATGGCGGATAAAAAAATAAAAATATGTTATACAGTAAAATACTAGCCGAAGACGAAACTGAAGTAAAAAAAGAAGAGGACAAAAAAGAGGAGTCAAGTTCGGCAAAACAACTAGAAAAAATATTGATTGAACAACGAAAAATATTTTTTTGGGGAGTAGTAGAAGAAAAAAATTGTAAAGAAGTAGTAGCCAAACTATTACTGCTAGACAGTTTGAAGCCCGGTGAAGAAATTAAATTATACATTAATAGCCCAGGAGGCAGTGTAACCGATGGTATGGTAGTATATGACACTATGCAAATGATAAGCAGCCCTGTAAGTACAATATGTATGGGTATGGCAGCAAGTATGGGTGCTATACTATTAAGTGGTGGTACCAAAGGCAAACGCTATATATACCCAAGTGGCGAGGTAATGATACACCAACCAAGCTTAGGCGGAAACATACAAGGTGTAAGTGCCGACCTTGAAATACATGCCGAACAAATACGAAAAGCAAAGTTGTTAGGTGCAAAATTATTGGCCGATAATTGTGGCAAATCAGTAGAGCAAATTATGAAAGATTTTGATAGAGATTATTGGTTAAATGCCACTGAAGCAATAGCTTATGGTATTGTAGATGAGGTAATGACTAAATTGTAAAAAAGAAATCTCTTTTAAAAAAATTAGGAAAGCCTAGATAATTTAACAAAAATTCTAGGCTTTTTTTTAATGTACATTTGTACAATGCCACTTACACATACTACCAAAGCAATAATACTTAAAGCGGTACACTATGGCGATACAAGCCTTATTGTAACAGCATTAACGGAGTTGTTTGGCATACAAACTTATATTATAAAAGGGGTAAGGCAAGGCACTAAAACAAAAGCTGCAAAAGCCAACTTTTTTCAACCTGCTGCATTGTTAGAAATGGTAGTGTACCACAACCCATTAAAGCAACTCAACTTTGTAAAGGAGTACAAATGGGCATACCTATACCAACAAATATATAGTAGTGTTATAAAAAATGCCATTGCTTTATACACCGTTGAGTTGTTACAAAAATGTGTAAAGCAACCCGACGAAAACCCCGAATTATTTTATTTTGTAGAGGATGTATTGTTAGCAATAGATACGGCAAAGGGTAATGTAACTGCCAACTTGCCCTTATACATTGCCTTACAATTGCCTAACTTATTTGGCATACAACTTATTGATAATTATAATAACACCAACAACCTGCTCGACCTTAAAGATGGGTGCTTTACCAATGTATTGCCCTTACATAGCTATGCAGTAGTTGAACCACACTGTGGGCTTATAAGCCAGTATTTAAAAGCTATACACCCTAACGATTTGGAAAGTATTACCCTTAATGGTTCACATCGTAAATTGTTATTAGGCTACATTGAAATATTTTACCAACTACATATAACTGACTTTGGCAAAATAAAAAGCCTTGCTATACTTAGCGAAATATTAGCTTAACTTTTATATTACAAAAATGGACTTTTCCACTTAGCATCGGTATATACATTGCTGCCAGTAAGGGTTTGCAAAAATGCAATTAGGGCATTTACTTCAGGTGCAGTAAGGTTAAGTTTTTGCCCAATACCATTTGGGCGAAGCCTAGCATCTAAATTATTATTGCCGGGTGCAATATTAATAGTACCATAATGCCCAATAACAGTTTGCAAAGTAGCTATTACACCTGTGTGCATCATGGGTGAGTTAGGCTGCCCATTTGGCTTTGCTAAGTCACGTAAGGTTGGTGCTCTGGTGTTTAATAAATCTAAAGTTGGGCTACCTATAGTGCCAATTATACCATTGTTTCGGGTATTAGGATCTATGTCAAATTCGGGGGCATTGTGGCACCCATTGCAACCTACACCACCACCAATTCTATTACTTGTTGCATCAAAGTTAGGAGGGGTTAAATACAAATTTTTACCAGTGTTTTCCTGTGCCGTAAAGTTAGGGAAAGCCTGACCGTCATTAGCAACTAATGCCCTACCTGCATCGTATTTACTATCGAACGATTGTATGCTCCTTACAAACTGTGCCATACACTCCTGCATACGAGGTTCGGTTATAGTAGCATCGCCATATACAAATTGAAATAATTCGGTGTAGTAAGGTATAGCTGTTAGTTTGGCAACTAACGTTGCAAAAGTTGGTCGTCCACTTTGGCCACTAAATCCCATTTCGGCATGGTCTTGTATGGGTTGTGTAGTTTGTGCCTCTAATGTAGCGGCTCTTTCGTTCCAAAAAAACTTAGCCTCCACAGCAAACCTTGCATTAATTAGCCTCATACTGTGCCTGCCTGTAAGTCCGCCACTTACACCTTTACTTTGTAGGGCGGTATCGCCAAATGCAAACTCCTGCCTATGGCAACTACCGCAGCTTACACTATTGTCAATACTTAGGTTTTTGTCGTAGAATAATACCCTGCCCAAAGTCGCTTTAGTATTGGTAATGGCATTGCTGCCCGTATTGTCTTTATTAATATAAGCTGGCTTGGCTTGGTTGGCATAATTAGCCAAATTAGTAGGGTCTATATTAACACCAAATGCAGCTTTAATAGCAGCATAAGTAGGTGTGGTAGTGGTATTACTTTTAGTTTTTTTACAAAATTGAAATGCCATTACAAGCAGCAGCAATGCTGTAATTACGGTTAGTTTTTTTTGCATAATTTGTACGACTTATAATTTCCAAAAAAGTTTAATGTCACCTCAAAAAAAAAATTTGTTTAATAAACTGGGGTTAGGGTTTTGCCTTCTTTTTTGGCTTGTCGTTGCAGTAGGTTTTCTACACCGCTACTAGCACCTCTAATTGGAGCAGCCCCTTGCCTTGCTTTAAATAATTGAAAGCTATTTACCTCATCCTTATTAATTGGCCATACGTTATTTTTTTCATTTATATCGGCTGTTTCCCTCATTGGGTCAAGCTTTACAGCTGTTACAGCTTTACGTTTCATAAATGTTTTTACTACTTTATTTTCGTTACTACGCCATACTTGAGCTGGTATTCTGTCTATTTCTTTTGTGCCGTCGGCATATGTCCATTCTATTATTATGGGCATTACTAGTCCACCTTTATTGCTACAAGTAATTTCGTAAAAAAATGTGTTACTAGCCATAGCCATTTTTTCGTCGGTAGTAAATGTATCTCTTACATTTGCTGTTGTGGGTGGTCTGTTTATAACTAACACGGAGTCGGCTGTTTCCCAAGGTTTGTAGTTAGTGTAAGCATCTACTAACGATACATCTACATCTACAGCAAATTTTATTTTGGGGTCTTGTCGGTTTCTTATTTTGCTTATATCATCAAATGGCTTTGTTGTATTACGTTGAGTAATAGCTCCACCGTTATTAGGCGGGGTTGTACTATTGGCATTGTCTATTTTCAAGGTGTATGCTTTTACTGTATCCAAACTAATATCTACAGGGTCAATACTGTAAAACCAACCTCTCCAAAACCAATCTAAATCCTCGGCACTTGCATCTTCCATGGTTCTAAAAAAATCGGCTGGTGTAGGGTGTTTAAATGCCCAACGCCTTGCATATTCTTTAAAGCTATAGTCAAATAATTCTCTACCCATTATGGTTTCTCGTAGTATGTTAAGCCCTGTAGCTGGCTTACTGTAAGCATTTGGCCCAAATTGAATAATGTTTTCACTATTGGTCATTATGGGCTCTAGTTGGTCTTTGGGCATTTTCATATAATCGGCTATAGTAAATGCTGGTCCACGCCTACTCGGAAAACTATTTTCAAACAACTCCTCACTTAAATATTCAACAAATGTATTTAAGCCTTCATCCATCCAACTCCATTGGCGTTCATCACTATTAATTATCATAGGAAAAAAATTGTGCCCCACTTCATGTATTACCACACCCAACATACCATACTTAGTACCTTGTGAGTAAGTGCCATCTTTTTCGGTACGGCCAAAGTTAAAACATATCATTGGGTACTCCATACCATTACTAGCTTCTATACTTTGGGCTACAGGGTAAGGGTAAGGTATAGTAAATTTGCTGTAGGTTACAATGGTATGTGCCACTGCCTTAGTACTGTATTTCCTATATAAAGTGTAAGCCTCTTTTGGGTACATACTCATACACATTACTTTTTTGCCGTCTACTTTTACAGGCATAGCATCCCATACAAATTTTCGGCTACTACCCCAAGCAAAATCCCTTACATTATCGGCTTTAAATATCCAAGTTTTTTGTTTTGTACTTTTTGTTTTTTCTTTAGCTTTTGCTTCATCTAATGTTATTACTTCGGTTACATCGGTTGCAGTTTGCAATTTGTTCCATCGGGCTAATTCAGTGCTAGTAAGCACTTGAGCATAATTAGTACATTCGCCAGTGGCAGCTACGGCATGGTCGGCGGGTACAGTCATACTTACTTTAAAGTTGCCAAATGTAAGTGCAAACTCACCACGACCTGTAAATTGGTGGTTTTGCCAACCCTGAAAATCGCTATATACACATAACCTTGGGTACCATTGTGCCATTGTAAATAAGGAGTTACCATCATCAAACATTTCGTAACCACCACGGCCACCAGTTTGCATACGGTTACTTATATTGTAATACCATTTTACCTTAAATACAAATTTTTGTCCAGGCTTAAGTTGTGTGGGTAACTCCACTCGCATCATAGTTTTGTTAACGGTATATTTCAAATCTTTACCTGTAGCATCAGTAATTTTTTCAATCTTATCACCATATTTATCCTCGGTAGGTTTTTCATATCTTTTAAGGTCATTATCGGTCATAGTTTTGTTCATGGTACTACTATTTTGGTAGCCTGCATTGTTCTGTGTGCTATGTTGGTTTTCATCTAACTGTAGCCATAGGTAGGTCAATACATCGGGGCTATTGTTAATGTAGGTTATGGTTTCGCTACCCGTAAGTTTAAGGTTGGCCTCATCTAATGTACAGGTAATATCATAATCGGCTCGTTGTTGCCAATACTTTGGCCCAGGTGCGCCACTTGCAGTGCGGTACTCATTAGGCGTAGCCAAAATGGTACCCAATTGTTCAAATTTGTTACCATGGTTACTAGTTGGGTTATTACGAATATCCTGTGCTGTTGCAGTTGATACTATTACTAATAAGGCAATACAGAGTTTATGCATGTGTTGAATTTTTTTTTAGGCTAATTGATGTTATGTTGCTACAATATTATTACAAATAAAGTGGTGTAGGTGCTAAGGTATATTTTTTATAGCTAAATATATAGCATAGCATAATATAATTGATGAAAGGCATAGCACCCAATATTTGTTGGGCAATTTTAGTTTGGTTACTACTATATAACTCACACTAAGTACAATAGTAACCACAAGTAGTTGGGCTAACTCTACACCAAGGTTAAATGCTAATACTAGTAGTACGGCTTCACTACCACTATACAAGCTACTTACACTTATAGCACCGTAAGCCATACCATGTATAAATCCAAAAAATAGGGCTGTACTATATTGAAATAAAATTGGTTGCTTTAATTTATTGTGATTAATCATATTAACTACACAAGTACTCGCAATGGTGAGTGGTATGGCAAACTCTACCCAACTCGTATTAATGTTAATATAATTTAATGCAGTAAGCAACAAGGTTATGCTATGCCCAATAGTAAATGCTGTAATGAGTTCAAGTATTTTTTTATAACTTTTTAGGTTAAATGCAATACAGAGTGCTGTTATATATAAAATATGATCTACAGCATCAATACTTAGTATATGTTGTATGCCGTATTGAAACCAAAATTGAAAATTACTATCCATAGTTTAAAGCGTTTTTATAAAACTATACATTTTGCATTATACAAAATGTATAACATTATTAGTTTTCGGTTGCCATATAGTATTGTAGCCACCGCATCAAAAATTTATCATATACTGCATAAGTAGTAGTTACAGTATTGGTATTTTTATACACCATTTCTTTGGTAACTAAGGCATCTAAGCTTCGCTTTGTTATAGCGGGTGAACCAAGTTTATACTTACTAATAAATGCTTTATTGTAGGGCTGAGTTACTGTTTCCTCTTTACCAATAGCCACTAATAGTTTCCATTGAGTAGGTGTTAGCAAATTACGGTATTGAAAATAATCTCCTTTTTTATTTTCTAATATACTGTACTTTATATGTTGTACCAGTAAGGCAGTTATATTTTTTTGCCTTTGGGCAAATAATTGATTGCAAAAGTATTGTGTATAGTAAGTATGTATTTTGGTATATGCTAATATATCGTAAATTAATTCGTCGCTTATTTTGTATTTGTATTGGGTAAATATTTTTTGTATAAATCTAGCATATTCATTTTCCTCAATTTTTTGCAAATGAATACTACTACAACTACTGTAAAATGGCCGTTTGGTGTTATTAAATATTTCTTGCATCATAGCTTGATTGCTACCACAAAATAAAAAAGTGGTGTTTTTTAATGATTGCATTACTGTTCTTAATATGGCCTCTACATTAGTTTCTGGATAATTTAATATTTGTTGAAACTCATCTATGGCTATAACTATTTTCACATCTTGAGAATCCAAAAAATGTAACAGTTGTGGTATCGTTTTTTCATATTGAGGCGCTTTGGTTATATCCAAACTCAATTCAGGGTCGCCAGTTAAAGGGTCAATACTCAATACAGGTCTAAATAATTTAATGGCGTCCAAAAACTTTTGTCCTATTCCTTTTTTTTCGGAAAACATACTATAAATAGTATTAGCTAATAAGTTGGTTAAGTCTTTTAAATTTTGGGTAGCAAATATATCAATGTATATACATTTTTGATTTTTTTGCTTTTGTACTAGGTAAAATATATGTTTTATTAGGGCTGTTTTGCCTAGCCGTCGCAAAGCAAAAAAAGCTGTGTGATTATTATTGCGTACATTAGAAAGTAATTGTTTTGTTTCCCACTCACGGTTACAAAAGTGATCGGGGTCTATATAATTGTTAATACCAAAGGGGTTTTCAAATATTTCCATAGTCAAATATAGTAACTTAATATTGCTATACAAAATGCATTATACAAAATGCATTATACAATAAGTATAATGGTAATTATTGTGATTACTTAAATTTTATTTTTATATTTGTGTTACCACTATGAAAAAAAATTTGTTATTTATTTTGTGTATAACCTATGTAAAAGCATTTACCCAAAATAATACCATTACTACCTACCAACAACAATACCAACTTAATACAAAACAAACTACTACTACCCTAAAAATTGATGGCATATTTGATGAAGCAGCTTGGCTTACAACCGATACTGCTACTGGCTTTTGGATGAAAAACCCTAGAGACGATGCTCCTGCTACTACGGAAACTGTAATACAAACATGCTATAACGAAACGTTCCTTTACTTTGCCATAAAGGCTTACGACAAAATGCCTTTTATTGGACAATCCCTAAAACGTGATAGCCGAATAAGAGATAACGATGGTATTGGTATTGTACTTGACCCCATAAATAAAAAAACAAATGGTTACTACTTTTCAGTAACCGCTTATAATGTACAAGCCGATGATGTGCTTACTGCAATAGCCGAAGACCTAAGCTTTAGTTACGATAATAAATGGTATAGTGCCACCAAACAGTACCCTACTTATTACACTATTGAAATAGCCATACCTTTAAAAACATTGCGCTATGAAAATAATACCACTACTTGGGGTATTAACTTTATACGGAGTAATAAAAAACAAAATGAATTTGACACTTGGACAAAAATGCCCGTAAACTTTAGAGCCTATGACTTAGGTTATACAGGAGCCTTACAATGGCTAGTGGCTCCAAAAGTTGCCAAATCAAACACCGTACTTATACCCTATATTAACCAATCAGTACAAACTACAAATGCCGCTTTAGCTAATATTACAGGCAAGTTTAATGCTGGTATTGATGCTAAACTAGCTGTTACACAAACCCTCAATGTAGACCTTACTATCAACCCCGACTTTAGCCAAGTAGAAGTTGATAAGCAAGTAACTAACCTCAGTAGGTTCTCCATTTTTTTCCCCGAAAGGCGTAACTTTTTTTTAGAAAATAGTGATTTGTATAGTAACTATGGTGTTGATGAAGTAAAACCTTTTTACAGCCGTACTATTGGGCTTAGCCCTACTGGCAAAGCATTGCCTATACTGGGTGGAGCAAGGCTTACAGGCAACCTTACACCTAGCTTACGTATAGGTGTACTTAATATGCAAACCAAAGCTATTACCGATTATGCTGCCCAAAACTATACAGCAATTACTACCCAAAAAAAAGTATTAAAACGGTCATTTGTAAAAGCCTATTTACTAAATCGTAACGGCATTTATACCTCAAAAAATAAACTTAAAAAACCAATAGATGCTTATGGACGTAATACTGGAGTACAATGTAACTATGCAAGTACAACAGGCAAATATGAAGCCTATACAGGGTTACACCATGCTATAAAGCCCACCATTACTAATAACAATAATTATATTAACTATGGTGCAAGGTATAATACCCGTAAGTTTACCACCAATATTAATGTTGACCATGTAGGTACTAACTACTACACCGATATGGGTTTTGTGCAACGTATAGAAACTTACTATGGCACTACCGATAGTGTAGTACGTAACGGATTTACAGCTATTAACAACCAAATTAGTTACAGTATTTTTCCTAAACACAGCATTGTAAACCAACACAGGTTCAGTAACCAATTATCATATATACTCAATACTAATGGCAAATTTAATGAGTTAAATAATAATTTTAATTACACTACCCTATTTGCAAATGCTAGTTTATTTGTTGTAAATGTAGGGATTAGTAGTGTACAATTACAACAGCCTACAGCATTTACAAGTGGGTTGCCATTGCCTAAAGCCTTATATAACTATAACCAATACAGCGCTTACTACGAAAGTGATACACGTAAAAATGTATCGTATGGTGGTGGCATAGTAACGGGCAAATTTTATACTGCAAATTATAATAAATACACAGCTAAATTAATATACCGTAAGCAGCCCTACTTTACAGCTGAGTTAAATGCAGAGTACAATAGTTTACAGTTTCCTATGCCCTACACAAGTGCCAAATTGTTACTATTGGCCCAACGTATTGAAATTAACTTTAGCAACAATTTATTCTGGACCACATTTATACAATACAATACCCAACGCAACAATATTAACTTTAATAGTAGGTTACAGTGGCGTTACAAGCCAGTAAGCGATTTGTTTGTGGTATATACCGATAACTATTTTACCGATCCCTTATTTAAAAACAAAAACCGTGCATTGGTACTCAAACTTAATTATTGGCTTAATATGTAAATTGCTATTCAAAAGGAATTTCATTAAATCCTCTCATAATTTTATGTTTGCCTAAGTGCTTGTAAGCCTTTTCGGTAGCCTCTCTGCCACGAGGTGTTCGTTGCAAAAATCCCTCTTGTATCAAAAACGGTTCATATACTTCTTCAATAGTGCCACTCTCCTCACCTACTGCTGTAGCAATGGTGGTTATGCCTACTGGTCCGCCTTTAAACTTATCAATAATGGTAACCAATATACGGTTATCCATTTCATCAAGTCCATGCTCATCTACATTAAGTGCTTTAAGTGCATGTTGGGTTATGGGCAGGTCAATATTACCTTGGTTAAGTACTTGTGCAAAGTCTCTAACCCTACGTAGCAAACCGTTTGCTATACGTGGTGTACCTCGGCTGCGGCGGGCTATTTCGGCGGCAGCCGTATGTGTAATGGGTACATTCAATATTTTGGCAGCTCGTATTATTATACGTTCCAGTACTGCGGCTGTGTAGTACTCCAACCTGCATTTTATAGCAAACCGTGATAGTAGTGGGGCTGTTAACAAGCCACTCCTAGTGGTAGCACCTATAAGTGTAAAGGGGTTTATATTTATTTGAATACTCCTTGCATTGGGACCACTATCAATCATTATATCAATCTTAAAATCCTCCATAGCGGCATACAAATATTCCTCCACTACAGTGCTTAATCGGTGTATTTCATCAATAAATAATACGTCGTTTGGTTCAAGGTTGGTGAGCAAGCCAGCCAAGTCGCCTGGTTTTTCTATTACTGGTCCACTAGTTTCTTTTATACTTACACCAAGCTCATTACTAACTATACGGCTCAGGGTTGTTTTGCCCAACCCTGGCGGCCCATGAAATAGTACATGATCCAAAGCATCGCCACGTTGCTTTGCTGCTTTTATAAATATTTGAATGTTCTCTATTAATTGGGGTTGCCCACTAAAGTCGTCAATATAACTGGGTCGTATGGTATTCTCATACTCTTTGTCAGTATTAGTTTGGGTTGTTGCTTCTTTATTAAGGTTATCGTTCATGTAGGTGCTTAGTAGTGCTTATAATTTTTTTCTTTTAAAGAATTTTCCCATATTTTTTAATTTAATTTAGTAATTAAACCTCACTTACTATATTTTTCACTTCAGTAATAGTTAAGCCAGTTGCTATAGCTATGTTTTTTATACTTACTCCAATTTTGTGAAAATTTAAAACAACCTCTATATTCCTTTTTTTAATAGCTTTTTTTTCTGTTTTTATTGCTGCTTTTCCTACTTCCTTTTTTATTTTATCAGCTATTCTTTTTTCTACTTCTTCAGCTATACCTTTTTCTACTGCTACCCTCAATGCTTTTTCAAATCTATTTCTATCGTCCTCCTCTCTCATAAATATTTTATCGTATTCTTCAAGTTCTTTATCTGTCCAGTTTTGCATTTCTGCATCTTGGTAGGCTAATTTTAATCCTTGGTCTTTTACATTATTAGGTATTATAGTTAAGTCTTCAGCATTTTTAATAAAATAAATCCATTGGTCTATTATGGTAAATAATTCGCTCACCTTTTTATTAAATTTTGGCAATTCAATAAAGTTAAATTCAATATCTTTTATATAATTTTCGCCTGTTTCAAGGTCAATTATTTTATGCCTATTAATATAATTAGGGTTTGTAGTAGCTTTAAAGTTGAGGATACCAATAAAAAATGTGGGATTTAATTTTTTATAAAAATCCCCTCTCTTAATTTGTGAAGCATAACTTTTTGAAGCATAATACAACACTCTTTTATCAAACCCATCAATATCGCCTACTTGCATTTCTACAATATATTCCTTGCCAGTCTCGTCTTTTGCTTTTACATCAACAATGGTAGTTTTTCCCGTATGTAATTCAGGTAGTTGTATTGGTGAGGCAATTTGTACAGCTACTATTTGTTGTCCATTATCTAGTTGCAATACAGCATTCAAAAAAGAAATTAACACTTCTTTTCTGTTCTCATTGCCAAATATTTTACGAAAGGCTACATCATTTTTTATATCCACAAACTTCATAATACAAATATACTTATTTTAAGTATTCGTTAATTGAGTTACTAATCCCTACTCCTATTCATATATATCATTATGTATTCTATAAGCGTAACTAAAGATGCTAATGCAGCCACTACATAGGTGGTAGCGGCCCACTTTAAGGCTTCCTTAGCTTTATTTTGCTCGGCATCGTTGGTTATATTTGTTTTGTTGAGCCAAGCCAATGCCCTATTACTAGCATCAAACTCAACTGGTAAGGTTATAAATGAAAATAAGGTAGCAACCCCAAACAGGGCAATACCAATAAGTAGTACGGTACCATTGCCACGTCCCATACTTAGTATAAGCATACCAGCCATAAGTACCCACTGGCTAAATTTGGTGCTAATTTGTGTTACAGGTACCATACGGCTCCTAAAGCCCAACCAAGGGTACTGGGTAGCATGTTGCACAGCATGGCCACACTCATGGGCTGCCACAGCTGCTGACGATACACTTGCACCATTATACACATCGGGGCTAAGGTTTACAGTTTTGTTTAACGGATTGTAGTGGTCGCTCAAAAAACCCTCCACACTAACCACTTGTACGTCATAAATGCCATTGTCTTTTAGCATTTTTTCGGCAACTTGCTTGCCAGTAATTCCACTGCTTAGCATTTCCTTACTGTACTTAATAAACTTGTTTTTGAGTACCATACTCACCAACATACTTATGCCCATAAGGGCAAATGAAATAATCATAAACGAAGCAGGCATTCCAAATATCATAGCTTTATATTTTAATTTGTTACTACAAGTAACCACACAAATTTATTACCAAATTTTAATACTAACTATAAAATATATGTAGGTTAGCATTTGCTGCCATTTTGGCATTATTGCCCTAATAAATAAATTTTACTTTGTATTATATACTAAAATATGCTTTTACTTAATTGTATAACCTATTCATTTACAATTGTATAGCTATATTTTTCCCCTATAATTGTTACCCTTATGGGTAAAATAGTTATACACATTTTTAAAAATTAATTTTGTAAAATGCTACAATTTCGTAATTTAGTACTTGAATTTAAGGCGTTAGTAAGTAAAAGGGTTAATCATTAATGGTTAGCCCTTTACTATTTTTAGTACTTTTTATATTTTATTTTAAGCTTCGCCAAAATATTTTTTTGCACTGCTTTTTTTATTTTTTGCTTCGCTAAAAAATATTTTTTTGTGTTTTATTTTGCTTCGCTAAAATAATATTTACTATCATGTATTTATATAAAATGCTTTTAATAAACCTTACTTTTACACTATACTATTTTTTAAAAAAAATAATTCCTTATTTCTTCATTTCTTAATTTATAATAGCAGGTGAGTAAATCTAAATCAACATTTTTTTGTCAAAGTTGTGGTTACGAAAGTACTAAATGGGTAGGCAAATGCCCCACTTGTAATACATGGAATAGTTTTGTAGAAGAACTAGTAATAAAAGGAAACGAAAAAGCCGATACCAACACTTGGGATAATTATAATACCGAAAAACGAACCCTCAAAACAATAGCACTGGACGATGTACAAATAACTAATGAACAACGTATAACCACTGCAGATGCTGAACTGAACAGGGTTTTGGGCGGTGGTATAGTATTAGGTAGTATTATATTAGTAGCTGGTGAACCAGGTATTGGTAAGTCCACTTTGTTTTTGCAAAATGGCTTAGCCTTACAACAACAACGGGTATTATATATAAGTGGCGAGGAAAGTGAGCAACAAATAAAAATGAGAGCCGAACGATTAAAAATAAAAAATGATAACTTTTATTTACTCACCGAAACTAATACACAAGTAATATTTAACGAAATAAAAAAACTAAAACCACAAGTAGTAATTGTAGATAGTATTCAAACATTACAATCGCCGTATATTGAAAGTAGTGGTGGTAGTGTATCGCAAATAAGAGAATGTGCAGCCGAGTTTCAACGCTATGCAAAAGATACGAACACCCCCGTTTTTTTAATTGGGCATATTACAAAAGATGGTGCCATTGCTGGCCCCAAAATATTGGAACACATGGTGGATGTAGTGTTACAATTTGAAGGCGATAGGCACTATGCATACCGCATATTACGTACCCTCAAAAACCGATTTGGAAGCACCAACGAACTAGGAATATACGAAATGACGGGGCAAGGAATGCGCAATGTAAAAAACCCAAGTGAAATATTAATAACCCAAAAAGACGAAAACCTAAGCGGAACTGCCATTGCTGCAACAATGGAAGGCTTACGACCCTTACTCATTGAAATACAAGCACTTGTAACCCAAAGTGTGTATGGCACACCCCAACGTACCGCCACAGGCTTTGATGCCCGACGGCTACAGCTATTATTGGCAGTATTAGAAAAACGAGGGGGTTTCCACTTTGGTGTAAAAGACGTATTTTTGAACATAGCAGGGGGTATTAAAATAGAAGACCCTGCCATAGACCTTGCCGTATTGGTAGCTTTACTAAGTAGCTACGAAGATAAACCAATACCAAGTAGTATATGTTTTGTAGGCGAAATAGGGCTAAGTGGCGAAATAAGAGCCGTAAACCGTATAGAGCAACGAATAGCCGAAGCCGAAAAGTTAGGCTTCGAAAAAATAATAGTAAGCAAATATAACAGCAAAGGCCTCGACAAAAAAACCTTAAAAATAGAAGTAATAACCCTAGCCAAAGTAGAAGATGTATATAGGCAATTGTTTTAAGTTAGAGACGTGATTATGAATAAACGAAGAAAAATTAAAAATCTGGTTAATTCATTGTAGCCTCATCAAAGCCTGTACCGCTATATGTGGTATACCAAAGACCTAAACGGGACAGAAAATAAATTAAAGGATGAAATACATAAAAAAATTTGTAAAAAATAGACCGAATATTACTTTTGTTATTGGAATTTTTATTATCTCTTTATTTATTGGCATGATAGGGTTAGTGCAAGATTATTTTTTATATAAAAAAGGAATTTTCACAATAGCACGATATAGAAGAGCTGATTATGGTGGGGATGGTACAAATCACTATTTTGAAATATTTTTCAATAATAAAAAGTATGAGTCAATACTTGGAAATGCAAGAGGCGCACAAGAAGGGAAGTATTACTACATTTTGATCAATAAAACTAATATAAAAGGGCATTCCAGAATTACAAAAATTGAAGTGCCTCAATGTATAATAGATAGCATAGTTTATAAATTACCACCTGGCGGGTGGAAAGAAATACCGAAGAATGTTTGTAAATAATAATTTAATGCTTCGCCGTTGTTGGAATGGCTTTGGCTACCAACAACATGATAAAATTTCCACTTTCCGCATTTATAAGCACAGTGTTTGCCACATAAACAGCAGCTTTGCAAAAAATTGTTACAATGCACAATACCAATTACCACATAAAAAAATTTTGGCGAAGCCATACATATATTTTAATAGGCAAATAATTACGATACTTAATTAACCTCCAACTTAAAACTTCTCAACTTTAACTTCTCACTTAATTTCTTAATTCCTTAATTTCTTAATTAGTACTCCTAACTTCTCACCTCTAACTTCTCACTTCTCACCTCTAACTTCTACCTTCTCACTTAATTTCTTAATTCCTTAATTTCTTAATTTCTTAATTTCTTAATTAGCACTCCTACCTTCCCCACTGGCGCTGGTCTTACTTACTAGCGCTGGGCTCCCGCCCAGTGCTTTAGGGTTACTTTTTTAGCGGTTATTAGGGTGGTGAGGGAAATTAAGCAATTAAGGAATAAAATAATTAATTTGATATATTAAATCAACTTGTTTATTTTATATTGCTTAATTTCAAATACCGTAATAACGGTACAGGCAAGTGTAATTTATAAGAACTGGGCAGAGCCCAGCTCTAGTGTTACTTTTTTCATAGACCAGCGCCAGTGGGGATTTTAATTAGTAAGCTTAATTGTTATATTATAATGGCATTAAACTTGCTATGCTTATTGCAATGATAGCTATTTCACACCAAAAAGGCTGGAAAATAATTACCCAACGATCTCATGGCTTACTTGCAGGTATGATTGCCAACAATTATGATATTAATTTACCCTCCGAAATTTTATTACCAACAATTATTGCCATTGCAGAGCATGATGATGGAGTTACTGAAACCTTAGCAGCACAAAACTTAACCGAAGCAGGAGCTCCAAGGTGTTTTACTGTAAAAGATAATAAAGATAAAACTGATATAAAGCCGTTAGAAAATTTAATGGAAATAGGAAATTCAAAAAGCCAATTGAATGGATTACTTACATCCTTGCATATTAAATTTTTATACGATAATAACAATAGAAAGCAAGATAAAGTATTAGATACATTTTTGTGTGAGCAAGAGGAGTATCGTAAAAACATTTTAAAAAGTATGCATATAAATGCTACATATGCCAAACGCCTATATAGATTTTTAGAATGGAGCGATGCATTTTCATTATTAATTTGTTTGGACAAAATACAACCAGAAGGGCGAAAAATGGAAATTTCAATGAGTCCTGATAATGTAATGAATGAAGTATACTATAAACCTAACAAAAATATAAGCGTAGAGCCATGGCCCTTTAAAACAAATACATTTAAAGTATTTTATGAATACAAAATAGTGGAGCAACTCGAATTTACTTCAATTGAAAATTTTAATGAAGTAATGAAATTGACTAAAGTAGCACAAGCCGAATTTATATTTTCAAAATAATAAGTTAGTTTATATGGAGTGTTTTGCCATACTTAGCTTTTGTTGGAATGGCGAAGCCTTCCAACAACATGATAAAATTTCCACTTACCCCATTTATAAGCACTGTATGTTCAAGTGATAAGTGCAACAGGTTGTAACCTCTTTGGGGCGAAGTGGAGCGAAGGCGTAGCCGTAGCGTAACGTAGCCCCAAAGAGGTTAAGC
>JAYWGN010000032.1:0-30471 GCA_043778255.1 Chitinophagaceae bacterium | reverse complement strand
TTTATAGAAAAAGAAATACATATACAAAAGGGAAGTATTATACCGCATATATTCCCAGAAATGCAAGTTGCATTAGAAACAATTTTTTAAAAAATATATTACTCATGTATATTGAAACTGATTTACAAATAATTAGCCAACAAGAAAAAGATAATGAAGCGGAAAATTGGGATTTCAAAAATTTTTTAAAACAAAACTATAATACCAATATAGACCCAATAGTACATAAACTAAATACTGAAGTAAGTAGCAAAATTGATTGTACTAGTTGTGGCAATTGCTGCAAAACGTTGATGATAAATGTAACCGAAGCAGAATGCGAAACTATGAGCACACATTTGCAAACATCAATAATAGCGTTTAAACAAAAATATATAGAAACTAGCCAAGAGGCTATTACAATGGTTATAAACTCAATGCCATGCAGCTTTTTAAGTAATAATAAATGTACTGTATATGAGAAAAGGTTTGAGGAATGCAGGGAGTTTCCGCACCTACACAAACCCGATTTTGTACAACGAACTTTTGGAACTTTAATGCACTATGGTCGTTGCCCAATTATATACAATGTATGGGAGCAGCTTAAGCAACAGCTACATTATACCTATAACCATAAATTGCAGTAATGATAGAAAAAAGTGCAAAATTAAAAAGCTACTTTTACAAAAAATAAAAATAAATTGACCTATGGAATTTTTACAAAAATTAAATATACAAGCTCAAAATAAAGGTGTAAGCACAGGTACCAATTGGTTAGATAGTGCTACTACTGTATTAGAAAGCTACTCACCAGTGGACGGTAGCCTTATTGGAACAGTGCAGGAATGTACTACTAATGAGTATGAAGCAGTAATAAATACAGCACAAAAAGCATTTGCCGAATGGCGAACTTGGACAGCCCCAAAACGAGGAGAAATTGTGAGGCAAATTGGTGATGCCTTACGGCAAAATAAACAAGCCCTTGGCGAACTAGTAAGTTACGAAATGGGCAAAAGCTTACAAGAGGGCCTAGGTGAGGTACAGGAAATGATAGATATATGTGACTTTGCAGTAGGCCTTAGCCGCCAACTATATGGGCTTACCATGCACAGCGAAAGACCCATGCACCGAATGTATGAACAGTGGCATCCTTTAGGTATTGTGGGCATCATATCAGCCTTTAACTTCCCCGTAGCTGTATGGAGCTGGAATGCAATGCTAGCTTGGGTTTGTGGCAATGTATGTGTATGGAAACCTAGCGAAAAAACACCCTTAACTTCTATTGCTTGTCAGCACATAATAAATGTAATATTTGAAAAAAATAATGTACCCGAAGGTGTAAGTTGCCTTATAAATGGTGGTAGAGCAATTGGCGAATTATTAACAGCCGACCCTAAGGTAACCCTTATAAGTGCTACAGGCAGTACCCGTATGGGCAAGGCAGTAGGCGCTACTGTTGGGGCAAGGCTTGGCAAAGTATTGTTAGAACTCGGTGGCAACAATGCCATTATAATTACCGAAAATGCCGACCTCGATATGAGCCTCATAGGTGCAGTATTTGGTGCTGTAGGCACAGCTGGGCAGCGGTGTACTAGTACTCGTAGGCTTATAATACACCATAGTGTGTATGAAACTTTTAAGGCAAAATTAGTAAAAGCATACAGCCAATTAAAAATTGGAAATCCATTAGATACTAACAACCATGTAGGGCCATTAATTGATAAAGATGCAGTGGCTACTTACCTACAAGCTATTGAAAATTGTAAAGCCGAAGGTGGTAATTTTATAGTACATGGTGGTGTGCTTACCGGCAATGAGTATACAAGTGGCTGCTATGTACAACCTTGTATAGCTGAGGTAGCCGCTACAAGTAAAATAATACAAACAGAAACATTTGCACCGCTGCTTTATATAATGCCCTATACTACTTTAAATGAGGCCATAGCCCTACAAAACAATGTACCACAGGGTTTGAGCAGTGCTATTATGACACTTAACATGAGAGAAGCCGAGCAGTTTATAAGTGCAACAGGTAGTGATTGTGGCATAGCCAATGTAAATATAGGCACCAGTGGTGCCGAAATTGGGGGTGCATTTGGTGGCGAAAAAGAAACAGGTGGCGGCAGAGAAAGTGGTAGTGATGCTTGGAAAGCTTATATGCGCCGACAAACTAATACCATTAATTGGAGTACTACTCTACCACTGGCACAGGGCATTAAGTTTGATTTATAAAAAATTAATTTTAAAAAAAAATTCAATATATTACAATACGGTCGTAAATATTTTATAGGGTTATCACCGTATTTTTTTGTAAAACAAATTAAGTATTATCACGTTATTTGTATCACCAAATCAATGTAATTTTATTGTAAATAAAAAGTACTACTCTATTACCAACAATAAAAATAATTACACAATACAATTATGATAAAAAATATACTAGCACTCATTACTTTGCTTAGCATTATTAACTTTTGCAAGGGTCAAACAAATAGCAACTGGACAAAAATTGCTACAACCGAAATACCTGCCAACTTACTTACCACACAAATTATAAAACCAGCTGAAGCCAGCACTTTCCAACTTAATTATACAGCACTTAAAAGTGAGTATGCAACTGCACCATTAGAGTTTGCTACAAACCACATAGCCAATGCTTTATTAATAAGCTTACCTAATCCTAATGGAACATTTGAACAATTTAAAATATGGGAATCGCCAGTAGTAGCATCAACAATTGGAGTAAACAATAATTCGTTTAAAACATATACAGGACAAGGCATAACCGACCCAACAGCTACTGTTAAAATTGATTATGGTACTAACGGATTTCATGCAATGGTACTTACAAGCAATGGTGACATATTTATTGATCCTATAAGCTTACAAAACAATAACTACTACCAAACCTACTACCGCAAACACTTTAACCCAATTGATAAAGCTATTTCAATATGTAAGGGTTTAGTAAATAATAACCCCAACTTTACACAACGTACCGAAGCTGGTAATGGTACACAATTAAAAACTTATAGATTAGCAGTAGCTTGTACACATCAATACAGTGCCTTTTTTGGTGGCACATTAGCTGCAACTTCGTCCGCTATTGCCACATCAATAAATCGTGTAAATGGTATGTACGAAAAAGAATTAGCAGTACGATTAGTACTAGTAGCCAATAACAATTTAAATATATATACGACAGCAGCGGGTGATCCATTTACGGGTAACGATGACCCCAATATATTAATTGATGAAAGCCAAGTAGTAATTGATAATAATATTGGTAACGCAAATTATGATATTGGCCATACATTTAGTACAGGTGCAGGTGGCCTTGCTTATGGTGGTGTTATATGTAATGCAACTTATAAAGCTAGAGGTGTTACAGGTAGTAGTAGCCCCGTTGGCGACCCTTACGATATTGATTATGTAGCACATGAAATTGGTCATCAGTTTGATGGCGATCATACTTTCAATAGCAATATATCGAACTGTGGTGGTGGTAATAGAACTGCTTCAGCTGCTTACGAAGTTGGTAGCGGTAGCACCATATTAGCATATGCAGGTATATGTGGCAGTAGCGATTTGCAACCCAATAGCGATGCCTACTTTCATACCTATAGCTTTGATCAATTAACGGCGCATATAAGTGGTAGCGGTGGCACTTGTGCAGCTGTAACTGCTACTGGCAATAGCTTTCCTGTAGTAAGCACTGGTACAGGAGGATTTACTATTCCTAAAAACACACCGTTTACTTTAAAGGGTTCAGCAACTGATGCTAATGGTGATGCACTTACTTATTGTTGGGAACAATTTGACTTAGGCGCAGCCGGTATTAATACCGCCACAAGTACAAGTGGGCCTAACTTTAGGTCTTATTCGCCTACTACAAGCCCTACACGTACTATACCTCGTATTGCAGATATTGCAAGTAACACATCCACATTTAGAGAAGTGTTATACAATGGTGCTACCGACCGAACTTTTAATTTTAGGCTCATTGCACGTGATAATAGAGCAGCAGGTGGAGGAGTAAATTATACAACTTTAACATTTGTAGTAAGTGGCACTACAGCAAACTTTGCAGTAACTGCCCCTAACACTGCAGTTAGTTGGGCTGGCAATAGTATGCAAACCGTTAGTTGGAATGTAAATGGAACTAACATATCACCACTAAATGGTACAAATGTAAAAATAACTTTATCAACCGATGGCGGACTTACTTACCCAACAGTAATACTAGCAAGTACCCCAAACGATGGCACAGAAACAATTACAGTACCCAACGTATCTACCACAACTGCTAGGGTAAGGGTAGAATGTGAATTTGCTAACTACTCATTTTTCGATATTTCAAATACTAACTTTACCATAAACTTAACCACTCCAGTAACCTTACAATCCTTTACTGCCTACAAAAACAATATTGATGTGCTTTGCAATTGGGCAACAGCAACCGAACAAAACTTAAAACAATTTGAAGTTGAAAAGTCGAGCAATGGTATAGCTTTTACAAAAATAGCTACCTTGCTAGGGAACGGCTTTAATAGTAATGTTGTAAAAAAATATAGCTACAACGATAAATTTCCTTACAACGGAAATAACTATTACAGGCTACTCATAATTGATAAAGACGGTAAGTTTGCTTACTCACCTATAAAGTTAGTAAAGTTTGGTAATAAGGAAATTGTAACGCTAAGCCCTAACCCTGCAAACGGTTACACCAATATTGCTACTACTAATATATTGGGTAATACAAGTATTAAAATATATAATGCAACTGGTAAACTTATATACAATACTACCATAAATACTACTAATAATATTGACGAGACTATAAATACATCAACATTTGCCAACGGCATTTATTTTGTAAAAATTGAAAATAATACCACTAGTACTGTATCAAAATTAATAGTACAACATTAAGGTTAAAAGCATTTAACCAAACAATAATATATTGCCATAATAGTATAATTTTGCAGCAATGCAACATACTAACTGGGATGATACAATTGTAGCCTTAGCCACAGCACAAGGTGCTTCGGCTATTGGTGTTATAAGGTTAAGTGGGGTAAATGCTTTTGCGATTATTGACCAATTATTTACCAAAAAAAAAATAAGTACACAACCAAGTCATACCTTACATGTAGGTTACTTACAATACCAAGGTAAAAAATTAGATGAAGTAGTAATAGCCATTTATAAAAACCCCAAAAGCTATACAGGTGAAGATATTATTGAAATAAACTGCCACGGCTCAGCCTATATACAACAACAAATAATACAAACAATTATAACATTAGGAGCAAGGTTAGCCAAGGCAGGTGAGTTTACACAAAGGGCATACTTAAATGGAAAACTTGACCTCACACAAGCCGAAGCTGTGGCCGATATTATAGCAGCCGAAAATGATGCAGCGCAACAAACTGCCCTACAGCAAATGAAAGGAGGCTTTAGTAACGATATTAAAATACTACGTAACCAACTTATTGAGTTTGCAGCATTAATAGAATTAGAGCTTGACTTTAGCGAAGAAGATGTAGCCTTTGCCGACCGTACACAACTACAACAATTAGTAACTACCCTACTACTTCAAGTACAGCAACTCATACAATCATTTACATTAGGCAATATTATTAAAAACGGTGTAACCACCGTAATAGCTGGCCGGCCAAATGCTGGCAAATCAACCTTGCTTAATGCACTGCTTAATGAAGACCGTGCCATAGTAACCAATATAGCCGGCACTACTAGAGACACTATTGAAGAAAAATTACAACTCAATGGTATTACATTTCGATTAACCGATACTGCAGGTATAAGAGATACAGTAGATGTAATTGAAAAAATAGGAATAGAAAAAACATTAGAAAAAATTACACTAGCCAACATACTACTCTATGTATTTGATGCTGCTACTATAACTATACAGCAAGCAATAGCCGATATAAAACCACTACAACAACCCCAACAAAAAATTATATTAATTGCCAATAAAATAGACCAATGTACTACCCAACAAATACAGCAATTAAATGCCGACTATGGCTCATTACAAGTAAATGATAGTACACTGTTTCAACTATCGGCAATTGACAAACAGCAGGTACAACAACTGCTACAATACCTACCAACACTTATAGCTACTAACCAAATAAATACCGAGCAAACCATAGTGGTAAATACAAGGCATTACAATGCCCTTCTCCACTGCTACAATAGCCTTTCCAAAGTACAAGCAGCCCTACAAACCAATACTACAGGCGATTGGCTAGCCCTCGACATTAAACATGCCCTACAAGCCCTCGGCGAAATAACCGGAGAAATACTACACGATAAAGATATACTAGGCACCATATTTGGCAAGTTTTGTATAGGTAAATAGTAATATAGGATTTCATTTAAATTAAAAATCAATTTCAAAAAATTAAAAAATATAAACTTGAATACATAATAGGCATAATTTGAAATTAATGAAATAGGAAACGCTAAGTTAAATTGACAAGAGGTCTGTGTTTTTAATAGCGTTGTACACAAGCCCAACCCTATCATAAAAAATATTGCCCAACTTTATTGAACTAAAATAAAAAATCCCAAATACTAAAGCATTTGGGATGGAGCGGAAAATGGGAGATTAATGGGTCTCGAACCCACGACCTTCAGCGCCACAAGCTGACGCTCTAACCTACTGAGCTATAACCTCCATTTGTTTGAAATGCAAATTTACGTACAAAATATTATACTACAAAATTGAATGCCATATTTGCACAGTATTGCAATCATTTTGGCGTAGCCAACATAATACAAATGAGCCCATACTTTACTATTTTTGGCGAAGCCAAAATAAAATATTTTACTTACAAAAGTATTTTGGCGAAGCCTAAATAAAATATTATACCCAAAAAAGTATTTTGGCGTAGCCTAAATAAAACATTATACCCAAAAAAGTATTTTGGCGAAGCCTAAATAAAACATTATACCCAAGAAAGTATTTTGGCGTAGCCACAAAAAAACTGCAACCAACATAACTATATTAACCCTTAATAAACTACTCAAACTTGTAGTAAACCACTTATCATAATTTGATGTTAAGATAAATATAATACGTACTTTTAAGCATTATAATATTTTAACTTTGACCATGAAACAAATAAAATCATTTATGACTAGTAAAAATAGTGTTCCACTTTACATGCTCCTCTTTATAGGTATTACTTTTTTTGCATTTAAAAGCATCAAATTTGCCCCTAACAAACTACGCCAAACGGTGCAAATAGATGGTACTGAGTTTCCTAATAGCGAAGGTAATACAACAGCTATTGAGTTAAATAAATATGAAAAAATTATACGTAATGTAATGCTTGTATTAGAGGATTTGCATTATAGCCCTCGTACTTTGGACGATGCATTTTCTAAGCAATTATTTAACAGTTATATAGAGGCTTTGGATTACAGTAAAGATGTATTGCTACAAACAGATATTGATAACCTAAGCAAACAATATGGCAGTAAAATAGATGATGAATTACAGTTAAAAATTAAAACAGAATTTTTTAGCACTGCTGGCGAACTATACAAAAAAAGATTATTGGAAGTAGATCCCTACATTACTGAAATATTGAGCAAACCATTTAACTTTAATCAAGTAGAAACCTTAAGTGTAGATGTAGAAAAAAATAAACCGCCAACTACCGAAGCCGAACGAAAAGATGTGTGGCGTAAAAAACTAAAGCTAATGACGTTGGAAAGATATGCCGACTTGCAAACACAAAATGAAACTGCAAAAGTTAAAAAAACGGATGCTGCAATGGAAAAAGAGGCAAGAGAAAAAGTGTTGAAAATTATAAACAGAAGCTATGCTGGTATGAAACGTAAGACGAATACCGAAGATTTTTTTAATAGCTTTATGAATGTAGTAACACAAGCCTACGACCCACACACCGATTATATGCCACCAGTGGAGCAGCGCAGCTTTAACGAAGAAATGAGTGCCAATTACTTTGGTATAGGTGCACAACTTAAAGAGGAAGATGGTAGCATTAAAATAGGACCACTTACACCTGGTAGCCCAGCACAAAAAAGTGGGGAAATAAATGTAGGCGATATATTAGTAGCTGTAGCACAAGGCGACAAAACCCCTGAAGATATAACGGGCTACACCACTCCCGAATGTGTACGTATAATAAGAGGTAAAGAAAATACAGAAGTACGATTAACCTTAAAAAAAGCTGATGGTATCATTAAAATTGTAAAAATAATACGTAAAAAATTAAACCTAGAAGGCAACTTAGTAAGAAGCTTTGTAACCCAACAAGAAGGTAAAAAAATTGGTGTTATAAACCTACCTGAATTTTATGCCGATTTTGAAAATGCTAATGGCCATAGGTGTGCTAGAGAGGTAGCAGAGGAAATTGAAAAATTACGTAGCGAAAATGTAGAGGGTATTATAATGGATTTGCGTAATAATGGAGGCGGTTCGTTAATGGATGTGGTACAAATGGTAGGCTTTTTTATAAAAGATGGACCAGTGGTGCAAGTAAAGGGTAGAGATAACGATATAAGCATACAAAAAGATAAAGACAAGTCAGTACTTTGGGACGGTCCATTGGCTGTAATGGTTAATGAATTTAGTGCTAGTGCTAGTGAAATATTTGCGGCAGCCATACAGGACTATGGCCGTGGTGTAATAATTGGTAGCAGCACTACTTACGGCAAAGGCACTGTACAAAGGCAAATACCGTTAAACTTTGAAAATAATAAACTGTTAGAAACCAATGATTATGGTAGTATTAAAGTAACGCTACAAAAGTTTTATAGAGTTAACGGTGGCAGCACACAGCTTAAAGGTGTAACCCCCGATATACAATTGCCCGATATGTATGAGTACCTCAAATACCGTGAACGTGATAATAAAACTGCCCTTGGTTGGGACGAAATAAATAAAGCCAACATTACAAGCAGTAACCTAAACTTTGACGAAGTAAAAAAATTAAGTGCCGATAGGGTAAGCAAAAACAGCTCATTTAACATTATAAAAACTAACACATTATTGCTAGATAAAGAGTTAGATAAAAACTACTCACTTAATTATACTGGCTACAAAGCTGAGCAAAAAACTATAAAAGACCTTAACAAACAAATAGAAAATACGATGAAAGTTAGGGACAGCTTACCAGCCAATTACCTTAAAGCCGATACCGATAAATACTTAAATACAAGTGAAGATAAAAAGGCAAATAATACTCAGTTTTTAAAAGCAATGACAAAAGATATTTATATAAATGAAGCAGTAAAAGTAGTAGCTGATTTAATAAAATCTAAAGCTTTAGTGAAGCAATAGTTTTAATTTTTTTTTGTAAAAAAATATGACGCCAAACACAATTTCAATTGTTAACTATACATCCCAAACTAAAGAGGCTATAAAGGACTTAAATTATGAGTGGTTACTCAAGTACTTTACACTTGAACCCTCGGATATACAAAGCCTCAACAACCCCTATGAGGAAATAATAGCCAAAGGTGGCTACATATATTATGCTACACTTAATGGAACAATAGTAGGCACTGCTTCGCTGTTAAAAATAACGCCCACACAATACGAATTGGGTAAAATGGCGGTAACCGAAGCTGCTAAAGGCAGTGGCATTGGCGCATTACTATTGCAACATTGTATAGAGCAAGCTGCACTATTAGGGGTACAAAGCCTTATACTCTACTCCAATACCAAACTAGCATCAGCCATACACTTATATAAGAAGTATGGTTTTGTAGAAGTAGCTTTACAGCAAGGGCTATACCAACGAGCCAATATAAAAATGGAGAAAAAATTACCCTAAGCAACTAAAAAAATAAGAGAAAAATTAACCATGTTTGGAGTTACAATACTAGGCAACAATTCGGCAGTACCTGCATATAACAGGCACCCTACATGCCAAATAGTAACTATACAAAACGAGTTGTATATGATTGATTGTGGCGAAGGTGCACAAATGCAAATAATGAAATATAAAATAAAGCGAAGCCGACTTGAAGCTATATTTATAAGCCATTTACATGGCGATCATTACTTTGGCCTAATAGGGTTAATTACAAGCTTTGGCTTAATAGGCCGTAAGCAAAACCTTACAATATATGCACCGGGCAACCTTGCCCAAATAATACAATTACAGTTAGATGCTGCCGATATAATATTGCCCTACAACCTTACTATTATTCAAATAAATGAGGCAGGTATATTACTACAAAACAGTAAAATAAAAATAAGTTGCTTTGCCACCAACCACCGTATAACCTGCTATGGCTTTAGGTTTGAAGAGGTAAAAAATCCACGAAAAATTGATATTGAAAAAGCCCTAGCCTTGGAAATACCAAGTGCTTACTATGCTGCCTTACAACAAGGCGATGATTACACTACCAAGCAAGGTACAGTTATATACAATAGCCAAGTAACCACCGCCACTACACCACCCAAAGTGTATGCCTACTGTGCCGATACTAAGTACGATGAAGCCATACTACCCTACCTACTTAATGCTAACCTCCTCTACCACGAAACTACCTACTTACATAACCTTGAGGCTAAGGCAATTGAAAGGTTTCATAGCACCAGCAAACAAGCTGCCAGTATAGCTTTACAAGCAAATGCAAAGCAATTACTTATTGGGCATTTTAGTAGCAAATACGAAAACCTCGATACCTTTATTACCGAAGCAACCGAAGTATTTACCCATACTAGTATAGCGGTGGAAGGTGCTACATTTTATGTGAGTTGAGTATATAAACAAAAAGATTGATAAATAATTATTCATAAAATTTTCGTAACTTCTATTAGTAAACAATATAAAATAAAAAATGGCACTTATTGAAAAGTTAGAGAAACTTAAAAAACTAAGCGACCAATACGAAGAAAAGGATTGGTTAATGTATAAAAAAATTTGGAAGGAATCAGTCTCAAAACTTGAAAAAACCATTACTTCTAAGTGGTTTAATGATTATAAAGTAAAGGGACTAATGACTTTTGAAACTTTTCCTGTAAAACGAATAGAGTCATTTATTGGCGAATACTTAACGTCTATACTAGAAATCACAATATCTGAAAACAAATTTTTAGTACTTGAGCCAGTTTCGACTGTTACCGCAGAATATGATGGAAAACTAGAATTTTACATGAGAGGTAATATATATAACAAAGTAAGTATTTTAAGAAAACTTATAAATAATCAAGAACCAGAATGGTTGATTGCTAAATCATATAATCAAAATGAATACCAAAAACTAAATAAGCCACAACTTGAAAAACTTATTGAAGAATGGTTACAATAAATAACGATGTCTTAAGAGAAACATACAATTACCTTGCAACTATTGACAATATATTACGTAAAGAAGTAAAGCATATTATTGGAAATAAAAATTATATTGATAAAATAGTTCCTTTCCATTTAAGTAGAATTTACTCAAATAAAGAAAAAACTGCTTTAAACTTTGCAGATAATTTAACAAAAATTGCTTATGAAAATTCAGTTGTTAGCATAGTAGCTACTTTTGAAAGAGTGATATTTGCAAAATATAGAACAACGTATGGATCTATTAAAAAGTTAGTTTCAACAAATGCAGCCAAACCGTTAGATTATTTTAAATCAAAAGAAAATTTTATAAATGATAAAATTGATAAATTATCTGGCATTATATATTTAATAGAAAGTTATTTACCGCCTCAACTTTTACAACAATTAAAAGTAATAAAAGACCATCGCAATTATATAGCACATGGAAAAAGAGATGTTGCACCTCCATCTGTTGAAATGGAATTGAACATAATGGCAAAGCTTTTAGATGATATTATTAGAGAAATAGAAAACTAACAATTTGTGATAAATAACAATTGAGTCCTAAAAATATAAAACCTAAAATAACTAACCCAACCAAATACCACTCATCAAATACCAACCTTTAGTAGTAGTTTTTTACTAACTTCATAGTTCATTAATAATTATTGAATTATGAATAAAATTGTATCCATTTTACTCTTATTTTTTGTTGGGTTAAATGCAGTTGCCCAAGTAACTTACCCTCGTAACGATATTGCATTTAATGCAAACGAATGTTATGCATTTACCAATGCTACCATTTACAAAAATGCTACTACAGTAATAAATAATGCCACCTTAGTAATACGAAAGGGTTTGGTAGAAAGCATTAGCACCAATGCAGCCCCTGAAGATGCCGTAGTTATTAATTGCCAAGGCAAATACATTTACCCCTCATTTATTGATAGCTATACCGATTATGGTATGCCTGCCAAGCAACCTAGTAGTGGCGGTTTTAACTTTGGGCAAAGTAAAATGGTAGCTACCAACAAAGGTGCTTACAGTTGGAACGAAGCCGTACGACCCGAAACTGATGCTAGCAAAGTATTTATGGTAAATGATGCTAAGGCAAAAGAAATGCGTAACAATGGCTTTGGTACTGTACTTACACATGTTAGTGATGGTATAGTTAGAGGCAATGGTACCATAGTAACCTTAGCTAATGATAAAGAAAATAAGGTAATGCTACGAGAAAAAGCAACGGCTCATTACTCCCTTAACCGTGGTAGTAGTACACAGGATTACCCCAATTCGCAAATGGGTGCCATAGCACTATTAAGGCAAACTTACCTTGATGCAAGTTGGTACAAAAGCCTCGCCAATAAAAGTACTGAAGAAGGCACAAACTTAAGCCTACAAGCATTTAACGAGTTACAAACGGTACCCCAAATATTTGAAAGTAATGATAAGTGGGTGGACTTGAGAGCCACCAAAATAGCAAAAGAATTTAACCAAAAATATATAATAGTTGGCGGTACTAATGAGTACCAACGTATAGCCGATATTAAAGCCACAGGCAACAGTTATATACTACCACTCAACTTTGCTACAGCCATGGATGTAGAAGACCCAAACGATGCAAGGTTTGTAGCCTTAAGTGAATTAAAAAACTGGGAATTATCGCCAACAAATATAGCTGCCTTTCAAAATAATAATATAAACTTTGCATTAACTACCTTTGGGTTAAAAGAAGCTAATAGCTTTATGCCTAACTTACGCAAAGCCATACAGCAGGGACTTACAGAGCAACGAGCCTTAGAGGCACTTACTACAATACCAGCCACATTGCTAGGCATACAAAACCAAGTAGGTAGTTTGGATGAGGGTAAGTTAGCAAACTTACTTATAACAAACGGTGCCATATTTAACGATAAAACAATACTGTATCAAAACTGGGTACAGGGTAAGCAATATATACTTAAAGATGATGGATTTGTGGATTATAGAGGCGACTATAAATTAATACTAAACAACGATACTTATACCTTACAAATAACTGGCGAAGCAGCTCGACCAACAGCAAAACTAATAGGCAAAGACACAACAAAAGTGGACTTAAAACTTACCGATAATTTAGTAAACCTCAACTTTACATTAAAAGCAGATAGTACCAAACCTACAAGATTAAGCGGTGTAAATATGGGCAAAACATGGGAAGGTAATGGTATGCTTGCCAACGGAACTTGGGCTAAGTGGAGTGCCTATTACAAAGACCCAATGGCTATGGCAACTACTATAAAAAACGACAGTACAAAAAAGCAAGATGCTAAAAAAAATGAACCTGCTACAAAACAAAATGCATTAGCAACAATTACTTATCCATTTACAGGTTATGGTTGGGTTAATAAACCAAAGCAAACCAATATAATATTTAAAAATGCAACCGTATGGACAAGTGAAAAAGAAGGCAAATTATTAAATACTGATGTACATATTAATAATGGTAAAATAATAGCCATTGGCAAAAATATAACTGATGCTACCGCTACTGTTATAGATGCTACTGGCAAACATATAACAGCTGGTATAATAGATGAACACAGCCATATAGCAGCCACAGGTAGCATTAACGAATGTAGCCAAACTGTAACTGCCGAAGTACGAATTGCTGATATTATAAACCCCGATGATGTAAATATATACCGCCAATTAAGTGGTGGTGTTACTAGCTCACATATATTACACGGTAGTTGCAATACCGTAGGAGGACAAACCCAACTATTAAAACTACGTTGGGGTGCTACTGCTGAGGAAATGAAAATGGAGGGTTGGGATCCGTTTATAAAATTTGCCCTTGGCGAAAACGTAAAACGTAGTGGTAGCAACCAAAATAACCGCTACCCCGATACCCGAATGGGTGTGGAACAAATATTAGAAGATGCATTTACAAGAGCAAAAGATTATGAAAAACTTGGCCCAAACAAACGTAAAGATTTGGAGTTGGAAACCTTACTTGAAATATTGAATGGTAAACGATTTATAACCTGCCACAGCTATGTACAAAGCGAAATACTTGCATTAATGCGGGTTGCCGAAAAATTTAATTTTAAAGTAAATACATTTACCCATATACTTGAAGGCTACAAAGTAGCCGACAAAATGAAACTACACGGCGTAGCAGCTAGTACATTCAGCGACTGGTGGGCATACAAAATGGAGGTACAAGATGCTATACCACAAAATGCTTACTTAATGCAACAAAGTGGTATTACTGTAGCCATTAATAGTGACGATGCCGAAATGGCAAGGCGACTTAACCAAGAGGCTGCAAAGAGTATAAAATATGCTGGTATGAAAGATGTAGATGCACTTAATATGGTAACTATAAACCCTGCATTAATGCTACATGTAGCCAACCGAACTGGTAGTATAAAAGTAGGTAAGGATGCTGATATAGTACTATGGACCGATAACCCACTGAGCATATATGCTAAAGCTGAAAAAACATTGGTAGATGGTATAATATACTTTGATAGAGCCACTGACCTTGCCCAACAACAAGCCATAGCTACGGAAAAAATGAGGCTAGTGCAAAAAATTATAAGTGCCAAAAAGGGTGGCGAAAGAGTAATACCTAGCACACCAAGCTTTATGGAAGAAGCCATGTGCGAAGATGACCACGGCCACGGAAAAGGGCTATGGGAAAGGGTGGAGAGGCGAATAATTAATTGAAAATTGAGAATGGATAATTGATAATGGACAATTGAATTTTAAAAAACATAAAAAAAAATATGAAAATTAAAATATTAACATTGTTGTTGGGTATTACATGGGCAGCCCAAGCACAAGAAAACAGCATACCAACCAACCCACAAACAAAAAATGTATGCATTACCAATGTAACCATACATGTAGGTAATGGTACAGTAATAAGTAGTGGTATGGTAGTATTTGCCAAAGGCAAAATAACAATGGTAACTGCAAATACAACTATACCCGATAGCTGTACCGTAATTGATGGTAAAGGACAACACCTCTACCCTGGCATAATAGCTGCAAGTACTAACCTTGGTTTGGTAGAGGTAGGTAGTATAAAAGCCACACAGGATTATGCAGAATTAGGCGACGTAAACCCAAGCCTAAAAAGCATTGTAGCCTATGCAGCCGATAGTAAAGTAATAAATACAGTACGGAGTAATGGCATATTGTTAGCACATATAGTGCCTCAAGGTGGCACTATAAGCGGAACTAGCAGTATTGTACAGTTAGATGCTTGGCATTGGGAAGATGCTGCTTATAAAGTAAATAATGGCATCCATTTTAATATGCCAGCACTTATTAACCGTCCTTCCTTTTTTGGCCCAAGGCCAGGACAAGAAGATGCTATAAAAAATGCCTTAAATAAAATAGAAGACATAAAAAATTTGTTACGAGATGCTAAAGCTTATAATAGCAGTAACCGTACCCCAAAAAATTTGAAGTATGAAGCCCTTCAAGGTTTGTACAATGGCTCACAAAAGCTATACATACACTGCGACTTAGTAAAAGAAATAATGATAGCCGTACAAATAAAAAAAGAGTTTGGAATTGATATAGTACTTGTTGGTGCTACCGATAGTTGGATGGTGGCTACCCTACTTAAAGAGAACAACATACCTGTAATATTAAGCGAACCACATAGCCTACCTAGCATGGCAGATGATGCTGTAGATCAACCTTATAAAACAGGCTATATATTACAAAAAGCTGGGGTATTATTTACAATTTGCCAAGATGCGGATGATGGTTTTTGGCAACAACGTTGCCTACCTTATCAGGCTGGAACTATGGCTGCTTATGGGCTTACCAAAGAAGAAGCCTTAACCGCAATTACACTTAATGCTGCAAAAATATTAGGCATAGCCAATAGTACTGGTAGTATAGAGGTGGGTAAAGATGCCAACCTAATTATAAGCCAAGGCGATGTGTTGGATATGGCTACAAGCAATATTACCCATGCATTTATACAAGGCAGGGAAATTAATATTACTAACAAACAAACCGATTTGTACGAAAAGTATAAAACTAAGTATGGGATTAAATAGCCAACTTAAAAATTTTAAACCAGCATGAAAAAAAGTATTTATGGGTTTATAATAGCAATTGGTATTGTAACACCATCTTGCATAAATATACTTGGGAAGGTAACTGGCTTGTCGGAAAATACTACTACACTAGAAAAAATTAATGTACCAAACAAAGAAGTTTATTTTTTAGGAATGAGGCATTTGGGTAAAAAAGAATTTTATGAAAGTGCTGAAAAAACTATAAAAGAATACCAAGATAAAGGCTTTGTGTTTTACTTAGAAGGTATTAACAAAATTGATAGTAGTAACTTTAGTAACGACAACCCTCGTTATATAAAAGATACCCTAAGCCATAAAAAAATTAGAAGAATATTGGGTATAGATTTGGCTAATAAATATTCGGAAATAGATAACCCAATATTAGATAATTTGGTAACAAAATATAGCTTGATTGACCAACCAAAATATTATAAGCTCGGTGTTAAAAACTATGTGTGGGTTGATATACCCTTAAGTGAACTGATTAAAAAATTTGAAAGTACACACGGCATTGTAAACCTCACTTCATGTGACAGTGTAACCGATTTAAAAGCACCTTATGTGTGTGGTATTGCTAATAAAACTACACTAAAACAGTTTAAAAATGAAATTATAAAACAATATAGAAATGAACATATTGTAAATACAGTAAAAAATTCGACAGATAAAAAAATTGTAATTATATATGGGATATTACATTACAAAGGCATAGTTGAATTATTAAAAGTAAATTAAAATTATAAAGACAACTACTCTATGGATACCTTACTCAAAAACAGCTCCATCCCTTTATTATAGGGTGTTGTGAGGTTATACTGTATATAATTGGCAATGTAATACTGCTCGGTAGTATTCATTTTTTTATAAGCATCTGTATTTTTAAAACGGTATAAATTAGTACCAATAGCTTGTATAAAATGAGCCTCAGTATTAATACCCAAATTTTTGTTAGCAACCCACCTTGCAAATATAAATGGCAGCTGAGTATGCTTATACCAAGCCTCACTAAGGTCATATATATAAGGGTGCTGGGTATTATGGTAAAATGCTCTATCACCAATTATTAGTGCAGCTGTAGTACCCGCAATAAGTTGCTCATAACCTATAGTAGCAGGTTTTAATGCTACAGTTTTATGCCAATATTCTTGCAATAATATTTTTAATAATTGTACTGATGTATTGCTTTGGTAATCCAGTAATATAGTTTCAATTTGCTCCATAGGCACTTTGCTATACACACATACCGAAGTTACTTTACCAATAGTACCAATACCATAATTAGATACCAAATAATGTTGAGGCAATTGTGGTATTACAGTTACGGGCACTAACCCAATGTCAATAGTATTATTAAGCAACATTGTAGCAATATTAGCAGGGTAATCTACCACCAAATCAATGCTTTCATGGTACAGCAAACCTGTTATCATAGGCTTAGTATTGCAATAGCTTACAGCACCTACTTTTATTATAGCATTATTATGTTGTTGCATACTGCAAAGATACAAGCAATTATAATTTTTTTAAAAAAGCCTATCTTATATTTGTATTTTAATAATAACAAACCTTATGGAATTACAATCACTCACTGCTATAAGCCCTATTGATGGTAGATACAGACAAAAACTAGCCAACCTTGCTGAGTATTATAGTGAGTATGCATTAATTAAATATAGGGTTTGGGTTGAAATTGAATATTTTTTATACCTGAGTGAAAAACGGTTTTTTAAACTTACTAAAGCACAAAGCATTAGTGTAAACCAAATCATTATAAAATTTAGTATAGACGATGCACTTGCCATAAAAACAATAGAAACTACCACCAACCATGATGTAAAAGCAGTTGAATATTTTATAAAACAACTACTTGACAATTTACAATTAAGCCATGTAAAAGAGTGGGTACATTTTGGCTTAACAAGCCAAGATATAAATAATACTGCCATACCACTAAGTTGGAAACATAGTATGGAGCAGGAATATTTGCCCAATGTACTTAACCTTCAAAAACAATTATATACACTAGCCAAACAGTGGAAAAACCAACCTTTACTTGCCCGTACACATGGCCAAGCAGCTAGCCCAACACAGTTGGGCAAAGAGTTTATGGTATTTGTAGAGCGGCTTAACAACCAAATTGAACTATTTAGCTATATACCTTATATGGGCAAATTTGGTGGTGCTACAGGCAACTTTAATGCACATGTAATTGCTTATCCCAAAACGGATTGGGTGCAATTTGCTAACAGTTTTTTGGAAACTAAATTAGATTTGCAACGCCAACAATACACCACCCAAATAGAACATTACGATAATTTGGCTGCACACTTTGATGCTATAAAAAGAATAAACACCATACTTACTGACTTATGTAGAGATGTATGGAGTTATATAATGCAAGATTATTTTAAGCAAAAAACTAAGCAGGGCGAGGTGGGTAGTAGTGCTATGCCACATAAAGTAAACCCTATTGATTTTGAAAATGCTGAGGGCAACCTTGGGGTTGCAAATGCTTTACTAGAGCATCTTTCGGGCAAATTACCGATTAGCCGTTTACAACGAGACTTAACAGATAGTACCGTATTAAGAAATATTGGGGTACCTATAGCACATACAATATTAGCAATGCAAAGCTTACAAAAAGGCTTAGAAAAATTGATATTAAATGAAACAGCAATACAGCAAGATTTGGACAATAATTGGGCAGTAGTAGCCGAAGCTATACAAACTATACTACGCCGAGAAAATTACCCCAACCCTTATGAAGCCCTTAAAGAATTAACTAGAGGTAAAGCAATTGACAAAAAAACGGTACATCAATTTATACAAACTTTAAAGGTAAGTGCAACTATAAAAAAAGAATTAAAAGCTATAACACCACAAAATTATACTGGAGTTCAATTTAATTTTTAAACCATTTTACAAAGCGACTAAGGTTGTTATACTGCCAATTACTGTAAGGAACATTTATAGCACCAAACTGTTTATAATAATTTGCAATACCTGGTATATCACTACCTTCAAAGTCGAGTATGGTATTGGTATTGGCATAGGCTTGTATTAGGTTATTGTATAAGTAATGGTTTGCCTTTACCTTTTTTCCAATAGCATTTATAGCTGATGCTATATTATAAATTCTATTATTATCAATAATAAATATTGCAGTAGCCACCACCTCATTATTGGCTACAACTGCCTTGCAGCTTAATTTAAAAATATTTTTATAATATTGGCAAAGTTGCCTGAAGTTATTGTAATCCTTTTCGGTAACCTGCTTAATTCGTCCACCAATTTCAGTTTTAAAAAATTTAATGGCCTTTACAAAGTCGAAATCATCAATAAATAGTAAGCCGTGTTTTTCAATATTTTTCAAATCTTTTTTTACATCATTTTTGTAACTATTATATAAGTTTTCGTAAGTAGTATTAAGGTTAAGTATATAATTATTTTTAAGTGTACCAGCTTCAGTAGTATTACTATAATTAAAATTATAGTCGGCTAATTTTATTTTTGCTTGCAAAAAAATTTGGAATAAATTCACTATTTCATTTGTAATTGGTAAGGCACTGTATATACCTAGCTGTTGTACAAACGCTACATTGGGAATGTAAGTAATACCATACTTTTTGCCGATAGGCAATGGCATTATATACTCATAATTAGGGCTAACAATTGCATACCAATCCTTACACATAAGTTGCAAATAGTTGCTTTGTGCATATATGAGGTTGTTAGTACTATTGGCTAGTGAAGCATCCCATATGGCTTTATCAATTTGGTGGTTTTTTAAGTACAATAATTGCATACTACCAATTTATTTGTGGTATATATGTATGCAACTTAAAGGCATTAAAGTTAATACTAAATGCATAGTTCTTAAAGCTTCGTTTTTTGCCCCAAAGCTGCTGACTATACTCGGCAAATGGTTTGCTATAAAGCAATGGAGCATATAGCTCAATAAGTCCTTTAAATAAACTAAGGCTTATACCAGCATCAAATATAAATTTTTGGTCGGTATTATTTTTCTTCCATACTTCAGCATAAGTGCCAATATCTACAAATAATTTTAACGGTACTTTTATAGGCAATGCTTGTAAAGGATTAATAGCATTTGGCACATCACTTACAAGGTTTATGCTACTAATCCAATTGTCAGTTCTACCAATTTTATTAGCCAATAAATCTGTTCTAAATTTAAAAAATCCATCACGTTGTAGTATTTGATAACTCGAAAATTTATCGAACTGATTACGACCGGTAAAGTAAGTACTGTACGTATAATCTTCAGCTCCTTTGGGTGCTAATAAGTTGAGTACATACCTATCGTTAGCAAATTGCAAGGTGTTTGTTTTGGCTTTTAAGTAGTTTATTTTGCCAGCAAAAAACCTAAATTGTAACCCCTGCTTTTGGTTATAATTAAAGTATTGGTTATAGCTAAATGTGGTACGTAACAAATCCTTAACTTGCTCCAACTGCAGCTGCATAGTGTAAGGATACAAAGCCGTATTTTTTTGAATACTCAGTTGCAATTGATTTACATAGTATTTGTTTTTAACTTTTATAGCTTTAAAAAAAGTATCAATTGGTGCATTATCCACCCTTACAAATTGTAAATTATCTTCAGCTATTTGGTAGCTTTTAAGCTGTATAGCTTTTACATAGGGCGATGTAGCGGTTTTATTTTTTAGCGTTAGCCTTACAAAAGGTACTATTTTGGCGAAGCCTAATTGTAAAGTTTCATTACCCTCAACAAAACTATTTTGTCCAAATTTTGATGCATTTACACCAACATCTATTCTAGCCAATGCTTTATTTTTGGGGTAATAGTTATACACTACTCTAGCATAGCCGTTTACATCTTTAGTTTTAGTACCAAACATTGGCAAAGCAAAGTAGCGTAAAGGGGCATTATTTGCTTTGTAATTATGTACACCTATACCAAATAAAATGCCGTTATATTTATTGTATCCAAATAAGGGCAATACTAAACTTGCCCCTTTTTGTAGTTGTTCCTTTTTTAAAAATCCTGTACTATTTCTTACTGCTGCAAAGTCATTATTTGTTATACCAATGTTGTTCATTATAGCATCAAAATCCTTTGGCTGTGGGTGTTTAAACTGCCATTGTGCATAATAACTTTGCATAGCACTATCCATGGCAGCTGTACCAATTTGTAGCTGCAATTGTTGCAACCATTTGGCAGTTTTATTGTAAGCAATATAATTATAATTAGCCTGTGTAAAATTTGCCGATGAGGTTTGTATTGGTTGGTCCTTATGTAAAGCAGCCATTACAGTGTACTCTTCAATATTTAACTGGGGCAATAATGTTAATTTTCTTTTACTTTTTTTTACAGTAGTATTAAAATATTCATTTTCATAACGGTAGTCATAGTAAGTATTTAAGCCCTCATCGAGCCACGGATTATCACGTTCATTACTAGCCAATATACCTTGAAACCAATTATGGCCAAGTTCATGCTCAATTACCATTTCTAATGATTTGGGGGAGTAATTACCCGCTATACTTGTAATAGTTGGGTACTCCATACCACCTGCAAACCCCATTGGTGCAGCTACTATTGTTGCGGTATTAAATGGATAATTCCCTATCACTTTACTTCTATAAAGTAATGCCCGTTTCATATACTGTAAGCTATTGCCCCAAAGGGTTTCAGTCTTTTTAGTGTAGTAACTTTGGCATTGTATTATATGCCCGTTAGGCAATAGCAAAGTATCGGTTTTGTATATAAAGTTTTTATCGGCAAACCAAGCAAAGTCCACTACATTTTGTTGTTTGTAGGTTAGTGTTTTATTCGCAATATTTTGTTCCGGTAGTTTAATTGGTGTTACATTTTTTACGATTACTTTTTTTTTGGTAGTATTTTTTTTGGTAGTATTTTTTTTCAACATTACACTATTCCCCTCTCCAGGCCTCACCTCCAAACCCTCTCCAGGCCTCACCCCCAACCCCTCTCCAAAAGGAGAGGGGAGCAAAACCCCTTGACTCATTTGACTCATTTGACCCATTTGACCCACTTGACTCACTTCCCCTGTTGCAGCCACCACATAATTTTCTGGTAAGGTTATTTGCACATCATAATCGCCAAAGTTGCTATAGTATTCACCTTGGTCTAAGTAAGGCATTTCGTGCCAACCAGTAGCATCGTACATAGCCACTTTAGGAAACCACTGTGTTACCTGAAAACTATTGCCTACATAGCCACCACGACTAAAGTTATAAGGCAACTTAACATGAAACGGTGTACTAATAACCGTTGTAGCATTTGGCAACAAAGGTTCAGCTAACTCAATTTTTACAATATCAATGTAATAGGGATGGTCGGTTTGGGTTAATGTTTTATTTTCTGTTCTAAAGTTTAGCCTATTTATATAACCCTTATCAGCGTCTTTACTAAAGTAAAATTGTGTATTACCATTAGCTAATTGTTGTTCACTAAATGCTGTTTTATCATTTTTGTAGGCATTCATCCAAAGGTGTATCCACAGGTAGTGTAAGGTATCGGGGCTATTATTTATGTAAGTAATTTTTTCTACTCCATCAAGTGTTTTTTCTTTATCGTTGAGGGTTACAGCTATAGTATAATTAACTTGTTGCTGCCAATACTTTTGCTGTGCCATTGCATTACAAAAAAATATTGAAAAAAATATTAAACCAGCTATTTTGTACATAGTACAAATTTACAATTGTACAACCACAATTATTAACTAAGTATTTAATTTTTTTTAAAAGCGAATATTTTAAAATAGTGTGCTAATTTATCCGCCCTGGCGGATAAAAAAAAGGATAACAATACTTATTTACTATAAAGCTTTACTAGCCCATCCATTGGGCGTTTGTGTATAGTACCAAGTTGCAAACCGTATTGTGTACACAAGTTTTTTATTACATCTTTAAATGCATAAGCAATGCCACCAACAAAGTGCACAGGGCATTTCCACACCTCCTTAAACTTAATAAGGTGTGCAAAATAAAAATCGACCAAGCTATCTTCAATTATATTTTCGACCATATAATGGCCACGGTTATCAGCCAAAAATTTGGTAAACGTAGCCATATACCTTTGCGGAAACGGTTGCTTATATACCTGCTCCAATATTGCGGTACGGTCGGTATTATATTTTGTATCAAATGCATGCTGCAACTCAGCATCAAATGTTTGGTATAGGTAATATTGCAACACTTTACGCCCCATATAACTACCACTACCCTCGTCGCCCAATGCATAGCCTAAGCCAGTACGGCTTTGTGTAATAGTACGGCCATTATAGTAGCATGCACTGCTACCGGTACCCAATATACTTGCTACGCCTTTTGTACTACCACAAAGGCTTATAGCTGCTCCCATCATATCATGGTCTATTGTTATTTTGGCTTTTTTGTACCTTTGGTAAAATGCATTTGCCACTATTGCATTATTAGTTTTAGTACTACAACCAGTACCATAAAAGTATATTTCTTGTATATCAATATCCTTTATTTTTTTCCATAATTCCTTATCGAGTATATCTATTAGTTGAGCAGTGGTTAAAAAGTAAGGACTCAACCCTTGAGTAATTATAGTACGTTTTTTACCTTGGTGTAGTAGGCACCATTCCGTTTTGGTAGCACCACTATCGGCAATTAGTATAGTTTTCATTATACTACAAATTAGTATTTAATTATTTAATAAAAAAAAATAAATGAGTACAATCATTAATTAATTATTTTTACAAAGTACACTACAATACAATATTATTAATATATACAATGCAAAATAATACCCTACAATACAAACAACCCTTATACATAGCTTTAAGTATTGCATTAGGTATATTATTAGGTACACAACTACAACGTAGCTTACAAAAAAACAATAATACAACCACCAAACTCAATACAGTACTTAGTTTGGTGCAAGCCAATTATGTAGATGCTGTTAATATTGACAGCCTTAAAAACAAATTAGATAGTGTAATTACTTACAATAAAGATTCGGTAGAAGATGTATTAATAGCTACTGTACTAGCCACACTCGACCCACATTCGCTCATAATACCTGCCAAGGATTTGCAGCAAGTAAACGACGAAATGAAAGGGGCATTTGCAGGTGTAGGTGTGGAGTATGCCATTATAAATGACACCTTAGTAATAAGCAATGTAATACCTAACGGCCCAGCCCAAAAAGCTGCCCTACAAATAGGCGACAAAGTGTTACAAGTAAACGATTCGGTAGTGGCACATAATGGTATAACTTCAGCAAGAATTAAAAAATTATTTAGAGGCGAACCTAATACACAACTTACATTAAGTATAGTAAGAAATAAGCAACTTAATAAGTATAAAATAGTACGTAACACAGTAGCTATTACAAGTATAGATGCTGCTTATATGTTAACTGCTGCTATTGGTTATATAAGGTTAAATAAGTTTTCGTTCCTTAGTTACGAAGAGTTTAACGAAGCCTTACGCCAACTAAAAGGGCAAGGTATGCAAAGCTTGTTATTTGACTTACGGGGCAATGGTGGCGGCTCCCTACAAGATGCCGTACGTATAGCCGATGAGTTTTTAGAGGCTAACAAAACCATAGTATATACCCAAGGTAACCACCAACCCAAACAATTATACAAAAGCACCAACACCGGATTATTTGAAACTGGCAAAATTACTTTGTTGATTGATGAGCAAAGTGCAAGTGCCTCCGAAATATTAGCAGGTGCCCTGCAGGACTGGGATAGGGCAACTATTGTAGGCCGCCGTAGCTTTGGTAAAGGCCTTGTACAATTGCAATATAACCTACCCGACCATAGTGCCTTACGCCTAACCACAGCTAGGTATTATACGCCACTAGGCAGGGGTATTCAAAAAAGCTATGCCAATGGTATTGCCAATTACTACCACGATATTAGTGAACGTAACAAACACCATGCACTTACCAATGCCGATAGTAATAAGTACGAAACAGGACAATTATTTACAACACCAAAAGGCAAAAAAATATATGGTGGCGGTGGCATTACACCCGATTATTTTGTAGCAGTTGATACTACAATTGCTTACGATACAGTATTTAAGCAATTGTACAATACAAATACCCTTAACGAATTTAGCCTTGCTTATTATATTGCCAATACCACTGCCATAAAGGGTTACGGCACTGCTACAGCCTATAGCCAACAGTTTATAATAACGCCACTTATATGGCAACAATTTAGTACTTATGCTGCTACCAAACATATTAAGGTAAATACATTAAATACAAAACAAAAAGAATTTGTACAAAAAAGTATAAAGCAATTACTTGCAAAATTTGCTTGGCAAGCCAATGGCTATTACACCGTTACCAATGGAAAAGATGAAGCAATATTGAAAGCCATAGCCTTAATGCAATAACAAAAAAAGAAAATTATTTAATACTAAAATCCAACAGGCAATCCTTACCTATAAAGGCTTTAAGGTTATCGCCACTTACACATTCGCCTACACCTGCTGGTGTGCCAGTATATATAAGGTCGCCAATATTGAGGGTAAAGTATTTGGAGGCATCGGCCAATATTTGAGCAAAGTTAAATATCATCAAACTACTATCAGCATCTTGCACAATGGTATTATTAAGTTGCAAACTAAAGGGTATTTTAGTAGCATCATCAATAGTGGTTATATCTTTCCAAGTACCTACTACTGCGGCATCGTCAAATGCTTTTGCTTTTTCCCAAGGCAAGCCTTTTGCTTTCAAATCATTTTGTACATCACGGGCAGTAAAGTCAATACCAACCGTTATTTGGTTGTAGTATAAGTGTGCATCAGCTTCGGTTATATGTTTCCCATTTTTACATATTTTTAATACCAATTCACATTCGTAATGCAAATCGTTAGTAAATACAGGGTAATAATAAGGCTTATCAAAACTGTACAAGGCCGTTTTAGGTTTTATAAATATAACAGGCTCAGTAGGTACAAGGTTGCCCAGTTCTATAGCATGGGCTACATAGTTACGCCCAATACATACAATTTTCATATTGGTTTATTTTAAGTGTAAATTATAAAAAAGAGTTGAAAGTAAAAATAAACTATTTTCAAAATCAAAAATTAAAATTCAATCCATTAAAAATTATTAATTATACATTATACATTATACAATGTATTTTGTTAGCTTTAAAATTTATAATTTAGCCGAGGTCGCGGCAAAGCCTGTATGGACTAATGAGGCAAACCGAAGACCCCAACGGGACCGAAAATTAATTTATAATTTTATGAAATATGTTGTTTGTTTTATCATTTTGATATTCATATGCTTTCTCTCTTTTGCAGTTACTTTTGGTTATGAAGAAGGAACTATGAAAAATAAATATATAGGAGAAAGTGTATCTAAGGTTTTTAAAAATTTTAAATTCCCTTTTTACCTATATTTTACCAATTAAGTTTTATCTATTAGGTTTAATATTAAATATTTGTATTTATACAATAATAGTAACACAAATATTTTACACTTTTTCAAAAAAATAAAACCTTCATGCACTTGTCTATATAAATAGTAGCTTACTCCTTCTCGGTCGGTTTTGTGGTTTACCGCATAAGGCGGTACTTAATATAAAAAATGTGAAATCCTACTATCAAGTAAGGAGATAATATTAATTATTACATAAAAAAAGTTGCCTCATTTTCAGGCAACTTTTAAGTAGGTATGTACTTATATTTAATTTATTTTAGTTCAGCTAAGTCTGCTTTATATTGTGTCACTTTGGCTTTATCACTTTTGTAATTGTTAAATACTATAAGGTTTGCTAAGGTCGATTTGTAATTACGTAATTCATTTTCTTTTATATTCGCCATTTTACTTTTGTATATGCTAGCACATAAACTCAAGTTTTTTAAGGCAGCATCTACCTGAGCATCTCTTTGCTGTTCTAAGGCTTTTTTTGCAGCAATATCGGCAGGAGTTTTTTTGTTATTGTATGCTTTTATTTGCTTTTCAAGGCTTACTACCTTGTTGCCATGGTGAAAGCCCATAAGGTAATTACCCTCAGCATTATTAGGTTTTAATGCTAAGCCTTTACCCATAACTTCTTCAAATTTTGTTTGCTTTTCGGCAAAGTCTTTTTTGGTAGTAGCAGCTGTACTATCGTCATACAAATAGCCGTACAAATCAATTCCGTATTTTAAATAATCGCCATAAGGTGCATTAGGTTTGTTAATACTTACTTCATGGTTGGCAAACACTGCATTTATATCGCCACTAGTAGCAATTGCCAAACTTTTTTGATCAATCAAATAATCATCGGTTGGGTAAAACTTTAACCCTTGCTCAGCATAAGCTAACCCTTTTTTTGTGTCCTTTTTTACCTCGGTATAGTAGTTGGCTAACCAACCATAGGCTATGCGTAAGTCAGTACCATAAGCATTTGCAGCTGCTAATTTATTAAAATAAACCTCTGCATCTTCTTTCATTTCGCCTTTCATAGCGGTATAGCCAGTATAAAAAACTATGGTAGTATCCAATGCTATGCTACTCCATTTATTATCATAAAAAAATGCCGACACACTTAAAGCACTTTTAAAATAATTTAAAGCTTCACTGTAGTTTTTTGCATCTAAATTAGCACTACCATTATTAATAAACTTTTTGTAATAAAATTGGAAATTATCTTGGTAGGTTAACAAATCGGCTTTCATAGCTATTTGAAAAGTTTTATCAATTGCAGCATATTTCTTCAAGGCTTCCCAACCAGCTTTTTCAGCATTAGGTACTATTTTGCTGTATTGTTCACTCTCGGCAATGGCAGTATATACCTTACTTTTTAAGTACCATGCTTCTGCATTTTTTTCATCTTTTGCTACAAAGGCATCAACGGCTTGTTGTGCTTTGTCAAGTTGCTTCGCATCAAGGGCTTTTGTTACGGTTTTTTTATCTTGTGCTGCTAATGAAGTAGCTGCAAATAAAAAACAGGCAATCATTATTTTCTTCATACATTAATGTACCGATACTGTCGGCTCAGTTCTTTTTTTTTGAAAAAATAAAAATAAATTTCTCTCTACTCAATCAATTAAAATTGCATTTTAATTGATATAACTTTTAATATTGTTACTAGTTAATTTTTCTATTTATGTATAGCAAAATGCTTTTGCTAAACTATAGTGTTGTTCCTAATTTTTTTACAATTTATTGTTAATTTATACTCCCTTAACTAACCTCTTCTTGGCCATCTGCTTTGTCGTCATTATCAGTATTTGGCTCATCTGTATTTGGTGTTGTATCTGTTGTTGCTGTATCTATTACTGTTCCTGTTTCATCAGTTATTATCTCAACATCGTCTACTTCTTCCATAGCCATTTTGGTTATTGCTGCTATTGCATCGCCTTCATCTATTTTAATAAGCTTTACACCTTGTGTTGCCCTGCCTTGGCTACTTATAGTGCTTACGGCAGTACGTATAGTTACGCCACTTTTGCAAGTTATCATTAGGTCGTTTTGTTCTATTACTTGCAATATACCTACCAATGTTCCCGTTTTTTCAGTTACACTTATTGTTTTTACACCTTTGCCACCACGGTTGGTTATACGGTACTCATCAAACGGTGTTCGTTTACCATATCCTTTTTCACTTACTACTAATATATTGTTAGATGCTTGTTGTTCTTTATTTACACAAATCATACCAATTACTTCGTCGGTAGCATCATCAACCTCTATACCATATACACCAATTGCTCCACGGCCAGTGCTTCGTACTTTAGTTTCGGGGAACCGTATAGCTCTACCACTCTTTACTGCCAAAAATATATCGTTACTACCATCGGTTAAGCAAGCTTCAATTAGCTGATCACCCTCCTCTACTGTAATGGCATTAATACCATTTTGCCGTGGACGGCTAAAATCCTTAAGGTTTGTTTTTTTTATTATACCTCGTTTGGTAGCCAATGTTATAAAGTGATTGTCAACATACTCTGGGTCATCAAAATTTTTAATATCAATAATTGCTCTCACTTTATCATCGGGTGGTATTTGTATAAGGTTCTGCATGGCTCTACCTTTGGCAGTTTTATCGCCCTCTGGTATTTGATATACTTTAAGCCAATAACACCTACCCTTTTCGGTAAAAAACATAAGTGTATGGTGAGTACTTGCTATAAATAGTTGTTCTATAAAATCCTCCTCTCTAGTTTTGCTTGCCATGCTACCACGGCCACCACGCCTTTGTTGGCGGTACTGCTCGGTACTTGTTCGCTTTACATAACCAAGGTGCGATATGGTAATTACTACATCCTCTTCCTCTATCAAATCCTCAATGCGCATTTCATCGGCTAGGTATTCAATATCACTTTTACGTACATCGCCATATAATTTTTTTACTTCGGCTAACTCTTCTTTAATTATGTCAAATCGTAATCCCTCATCGGCCAATATTGATTTGAGGTATAATATTTGCTTCATTATTTCTTCATATTCTTCTATTATTTTTTGCTGCTCCATACCTGTAAGCCTTTGCAAACGTAGCTCTAGTATGGCTTTGGCTTGTACATCGCTTAATCCAAAACTTGCTTGGTAAGCTGTATCGTCAATAAAATATTTGCCCAATACATTGGGCACTAACCATTTGCCACCTATACTTGCAGCTAACAAATTAGCCTTTGCTTCGTCGGGTGTACGGCTTTCTCTAATTATTTTTATTACTTCATCTAGGTTGTCTAATGCCTTTAGGTAGCCCTCAAGTATATGAGCTTTTTCTTCAGCTTTTTTAAGTTCAAATTTTGTTCTTTTTATTACTACTTCATGCCTAAATTCTACAAACTCTTTTATAAGGTCTTTGAGGTTGAGGGTTTTGGGCCTACCTCTTACTATTGCTACATTATTAATACCGTAGCTAGTTTGCAACTCGGTATGCTTATACAGTTGGTTAACTACTACTTGAGCTACGGCATCTTTTTTAAGATCCACCACTACTCTAGTACCTTCTTTAAGGTTACTTTCATTATTTACATTGCTAATACCATCAACTATTTTATTGTTAACTATATAAGCAATTTTATCCACCAATACATCTCTACTTACTTGGTATGGCACTTCGTAAATA
>JAYWGN010000031.1:0-2490 GCA_043778255.1 Chitinophagaceae bacterium | reverse complement strand
TTACTATTTCGCTTTACGATAGTACCCCACTACACCGCAATAACTTTGTAACACTTATTAAAACTAAGGTGCTGGATAGTCTGCTGTTTCACCGAGTTATACAAGGCTTTATGGTGCAAGGTGGCGACCCTACAAGTAAGTATGCAAAGCCAAACATTATGCTAGGCAATGGTGGTTTGCCTTACACGGTACCTGCAGAGTTTAACCTCCATATATTTCACAAAAAAGGAGCCTTAGCAGCAGCAAGAGACGATAACCCAGCCAAGGCAAGTAGCAGCACACAATTTTATATAGTACAAGGCAAACAATGGACCGATGCTGAACTAAACCAAACTGAACAAACAAGACTGCAAGGTCGTAAATTAGCCGATAGTGTACGTACCTACTACAAAACAATTGGTGGTACACCGCAGCTCGATATGGGCTACACCGTATTTGGCCAAGTAACCACAGGCTTTGCCGTAATAGATAGTATAACCAACCAACCCAAAGACAGTAACAATAGGCCATTGAAAGATATAAGAATGAAGTGGGTTATAATTAATTAATGTATGGGGCTTACGCCAAAATACACACCTATAGATAGTAAACAAAATATAATACTATAAACTATTACTAACAACTAATACTTATATACCAATGTGGGATACTGATATATTAGCTGGATTACTTGAAGGGGCATACCATAGTTTATTTAAAAATGATGATGAAGATTACATTGGGTATAATTATGTAAAACTATTAGTAGAAAAACCAATGAGTGATACATTTAGCTTTCACTTATATAATAGTAACGATACATACCTTTGGGAACGAAAAATTTGGAATAAACAAAGTGACAGCTCTAAAATTAATACACCAATTGATACTGTAAAATATATTAGAGAAAAAATAATACCTAATATAATAGAACAGAAAGGAACAACAGACCTTAAAGATGCCAAAGAAATATTTGCATCCGCCAAATTATTATGCAGTATCAATAACAAAGTAGAAAATAGCTTAACGCAAATTGATTGTACTGCTTATTATGTACAAATAAAAAATGAAGATATAGTAAAGGAATTTAAGTGGAATCAACTACCTAAGGAGTGGAATGATGTTGCCATACTTTCGTCAAAAATTATTGAATTAAATAACCGCATATATTAGCTACTAATGTAACAAACACCCAACTTACTTAACAAGTAATTGTTTACATAAAAAGTAGATGGTGTAAGTATTAGATAATACCTCACCACACCCCAAAAAAATAAGTTATATTTGCGGTTGCCTTTTTTTAAGGTATCTCACTTTTTTTTTATTATAATAAAATTATAAAATGGCTTTACCCTTATTAGTAAAACATGTGTACAATACCGCTACCGATGAAGTAATAAGGCGTGGCAAAAAAATACATTCACTCAATTATTGTGAACTAACCGAACATGACGAGTTGGCGAATATTGCAGTATTTAGAGTACGAGATGATATATATAATACATGGTACAAAGTACATGTAGAAAAATATAAGGATGAAAAACAATTAAACTTACGCTGTACTTGTAGCTACAACCTTGGCGATATATGTAAGCATAAAGCTGCTGCATTGTACCAATTACAAGATTTGCTAGACCGTAATTTGTTGGGTAATACTGGCTCGGCTTATAACCAAAAGCATACCCAAATAAAAATGAAATTGATTGACCTTAAAACGGTTAAAATGCTTTGCTCACCAGCAGCTTACGAAGATGCCACCAACTTTTTGCAAAGCAATAAAGCACTAATAGAAAAAGCCGCCGAGGAAAAAGTAGTAGCAAAACTAACGTTACACAACGAAGAGTTTCAAATAATAATACGGAAGAACGAAGAACGAAATTTTGATACAAGTTGCAATTGTAATGCTTCGCAAAATCCGTTATGTGAGCATAAAACAATTGTATTTGTACAGTTACTCAATAGCTATGGTGCTAATTACTTTGATAGTATAAGAAATTGGGATAATGATAAAAATAAATTATTGGCGCTGTATGGTTACTCCTTAAGCGATGATATAAAAGGCAAATTTGACTTTACGTACAAAGATGGCAAACCGTTTTTGAGGGTATTAGATACTACAATAAAACGTGTAGCACAAATACCTAATGCTGGGCTTAAGCAAATGCCATTTATACAAGAAGTACAAAAAGAAATAGATGACAATACCACCACAGAAAAACCAGAAATACTACTTGCCGATAATACAAAGCAAATAGGTATAGTGGTAAACTTTAACCAACCAAATTACCCCTACTTTACGGTTGATATTATAGAGGGCTTAGCCAACCAAGAGCAAACCCAACTACTCCCTAATATAAGCCTACTCGACCTTACAAAGTTTATTGACCTCGAAAAATACCCACTTGAACATAGTAATATAATACAGCAAGCCCGTAAAATACAAGCAACGGAAATTACAAAATTTTTGAACAGAAATTCGCCTTTTGCAAAAATGCTTGATGATATAATAAC
>JAYWGN010000030.1:0-102590 GCA_043778255.1 Chitinophagaceae bacterium | reverse complement strand
CCACTACATTTTGAAAGTTTAAATGAATAAAAGGTTCATAAGTTGGGGTCTCGGCAAAGCCTGTACCGCCTTATGCGGTAAACCGAAGACCCCAACGGAACCGAAAATACCTAATACCTTGAAACGAATATTTTCTTTTTAAAAGCAATTATGAATTTAAATTTTTACATCCTAGTAATATTAAATTTCTGTGTTTTTATACACATAATAATTCAGTGTTTGAATATTAAACTTTATAAACTTAGAGTTAATGCTAAAATTATTTCACTTTTAAACGAAGATTCTGATAGTTATGCACAAAAATTTGAAGTACAATTTTTGTTTAAACAAAACAAATATTTGGCAGAAGTTAAAACTTATTTTTATGTAAAAAAAACAGTCAATGATATTATTCAAGTAAATATAAACCCTAAAAACATATTAAAAGTAAAATATTTTGGTTCGAATAATAGGCATTTTTATAAAGGATTATTAATTGATATTTTTATTTTTCTATTGTTATTTATTTCTAATTTAATAATGTTCACTTAAATAACAACAGTAAATCCCACTGGCTCAGGTCTTGCATACTAGGGCTGGGTTCCGCCAAGTGCTTAAGGGTTACTTTTATAGCACTTATCAAAGGGAAGTAAAATTACAAGGATTTAAAAAATATTTAAGTTATTTAATGACCTAATTGCAAAAAAATAGTTTTTATAATTGCCATGGATTAATTAAAGTCAGCCCTTTAATATTTTTAAAATCATTAAAATCACGGGTAATAAGTGTATGGTTATAAACTAAAGCAGTAGCAGCAATAACAGCATCACCTAACTTCATTTTATGTTGCCGTTTAAGCATAATAGTTTGTTGTGTTATAGCCTCGTTTAAAGGCAATACAGTAGCTGTTTGCAAAAACTCTTCAAGTAATTGCATTTTTTGTTGCACTTCATTGTAACTAAGCACTTCTATTTTTGCAATAACTGAAATCGTAAAATCTGTATTAAATATATTTTCTACAAAGTCACTTGCTTCATTATCAAGTTTGTCAGCAGTATAATCAATAATAATATTGGTATCCATTAAAAATTTCTGTCCCATTCACTTCTAACTTGGTTTAGATAATTATTAAATTTATCACCCTCTTGTGATGTAAAAATACCTTTGTATTTTTTTGCATTACCAATGGGTGGTGTAGTATTATCTTTTAATACTTTTATTAATTGGAGCTCTTCCAATTCGTGTAATAAGCCTACCGCTTTTTGGTTGGTAACTTGTATTAACATTGTGTCCATAGTATAGTATTATTTGGCAAGGCCAATTTTGTTTTTAAGGTTTATAAATAAGCATCCATAAAGTTTACTAATTCACTTTTAGTATTTTTCTTTTCAATAAAGTCTTTTGGTTTCTAAAAAATCCCCTATCAATTTATATTTTTCAATTTTTATACTACTAACAATTAGGGTCTCGGCATAGCTTATACAGCATAATAAAGTTTACTCATTACTACAACTATGCACAACATTATTACTCCAAAGTTAAGAGAACTTAATGGCATTAAGCACAAATACATTGTTAGTACATTTCAAAATAATAGCTCACATAATTAAAGCGATTTCTATCTTAATTTTTGTTGCAAGGCTAATTGATTTCTTTAGAAGATTAATAACTTTTTATTTTTTTAAAATTATTATTACAAGTTTGTTAAATCTCAACTCTTTAATGCTATTGGTAATAATCTGTAATGAAGCAATTTGTTCTGTTTTTATTTGTTTAAATGCTTGGTCGTTTAAGTACATAAACTTATTGTCAACTAAAGCTATTGTAGTACTGTCTATTTGATTACTTTTTTTTAATATAGCAAACGACTTATAGCTTTCAAAATTATCGATACTAATATTTGTTAAATCATATTTTAAGGAATCAACAAACCTATTTTTTTGTGCATTTATAGAGTAGCTAAATGATGCGAACACAACAGACAGTATAAATATTTTGGTCATAAAACTGATTTATAATAAGTTTAAATAGTTTAATATTTGTAACTGTAAGTTATGTATAAAAAACAATATCTCACCTACCTAAAAAATTTCTATCTTAATTTTTGTTGAAAGGTTTCGTTATTCCAATATAGGCGATATTTTCTAGTACCAATATTCTATACCAACCTAACCAAAAAGTGGCACATTTAACCTAAGTTAAAAACACATTAATATTTAAAATATATTTAATAATTTGCAGTAGTATATAGTAAAAATTATTTTTTATGTAATAAAATATAAAAAAATTAATAAAAATGTAATAATTATTAGTTTTTCTTATTTAAAAATGTAATTTTGTAAAAAAATAATTCAATTATGAGTTTACGATTTGATGCCATTAAAGCATTAGCAACCAAACCCGATGTGGAAGTTAAAAACACGGCTAAAATAACGGCAATATTTGGCGAAAATGTATTTACCCTAAAAACAGCCAGAGAATTTTTGAGCGATGAGGGTTACAAAAGCTTGAATAACTCCATAAAAGGTGGTAAAAAAATTGATAGAGCCGTTGCCAATCAAATAGGGGCCGGTATGCGACAATGGGCCGAAAGTAAAGGTGTAACCCATTTTACACACTGGTTTCAGCCACTTACAGGTAGCACAGCCGAAAAACACGACTCATTTTTTACCCTAAAAAGCGATGGTACAGCCATTGAAGAATTTGATGGTGCAGCACTAATACAGCAAGAACCCGATGCTAGTAGTTTTCCTAGTGGTGGGTTAAGGGCCACATTTGAAGCCCGTGGTTATACTGCTTGGGATCCGAGCAGCCCTGCATTTATAATGGAAATTGGATTGGGAAAAACCTTGTGCATTCCTACCATATTTGTTGCTTATACTGGCGAAAGTTTAGATTATAAAGCACCCTTACTTAAAGCATTGGAAGCCTTGGGCAAATCGGCAGTAGATGTATGTAATTATTTTGATAAAAATATACAAAAAGTTACAGCTACTTTAGGTTGGGAACAAGAGTACTTTATAATAGATGCAGCTTTGGCCAATGCCAGACCCGATATTACTTTAACTGGCCGTACCGTATTTGGGCATGCACCTGCCAAAGGGCAACAGTTGGACGATCATTATTTTGGTAGCATACCAGAAAGGGTGTATGCATTTATGAGAGATTTTGAAGAGGAAAGTTACAAGCTTGGCATACCCTTACGTACAAGGCATAACGAGGTAGCACCTGGTCAGTTTGAGTGTGCACCAATATTTGAAGAAGTAAGTGTGGCAGTGGATCACAACACTTTGCTAATGGATATTATGGATAGGGTAGCCCGTAGGCATAGCCTTAAAATATTGCTACACGAAAAGCCATTTGCTGGCATTAATGGTAGTGGCAAGCATAACAACTGGAGTATGGCAACCGATACGGGTATTAATTTGTTAGCACCAGGCAAAACGCCAAAAACAAATTTAATGTTTCTTACCTTTTTTGTAAATACCATAAAGGCTGTACATGACTATAGCGAACTACTTAGGGCAAGCATAGCCGGTGCCGGTAACGACCACAGGTTGGGTGCTAACGAAGCTCCACCTGCTATAATATCGGTATTTGCAGGGCATTATTTAAGTAATGTATTGAACGATATTGAAACTAGAGTAGGCGACAAATTTGACGAACAAGATGAAGCTATACTTAAGTTAGACCTACACAAAAGCATACCCGAATTGCTACTCGATAATACGGATAGAAACAGAACTTCGCCATTTGCCTTTACAGGCAATAAATTTGAATTTAGAGCAGTGGGTAGTACACAAAACTGTGCCAACCCAATGACAGTGTTAAATACAATAGTTGCCGATACATTAACAAGTTTTAAAAAAGATGTAGATGCACTTATTGAAAAAGGAGAGAAAAAAGAAGTAGCCATATTGCAAACTATACGCCAATATATTGTTGATAGTAAAAATGTACTGTTTGAAGGCGACGGCTACAGTGCGGAGTGGGAGGCCGAAGCAGCCAAACGGGGTTTGCCAAATGTAAAAACTACACCACTTGCATTAGATGCTATGGTAAGCAAAAAAGCAATGGATTTGTACACCAAACATAAAGTGTATAGCCACAGCGAAATAGAAGCAAGGCACGAAATAGAATTGGAGAAGTACATAAAAAAAGTACAAATAGAGGCTCGTATAATGGGCGAATTGTGTACTAGCCATATAATACCTAGTGCATTAAAATACCAAAATATACTTATAAGTAATATAAAAGGCTTGAAAGATATTGGCATAAGCGAAAAAAATTATAGCAACCAATTACAAATATTGGAAAAAATAAATGAGCATATACAAGTAATTAGTGATGATGTGGAAAAGCTAATAGCTGCCCGTAAAGCCGCTAACAACCTAACTAATACAAGAGATATGGCCATTGCTTATTGCGATACCGTAAAAACTTACTTTGAAGGTATAAGATACCGAGTAGATAAATTAGAGATGCTGGTAGATGACAATAATTGGTACTTACCAAAGTATAGAGAACTATTGTTTTTAAAATAAGCTAAGTTTACTTTATACATTAATCCCCAGCAATTTTTTATGTTGGGGATTTTTTTTTGGGGTTAGGGTAATAGTTTTTAATTAATTTATTACACTACATAGCATTGTAACTATATAATATCAGTTCAACAACATATTTTTTTTTACATATAATGCACCAGATACTCACATAAAAAAACCACCACTTTTTTTGTAAGTGGTGGTTTATATTTTTAATTAATTATTACATTAATCTTCAGCTTTTTTACCTTTTACTTTAGCTATTACTTCTAAGGCTATATTGTTAGGTGCAGGGCTATAGTGGCTAAATTCCATGGTGCTTGTAGCTCTACCACTACTAAGGCTTCGTAGTTGGGTTACATAACCAAACATTTCGCTTAGCGGTACTTTAGCTTTTATAACCTGGGCATTACCTTTAGTATCCATACCTTCAAGCATACCTCTACGTCTGTTAAGGTCACCTGTTACATCGCCCATATATTGGTCGGGTGTTACTACCTCTATTTTCATAATAGGTTCAAGTAATACTGGTTTTGCTTTTTTACCAGCTTCTCTAAAGGCACTTTTAGCACATAATTCAAAGCTCATAGCATCGCTGTCCACATCATGGTAGCTACCATCATATACCCTTACTTTCATACTTACTACGGGGTAACTAGCTAGTACACCACTTGTCATACTAGTTTCAAACCCTTTGTTAATGGCAGGTACAAACTCCTTAGGTATGCTACCACCAAACAAATCATTTACAAATTGAAACGATTTGCCTTCGTTTTCTTTTATCCACTCCTCATCGGCTGGGCCAAGGTCAAATTGTATATCGGCAAATTTACCTCTACCACCACTTTGCTTTTTCAATACCTCACGGTGTGCAATAGTATTTTGAAAAGCCTCTTTGTAAGCCACCATTGGTGCACCTTGGTTTATTTCTACTTTAAATTCTCTTCGCATTCTATCTACAATAATCTCCAAGTGCAATTCACCCATACCACTAAGTATTGTTTGTCCTGTTTCCTCATCGGTACGTACCCTAAGTGTAGGATCTTCCTCTACCAATTTGCTTATGGCCATTCCCATTTTATCAACATCAACCTGAGTTTTTGGCTCTACTGCAATACTAATTACGGGTTCGGGTATAAACATATTTTCAAGTGTAATCAAATGCTTTTCGTCGCATAAGGTATCACCTGTTTTTATTTCTTTAAAGCCAACAGCTGCACCTATATCGCCAGCTTCTATAAAGTCAACAGGGTTTTGTTTGTTAGCAAACATTTTCATTATACGGCTAATTCTTTCATTTTTGCCACTACGTACATTACGTACATAGCTACCACTATCTAACCTACCACTGTAGCACCTAAAAAATGCAAGGCGACCCACAAAAGGATCGGTCATTATTTTAAATGCTAATGCAGCAAATGGAGCTTTAGCATCGGGTTCACGGCTTATTTCCTCACCTGTATCAGGGTCAGTACCTTTTACAGCACCAACCTCTATTGGGCTAGGTAAGTAACGGCATACACCATCTAAGGCAGTTTGTACACCTTTGTTTTTAAATGAGCTACCGCACATCATCGGTACTATACTAAGGTCGCAAGTTGCTCTACGTACAGCTTCGTGTATTTCATCTTCGCTAATGCTGTTAGGATCTTCAAAAAATTTTTCCATCAACGTATCATCGTACTCAGCTACGGCTTCTACAAGTTGAGCTCTCCATTCGTTAGCTTCCTCCACCATATCGGCAGGTACTTCTATTTCGTCAAAGGTCATACCTTCAGTTTCCATGTGCCATATTATACCCTTCATTTTTATTAAGTCAACAACTCCTATAAAGTCATCTTCGGCACCTATTGGCAATTGTAAAGGCACGGCTTTGCTACCTAGCATTTCACGTACTTGCTTTACTACATTCAAAAAGTCAGCACCGCTTCTATCCATTTTATTTACAAATCCTATACGAGGTACATTGTATCGGTTAGCTTGGCGCCATACAGTTTCGCTTTGTGGCTCTACACCATCCACCGCACTAAATAAGGCAATTAGACCGTCTAATACTCTCATACTACGTTCTACTTCTACAGTAAAGTCCACGTGGCCAGGAGTATCAATTATATTAAAATTATAATTTTTAGTATTCGCATCTTTCACACCTTTATCGGTAGGAAAGTTCCATACACAGCTCACAGCCGCCGATGTAATGGTAATACCTCTTTCTTTTTCTTGCTCCATCCAATCGGTGGTAGCTGCACCGTCGTGTACTTCACCTATTTTGTGAATCATACCGGTGTAACGCAATATACGTTCCGTAGTAGTTGTTTTGCCCGCATCAATATGTGCTGCAATACCAAAGTTTCTTTGAAATTTTAAATCTGCCATTTTTTAAATTATAAATTATTGAAAAAAAAATTTTTTTTAAAAGTGAATAACCCTAATAGTTATTAGGCTATAAAGTCCCCATGTATAATAGTTTGCTTCATGTATTGAAGAGTTTAAGGGGGCTTTTATATTTTTTTTATGCTCTCATAGTCGCCTAGCTTTTATAACAATAAGATGCTGCACTATCGTTTTTTTTTTACTAAGGCGGTGCAAAGGTAAGGTAATTTGAGTTATTATATTCATATTTTGGGGCTGTCAACAGCAAACCTTTGTGCAGCTTTGGTTCACCGCCCATTACATAAACCCACTCAGCCTTTGGCTTCGTAGGTGTTATTTCATTAAGCGGTGCAGCCATTCAGCATTATATTTTCAATGTAGCTTTTTTGTCGCCACAGTTTGGTTACTTATGTTTGTATATAGTTACCAATGCTACATTATTTATAATACAATCAAAATCATAATATCGGTTTAGTTAAATTGAATTAATTTTATAAATATTGAACTTGAAACTAATTAGGATTTGCAAAATAATTAGCAATTTATTATTTTTTAAATATTTAATTATAGATGACTAGAATAAAAAAATCAGAAAATAAAATTATACTGTTGTTTGATTATTTGAAACAATATAAGTGGCAAATTATTTTAGTTATTTTACATATTATTAAACCAAACTCACTCGAAAAGTTATATCAAAATTTTAGTTTTGAAAGTGATTATTTTTCTACAACTTGGTTTCAATTTTCCTTTTTATTTACTGTTTTAATCTTCATAATTTTATTCAGCTTTAAAATATATTCTATTATGTTTTCTAATGAATTCGTAGTATGGGTAATAAGTTTAGCTTTAGTATACTTAATTATTAGATTTAATTTTGATATTAATTTTTACAGAATTAATGTAATTAAATTTGTTTTCATCAATTTTTTCGATGTACTTTTTTTAATTGTACTTATATTTCCAATAACTCGAGTAATAAAAATCATTAAAAAAAATAAAAATTTACAAGGTGTACAAATTACAAGCCGATTTACTCCCTATTTCCAAGATATTCCACTACAAGAAACTACAATTTCAACAGGTCGAAAAGATTTTATAGAGGTAATTGTAAATAAATTAAAACTTACAAATACTTCTAATTATCCATTTGTTTTAGGAATTGTAGGAAAATGGGGTTCAGGTAAAACAACATTTATAAATGAAATTAAAAGCAAAATAGAAATAGATAAAAATAATATTATCATAGATTTTAAGCCTTGGATGTATGAAAATAGTAATTTAATTATAAAGGGATATTTCACAGAAATCTCAAGTAAAATTTCTCAATATTACTTTGGAATAAACTTAACTATAAAAAATTACTTATCAGAGTTAATAAAAGTTGGAAACGAGTTTAAATTGGGAACAATTATTGAAGAAAACATCCTTAACAATAATTCTAAATCTATTATTGAAACTAAAAAAAGTATTAACTCAATCTTAGAAAAACTTAATAAAAATATATATATAATAATTGATGATTTAGACAGACTAAAAAAGGAAGAAATTTTTGAAGTGTTGAAATTAATTAGAAATGCAGCAGATTTTAAAAAAACTATTTTTATAGTTGGGTATGACAAAGAGTATATTATTGGTCAGTTAGATATATTAGAAATTAATAATCCCCATTTATATTTAGAAAAAATATTTAATTATGATTTCCATTTGTATGATTATAAATACTGTGATTTAAATGACTTAGTTATCAATAAGCTGAATAATATTTTAATATTTGAACATCAATCTTATCTTAAAGATTTGAATTTAATGCAATACGGTATGCTTGAAAACTTTAGAGATGTTACAAGATTTTTGAATGTTTTTTCAACGAATTATGATAAATTAAGTATTAAAAATAAATTAGATATTTATTTTGTTGATTTTATCTATTTACAATTATTAAGATATAAACACTCTTCAATTTATAGATTAATTGGATATAAAACTGATGACTATTTTAGTTATACAAATAAAACTATAGGAAATAATACAAATTTTTGTGTTTACTATTTAAAGGATAATTTACTATTTGATAAGCTTGAACAAGAATGTAAAGAGTTAAACTTAATTAATAGTGAAATTCAAAGTATAAAAATTTTATTATTCGCAATTTTTAGAAATGAACAACATAAGTATTATTATGAAAAAGATTATAACATTTTTAACAACGATTTTGAAAAATTAAATCCTAATTCAATGAGAATCACGATTATGTTTAATCGATATTTTGATTTTAAATTAAGCGAAGATGAAATATCAGAATTTGATTTTAAAGAAGCTATTGAAAGTTCATTAATAACATTAAAAGAAAAAGTTGTATTGTGGGCAAGAACTCCCAAATGTTTAGATGATTATTTTAATAAAATTGAAAATATGGGTGAGATTGCAGATGTACCAACATTTAAAAAAATACTTTTTTCAATGTTTCATGTTGCTGATTTAGAAAATAATCAGTTTCTAAATGGGGGCAATAGAATTCTTAATACGATTTATTACATATCACAAAGGCAATACAACAAATTTAGTACCTTAAAAAAGTCATACAACAGCGAGAATGAATATAATATTAGTATTTTAAATGATAATACAGTTGACGAATTTATTAGATTAACTTTTGCAAATATATATATTAAAAATAGTGGTTCACTAACCCAACTAGAATACAAAGAATTGGTAATTTATTTTGAAAAAACCTTAAATAAATTGTTAAATACACCCGACATGGAATCTGAAGTATTATGGAGAGTATTTTATTACTGTGCTAATTGCAAATTACTTCAATTAAGTATAAAACATTTTGACTGGTCTATTTATTTAATAAAATTTCCGAGTGATATAATTTTAATAAAAATTAGAAAATATATTATAAAAAAAGATATTAATTTTCTATTGAAGTATTGCGTTAGAAGGCAAATTGGTGAACTAAATAATCATTTTATTTTAAGTAATGCTGACGTAAATATTTTTTTTGGAAATACAGACTTATTGTTTTTAGAATTAGACAAGAGAAAAAAGGACAAAACAATTCAAAAGGTTTTAGAATTTTACGATTTAGTAAAAGATAAAGATGGAAAAGCTATAGAATTTAATTGGGAAGGACATTTAGGTTTTTATATAGAAAACAAATAAAATTTAGTGTTTACCTTAATATATAGTCATCACCACCTTGCTAACACCAACCACCACATTTACCTTTAATACATTGCAAGTGCAGCTTTGTGTGCCTAATAAGCAGCTGCTGTATAATAGTTACCACCAACAAACTCAATATCATTTATTTGCTACTAATAACTATACCAACTTTCCCTATTGGGCCAAAGTGTGGCATAGTGCCATAGCATTAAGTAAATTTATAGCGGCTAACCCTACATTATTTCACCAAAAAAAAGTATTGGAACTTGCTGCTGGTTTAGGTTTGCCAAGTATAGTAGCAGCACAATATGCCAATCAAGTACTGTGTACCGATTATGTGAGTGAAGCCCTACAGTACATACAACAATCTGTTACTCTTAACGGCTTAACTAACTGTACCACAGCAGTACTCAATTGGAACAGCATTAACGGTACTTTACCTACCGATATTTTATTAATGAGTGATGTTAATTATGACAGTACACAATTTGATATGTTGTACAACATCTTCCAACAATTTTTAGCCGAAGGCTCAACTATACTACTAGCCACACCACAACGCTTAATGGCTAAGCCTTTTGTTGAAAAACTATTACCCTTTTGTGTTAACAATGTTGAGTACGAAATTGATTATGATGATGAAATTAGCTTTGTAAATGTGCTGGTGTTACAAGGTAAGTGAGTATCATTGGTGGTTGTAGCTTTATTGTAATTTATATAAGTTTATAACCTTTAATTGGTTTATATTTTTAAAATCGTCGGTATTTCATGTAATTAAAGTGAGATTATAAACAAGGGCTGTTGCTGCAATAACTGCATCAGGGAGTTTAAGTTTATAATTTTTTCGCACATAGGCTGTTTTTAATTTAATATTTTTTTCAAGCTCTATAACCATACAATCACTAATAAATTGTTGCATAAGCTCTACGTCCTTTTCGTTTGTGGTATTCCAACAAAGTAATTCTATTTCAGTAATAACCGAAATTACTGGTTGGTCAGTTAAAAGTAAGTTATCTATAAATTTTTCATCAATTGGTGCAAATTGTTATTGCAAATAATAAATTGCCGTATTAGTATCCCAAAGGTAATTTATTCCCATTCGTTTCTTAATTCATTTAATTGACTTTCTATAATTGTTGTAGTTTGTTTTGACATTGCTCCTTTATACTTTACAGCCCAATTAACACTACTGTTTTTATCATACTTTTCTTTTCTAATTTTTATGAGTTCTAATAATTCAAGGTCATGTATAAGTAAAACAGCTTTCTCATTTATTATATCAATTGTAAGGGTTTGCATTATATTTTATTAAGTAAATATTAGTGTGTGTTATTTTGCCATTTCAAATATAGTAATTTTTACTTTATTGGTAAGTATTGTGTAGGGTGATATTGTAAAAAGCAAAGCATCTTAATACCCAACCATACAATAATTTAACTGCTGTTTCCAGTTTTTTTAGTTTTAACAACCTAAGTTAATAATTTGTAATATAACATAAAGTGTAATTATCTTTATGTAAATAATAAAAATCAAAACCTATGCCTAAATTAGTATTCATCATTTTGAGTGTTTTTTTACAAATTACTTTATTTGCTCAATTAAGTAACGATAGTTGCGATAAAATACGGCTTGACATGTTAAGATTTGGATTAAATAATACACCAACATTTATTATAAAAAATATACCCGATGTAAACCTTGCCTGCAAAACAGTAGCACAAGAAAAAGCTTTGGATAGTTTTATAAGCCAAACAATGAGTGATATTAGAAAAAAAACTGCCGATTTATTAGCCATGGAACAGCGATACCAATTACTAGGCTGCACAGCCAAAACTGGTACAATGGCTACTTTTCAAAAATGGTATGCCGATGCTGGACAAAAATGTTCGGCTGAATATTTTAAAAATAATAAAAATGCTAAAAAAATATTACCAACACTTATGTTAAGTATGGAAATTGAGAGCCGTTACCAAATGCTGGCTACCCAACACAGTGGCGATTTGCTAGAAGGATACGACTTTACTGGGTTTGCTAAAACCACCAAACATTTTAATGAAAACTTTGGTAATGTACTGTTAGAAAGTATAAGAACTAAGCACCAATATGAATATGGCGGTACGTTTAATTTTTTGAGGAGTGAACAATATTTGCAACTAATGGGCAGTGGTGGTGGCGATATACCCAAAATGAGTAAAGCAATAAGAAAAGCATTAACATTTGACTTAACCATAAATTTGGCCCAGAATACAAGTTTTGCTTATGCTGAAAATACTACAACAAGTGAGTATACAATAAATAGTAAAACAGTAAAAATAAAAGTAACCAACGAATTTAATGACAACAAAGATGATAAAAAACAAGCCGAACCAGTAGCCCCAACCGACGAAGATAAAAGCACTGGTCGAAAAGTATACACTAGTAACGAACCAGTAAAAAAAGAAAAAGATTATGAAACTGCAGGTAGCGAAGCACCTGCTGTAAAGCCTATGGTGGCAGACGAGGTAGATTTTGAAGCAGCTAGTAATAGCACACCTAACAATAATAATACAGTACCAAACCCAAAAAACGGTGAAGAAATAAATTATAATGCTAGTTTCCTTGATCAAATACTTCAACACTTAAAATCGTTAGAACCTCCAAGAGATGCAAATGGTGAAGTAAATACCCAGTGGAATGGCCCAATAGACTTACAAGCAAGTGTGCTTGAAAAAATATTTGCCAGTAGGCAAAAAAAGATTGATGACAATTACGAAAAACAAGGCTATACCGTTGTAAAATTACCTTACCAAGCAAGTACTACTATAACTGGTAAAGATGTAAACAGTACAACTAAAAAAATAGCACCATACAACCATACATTAACTTTGTATGCCTCACTTAATGGCTGTGGCGATACATTACTACTCGGTATGCTGCTACCAGAAGGAGTTGATGATGGTGGTCATGATCAATTAAGATTAAATACTGATATGTTTGGAACTTACACGGGAGGCATTGATCCTTTAAGTTTTAGAAGTGTAGGTAATAATGCTATTGAATATTTTACTGATGGTGGATATGCTCCTTGGAATATGAAAGGTTCTGGATTTTCAAGTATTTTTTTACCATCAACCAAAACGGTGAAGGGCTATATTAAACATTCGCCTTATCCTTTTCCAAAACTAAAGCGGACATACAATTTGCCTTATGCAGATGAGCAGTATTATAAAAAATATAAACAAACAATGCCAGAAGCTAATATGGTTGTTTTTCCAATTCCACTTGTATCGGGCAACCCTGCTGCTGGTGCTTTAACCTTTAGTGATACCTTTACTGATACTCTGCAATTAGGCAAAAACCAATCAAATATTGTTATAAGTTTTAAGCTATACCATACACCAGAGTAATATTTGTACTTTAATTATTTTGTAATTGTGGTGTGTTTTTTTAGCGTCTTCGTTATGGTTTAAAACAATGGAGGTAGGGCGGTTACAAATTTTAAAAAATATAAATCGGTGTGGTCTTTTGCCAAAGCTAGTACAGCTAAATGTGGTATAACAAAAGACCTCACCGAAATAAATAAGGTAACTCATTAAAGCCCTAAAAAGTTTTGCAAATCTCTTTTTTCAATTCTTATAAAATTACCCTGATCAAATTCTTGTTTGCTTTTTTTTATTTTATTCACAAACTTTGGATTGTATAAGCTGTCCTTTGTAGTTGCCACTTCAAATTTTATTTTAAGTGCTTTAATAAATGCTTTCAAAGCAATTTCCTGTTCAGTAGTAGGGTGTACTATAAAAACATTATCTGTATTCATTATATTAATCTTTATTGCTTTATAATTTGTCCATCATAAATAATACCTTCCTTTCCTTTAATTTGTAGTACATAATTACCATTAGCAATATTAGGCATTACTATATTTTTAGTATAACTGGTAGTTGTAATTTTTATAGCCTCTTGGTGTATTAATTTGCCTTGGTTATCATACACACTTAAAGTGTAGTTGCCTACTGTAGCATTTTGTAGGGCAAGTGTAAAGTCCTTAATTATGGGGTTGGGGTTAATACCAACCAACAGTTTAGTAGCACTATATTTTACTTTTGCTATAGTACTATATTTTGTTTCACCATTTTTGTGAAATGCTTTTACACGGTAGTAATTAAAGCCTTCATACGGTGTTATATCATTTACCATATAGTCATTAACTGTAGTAGCAGTTACTGTATTAAGGTAATTAAAATTTATACCATTTGTACTTTTTTCAATTTCAAATTTTGCAAATTCGTTGCCATTGGCTAATCCCCATTTTACGGCTATTGTATGGCCGTTTAACACGGCATTAATGTAAGTATAATTAATGGGCAATAAGCCCAATAAGTTAAGCGATGAGGCATATATAGAGGCATTGGCCGAGCCAGTTCTACCATCTAAAAATACAACAATTGCTGCTTCGGTGGTAACATTACGTTGTACCATTATTGGCGACCTTTGGTTAAATGTACCGAGTGTACCCACAGCCACACCATTAGCAGTGCTCCATAATATACTACCTGTACCACTAATTCGTTGTGCATATATATCTATTCCTGTTGTTGTATTGTTGGCTCTATTATCGTCCCAACTAAGTACAGCACCACCTACTTTATCACTCACTATATTTAAACTACTTGTTGCATTTGGTTGGTTTAATAGTGCAGTACACACAGCTACTCCATCTGCCGTCCATTGTACCGTACCAGTGCCATCTATTCGTTGAGCATATACATTTCTATCTGTTGTTGATACTCTATTATCGCTCCAAGTTATTATGGCTCCATTAGCACCGTCTGTTACCAAAAAAGGAGTGGTTTGGTTACCAACGGCTGTACATAAAGCCACACCATTTGCAGCCCATTGTACTACACCACTTGCATTTAATCGTTGTCCATATATATTCACATCGGTAGTTCCTGCTCTATTATCGGTCCAAGTGGTTATAAACCCTCCTGCATTATCGGTAACTAATTGTGGGTTAAGTAAGTTAAATGCACCTGTAATATTTGCAATTTCATTGCCATCAACATTCCAACCTGTTGCTAGTGTACCATCATTATTTACACGTATGCCATATATATCTGACGATGTGGTGGCCGTACGAGGATCGTTCCATACACAATAAAAACCACCCGTACCATCTGTTATTAATTGTTGCTGTTGTTGTGTATTATTTTGTACTACTATAGGCAAATCAGTAGCCCATTGTTTACTACCATCACTTAGCAAAAATTTGTTGGCGTACAAGTCAATACCTGTTGTACTTACTGTTCTATTTTCTCGCCATACTATGGCAAATTCTGTGGCATTTAACCGTATGTTTGTAGGTACTATTTGGTTCTCCGTATTGGTTATTGCTCCTAGTCCGTTTGCAGTCCATTGTGGCACACCATTGGCATCAAACCTTTGCATATATATATCACCACTTGCTGTGTTTATTCTATTATCTTGCCATATTATAATTACACCTCCACTGCCGTCAGCTTGTATATTCACATTAGATTGGCCGTTTACGGCATTACATACCAATATATCGTTGGCAAATATTTTATTGCCACCTTCATCTAATTTTTGCAAATAAATGTCAGTACCAGTAGTAGCATTGTTCCTACTATCTTCCCAAGCTACAAACATATTATCACTAGCATCTAAGGCTGCTACTTGTCCATTTTTGGTAGTGGTACTACTAGTGTTGGTTACCAAGTTATTTACCGTAGGGTCTATATTCCATTGTGCATTTATTTTATTTAGGGTAAATAATACAAATGTTAGGGTAAAAATTTTTCTCATTTTTTTATTTTTTGTTACATTGTTTAAGGTGTAAATTTACAACTTATAATCTCTTATATTTACTTATAATGAAAAAAATATTAATTTATTGTATAACCCTTAGCTGCATTTGTATGGGTAATGCACAATCAACTAAGGTTATAATAGGCGAGGTACAATCCTTAGATGATAATATAGCCATTGCAAATGCCTCCATAAAACTAAAAGGAACAACTATTACAAGCAATACTAACGACAAAGGCATTTTTACCCTAACAATACCCGACAGCCTATACCAAAAAGGTATTATAAGCATTGCTTATAAAAATTATAAACCCCTACAAATAAAAATAAATAGTAGAAAAGAACTGTACATAAAACTACCAAAAATATATAATAACGATGAGGTAATAGTAACAAGTAGCTACACCAAAAGGCGAAAAGAAGAAGTAGTAGGTAGTATTGCAACCCTTAGTGCCAAACAGTTACAAACGGATAGACCTATAGAATCATTCGATAAAATGTTGGAAGGTTTAGTAGCCGGTGTACAAGTAGAAGGCAATACAGAATTAGGTACACCTGTAAAAATAAATATACGTGGGCAAAGTGCTTTAAGTCCAGTATTTACCAGTAACCGAACGGCATTAACTACCTCATCGCAACCTTTATTTGTAATTGATGGTGTACCTATAATTGAGCAACGACGTGGCGATGAGCCAATTGCATTTTTAAATAATGAGCAATTGCTTAACCCATTAGCCAACATTAACCCCGATGATATTGAGAGTATAGCAGTACTTAAAGATGCTGCAGCAGCTAGTATATATGGCTCTAATGCTGGTAATGGTGTGGTTATAATAACTACCAAAAAAGGTAGAGCGGGCAAAACAAAAATAAATATTGGCTACTCAAGTGGTATTAATACACCCATAAATAGGTTAAAATGGTTAACAGGAACGGAGTACCAAAAGCTACTAAAAGAACTGTATATAAATGAAGGTAGAGACCCTGCAGCAGCTGAGTTATTGGCTGGGCCGAGTGATATTAATACCGATTGGTTTGGGCTTATAAATCAACGAGGTAGTTTTAATAATATTGATTTGGATATGAGTGGCGGTAGCGAAAACTTAACTTATCGTTTTTCCACCTCGTACCTAAAAACAGAAAGTATTCAAAAAGGGAATGATTACGAAAAAATATTATTTAGGCTAAGGGTTGACAATCAACTAAGCCCCAAACTAAAAATGGGGATTAGCATTGCACCATCAATTACTAAAAAAAATGCCTTAAATAATTATGATATAGTACCGCTAATACCCAATGTACCTGCTTACGACTTTGATGGTAGCTACTACGAACCTAGCAGGTTAGGTGTACCCAACCCATTGGCTGTACTTGCCCAAAACACTGCCTACCACGAAGGTGGAGCATTAAATGGTAATGTTAGCTTTGCTTACAAATTATTAAACAATATAACCCTTACTACCAACCTTGGTACCGATGTTGTATTTAATAAATTAAACCTATTTGACTCACCCAAAAATGCTACAGGACGTACCAAAAATGGCTTTGCTCAAATATATGACAGAATGAACTTTAACTGGATAAATTTTAACCAAGTTAACTGGTCGCCAAAGCTTAAAGGTAACCAACAAATAGACCTAACAGCAGGTATGGAAATTAGAAGTGAATACACAAAATTACTAAGAGGCGAAGGGTCTAATTTTAGTTTTTATAGGCTTAATGAGTTAAGTAATGCTGCTAGTCAATCATCGGCTAGTAGCAAACAAAAAAGTACCGCAATTGCCTATTACGGACAGGCACAATATAATGTAAATGATAAATATTTTTTTAACGTAAGTGCTCGGTATGATGCTGCTTCAATATTTGGTACTGATGTTAATAGTACCATTAACAGTGCCTTTGGCCTTGGTTGGAACTTACATAAAGAAAAAATAATTGAAAAAATAAAATGGCTCGATGCATTGAAAATAAGAGCTAGTTATGGTAGTACAGGCAATAGCCGTATTGGTAGTTATGAGGCAAGAGGTTTGTACAGTTTTAACTCAGGTGGTTATAATGGTTTGGCTAGTTCCTCACCCGATAGTAAGCCTAACCCCAACCTTAGTTGGGAAAAAAATAACAAACTAAATATTGGTGTGGATATTGGGTTGTTCAAATTTGTAACAGCAACAGTTGACTACTACAGAAACATAACAAAAGATGCCATATCGTTAATAGATATAGACCCACAAAGCGGCTTTAGCAACCGCCTTACCAATGTTGCCGATATGAGTAATACAGGTGTTGATATAGGCATTACAACACTCAATATTAATAAAAACCTTACGTGGAGTACCACACTTAATATGGGCTTTAATAAAAATATAATACTCCGTGTAAATGATAATAGCAGCATATACTCCACCAACGAAAATGCTACTGCCGTAAAGGCTGGTGCTAGCACTTCGGCTATATGGGGTTTTCAATTTGCAGGTGTAGATCCTGCTACTGGTGTTGAATTATTTTACGATAAAAATAAAAATATAGTACCCATAACAAGCCTCGATATTAGTATAAAAAATGCTACAAACCTCGGCGATAGATTGCCCAAAGTACAAGGTGGTTTTATTAATAACTTTACTTATAAAAGTTTTAACCTAACGGTAAATGTAATTTATAATTTGGGTGGTTACAAACTTATAAATTACCGTAACGAATGGAACGGCCGCAACCTCGATAACCGAAACCAATCCGTTAACTTACTCGACCGTTGGCAAAGGCCTGGCGATGTAACTAATATACCCAAACTAAGCCGTACCACAAGGTTTGTAACCAACTCATCAAGGTATTTGTATGAAGATACCTACCTTAAGTTGAGCAACATTACCTTGGGTTATGCACTGCCCAAAAAGCTAACAAAGTATATAAAAGGGTTAAGGGTAAATGTATTTGCCAATGCTACCAATATAGCATACTGGTACAAAAGTAAATCGCCACAAGGGCGAAATGGCTTAGCAGAATATAAGTTCAACTTCCCCGAAGCACAAAGCTACACAGGTGGTGTACGAATTAGTTTTTAAAAAAGAATAAAAAACAATAAAATGAGATTTTGTAAAATAATATTATTAATACTTGTGGTGGTGGTAAGTACAACATCATGCAAAAAATTTTTGGAGCAACAGCCAAGTAATCGACTGTCCATAACCGATATATTTAAAGATTTTGAAGGAGCAAGAACTACACTAGTAGGCTGTTATGATAACTTAAAAAGTACCAATTATTATATGCGAGATGTATTGGTATATGCCGATTTGATGGGTGGTAATATTAAATACTCCCGAGCCACTAACCAAACACTTTGGCAAACTTATAATGCCAATAATGATGCAGTTACAAATGAAATGCGTAGTTTTTTTGAGCTGGCTTATAATACAATTTATAGGTGTAATGCCGTATTGGAAAATATAAATAATGCCACCGATGCTAACATTTTTCAAAAAAATAGAATGTTAGCTGATGCCCGTACTATAAGGGCTTTGGTGCATTTTGATTTGGTAAAAGTATTTGCCCAAATGCCCGATTTTAGTACTAATGCAACACATAGTGGCATTACCCTTAAAGATAAAAATGATAATGGTATTACCGTTATAAATAACCCAAGTACAGTAGCACAAGTGTATGCCTTTATTAATAATGATTTGGATAGTGCCATTGCCTTATACAATAATAGCGTAAACATTTACCCAACGGGTGCTACCAAAACTTACCTTAGTGCCGATGCTGCAAAAGCAATACAAAGTAGAGTAGCGTTGTATAATAAAGATTGGGCAAAAGTAATTAGTTTAGCCAATGCATTAATAACACCAACCTACCCTTTAATAAGTAATGCAGGTTATGTAAATGCTTGGCGTGGCAAAACTTTATTATCGGAATCGATATTTGAATTAGCCTATGGCGACAGAATTGGTGGTAGTTATGGCGACTATTATAATATATTGGCCACAACCGTACAATATGCTACCACAAACGATTTGCTCAGTTTGTACGATGCTGCCGATGTACGAGGAAAAGCCACAATGTATAATGCTTATACTATTAATGCAATGCCTTATAGCTTTAGTAAAAAGTATAATGGTATAAGGGATAGTGCCAATAATATTAGGGTAATAAGAATAAGTGAACTACTGCTTAGCCGAGCTGAAGCACTTGCCGAAACGGGTAACTTAACAGCAGCCTTAGCCGACTTGAATGTAATAAAAAAACGAGGTTGGCCAGCAGCCCCAACATTTGCAAGTGGCACAGCAAGTGTAGTAATTGACGAAATATTGAAAGAGCGACGTAAGGAACTATGCTTTGAAGGACACCTGTTTTTTGATATAGCAAGGCGAAAGCAAAATTTGGTAAGGGTGGATTGTCAAGCCTCAATAAACTGCAATTTTACTTATCCTTCACCTTTATTTGTAGTACCCATACCTAATAATTAAATTTTTATAAAAAATAAATCATACCTATATGCGTAACATTATTTTATTATTATTTACGGTTGTTACTATTACTGCATGCAAAAAATCGTTTGATGCTGAACCTACTTATCGTAAAAAACCATTAGCAGGTATATGGGCAAAGCAAGAGCCATTTTATGCACCAAATGGGCAGTATTATATTGATAGTACCAATACTTGGAAACCCTTTATAGGCTTTGCTTTTACAAGTGATGATGATCCTAACAAATTGGGTTTTTATAACCCCTACAATATAGGAAAAGGCACTAATGCTTTGGGTATAAGAACCATATATGCCAATCAAACATTTACTAGTGATTCTGGTTTTTATAACTTGCAAATATCCAAATGTTTTGAGTTTATACCCGATGCTACAAGTTCAATTGAGGGTACAGTAAATGTAATACCACAACGGGTTAAATGTACCCGAACTAACAAAACAGTTTTTTATTTGGATATAAGCGGCACTGGTGGACGGTACAATGAAATTACAAAAACATTTGAAATTGATATATACTTTAACGAAAGTGAAATAGGTGGTAATACCAACCTTAAACGAAAGTATAGATTTACACCTTAATTAATTAATTTTATTTTATGTTCAAAAAATCATTTGCCCTAGTTTCTATTTTTATAACATTTGTAGCCATTACAAATATTGCATTTACTAATAAGCATACCGAACCTAACGTTGAGGAGTTGAGGGCAATATATAGTAGTGGCGATAAGTTAAAATGGCCAACACCTAATATTGACGAAAGTGTACGACCTACGTTTAAAGATATTGGCAACCTCGACTCTATGAAATTCCCTGCTGATAACCTTTACAGCGATGCAAAAAAGGAATTGGGTAAGGTACTTTTTTTTGATCCAAGGCTTAGCCTTAGCCAACAAATTGCCTGTGCAAGTTGCCACGATAGCTACTTGGGTTGGGGCGATGGTAAACGGGTAGCATTTGGGCATAACAGGCAAACGGGTACTCGTAATGCAATGAGCCTTTTTAACATTGGTTATTACAATAATTTATTTTGGGATGCAAGGGCTTTTTCAATTGAACACCAAGCAAACTTTCCTACTGCCGATGCATTGGAAATGGCACAACCATTAACAAGTTTAGCCAAAAAAATAAATAAGTTCAAAGGTTACTATCCACTATTTATAAAAGCTTATGGTACAAATGAAATTACGAACGATAAAATATTTAAAGCCATAGCAACTTTTGAAAGAACAATAGTAAGTCCAAAGTCGAGGTTCGATAATTTTATTAATGGTAAAAAAGATGCTTTAACTAACGATGAAGTAATGGGTTTACATTTATTTAGAACCAAAGCAAGGTGCATCAATTGCCACAACAGTGGGCTATTCAGCGACAACCAAATGCACAACGATGGACAAACTTTATTTGCTAGTGATAACGAAGATTTGGGTTTTTATAACGTTACAAAAAAACTTGAAGATGTAGGCAAATTTAGAACTCAGAGCTTAAGAGAAACCGCTAATACTGGCCCTTGGATGCACCACGGTAATTTTCCTAGTTTGAAAGATGTAGTACAATTCTATAACCTTGGCAACCCTGCACCAATTCCAAAACGGTATAAAAATGATAGAGATTCACTTATGCCAAAAACATCGCCACTATTACAAAAATTAAACTTAACTGATTTGGAAGTGAATCAAGTAATTGCTTTTTTGGGTAGCATAACCACCACACCACAAAGGGTAAAACCTGTTACTGATTTTCCTCAATAAATAAAGATTACACAACTAGCAAACCAATTTCATTAAGTTTGTTTATGGGTTTGTTATCCCAAAATAGTTCAAAGTTTGCTAACCCAGTGGTTTCATAATCATCCTGTAATTGTTTGTAGGTAAGGGTTACGGCATTATTTATTTGTATTGTAGTTAATATTTTTACCAACCAATCGCCTTCTGCTTTTGTTACATTAATGGTTAAGGTTTGTTTTTTTGTTTCAAATGTTATGGCTAACATTTCACGTTGCATTCCTTTTTTTGTTTGGGTAAATGCTTTTGTACTTGGAGTATTGCCAAGCCATATTACTTTTGCAGTTGGTTGGGCAGTTGCAAATTCTTTATGGGTTATACAAGTTTGTATATAATTATTTTCAATGGTGGTTTTAGGTATTTTTTGGTCAAACCAATATTGTAGTGGCTTATCCAAGTGTGTTTGGTGCATATAATTAAGCAACGATTTTTTTAAGCCAAAGCTAAATAATTCGTGGTGAGTACCTGTAGGGTCGTGGTGGGGTACATCATTATCGGCAAATTGTATTATTGCTTTGTTAGCCACTACATTAAATTTGCTAGGATGTTGGCCCACAGGGCTATGGCTTGTCATTGCAAACTGATGCCAAAAACCGCTTTGTATGGTATTAGCTTCAAATAACTGCCTTACCATTTCCAAACTATCTACCGTTTCTTGCTCCGTTTGTGTAGGGAAACCATACATTAAGTAGGCATGTACCATTATTCCGGCTTTGGTAAAATGTTGGGTTACTTGTGCTACTTGCTTTACCGTAATACCTTTATCAATGAGGTGGAGTAGTCTGTCACTTGCCACTTCTAACCCACCACTTACAGCTATGCAACCACTTGCTGCAAGTAGGTAACAAAGGTCTTGTGTAAAGTTTTTTTCAAACCTTATATTCGTCCACCAACTTACCACCAATTTTCTTTTTATTATTTCAATAGCTACATTTTTCATTAGCGATGGTGGTGCAGCTTCATCTACAAAATGAAATCCGTTAGTACCGGTTTGTGCTATTATTGTTTCAATTCTATCTACTATTAAGTTAGCTGCAATAGGCTCATAGTCGGCAATGTAGGGCAGTGTGGTGTCGCAAAATGTACACTTACCCCAGTAGCAACCATGTGCCATGGTAAGTTTATTCCAACGGCCATCACTCCACAATTTGTGCATAGGGTTTACTACTTCTATAGCCGATATATATTTATCCAATAGCAAATCACTATAATCGGGTGTGCCTAATTCGTGTTGTTTATAATCGGTACATGTAGTATTATTAATGTAAGTAACGGTATTATTTACCAATGCAAATGTTCTTTTTAGGTCACTAATTTTTCTATCACCATTTATATGTTCTATCAAAAATTCAATGGGCATTTCACCATCATCTAAGGTTATATAATCTACAAATTCAAATACCTTCTCTTCATTCAAACTCCTTAATTCGGTATTAGGAAAACCACCACCCATAGCTACTTTAATGTTAGCATAGTTTTTTTTAATCCACTGTCCACAACGTAATGCACTATACAAATTACCAGGAAACGGAACAGAAATACATACTAATTTTGGTTGCATTATAGCAACTTTCGATTTTAAATTGGTAAGTAATAACTCATCTATAAACGTACAGTCTTTTTGTAATTCGTTATACATTTCGTTAAAGCTATTGGCACTTCTGCCAAGCCTTTCGGCATATCGGCTAAAGCCAAAATGCTCATCTACCGTTGCTTTTATAAAGTCCGAAATATCTTCTAAATATAGAGTGGCTAAGTGTTTGGCTTTATCGAGTAAGCCTAATGTACCAAAGCTTTGTTCCATATAGTTAAGCTGTGCAAATCGGTTAGCTTCGGGCAAAAAGTTTCGCTGACTTATAGTATTGGCTAGTGTGGCATTTTGCCCCTGCAAAAAAAGTATAACAGCCTCAACTGTATTTACATAATCATTTTGCAAAGCAAAAATTCTTTCCAAATTTGAATTGCCTGTTATAAATTTTTTATTAGCTAAAGCAAAAATTTTTTGCAAACCAATTTTGCTAAATAATGCTAGTGTAACTTCTATTCCCAAATCGGCTTGGTAGCTACTAATGCCCTTTGTATTTAAAAACCCTTTTAAATAACAAGTAGCAGGGTAGGGTGTATTAAGCTGTGTAAAAGGTGGTGTAAGTAATAGGGCTGTTGGTTGCAAATGATGTAATTATTTTACAAAAATAAATTAATTTATACAATGCGGTACAAACCTACTCGTATTATTTGTAATTAATCCATCGGCTTCTCTAATACCTATACCAGCAGGCTGTTGCCCTACTATCCAACTACCAATTACTGGGTAGTTATTGTTATAATTTGGTAGGGTACACAATTCTTGAAATACATAACCTTCTGCACCGTAATCGCCATTTGTTTCGGTTGTAAGTTTACCATTTTCTACTAGGCTAATATTTGCACCTTCTCTACTCAGTAGTGGTTTTTTTACATAATTAGTCATGCCATCAGCAGTAAATTGTGCTTTTAATAAGTACTTATGGTTAGGGTACAATTGCCATAGTATTGGCAGTATAGCTTTATTGCTCAGTATCATTTTCCAAGCAGGTTCTATCCACTTACATTTTTGTGCATCGTCTATAAGCATTTGTCCAAATTCTTCTTGCAATAGCCACTCCCAAGGGTACAGTTTAAATATATTTTTTATGGGTTCTTCTTCCATATCTACAAAGCTTTTTTGGGCATCGTTAGCGCCTATATCGTCTATAAATACTAGCTTAGTTGCTAACCCTGCTTGTATGGCACAGTCACGTATGTACTCTGTATTGGTGAGGTCTTCTAGGCTTTCTTTTACACAAGTAAAATGCAACGTACCTTCATTAAGGTAGGGTGCTAGGTATTTCCAATAGGCAATTAGTTTTTCGTGTAGGCTATTGTATTGGTCTTTGGTTTTATCATAATCTTGTAACCAAAACCATTGTACAATTGCTGCTTCAAATAAACTTGTTGGTGTATCGGCATTAAATTCTAATAATTTTATTTCACCATTTTTGTAACACAAATCCATACGACCATATAGGGCCGGTTCATCATTGTTCCAACTATCTTCTAAGTAAGGTATTATCCATTTAGGTATTTTAAATAAGTCGTATTTTTTATAATCAATTACATGCTGCACGGCTGCAATACACATTTCATACAGTTCGGCTGTGGCTTTTTCCAGGTCATCTATTTCGTAGCTTTCAAGGCTGTAGTAAGCCGTTTCATCCCAATAAGGCACATCAGTGCTATGAAAACCAAAGCCCAAATTCTCTACAGCAATTTGCCAGTTATTTCGGGGTGTTATTTTTATACGTTGCACTGTTTTTTATAATTTAGGATTAAAAAAAAATTAAAAATTAAAAATTAAAAATTAAAAATTAAAAATTAAAAATTGGCAATTGAAACATTTTTGATTTGACTATTTGAATTATGAACTCTCTTAAACCTAACCCCCAACTTACTACTTTAAAAACAAGTAACAGATTCTCACATCCAAAGGAGAGGGTGAGCAGAAACATTTGACACACTTGACTCCTTTGACTTTTTTATCACATTATCACATTATCATATTATCAAATTATTAATTACCCTCCACTACTCCTTGCACTCCGCCCAAAGCCACCACGGTAAGTACTTGATTTGCTGCTATTGTTACCAAAGTTGCTCCTATCACTTATGCCGTTGCTATGAAAACCACTTCGGCCAAATATACCATTGTTGTACCCATAAAATGGGCGAAAAGCATAAAGCCAAAGCCCTGCACCTGCAAGGTGTGTTCGGCTGTAAGGTGCTGTGCTGTCGCCACGTACGTATGTTTTGCTACCTTGTTTGCTATTCCAATCTTCTTTTTTTTTGGTAGCACAACTAGCCAATGTAGCTGTTATTAATACTAGTTTTATTGCTTTCGATTTTTTCATTTTTATTGTACAGTTATATAAATGTCGTAATCTTTCTTTACAATTTTATCGTTACCGTTTTCATCTTTTATAGTGGTATTACCCAATGTTGCTATGGTATCAGTTTTGCTTAGTGTAGCACTATCTGTTATGCTTTTATGCACTGTATGTGTGGTTATTAGTAAGTCCGTGCTATCATTGTAATGGGTTACTTTTACACTAGTTTCTATAGTTCCATTTTTGGGTAGGGTGTTTACAACATCATCGTTTTTATCGGCGGTACAGCTACTTAACAATAATATTAAAAAGCATAAAATTTCAAAGTTTCGCATTGTATATATTTAGTGTACAAAGTTAAATTATAGTTGGTTATTATTTTTTATAAGTTTACTTTTTATTTTATGCTAAAAAAATGGAGTAATTTTTATTGATTTATCAACTCCCATCCTTTCACAGTTTTACTGTTTTACATTTCAAATAAATAGTACATTTGCAGCCAATGACAGAAAAAATTGTAATACTCGATTTTGGTAGCCAATACACCCAACTTATAGCTAGGTGTATAAGAGAAGCCAATGTATATTGCGAAATACAACCTTACCATAAACCAATTATTAACGATAGTAATATTAAAGGCATTGTATTATCGGGTTCTCCTTTTTCGGTTAATGATAATGATGCTCCTGTGGTAGATGTTGCTGCCATTAATGCTTTGTATCCAGTATTGGGTATTTGCTACGGGGCACAGCTAACTGCAAAGCTATTGGGTGGTGAGGTGGCAAAAAGTAATAAACGTGAATACGGACGAGCCAATTTGCAGCTACAACAAACCGATATTATTTTTAAAGGTGTTGATGCTGCTTCGCAAATATGGATGAGCCATGGTGATAGCATAAAGCATTTACCCGAAGGGTACACAACTATAGCTATTACCGAAAGCATACCAGTAGCCGCTTTCAAAAAAGATAATAATTTGCCCTTTCCATTTTACGGGTTACAATTTCACCCCGAGGTGTACCATAGCACTCAAGGTAAACAAATAATTAACAATTTTTTAATTAATGTATGTGGTTGTGTAGGCAACTTTACACCCAACCATTTTATAACGGAATGTATCGCTAATTTGCAAACACAAATAGGTAGCAAAAGGGTAGTAATGGCCATAAGTGGCGGTGTAGATAGTACAGTGGCTGCGGTGCTAATTCACCAAGCAATTGGAGCTAATTTGTATTGCATATTTGTTGATAATGGGTTGCTTCGCAAAAATGAATTTGAGCAAGTATTGGATACTTACAAGCATTTAGGTTTAAATATAAAAGGTGTAAATGCTAAAGCAAAATTTTACGCTGCACTTAACGGAATCAGCGACCCCGAAGCTAAACGAAAAGCTATTGGTCATACTTTTATTGAAGTATTTGACGAAGAAGCAAAACTACTAACCGATATAAGTTTTTTGGGGCAAGGCACCATATACCCCGATGTTATTGAAAGTGCTGCCGTTCATGGTCCTTCGGTTACTATAAAGAGCCATCATAATGTTGGCGGTTTGCCAAAAGAAATGAACTTGCAACTAGTTGAGCCTCTTAGGCTACTATTTAAAGACGATGTAAGGCGTGTAGGGTTACAACTTGGTATTAGCAATACATTAATTGGTCGCCACCCTTTTCCAGGGCCAGGCTTAGGTATAAGAATATTAGGCGAAATAGATGAAGAAAAGGTACGGTTATTGCAAGAGGCTGATAGTATATTTATTAACGGCTTAAAAAGTGAAGATTTGTACCACAAAGTATGGCAAGCAGGAGCCATGTTGTTACCCGTTAAAAGTGTAGGTGTAATGGGCGATGAACGTACTTACGAATACACTTTGGCACTTAGGGCAGTAACCTCGGTAGATGGTATGACGGCCGATTGGGCTCACCTACCATTTGAGTTTTTAGGTAAAATGAGTAACGAAATTATAAATAACGTAAAAGGTATTAATAGAGTAGTGTACGATATAAGTAGCAAACCACCAGCAACTATTGAATGGGAGTAAATTGATAATTTGATAATTTGATAATAGGATAATTTGATAATAAGATAGTAAGATAATTTGATAATTTGATAATTTGATAATGTGCTGATGTGCTAATTAAGGAATTAAGAAATTAAGTTAGAAGTGGGAAGTTAGAAGTTAACGAATTATTAATTATTAACTATTCATTATTAATTAAATGAAAAATTGTTATGAGAAATATATACATAGTTTTAGTTTTTATGTTTTTTGCTTCGCAAAAAATGATAGCACAAGATACTTTGGTAAAAAAAATACCGAACATTGCTATATTTACCCCATTATACCTTGACTCTACCTTTACTACAGTTGGTAGTTATAAGTATGGTAAACTTATACCTAGCTATGCCATTAGTGGTGTTGAGTATTTGTATGGAGCTACCATAGCTATTGACAGCCTTATAAAAGAAAACCAAGGTATCAACTTTTTTATATTCGACTCCAAATCTGCTACCAAAACTATTAATAGCCTTATTGCTAATGGCGACCTTAATAATATGGATTTAATAATGGGCGCCGTTATGGGTATGGATGTAAAATTACTTGCCGACTTTGCAGCTAAAAAAAATATACCCTTTATATCAGCCACTTTCCCTAATGATGTAGGTATTAATAATAACCCCAATTTTTTGCTACTCAATAGTACTTTAAAAACTAACTGCGAAGCTATACATAGCTTAGTACAAACCAAATTTAAAGACCAACGAATAGTAGTATTAAGCAAAGAGGGCAAACAAGAAGACCGTATAGTAAGTTATTACAAAGCTTTTGAAAAAAACAGTAATGGCTCATCACTAGGCATTACCTATATTAATGTTGGGGCTAATGCTACAACCGAAAGTATAGCTCAATGTTTGGATTCTACCGTACTTACCTCCATTATAATAGCAAGTGCCGATGTGGCTTTTGCAAAGCAAGTAGCCCAAACTGTAATAGCTTATAACCAACAAGAGCAAGTAAACCTATTAGGCTTACCCACTTGGGACGATGCCTCCGAGTTTTTGAAAAAAGAGTATAAGGATATCCACTTTTATTATAGCACAGCTATGCTAAAGCCAAGTAATACTATAGCCAATAAATTGGCAAATGGTTACAAATACAAATACGGAACTTCTGGCGGCGATAACTTATATAGAGGTTATGAAAATACTTATAAATTTACCAAACTGTTATTAAAGTTTGGCAAAAACATAACTAGCAATTTTGCCGATAAGGCATATACAACCCTTTACAGCTACAACATACAGCCTGTAATGCTAAGCTCCGTTAATATGACACTCGACTACTTTGAAAACAAAAAAGTAGCCGTTATGAAAAGGTATAATGGGCTTACCTCACAAATAATGCAATAAATAGTTACAGTATAATATTAAACTTTTAATTATTTGAAAGGTCATACTTTTAAAAACTTGAAAATTATTGTAGTCTAAATATTTATATAATGTAATACCAATTATAATATTGGTTTTTACAACCCAACTATTTTATTTATATTGCGTAATTGTTACATCTACTCTAAATCGTAATTATGCGTAAACTATACTCTTTGGTCGTATTATTTTGTATCGGTATTCAATTAACTGCACAAGATTTTTCAAATAAAGGAAAAGATTTTTGGTTAGGTTATGGCAGCCACGTTAGTATGTACACAGGTGCTGGTGCTGTTAATGCTTCGGGTGGTACACAAAGTATGGTATTATACATTGCTACCGACCAAGCCACTACTGTTACCGTTGCTATACCCTTATTAGGTTATACCCAAACTTATAATATACCAGCTAACACAGTATTTACTACACCAGCTATACCTAAAACGGGTGTACAAGATGCACGGTTAGGCACCGAAGGTATTTCTGATAAAGGCATACATGTAACAGCCAACAAAAATGTAGTGGCTTATACCCATATTTACAATGGTTCTATATCGGGTGCTACACTTTTATTCCCCGAAAATGTGTTGGGCAAAGAGTATTACTCTATTAACTTTACACAAACCTCCAACGAAAATAATTCCTATCCTTACTTTTTTGTGGTAGCTGTTGATACAGGTACTACCGTAATAGAAGTAACCCCTACTGCCAATACCCAATCAATGACGGCAGGCACTACCTACACTTATAATTTGCAACAGGGGCAAGTATATAATGCTTTGGGGCAGTTAGCAGGGCAAAGCGGTGTTGACCTTACCGGTAGCAAAATTAAAAGCATTAGTACAGCAGCAACAGGATGTAAAAAAATTGCTGTTTTCTCAGGTAGCGGTAAATTAAATGTTAACTGTAGTGGTAGTAGTGGCTCAGCAGATAATTACATAGTACAGGCATTCCCTAAAGAAGCTTGGGGTAAGCGGTTTTTAACAGTTCCAACAGTTCAAATGCCTTATAATTTTTATAGAATTTGTGTGAGTGACCCATCGGCAATTGTAAAGCGAAATGGAGTAGTATTGGGCGGATTAATTAACAACTTTTATTATCAGGTAGGGCAAGTAAATGACCTTGGGTTAATTGAAAGTGATAAAGCAATTACAGTAGCACAATACATTACTACACGTAACAGGTGTACCAATACTCCATTTGGTGCTTCTGTTGGAAATACAGAAGGTTTGGGCGACCCAGAAGTTATTTATTTAAGCCCAGTGGAACAGAATATTTCAAAAGTAAATTTATATACCACACCTAATGCTGCAATTAATACTAATCAACACTATGTAAATGTAGTTATTAAAACTGCTGTTATTAATACATTTAAAATTGATAATGTTAACTATGCTAGTAGTTTTTTACTACACCCACAAGATCCTACTTATAGTTATTTACAACAAAACTTGTCAGGTGGTGTACAACATTTACTAGAGGCTGATTCGGGCTTTAATGCCATTGTATATGGCTATGGTAGTGCCGAAAGCTATGGGTATAATGCTGGTACTAACGTTAAAGATTTTACACAATATGCTACAGTAAGTAACAATTTGGCTGATAGTACTATTACATTTGCTGCAGCATGTAAAAACAGTCCTTTCAATCTTTTTCAAAGGTTGCCTTATAAGCCATTATCAATCACTTGGGATTTTACTGGCTCAGGTTTACCCAATCCACCATTTACTAACTACACTAATAATACACCAGCTACCATATTTGTAGATTCTACATTAGTAAGTGGCAAATGGATTTATAAGTATAAAAATCCTAATTTATATTCAGTTCCCACAGCAGGTGCTTACCCTATTACTATAAGGGTTAATAACCCAACATCCGAAGGTTGTAGCGGATTACAAGAAATTGATTATGAACTTAATGTTTTTGATCCTCCTGTTGCTGACTTTACTTGGACACATACTGGCTGTGCAAGTGATACCGTATATTTTCAAGAAAATTCTACTATTACAGGTGGACGACCAGTGTACAAATGGCGTTGGATATATAGCGATAATAGTGTTGATAGTATAAAAACTCCTAAAAAATTATTTGGTGTTGGTGGCTGCTACCCAGTAAAATTACAAATGATAACCGATGTAGGTTGCCTTAGCGATACACTTACCAAAGTGGTAGGCATTACCAATGCACCAACTACTACTATTAGTTTGCCCAATGCTGCTGCTCCTACTTGTGCTAATACTGCTGTAATGTTCCGTAGCACTACCACAATTACTGGAGCAGGTGGCAACTGTAACGGTACTGGCACATCGGACAGTGCTTATATAGTAAAGTGGGCTTGGAACTGGGGCGATGGTTCGCCAACCGACACTATACTTAATGGTAACGATATACCACATACTTATATAGCTGCAGGCACTTACACGGTTAACTTAACTGTAATAACTAATGGTGTTGGTTGCAAAGGTGCAAGTGTACCATTTACCATTATTATAAGCAATCCACCTGCTGTTTCGTTTACATTACCAGCAAATGTTTGTTTGCCCAATGCTGTTGCTACATTTACTAATACAAGTTTGGTAACCAACACTTATAGTTGGAATTTTGGCGATGGTTCGGCCAATGCTACTACTTATAACGGTACTAATACTTACTCAAGTGTAGGGCCATTTACAGTAACACTTACGGGTACAGGTGTAGGAGGTTGTACAGCTACATCAAGTCTTATTTTTAACAATATACGACCAAGGCCAACAGCAACTTTTACCAACAATGCCGAAGTATGTATAAACAAACCCATTACATTTACCAGTACAAGTACTGGAAATGGCGGTACTATTAATGACTATTATTGGGATAATGGAACCGGTATATTTGCCATAGGCACAAATACCTTAACTACAACATTTGCTACTACTGGTATTAAAACTATAAGGCATTATATAAAAACTGACCAAGGCTGTTTGAGTGATACAAGCACTAACACCATATTTGTAAATGCCAACCCAGTTGCCAACTTTAGCTATGCTAACCTTGGCAGGTGTACTAATGCACCCATTACATTTACCAACAACAGTACTAGTACCAATGGGGTAATAACTAACTGGAGTTGGGATTTTGGCGATGCAACGCCAATAGTAAATGCTACTAATGGCAACCCTCAAATACATGTATATGCCAACACTGGTACATTTGATGTTAAGTTGGTAGTAACCACCGACAAAGGTTGTGTAGCCGATACTTTCAAATTGCCTATTACCATTACTGCAAGTCCGTTAGCTAGTTTTATACCACCGGGTGGTATATGTTTGCCTAGTGGTTTTGCACAGTTTACCAATAACACTACTATAAGCGATGGTACTATAGCTACAGTTACTTATTTATGGGATTTTGGCGATGCAACAGCTACAAGTACAGCTACTAGCCCAAGCCACAATTATGCAGGTACAGGGCCTTATACTGTTAAGCTTACAGCAAAAAGTGCCATTGGTTGTACCGACGATAGCACACAAATAGTTAGTAATATATATGCCCAACCTACGGCTAGTATTAGTGGTAATGCTGAGGTATGCCTTAACGATAATATTACATTTACCAGTACAAGTAATCCGCTTAATGGTACTATTACTCAATATTATTGGGATAACGGAACTGGCACATTTGCCCTTGGCACCAATACCTTAACTACTAGCTTTACTACCATTGGCAACAAAACTGTAAGGCATTACATAGTTACAAGTAATGGTTGCAAAAGTGATACAGCAAGTAAAACAATATTTGTAAATCAATTGCCTACGGCTAGTTTTACCATATCGGCTACTAAATGCGAAAAAGGAAATATTACCTTTACCAGTACATCAGTACCTAATAACGGCACTATAGTAGAGTGGACTTGGGACTTTGGCGATGGTACACCCATACAAACATTTACCAACGGTACACCAGTAATACATGTATATACAAATGCTGGACCATACACTATAAAACTTACTGTAAAAACTGATAAAGGTTGTACTAGTATAGCTGCAAGTAATAATATTGTGGTAGATCCAAAGCCTGTTACTAACTTCGATTTGCCTAGTAATGTATGTTTGCCAGTAGGTGCTTCATTATTTAATAACACTACTTCCATTAGCAATGGTTCGTTACCAACGGTAACCTATATTTGGAACTTTGGCGATGCCACAGCAACTACCACTACTACTAATGGTGTACATAATTATACTGCTGTTGGGCCATTTAATGTAAACTTACAAGCTACAAGCAATAGTGGTTGTGTGCATGATACTACCAAAGTATTTAACAATATTCGCCCAAGGCCAACCGCTACATTTACCAATAATGCTGAAGTATGTGTAAATACTAGCATTACATTTACCAGTACAAGTACTGGAAATGGTGGTACTATAACTGACTATTATTGGGATAATGGAACAGGTACTTTTGCCCTTGGCACAAATACATTAGCGGCTACATTTGCTACAAGTGGTACAAAAACAATTAGGCATTACATAAAAACCGACCAAGGCTGTATAAGTGATACCGCTACAAAAAATATTTATGTAAATGCATTACCAACACCAAACTTTACTTTTACTGCACCACAATGTGCCGAAAAAACGATAACATTTACCAATACATCAGTAGCTAATGATGGTGTACTCAATAGTTGGATTTGGGACTTTGGCGATGGTACACCAATAGTAGTAGCAGTAAATGGCAACCCACAAACACATACATTTACCAATACAGGTACTTACAATGTAAGCCTTACAGTAACTACAAGTAAAAGCTGTACCAACTCACCTAAGGTATTGCCAGTAACTATAAGTGCCAACCCAGTGGTTAAAATGTATTTGCCCGAAATATGTTTGAATGACCCAACGGCTCAGTTTTTGGACTCCACAACCATAGCAGATGGTACGGAAAGCCAGTTCACCTACTTATGGAACTTTGGTGACCCTAATGCTACCATACTTAACCCTAATACAAGTACCCTAAAAAATCCAACACATAAATATACCCAAGCTGCAGTATATAATATGTGGCTAGAGGTTACAAGCAATAAAGGCTGTACTACACGTAAAGACACTACATTTACCGTAAACGGTAGCATACCAGTTGCTAACTTTGCAGTACAAAATGTGGCAAACCTTTGTAGCAACAAAGCCATAACTATACAAAATACTAGTACGGTAGATTTTGGTAACCTTACTAAAGTAGAAGTGTATTGGGACTTTGCAGGTAACCCACTTACCAAAACAGTAGATGATAGCCCAACACCGGGCAAACTATATACTTTTGATTACCCCGACTTTGGTGTACCAGCTACTAAAACATACACCGTAAGGTTTGTAGCGTATAGTGGTGGTATATGTGTAAATGCAATTAATAAAACGGTAACTATATTGGGTAGCCCAAATGTAACGTTTAATGCAATACCAGATATTTGTTTGGAAATACCGACGGCAACACTAACCCAAGCACAAGAAACAACAGGTATAGTGGGTGTAGGCATATTTACTGGCAATGGTATAAGTGGTGGACAATTTAACCCAGTAATAGCTGGTGTGGGTAGCCACTTAATTACTTATACATATACTGCAAGTAATGGTTGTAGCGATGTAGATTCGCAAACAGTAGTAGTAAACCCAACCCCTAATGTAACAGCTGGGCCTGACCGTACAGTACTTGAAGGTGGCAACACAACGTTGCTAGGCAATAGTACAACACCCAATGTAACCTACCTATGGCAACCTGCTACTTACTTAAGTAGTGTAACCATACCACAGCCTACATGTACTGCATTAGCCGATATTAATTATAGCCTCAAAGTAACCTCCGACAAAGGTTGTGTAGCTACCGATTTTGTAAGTGTTAAATTGTTGAAAGGTCCAAGGATACCAAATGCATTTAGCCCTAATGGCGATGGTATTAATGATAAATGGGATATTGAATTTTTGGATACCTACCCAGGTTGTACCATTGAAGTATTTAATATATATGGGCAAAAAATATATAACAGTACGGGCTACTCCAAACCTTGGGACGGTAACTTTAGCGGTAAGCCCTTACCAATTGGTACGTACTACTACATAATAGATCCTAAAAATGGTAGAAGCCCAATAACAGGATATGTGGGGATAGTGCGGTAGTTGATAATTTGATAATAAAATAATTTGATAATGTGATAATAAGATAATTAGCTAATGCGATAATAAGATAATTAGCTAATACGATAATAAGATAATTAGCTAATGCGATAATAAGATAATTAGCTAATACGATAATGTGCTGATGTGCTAATTAGTAAATTTGAGAATTGGTCAGTAAAACCTTTGCGAACCTTTGCGAACCTTTGCGAACCTTAGCGATAATTTTGCGAAACTTGGCGAAACTTGGCGAAACTTGGCAAAACCTTTGCGAAACCTTGGCGAAACCTTTGCGAACCTTAGGGAAAACTTTGCAAACCTTTGCGAAACTTGGCGAAAACTTGGCGAAACTCTGCGAAACCTTTTCAAACCTTGGCGAAACTTAGCAATATAAAAAAAGAAATAAAAATGAAAACGATAATATTTATAGCACTTGCAATACTAATACATACAAGTAACATTGCTCAAAACTACCCAACCTATACACAGTATATAGTAAATAACTATGTACTTAACCCAGCCCTAAGTGGTATAGAAAATTATACTGATGTTAAGCTTGGCTACCGCCACCAATGGCAAGGCTTTACGGGTAGCCCAAGGGCACAGTACCTAACTATACACGGCCCAATTGGTAAGCAGGATTATAAAACCACCCCAACTTCATTTAGAGTACCTGGCGAAAACCCAAGGGGTAAAAACTATTGGGAAGATTATGAAGCTGCAAAGCCACACCATGGTGTAGGGCTTACAGTACAAAATATGAAAGCTGGTTTTTTTAATTTTTTTAAGGCTAAGGCAACCTATGCTTATCATTTGGGCATAAGCCCAAAAACCACCATTAGTGCAGGTATAGGTGTGGGAATTACAAATGTGAGTATTGACAAAGATGCGGTAAAATTTAACAACCCAGCCGACCCAAGTTTGGGAAATAATACTGGGCAATTGCAGAATATAAAACCCGATTTAGACCTTGGTGTGTTTGTGTATAATGCCAATTATTTTGCTGGTGTAAGTGTAATGCAGCTATTACCCCAAAAGTTCAACTACTCCGATAACCAAGGCAACTATGGTGATAAAGTAAAGCCACATGTGTTTGCTACAGCAGGTTACAGGCTACAAGCCAGTGACGATGTAAGTGTTACCCCTTCAGTAATGTATAAGTATGTACCCAACACACCTACTAGCCAAGTAGATGTAAATGTAAAAGTACAATACCAAGATTTGGTATGGTTAGGTGCAAGTTATAGAGCCACTTATGGCTTTACGGGTATGGCAGGTATAAATGTAAGTAATACCTTTAACGTAAGTTACAGTTATGATTATACCACTACTCGCCTCAATCAATTTAGCAACGGTACTCATGAAATAGTAATGGGCTTTTTACTTAACAATAAGTATGGCGATTGGTGCCCGAGGAATGTATATTAACCACTCACATTAAAATCTCTCAAAGCATCGTTGAGGCTGGTTTTGAGGTCTGTGCTGGCTTTACGTTGCCCTATTATAAGTGCACAGCCTACACCATAAGTGCCAGCTGCAAATGTTTTATTGTAAGTGCCAGGTATTACTACACTACGGGCTGGTACTATGCCTTTCATTTCTATTGGTGTAGTGCCTGTAACATCTATTATTTTGGTGCTTTGGGTAAGCACAACGTTAGCACCTAGTACGGCTTCTTTTTCTACTTTTACACCTTCTACTACTATACAACGGCTACCTATAAAGCAACCATCTTCTATTATTACTGGCGATGCTTGTAAGGGTTCTAACACACCACCAATACCTACACCACCACTAAGGTGTACATTTTTGCCAATTTGGGCACAACTGCCTACTGTAGCCCATGTATCAACCATAGTACCTTCATCAACATAAGCACCAATATTAACATAGCTTGGCATTAGCACTACATTACGGGCTATATAAGCACCATACCTTGCCGTAGCCGGTGGTACAGCTCTTACACCTATTTGTGCAAAGTTTGATTTTAGCAACATTTTATCGTAAAACTCAAATGGTGGCAACTCCCAAGTTTGCATTTGCTGTATGCCAAAGTAGAGTAGCACTGCTTGTTTTACCCACTCATTTACTTTCCATTCACTAGTTTCAATATTGGTAGGTTCGGCGGTTCGTAATTCGCCTTTATCTATTTTTTCTATAGTATCTTTTACGGCTTGTATATACAATTCGTTTTTAAGTAAGGTACGGTCGTTGTAAGCTGCGGTTATTAATTGTTGTAAATCCATTGTTGATTATTATATTATTGTAAAGGTAGTTTTATTTAATTTTTTTAGCCGCCAAGGCTTAAAAATATAATTGACAAAATACTTTATTATAGCATTTCTAATTTTCGTTCTTTAGTTTCGTACAAAAACTCTTCGAGGTCTCGTAGGCTAAAGCTACTCAAATTTTGGTGTGGTTGTACCATTGCTTTTTGTGCAGCTAATAGTCCATTTTCTATTACTCCAAAGCCCTCAATGTTATGTGCATCGGGGTTAATGCTAATAAGTACATCTTGTGCTAAGGTTTGCTGTATATAGCGCCAATCCATATCGAGCCTACTTGGGTGTGCATTAAGTTCAATTACTACATGGTTGCTAGCACAAGCATCTATTATAACATCGTAATTAATGGGGTAGGGTGGTCGGCTTAGTAGTAGCCTACCCGTAAGGTGACCAAGTATAGTGGTGTAGGGGTTTTCAATAGCACCAAGTAGCCGTTGCATAGCTTTTTCCTCACTCATTTTGAGGTTGCTATGTACACTTGCTATTACCATATCAAAGGTGGAAAGTATGCTATCGCTATAATCCAAACTGCCATCATTAAGTATATCACATTCTATACTTTTTAATATTTTGAACGGTGCATACTTTTTGTTGAGTAATTCTATTTCTATATGCTGTTCTTTTATACGTTGTTCACTTAATCCGTTGGCATAGTATGCGGATTTGCTGTGGTCGCTTATTACCAAGTATTCCCAACCTTTTGCTATACAGGCTTCAGCCAATTCGGCTATGGTATTAGTGCCATCACTCCAGTTGCTATGGTTGTGTACCATACCCTTTATATCGTTTATGGTAATGGGTTTGGGTATTTTATGTAGCTGTGCAAGGTTTAGTATTGAGGCAGTGTCACGTAAGTAAGGTGGCACATATTGTAGGTTAGCTTGTTCAAATATAATGGTATCAGTATTATTTGGGCTACTTCGGTATTCAATATTTTTATAGGTGTTTTTAAATGCTGTTACAAATTCAGGTGCTCCACTTGTATTAAATAGTTGCTCAGTACTGCTTATTTCAGTGCAAGGATAGATGCATATTTTTAATGGAATTTCTTCTAATTTGTAATGCAATATATCATTTTCATTTTTTAGTAATTGTATGTTTTCAATTGTAGCCATTTTTGCCAACACTACATCGGTAGGGTAATGCACTACATATTCTACAAAGTCTATTACTTCTATTTGGCGTAAGTAAGTACCAGTTATTTGTATTGTAGCTTCGCTAAAAATTTGTGTTAAGAAGCTAGTTAACAATGGTTCAATGGCTACTACTTGGCTGTACAAAAAACTACCTTTTGCATTCAAATAAAATTCGATAGACTCTTTAATAGCTTGTTGATTTTTTGCTCCAAACCCTTTGTAGAGCAGCAATCGGTTCTCGTTACAGGCATATAATAGTTCACCAATAGTTTCTATTTCTAGTTCTTTCCAGATGGTTATAATTTTTTTTGGGCCAAGGCCTTTTATATGCATCATTTCCAATATGCCAAGTGGTGTATTGCCTATTAATTGTTCTAATACTGCTAATTGTTGGGTGGCTAATAGTTCTTCTATTTTGCTACCAATACTTGAGCCAATACCTTTGGTATTATATATTTCTTGCTGTGTCATATTAGCAAAAGGCAACATTGTTTTATCAATATTGTATGCAGCAATACTATAATTTTTTACTTTAAAACTATTTTCGCCGTGTATATCCATTAGTTTGGATAGTAGGGTAAATTGGTCGGAAAGTGCAGCATTTGTCATAATGTAATATTGTAAATTAAGGGTTATTGTTTTTACGATTATAAGCCATTACAAGAGCAATTACTTGGTTATAAGTGTTAATACCATTGGGCATATTGTTGGCATGTAAATAACTGTTGTATACCCAATTACTAGCATCGGCAAGTGGCGTGTTGTATTGCTTATTATAAGTTTGAAATTGCACCAAATGCTTTTTAGCAATGGGTTGTAACTGTTTTACAAAAGTATCTACTGCTTTATAATCTCTATTATACAACTCGGCTGAGGCAAATAAAAACATATCGAAGTAAACGGAATATTTTAAGTAATTATTATCACTTTTTAGCATAGCTAAATAACCTACAAAACTTGCCTCATCCTCAAAGGCGTAACCAATTTGGTGAGCCATTTCGTGTACCATTATATTGGGTATCATAAAGTTGGGTAAGTAGGTATTTACTTGGGCTTCGCCAGTAAATGGGTTGTAATACCCTTGAAAGCCGAGGTAATTAGCAGCTAAGGAAAACATCGATTTTTTAATACTAGTATTAGTATATTGTAGGTAAGGATATTGTACTGCAACATTGCTGTAAGCCTTTACGGCAAAAGGTTTTATGTTATTAAAGTTGAAATTTTCCTCTTTGACTACACTTTCTGCCAGTGTATTTATTTTACTTACTAATTCAGTAAGCATCTGTTGCAAATCTGTTTTGTTATATGTAGTTGTTGTTATATTTAATGTAGTTGCTATGCTTTTTCGGTTATAATGTAAGCCCCAAGCCAAATAAAAAAATGCATATAAATACAATGCAAATGTTAGCATTTTTTTTACTAGAGCAAAGGCTATTTTTTTTGTAAAATGTTTTTGCCAAATTTTTTTTACCAAATAATACAAAGCGTAAAGCACCCAACAGATGGCTAAATAATACAATACATCACCAATACTAAAGGGTAACCAACCAAATATAAATCGTAATAATTTGGAATACGGTGTATAAAAATAAGGTAAGTAATATTGCTCAATAAGGTAACTACTGCTACCTATTATTTGTACTAGCAATACCAATAATAAGCCAACTAATATTGCTTTGTGGTTATTTATAAATGACCTTTTGTTCATATTGCCCACAAAAATACACTCATAATTAACTACTAAGGTATTTAATGTGTTTAATTAATTATTCTACCCAATCGGCTATAAACAAATTGGTGTCTCTAGTACCACCATTATTTCTATTACTTGAAAATATAAATTTTTTGCCATTAGGGCTAAACATTGGAAAGGCGTCAAACCCTTTATCACGGCTTATTTTTTCACGTCCATTGCCATTAATATCTGTTATGTACATATTAAAAGGAAAGCCCCGAGGGTATTCGCTATTGCTACAATATATAATTCGTTTACCATCGGGCATAAAGTTTGGTGCCCAATTGGCCTTGCCTAATTTTGTAATTTGCTTTGCATTAGTGCCATCAATATTAGCTGTCCATACTTCCATACTTGTAGGTGCTACTAGGTTTTCGGCAAATAATTCTTTGTATTCTTTTATTTCAGCTTCGGTAGTAGGTCGGCTAGCTCTCCACACTATTTGCTTACCATTTGGGCTTATCCATGCACCACCGTCATAGCCTAATGCTGTGGTAATTCTTTTTACCTTTAGGGTTTTCAAATTCATGGTGTATAAATCCAAATCACCATCACGGGTGCTAGTAAATACCATAGTTTTACCATCGGGGCTTATAGTTCCCTCGGCATCGTAACCCTTTGTAGTAGTAAGTTGTTGTACTATATTACCATTAAGGTCGGCTTTAAATATATCCATACTTTCAAATATGGGCCATATATATTTGTTGCCATATTTAGCTTTATCAACAGGTGGTGGACAAGCATTTTCGGCTAAGTGTGTAGAGGCATATATTACATGTTTATTATCTTTAGTAAAAAAACTACAAGTAGTACGTCCTTTGCCTGTACTTAGTAGTTTATAAGTAAATTTTTCACCATTTTTTGGTAATTTACCAATAAATATTTGGTCACACTCTACACCATCTTTAGGTGCAGTACGTTGAAAAGTTATCATACTCCCATCGTAACTAAAGTAGGCTTCTGCATTATCGCCACCAAATGTAAGTTGTTGCATATTTGCAAAATGTTTTTCGTCGTTATAATGCAAAGTATCATCTGCTTTTTGGGCTATAGCCACATAGTTGGTAGCTATTATTAATAAGATTAAAAATGCTTTTGGCATAAAGTATTATTTATTTTTTGCAAAATTAAATGTTTGCTACAAGTGTACTGTCATTGCAATGTAATTATTGGTAGTTAATTATTTTTGTTAGCCTTTATTATTACAAATGCATTTTTACTGTAAGTAAATTATTGCAATTATTATATAAGTTGTTGTGTAAAAAAATTTAAAAAAAATCATTTTTTTAAATGATCATTCAGTGGTTAGTTTTATTTATTTTTACAGTATAAAAAAAAGTAACATTCCCAAAACTTTTTGCAATTGTAAAACTAGAGTATTAATTAAAACAAATTAGCCAATCTACAACCATATTAACCCAACCAATTGAGTACCTCAAAGGTGTAGGTACTTTACGTGGCGACTTGCTTCGTAAGGAGTTGCAAATATTTACATTTGGTGATTTGCTCCATCATTTTCCACTAAGGCATTTAGATAAAACTACTATAAAAAAAATTGCAGAACTTCAAGGAGATACAGATTACCACCAGTTTGCAGGCAAAATAAAGAATATAGAAGTAGTAGGCGAAAATAGAGCAAAACGATTAAAAGCTATATTATACGATGGTACAGGTGAGTTAGAATTAGTTTGGTTTCAAGGCATTAATTGGGTAGAAAAATTATTGGTAGCTGGGCAAGTTTATATAGTATTTGGTAAGGTGAGTTACTTTATGGGTACTCCGCAAATAAGCCATGCCGAAATAGAAACATTTACCCCAAACCAACCCACTGCCAAAAAAGTGCTTGACCCTATATACTCAAGTACCGAAAAACTAAAAGTAAGGGGCTTAAGTGGTAGGGCAATTGCCAAAATAACTACTGAATTAATACAGCAACTTAGCCCAAAAGATATACCCGAAAATATACCAGAAAACATACTCAAAAGCCTGAAACTAATGAGCAGGTTTAATGCATTTGTACAAATACATTTCCCCGAAAGTACAGCCCATTATGACCAAGCATTGAGGCGACTTAAATTTGAAGAATTTTTTATAGCACAAACCCGATTACAATTAGTACAAATACACCGAAACCAATACAGCAAAGGCTTTGTGTTTGATACGGTAGGCGATTATTTTACTACATTTTATAATAACTACTTACCCTTTGTACTTACCAATGCCCAAAAAAGAGTGATAAAAGAAATAAGGTTAAATATGGCTACTGGTAAGCAAATGAACCGCCTATTGCAAGGTGATGTTGGTAGCGGAAAAACAATGGTGGCACTAATGTGTATGCTTATAGCAGTGGGCAACAATTACCAAACTTGCCTTATGGCACCTACCGAAATATTGGCCCAACAACACTATAATAAAATACTACAACAATTGCTACCCTTACCCATTAATGTAGCTATACTTACAGGCAGCACCAAGGCAGCAGCTAGGCGTAAAATATTAGCCCAATTAGCCGATGGCGAAATACACTTGCTTATAGGCACCCATGCCTTAATAGAACCCGTAGTAGTGTTTAAAAACCTTGGATTGGCAGTAATAGATGAACAGCATAAATTTGGCGTAGCCCAACGTAGTACCCTATGGAAAAAAAATAATGTACTACCACATATACTAGTAATGACTGCTACACCAATACCCCGAACCCTTGCTATGACGGCCTATGGCGATTTGGAAATTAGCACCATTGACGAACTACCACCTGGTAGGCAACTTATAAAAACTATTCATAAGTTTGACGATTATAGAACTAAAGTAATGGACTTTATAAAAGATGAAATAAGTAAAGGACGGCAATGCTACATTATATTTCCGTTAATAGAGGAAAGCACAAAGCTTGATTATGAAAACCTTATGCAAGGTTACGAAAACGTAAAAGCATTTTTTCCCGAACCAAAATATTGGATAAGTATGGTGCATGGCAAAATGAAAGCCGAACAGAAAGAAGCTAATATGCAACGGTTTGTAAAAGGTGAAACCCAAATAATGGTAAGTACTACTGTAATAGAGGTAGGTGTAGATGTACCTAATGCTACAGTAATGGTAATAGAAAGTGCTGAAAAATTTGGCTTATCGCAGCTACACCAATTAAGAGGAAGAGTGGGCAGAGGTGGCGAAAAAAGTTTTTGCATACTTTTAACAAGTAACAAAATAAGCCATGTGGGCAAGCAAAGGTTGGGTATAATGACACACACTAACGATGGCTTTAAAATAGCCGAAAAAGACCTTGAAATACGTGGCCCTGGCGATATAGAAGGTACAAGGCAGAGTGGTGCTTTGGACTTTAAATTGGTAGATATAGTGGCCGATAAAGTAATATTGGAAACAGCCCGAACTTATGCTCAAACAATGGTAGCTAACGACCCAACATTAATATTGGAACAAAATTTGTGTATTAAAAATTACATGGCATCTATACAACATAAAACGAGTTGGGGTAAAATAAGCTAAGCAAATTTTATAATTTTTTGTAGTTGTAATAGTACGGTCATTAAAATGTTAAAACCAAACTTTTGACAACATAATATCGTTAATAATAAGTAACTTGTACCCAATTAAAAATCTATTACTTGAAAGTAAAATTGCACATACTATTTTTTTTAATTTGTTTTGCTTCGCAAATAAATGCCCAATCGTATATTGAATTTGTAGAAAACAAAGGCCAATGGGATAGTAATATATTGTACAATGGGCAAATTAATAACGGACAAATTGCATTTACTCAAAATGGTTACAAAATTGTGCAATACGATGCACAACAATTAAACAACTTTGAGGCTGAAGAACACTTAAAAGGAACAGCAAAGTCACTATTAATAAATGGGCATAGTTGGGAAGTGAGTTTCTTAAACTCCAAAATTAAACCTGAAATAATAACTGCAAAAAAAACTGAAGGATACCTAAATTACTTAATTGGAAACGACCAAAGTAAATGGGGTAGAGATTGCAAAGCTTTTACTAGCCTAACGTATAACGACATTTATCCAAATGTTGATGTTAATTATTATAGTAGCAACGGTTCGTTAAAGTACGATTTAATTGTAAAACCTGGTGGTGAGGTAAAAGATATAAAGTTAGCTTACAAAGGAGTTAATAAACTTACCCTCAATACCAAAACTGGAAACTTACAAATACAAACCAGCATTGGAATATTTGAAGAGTTTGCACCATATACCTACCAATTAATTGATAACAAAAAACAAAAAATTAACTCAAGTTACCAACTTGAAGGCAGTACATTAAGTTTTAAAGTAAAAAGTTATGATAAAAACCTACCACTTGTAATAGACCCTACATTAATATTTAGCACTCATACAGGCAGCACCGCTGATAATTGGGGTTTTTCTGCCACTTATGGACCTGATGAAAGTTTCTTTGGTGGTGGAATAGGTAGAACCCAACCTGGATTCCCAGTTACACCCGGAGCATTTCAAACAAATTTTGGTGGAGTTGATGATGTTAGTATCATAAAACTTAACCCGAATGGTAGCACTAGAATATATGCAACATATATAGGTGGAAGTGCAGATGAACAACCGCATAGTTTAATAGCAGATGCTTCTGGCAATTTAGTAATTGCAGGGCGTACTAGTTCCAATAACTATCCTACTACTTCTTTATTTGGTACACGTGGTGGTTATGATATTTTTATAACCAAACTAAATGCTGCTGGTAATGGATTAATTGGTTCTATGATAATTGCAGGGTCTAACGATGATGGTGTAAATATAAATGCAACTAGATTAAAATCTTCTTTACAATATAATTACGGCGACGATGGACGTAGCGAAGTTAACATAGATGCTTCGGGTAATATAATATTAGCATCTTGTACCAAATCTACTAATTTTTTCAGAACACCCTTTGCATTTCAAAACAATTATGGTGGTGGGGGGCAAGATGGTGTAATTATAAAAGCAACGCCTAACCTTAGTACCCTTGTTTTTAGTAGTTTTTTTGGTGGGTCCTTAAACGATGCAGCTTATGTAATTAACACTAACCCCATTGATGGTAATATATATGTGGCAGGTGGTACGGAGAGTAACAATTTGTTAGGCGATAAAACAGGTGTGGTAAGTCCTTCAACAAATGGCGGTACTGATGGTTTTATTACAATTATAAAACCAGATGGAACAAGTATAATTAAAACAACTTATTTAGGAACTTCTAGCTACGACCAAATATATGGTTTACAGTTTGATAAGTTTGGATTTCCTTATGTTGTTGGTTTAAGTTTAGGTAATATGCCCGTAATAAATGCAGCATTTAGCCAGGCAGGTTCACATCAGTTTATAACTAAACTTAATAGAGATTTATCTAATATTGAATATTCAACGAAGTTTGGTACTAACTCTATATTACCTAATATTTCACCTGTTGCTTTTTTGGTTGATAAATGCCAAAATGTTTATGTTAGTGGTTGGGGTGGTTGGGTTTATGAAAATGCCCCATTTGATAATACAACTACTACTGGTTTAAGTGTTACACCCGATGCCTTGAAGAGTGCTACTGATGGTCGAGACTTTTACTATTTTGTATTAGAACGGAATGCGACATCTCAACTGTTTGGTAGTTTTTTTGGGGGTAATCAGGCAATAAGTCAAGTATCCGAACATGTTGATGGTGGTACAAGTAGGTTTGACCCTAAGGGTTATATATACCAAGCAGCTTGTGCTAGTTGCCAACTTGCCAACAGTCAAGGATCTGCTCAGTATCCTACCACAGCTGGAAGTTTTAGCCAATCTAATGGTGCTGGTGCTACTGGTTGCAACCTTGGTATGACTAAAATACGATTCAACCTTACAGGTGTTGGTGCCGATTTGAAGGCAACAGATACCTCGGGTTGTGTGCCACTTAAAGTTGATTTTAGCGACGTATTTTTAAATGCTGTTAGGTACGAATTTTATTTTAAAGATGGTTCACCTGTGGTTTCTACTACAAGCCCTAATGTTACCCATACCTTTAATACTGCAGGTTATTATAGGGTAATGATGATTGCAATTGACTCCTTGTCGTGTAACTTACGTGATACCGCTTACATTAATATAAGAGTACGTAACGATAGGGCAACGGTTGATTATGTAGGGTTAAAACAACCACCTTGCCTCAACTTAAGCTATATATTTACCAATACATCAGTTGCACCAGCTGCTAAGCCGTTTGGTACGGCTAGTTTTGTATGGGATTTTGGCGATGGTTCGCCACTTATTACTACTGGCAATGCTCCACAGCCCAAAACTTATGCTGCTCCTGGCAACTATACCGTAAAGTTATTATTGAAAGATACCAATTACTGTAACTCACCCGATACGGCTATTAAAATATTTAGATTATCAACTACAGTAAAAGCAGACTTTACTTATAATAACGGTTGTGCACCTTATAATGCCACATTTAACAATACTTCATTAGCAGGGGCTACATTTGAATGGCAATTTGGCGATGGTGGTACAAGTACAGCTATTACCCCAACACACATATACTCTGCTCCGGGTACATACACGGTAACGCTTATAGCCAACGATCCTAACACTTGTAACTTTACCGATACTACTCGTAAATCAATTACAATAAACCCTACACCTGTAGCCAATTTTACGTTTAGTCCTAATCCGTCGCTAATAAATACACCTACACAATTTACTAACCTAAGTGTAGATGCCAATAAGTATGTATGGAAATTTGGAGATGGCGATAGCAGCACCCTCACTAACCCATTGTATCAATATAATGCAAGTGGTACATTTAATGTATGCCTTACAGCAAGTAATCAATTTGGCTGTACCGATACTACTTGCTACAGTGTATTAGCTCGTATAGAACCTGCACTAGATATAGCCAATGCATTTACGCCAAATGGCGATGGCGTTAACGATAAAGTATTTGTAAGAGGCTTTGGAATTAAAACAATAAATTGGCGAATATTTAACCGTTGGGGACAAATAGTATTTGAAACAAACCAACGTAACGTAGGCTGGAACGGTATATACAAAGGTAAACTACAACCAATGGATGCTTATGCTTATACCTTATTAGTAGAGCTTAGCGATGGGCAAAAAGTAAAAAAATCGGGTGATATAACGTTGATACGATAACTACAATATAACTAAGGAAATTAAATAAAAAATGAGCGGAATTATAAAAAATATCAAACACGGTAAGCATAACTTTACTATGCTTAGTTGCATCATTTTTATGTTTCTTAATTATGCATCTGCACAAGATTTACATTTTTCACAATTTTATAATTCGCCACTTACCTGCAACCCTGCCAATACTGGCTTTATGCCCGATGTGGATTATAGAGTAGGTGGCAACTACCGCAACCAATGGGCAACTATACCTGTACCCTACAAAACCTCTAGTTTTTTTGCCGATGCACAAGTAGCTAAAGATAAATTTTATAATGGATGGTTTGGTGTAGGTGCGGTATTACTAAGAGATGAGGCAGGTAGCGGTGCACTGCAAAGCAACAAAGTATATGCATCTGTAGCTTATCACCAACTTGTAGGCGAAGCTAATTTGTTAAGTGTGGGCTTTCAAGGTGGTATGGTACAAAAAAGTATTAACCCTACCAAACTTACATTTGATAACCAATGGAACGGAAAATTTTTTGATATTAATGCTCCTACCGGCGAAACATTTGCTACCACAGCCATTCGTTATTTTGATTTGAATGTAGGTATTAATTATGCAGCTTTTCCAACTGACGAAAGTTATTTGAACTTCGGGTTTTCGGTGCAACACCTTAACAAACCAAAGGAAACTTTTTTTAAACCAACTAGCAATTACGATAACAAATTAGCCCAACGTTATACGGCATTTTTTAACGGTAGTTTCAAACTTAACGATCAAGTAATAGTAAACCCCCAGGCTTATATAAGTTATATGCAAAAGGCGTATGAGGTTAATGTAGGGGGCAATTTACAATACAATTTAAGTGGTGAGGGTGGACAATCACAACTTATAGCAGGGGCTTATTATAGGCTAAGCGATGCTGCCATACCAATGATTGGCATTAAGCACAAATCGGTAACGGCTACCTTTACTTACGATGCTACGGTAAGCAAATTAGGCGCTTTTAATGGCAGACGAGGGGCTAATGAAATAAGCATAATACACAACGGAATATTTGTAAATAGCAAAGGACCTAAAAATATGCGTTGCAAATCACCGAGTTTTTAAGGGTTGTTTTTATAGTACTTAGCAATTGTAGTAATGTTGAAGTTTACCAAATAAGTTTAGTGTTTAATTCAATATTTTTTGTAAAAAATTTGTTGTCGTTGTTTCAATATCAGTACCACTTTGTAAGGCTTGTATATAAGCCGAACCAATAATAGCACCATTAGTGTAAGTACAGGCTGTGGTGAATGTAGCTTTATCTTTAATACCAAAGCCTACTAATATTGGGTTACGTAATTGTAAACTTTGCAATTGTTGCAGGTAGGTATTTACATCATTAAAGTCTTTACTAGCGCCTGTTGTAGCATTTGACGATACGGCGTATATAAACCCTGTACTTAGGCTATCTAACAATTTTATACGTTCTATACTTGTGTTAGGCGTTATTAAAAATATAAAATTCAAATTATATTTTTCTACTATTGCTTTATAAGTATTGGTATAGGCTACCACAGGTATATCGGGTATTATTAAGCCACTTACTCCTGCTTTATTTGCTGCTTCGCAAAATTTTTCGAAGCCAAATTGTAGTATTGGGTTTAAGTAACCCATTAGTATTAGCGGTATTTTTATTGTGGCTTTACAATCATTTAATTGTTGTAGCAGTAGGGCAATTGTCATACCATTTTGCAATGCAATTGCATTACTTTGTTGTATTGTTTCGCCATCGGCTACAGGGTCGCTGTAAGGCATACCAAGTTCTATAATATCGGCTCCGTTATGTTGTAAGGCTGCTATTACCTTGGCAGTATCGTGTAAGGTTGGGTAACCTGCAGTGCAGTAAATATTTAGTATATTTTTATGCTTGGCAGCAAATAATTGTTGAAGTGGAGTTGCATTCATTCTGCAAATTTAAAACTATGTACGGTAAGTATTTAAAACAAAATGTAAGTTCAATAACTATCTGGGTTCAATTGTCAAAATTTTAATTTTTGGAGTTCCACAAGTTGGAGTTATTGTTTCGTATTTTACTTTTACCAATACTGGAAACGGGCCGTTTATGTAACTAGCCACCAAATTATCATTATTAATTATTAAGTATTGTTTTTCAGTTTGCTCATTTATTAGGGTAATTAAAGTCCCACCGCAACAAGCACACATTGTATAGTCAATGCCTGTAATTACAGCATTTGTATAATTGTTATTGTTGGTACTTTTTTTGCAAAAAGAAAATAATACGATGCCGAGGGTAATTAAAATTTTTGATTTCATAATTATATTTTCTTACTAGACAATAAATTTAAGCATTTTGTTACAAATACTATAAACAAACTAACTATTGTTAGCACTTATATTTTACTTTTGCATTTTATAATAAAATACTTCATTATGGCACAAGATAACTTTACTAGCCCCGATTACTTTAATGTAGATGATTTGCTAACAGAAGAGCAATTGATGATAAGAGATGCAGTGCGTAATTATGTAAAAAAAGAAATTTCGCCTATTATAGAAGATTTTGCCCAAAGGGCAGAATTTCCAACACATATAGTAAAGCAGTTGGGCGAATTGGGCTGTTTTGGCCCCACAATACCTACACAATATGGCGGTGGCGGACTCGATAATATTAGCTATGGCTTAATGATGCAGGAGCTAGAACGTGGTGATAGTGGCGTTCGTAGCACAGCATCGGTGCAAGGATCATTAGTAATGTACCCAATATATGCTTATGGTACCGAGGAGCAACGTATGAAATACCTACCCAAATTAGCTAGTGGCGAATGGTTAGGTTGCTTTGGCCTTACTGAGCCTGACCATGGTAGTAACCCAGCTGGTATGCTAACCAATTATAAAGATAATGGCAATGGTACCGTAACCCTTAATGGTGCTAAAATGTGGATTAGCAATGCACCCTACAGCCAAGTAGCGGTGGTATGGGCCAAAGATGAAGCCGGCGATATAAAAGGAATAATAGTAGAACGTGGTATGGAAGGCTTTAGCACACCAACTACACATGGCAAATGGAGCCTAAGGGCAAGTTGTACAGGTGAGTTAGTATTTGATAATGTAATAGTGCCTACGGCAAACATATTGCCCCATGTAAAAGGGCTTAAAGGACCATTAGGTTGCCTTACCAAAGCCCGATACGGTATAGCTTGGGGTACAGTAGGTGCAGCAATGGATTGTTATGATGCAGCCTTACAATATAGTATGCAAAGGGAGCAGTTTGGCAGAGCAATTGGTGGCTTTCAATTGCAACAAAAAAAATTAGCCGAAATGGTAACCGAAATTACAAAAGCACAGTTACTTAATTGGAGGTTAGGCATATTAATGAACGAGGGCAAAGCTACACCTGCACAGGTTAGTATGGCCAAACGAAATGGCTGCGAAATAGCCACAAATATATGCCGAGATGCAAGGCAAATGCTTGGCGGAATGGGCATTACAGGCGAATACCCCATAATGCGCCACATGATGAACCTCGAAAGTGTAATAACCTACGAGGGTACACATGATATACATTTGCTTATTACAGGTATGGACGTAACAGGGTTAAATGCATTTAAGTAAGTGTAGTTTTATGTTGTCAAATGTTGCTTAAAAAAAGTATTTTTTTATAACAATAACATTGGTAATAACAATAATAAATTAATGCCACAACCTGCTATAAATAAAGGTTTAATATACCTTGTAGGTTATATGGCTACAGGCAAATCAACTATTGGTAAGCAATTAGCTGAAGCATTACAATACAATTTTATAGATACTGATTTGCAAATTGAAGTTCAAGAGCAAAAAACAATTTCGGAAATATTTAAGCATTCTGGTGAGGCATATTTTAGGCAAAAAGAACATGAGTGTATAACCAACACTGGCAAACTAATTAATACTATTGTAGCAACTGGTGGTGGTACACCAATTTATAATAATAATATGGAGTACATGTTGCAGCATGGCACTGTAATATGGCTACATACTAGTGTAGCAAATATTATAGAAAGAGTACAGCAATCACCTCAAAAAAGACCATTAATAATGCACTTGAGTAATGAAGAGCTAACTAAAAAAATAACGGCACATGGTATAGAAAGAGTACCTATATATTCCAAAGCACATTACTCATTTGATTCCCATACTACAAATGCCTTAAAAATAATTGAATTTTTAAATCTTTAAATCTTTTAATTACGTATATTCGTTTTACGTTATATTATAACGCTAATCAAAAACATATACCAATATATGTGAAAAAATATTTTAACTAAAATATTTTATGCATAAAAAAATTTATTTAACTGCAGCTATATTTGCTGTACTAGCCGTAGGCTTAGGTGCTTTTGGTGCACATAGTCTTAAAAGTCAATTATCCCCCAAAGATTTAGATGTATTTCAAACTGGTGTACAATATCATTTTTACCATGTATTTGCATTAATTATTGCAGGTTTATTTTACAAAAGTTATAAGCACCATTACTTTAGTTATGCTGCTACTTGCTTTGGTTTAGGAATAATTTTTTTCTCCTTCTCTTTATACTTGTTAGTTACCTTACCACTAACAGCTATTGGCGACGAAAAATGGTTAGCCTACCTAACGCCATTAGGCGGATTATTATTTATAATAGGTTGGCTATTTGTAGCTGCTTATTTTGCTAAAGATAGAGAGAAAATATACCGAAAAACTACTAAACAGAATGAGGAATAAAATGTGATACTTTGCTTTATCTTTGTAAGCAATGGCTAATAAAATAAAGAAAACTACACTACCTACCAATGCTAACCCTGAGCATTTGGTTGATGATGAACAAGAAACAATTACTTGGGAAATTATAGGCAAAGATCAACGTACTAAAAAAATTGTTGGAGTTAGTTTTTTGCTTATGGCACTAATATTGTTTACTGCATTTACTTCATACATTTTTACATGGCAGGTTGATCAGGATGAGTTGTTGGCCAACGGCACACACTATTTATTTGTGGCCGATATTAAGCCCTCCAATTTGTTAGGTAGGCTTGGTGCATTAACGGCTCATTTTTTTATATACAAAGGTTTTGGTGTAGCTAGTTATTTAATTTGTACTTTATTTTTTGTGTTAGGGGTTAATTTATTATTTGTAAAAAAATATTTTTCCTTAATAAAAACTATTAAATATGTACTACTTGGCTTAGTTGTAATGAGTGTATTGTTTGCTTACCTATTTGCTGCTGCTAATTTTTCGTGGGGTGGTGCCTTTGGCAATATGATTAATAATTGGCTATGCAAATTTATAGGCACTTTGGGTGCAGGTATTGTATTGTTTAGTGCCTCATTATGTTATATTATTTGGAGGTTTAACCCTAATTTTTCAGTACCACAATTTGCCACAAAAGCTGCAACCCCAAAATCAGTTGCCATTGAAAATAGTTTGGATTATGAGAGCCAAAACTTTGCAACTGAAACGGTGAATGAACACCAAGCAGCCGTGGCTACTGCATTTGCCAAAGGCAATATGCTAAAAAATGAAAAAGGTGTAATAGTAATAGCACCTAACAAAGTGGCTAGTAATGACTTAGAACTTATAATAAAAGAACCTACTGAAGTGATAGAAGTAACACCACCAACTACCACTACTATTGAAACTGTTATTGATGCCGATTCTGAATTGGATAATACGGACTTTCCTATTTTACCAAAAAAAGAAAAAGAAAAATATATACCCACAGCTGACCTTGCTTTGGAAATAAATACTACGCCACTAGCCGATGCAATAGCAGAAGAAAAAGTAACTACAACTGCCAAAGTACACAAAACAATAAACGAACCTTACGAACCCACACTTGACCTCAGTAACTACCAATACCCTAGTATTGATATGTTAGAAAACCATGGCTCAGAGCGGATAGTACAAGACCCCAACGAGTTGGAAACTAACAAAAACCAAATTATAAGTACCCTACGAAACTATGATATAGAAATACAAAAAATAATGGCAACCGTTGGGCCTACTGTAACACTTTACGAAATAGTACCAGCCCCAGGAGTACGTATAAGTAGAATAAAAAATTTGGAAGATGATATAGCCCTAAGCCTTGCTGCACTAGGTATACGTATAATAGCACCAATACCAGGTAAAGGTACAATTGGTATAGAAGTACCCAATATAACCAAACGTATTGTTAGTATGAAAACACTATTGGCTTCCGATAAGTTTCAGAACAATAATTATAGTTTACCTATTGCCCTTGGCAAAAAAATTGACAACGAAAACTTTATAGTGGACTTAGCTACAATGCCTCACTTACTAATGGCAGGTGCTACAGGGCAAGGCAAGTCGGTTGGGTTAAATGCAGTATTAGTAAGCCTTTTGTACAAAAAACATCCGTCGCAATTAAAACTTATATTGGTAGATCCTAAAAAGGTAGAGTTAAGTTTATATAGGCACATTGAAAAACATTTTTTGGCAAAATTGCCAGGAGAAGAAGAAAGCATAATAACCGATACCAAAAAAGTAGTACATACCCTAAATGCCTTGTGTATAGAAATGGATAACCGTTATGATTTGCTGAAAGAAGCTGGTTGTAGGAACATAAAAGAATATAATGAAAAGTTTGTAGCCCGTAGGTTAAACCCCCAAAATGGGCATCAGTTTTTGCCATTTATAGTATTAGTAATAGATGAGTTTGCCGACCTTATAATGACGGCAGGTAAGGAGGTTGAAATGCCAATAGCCCGACTAGCACAGCTTGCAAGAGCCATAGGCATACACTTAATAATAGCTACACAACGTCCATCGGTTAATATAATTACGGGTACTATAAAAGCCAATTTTCCGGCTCGTATAGCATTTAAAGTAAGCAGCAAAATTGATAGCCGTACTATATTAGATGCAGGTGGGGCAGAACAACTAATTGGTAAAGGTGATATGCTAGTAAGTTATAATGGTGAGCTTACAAGGTTACAATGTGCATTTGTTGATACCCCAGAGGTTGACAAAGTAGTGGAATTTATAAGTGAACAACAGGGTTACCCACAGGCATTTTTGCTACCCGAGTATGTTGATGAAAAAGAGGTAAGCAGCAAAGACTTTGATGCAAGTGCAAAAGATAGTATGTTTGAAGAGGCTGCTAATGTAGTAGTAATGAGCCAAAGTGGCTCTACATCGCTTATACAGCGTAAGTTAAAGTTAGGGTTTAATAGAGCAGGCCGTGTAATGGATCAACTACAAGCAGCTGGTATAGTGGGCCCTGCACAAGGCAGCAAACCAAGAGATGTATATATAAAAACAGAAATGGACTTGCAGGATATTTTGCAAAATATGAACGGCCGTAATTTGACTTAGTATTTTCACTTTACTATTATTGTGTATATGTGTAGTTCAATTGTAATTTGATTGTAATATTACGAGTTTTTTCAAAAAAAATTACGGTTGGATGCAATTATTTGGACACAAATAACGTTCTATAAGTTATGAAAAACATCATCCTCCTACTTTTGTTAACATTCACTCTATTTAATACAGTGAAAGCTCAAACATTCCCTTGTAACGGCGACTTTTTATTAACTCGCCAAGTTGCACCAAGTACATTTATTAGTAAAGTTAACTTTATACCTAACGATATAAATTTAACTAATCCACTAACAGTAACACCTAACCAAAATACTAATGCTACAGTACAGTACAATGGTTATATATGGACCCAACAGTGGGGTGCTGCCACATTTACACTACTAAGGGTAGATGCTTCGGGTAACTATACAACATTCCCATTAGCCTCTCAACCAACCGTTGACAGAAATAATGCAGGTGTTGATAGAAATGGTATTATGTATATATTGGAAAATGGAACAGCAGATGCTTCGGGCAGGGTTAACATTTATGCCATTGATTTAAGTACTGGAACACCAACTGCTGTAGCAGGATTTCCTAAGTTAATTAATGGTTTTGTTAGTGGCGATGCAGTTATATGGGGCGACATTAGTGTTGACCCAATAACTAATAGAATTTATTGCTGGTATCATCCAACGGGTGCAACTGCTTCGCCGTTAGGATTATATGAAATTACAAATGTAACTACAGCTACACCTACATTAGTAAAGCGAGGTGCAGCCCAAGCCTATACGCTAGGCTCATTGTTTTTTAATGAAAGAGCACAATTGTTTGGTTATGGTTCTAGCACCCTAGGAGGTCCACAAGACAGAATATTTGCAATTGATAAACTTACAGGATTAGCTACACAATACGGGTTACCGGATATCTCAGTATCCCAATCAGACGGTTGTGAGTGTGCATTTAGAATTAGTTTAGATAGGCAAGTATCAACCCCGTTACTTAATATTCCAAAATGTGGTGTTGATACATTCCGATACACATTTACTCCACGTAACTATAGCAATGGTGGTGCTATAAATATTACTTTTAGCGATACAATTGATGTTCGTTTATCATACGCTTTTAACGTAGCTACCTTACAAACCCAACTACAAGCTACTTATGGTGGTGCTGTAGTAGTTACATTAAGCAACGACGGTGGTGGTACTAATAATGTAGTTAATATAACAGGGTTAAATATTCCCGTTGGTCAAAATAGCTTTAGCCTACAAGTTGAGGTTGATTCTCGTAAATTTAATAGCTCATTTACTACTAACGAACAGGCATACCTAAAAGGGATAAGCACTGTATTAGGTGGCCCAAATGAGCCAAGTAACGACCCTACTACATTTAACCCAAAAGATGCTACACCAATTACCATTAATTTAACAGGTAGTAAATGTTTGCCACCAGTGGCCAATAACTTTATAAATACACCAATGCCTCAAGGTAACGGTGCTACTGCAATACCATCGCCAACAGCAAGTGACCCCGATGGTACAGTAACTGCTTATACAATTAAAACTGTACCAGCTGCTACCCAAGGTGTACTAAGTGTACCTTGTGGTACCGTAGCTGCTCCAACTCCGCCAGGTGCTACTTGTACAGGTGGTTTTGCTAACCTTACACCTGCAGTATTAGCTGCAAACAGTGGCACAGGAGGTATAGTACTTACACCAGCACAAATAGCTACTATGAGGTTTGACCCTGTAGCTAACTTTACAGGTAATGCACAATTTACATTTACTGGTACCGATAATGTAGGCAATGTAAGCAATATAGCAACTTATGTATTACCAGTAACGGCTCAGCCGCCAGTTAGTAATAATATAATGGAAAATAGTATGATAAATACTAATGGACCAACTGCCATAGGCGATTTGAACTCTGTTGATATTGATGGTTCAATAAGTGGTTACTTTATTAATACTTTACCTACTATTGCCTCAGGAGTATTAAGTGTACCTTGTGGTACTGTAGCTAACCCTACACTTGTTGGTTCACCTTGCTCAGGAGGTTTTCAAGTGCTTGATGCTGCTGTATTAAGTAACTACCCAAGTGGTATACCACTTACAGCTACACAGCAAGCAGGTTTATTATTTGACCCAACAGCTGCTTTTACGGGTAATGCAATATTTAACTATAGTGCTATTGATAATAGTGGTAACCTAAGCAATGTTGCTAACTATACCATACCAGTTACTGCTACTGCTACGGTAGTTCGTCCGCCATTAGCTAATAATATAACTGCACAACCTATTAATAATAGCCTTGGTCCGGTTGCTGTACCTCCATTACGAGCTAGTGATTTAGATGGTACAGTTGCAAGTTACACTATTACAAGTGTGCCTCCACTAGCACAAGGGGTAGTAAGTATAGCTTGTGGCACAGTAGCTAACCCTACATTGCCTGGTGCTACTTGTACCGGTGGTTTTCAAGATTTAACAGCAGCAGTACTAACTGCAAATGGTGGAAATATTGTACTTACCACTACTCAAATAAATACATTACGTTTTGACCCTGCCCCAAGCTTTATAGGTACAGCAACATTTAATTATTTTGCTACTGATAATACAAGTTTGGTAAGTAATCCTGCTGTATATACCATACCAGTAGTTAATACACCACCCACTGCAATTAATATTAACACTGTTGCACCATTTAATGGGGCTGCCGCCCAAATAGTACCGCTTAGTGGTACTGATGCCGATGGTACAGTTACTAGTTTTAATATACGTACAGTACCTACTGCTGCACAAGGTGTACTTAGTGTGCCATGTGGTACGGTAGCAAATCCTACACTTACAGGTGCTACATGTAGTGGTGGCTTTCAAAATTTAACTCCTGCTGTATTAACGGCTAATGCAAATAATATAGTGCTTACACCAACCCAAGCTGCAGGTATAAGGTTTGCTGCTACTACAGGTTATAGTGGTGCTGCACCATTTACATACAATACAACCGACAATAATGGTTTGGTAAGTAGCATAGCCAATTACAATATTACTATACCTAACCAACCGCCAATTAGTAACGATATTACATTTGCAGTAATGCCTAATACCAATGGTGTTACAAGCATAGCTCCACTTAACTCCACCGACCCCGATGGAACAATAGTAGGGTACACTCTGTTTACAATACCTGCTCCTACTAGTGGTGCTATAAGTACTGCTTGTGGTACGGTAGCAAACCCTACACTTATTGGTGCTACTTGTACTGGTGGTTTTCAAGATATTACAGCTGCAGTATTAGCCAATTACCCTAATGGTTTGCCACTTACTAATACACAAATGAGTGCTTTACAATTTGACCCTGCTGCTAACTATACAGGTGTGGTTAACTTTACTTATAGTGCTACTGATAATAGTGGTAACAATAGTAATGTAGCTACATTTAATATTCCAATATCGGGTGTAGGCAACTTACCTCCAATAGCACAAAACATAATTGTACCAGCCATGCCATCAACTAATGGTGCAATACCAGTAATGAATTTGGTTGCTACCGACCCAGATGGTACTATTGCTAATTACACAATAACAAGTGTTCCTTTGGCAAGTCAGGGCATATTAAGTATTGCTTGTGGCACTGTAGCAAACCCTACCTTAACAGGTGCTACATGTAGCGGTGGTTTTCAAGATTTAACAGCAGCAGTATTAGCCGCCAATGGAGGTAATATTGTACTTACTACTACTCAAATTGCAACATTAAAATTTGACCCAATGGCAACATTCTCAGGTACAAGTACTTTTAATTATTTTGCAACTGATAATAGTGGTAATATGAGCAATTTTGCTACGTATACTATACCAGTTACAAGTACTCCACCAGTAGCTAACCCTGTAGTGGCTCCTGCAATGCCACAAACTAATGTAGCCACTACTATACCAACTTTAGTGGGTAGCGATGCCGATGGTACTGTTGTAAGCTACCAAATTGAAACTTTGCCACCAACAACCCAAGGTGTACTTAGTGTACTTTGTGGTACAGTAGCAAACCCTACATTAATTGGTGGCACTTGTGTTAGTGGCTATCAAGAGCTAACACCAGCTATATTAGCTAATTACCCTAATGGTATTCCGCTTACTCCAACTCAAGCTGCACTCCCTCAATTTGACCCATCGGGCAATTACTCAGGTAATGTATTGTTCAACTACCACGCTACTGATAACAGCGGTGCTATAAGTAGTAGTACAACTTATACAATTCCTATTACTGGTCAGCCGCCAGTTAGTAATGATATACTTTCAAGTAAATTGTTAAATACAAGTGGAGCAACAGCAATATCTGGTTTAGTAGCTAATGATGCTGATGGTACTATTGCATCATACAGTATTAATAGCTTACCAGCTACTACTCAAGGTGTACTAAGTGTACCCTGTGGTACTGTAGCTAACCCTACACCGGCTGGCGCTACTTGTAGTGGTGGCTTTGCCGACTTAACAGCTGCAGTACTTGCTGCTAACCCAGGAGGTATACCACTTACAGCTACACAAGCAGCTGCACTACGATTTGATCCAGAACCAACATTTATAGGCGATGTAATATTTAATTACACCTCATTTGATAATAATGGAAATATTAGTAATGTTGCAGCTTATGTAATCCCTGTAGGTTCATCACTTGCTTTGCCAGTAGGCTTACTTAACTTTACTGGTAGTAGAGTGGGTAATAATATTGCATTAAGTTGGAAATCGGAGAATGAAGTAAACCTTAATAAGTATGAAATATATTACAGTATAGATGGTGCTAATTATACTTATGCTGGTGCAGTAACTGCAAAAAACCAATACAGCAATAGTTACGATAACACCTTATACAATTATACTGCTGCAGTGTATTATATAAAACTTAAAATAGTAGACAAAGATGGTGCATACAAATACAGTAACATTATAACTATAAGAAACAATAATGTAGGTACTATAGCCATATACCCTAACCCTGTAAAAAATGTAGCTAATATTGAACTTGGAGCAGCTGCAAAAGGTAACTACACTTTACAATTATTTGATGCTGCTGGTAAATTAATACATACACAACAAGTTGTAAATGCACAACCTAACCAACTTGTACAATTTAACCGAACTAACAATATGGCTAATGGTGTATATATATTAAAAGTAAATAGTACTTACTATACTACTACTACCAATGTAAAATTAATAATAGAATAAATTACAAGTAACGAAAAAATGCTTTTGCAACAAAAAGGTCAATCTATATAATGTAGGTTGACCTTTTTTATTTTTGTTAAAATAAGTAAGATTTATAACACTATAAACTTTTGCGAATGCAAAATAACATTATTGCTATTTGCTAATTGTATGTAATATAGGCCTGTACTGTATTTACTACTTATTGTAAATGTAAATTTATTATTAGTATTTAGGTTAAATGTTTCTATTAATTGCCTACTGCTATTATATATTGAAAGGTTACAATTGTTATTAGTTATATTGTTACTAACAACACTAACTATACTACCTATACTAACTGGGTTAGGAAATACCTTTATGGTTGGTTTGCTTAAATGCTTTTGTATCGTAATAGTATCTTTTACTTTTTTAATCATTTTTTTGAGCGGAGTAATTTTTTTGGTAGTAACCAACAATGCTCCACCAACTCCATCTGGTCCATATAATGCAGTAGTAGCAGCGGTACTTAGTATGCTTACAGCCTCTATTACATTCGGATTTATTATATTTATATCTCCAAGTGCTGTTATTTTACCATCAACTATTAGTAAGGGTTTTATATCTTTATTTATACATCTTACTCCTCCCAACATTATATTTGCTTTTGCTACACTTTTTACATTTGTACTAACTATTTTACCTTGTAAATTTTTAGTGCTTATTTTTGGCATTATGGTATCCTTATTGCATACTTTTTCAGGTAGTCTAATTTTGCCCATTTGGGCATTAGCTTTATAATTATTTACAAATAATAAACTTAAAGCTACATACTTTAAGTACCACTTACTAGGGTTATTTACCATTGGTAGTTGCAAAGCAACATCTCTATTTAATTGGCTTTCAGCCAATCGTCCACATATATTTTGGTTTGTATTGTTGGTAAAATAGTGCAATACTTCATTATCGGTCATGTAAGTAAAATCCACAACAGTTTTATTGCATTGGTTGCAATGTTTGCCATTGGTTTGGGGTAGCATAGTATCCCAGTTTTGGGTACAAGGGCTATCAATTATAAGTTGTAAGGGTTGCATCTTTTTATTATTTTAAAGTAAGATGCAGCTAATGGAATTATTACACAAAAGCAGTCAAATGAGTCAATGAGTCAAATGAGTCAAATTGGTCAAATGGGTCAAAGGAGTCAGATGGGTCAAATAAGTCAAATGAGTCAATGAGTCAAATGTGTCAAATGAGTCAATGAGTCAAATAAGTCAAATGAACCAAATGAGTCAAATGAGTCAAATGAGTCAAATGGGTCAAATGGGTCAAATGGGTCAAATGGGTCAAAAGAGTCAAAAAATCAAAAATCAAAAATCAAAAATCCTCAAAGTATTCTATATTTCTTTTCTACTCGTCTATCTGTCCAAATGCCCTGAGGGCTTATAAAGCTGTTGGTTAACGGAAAGTGCAAACCTGTTTTGGCAAATGCTTCCCTCACCAATTCTGAACAAATATAGTTGCGGTTTCTTTCTCGTTTGCCTACCCTAAATAATATCCTAAGCATAATTCTTATAATTTCCCAATTGTCATAAGGTCGGGTAAGTTCATCAAGCCCAAAGCTAATGGCACTATTTAACTGATGTGCTGTAAATGCCTCTTTCATATCGGCTATATACATTAGTCCTTTGTAGGGTTTATTAGTGCCTTTATAATCTTTCAAATATTTTGATAAGGGTATAAGCCTAATACCTATTTGAGGTTCAGCTTCTAGTATGAGTATACGTCCTAATTTTTCATCTTTGTATATAATGGCTACATGGCTCCATACACTTTTGGTAAGCCTTTGTATAATGCCCGAAAACAAATACTTGCCTGAGCAAAATACTAGTTGTCCAGTCTTTAACTCATCTCTTATGGCGAGGTATGCAACTGTTTTTTCTTCTTCTAATTGTAGTTTGGTAAGTGCATTTGCCATACATTGTTTTAGGCAAATATAATAGTTCTAAAAATCAAAATCGAGAGTGAATTGAATATTTCTACCATCAGCACCTTTGGTATATTTGAGTTTGTAAGCTACTTGGTTAGCAAATGTTTTGGCTTCTTTACTTGCTGGCGATGGCGAATTTTGTAACACTTGTGTTACATTTCCATTTTCATCAACCCTAACTACAAGTTTTACTTTGCCCTTATAGTTAGTGCCGCTTTGTTCGGCTAATCTTTCTATTTCGCCACGGTTGGTTGGGTTAGCATTTGTAATTCGGCTTCCGCTGCCAGTAGGTGAGCCATTGTATTCGCCTTTATCGCCATTACCATTTGTATTGCCTTGGCTGTAACTATCATTATTAGTAGTGGCATTATTGCCACCTGTTCCAGTTCCATTATTTTTTTTAAATAATCCTTTTGGCTGTGGTGGAGCAGGTGTTGGGTTAGGTTTGGGGTTGGTAGCAATGGTACTACTTACAGGCTTAGGGTTTACTCTTGTAACTGGTGGCTTTACAGTTGGTTTGTTTACAGTAGTGGGTTCTTCATTATTATTATCGTCCACTAATGGGTCGTCGGGTGGGGTAGTGTTGGGTTCGGGCTGGGTGCTTACTGGAGCAGGGTCAAGTGGTGCATAATCGCCTTTGGCTAAGGGTTGTATATCACCTTTGCCTTCCATTTGGTTTCCTAAGTTTACAATATCATCGCTTATGGCAATTTCTACCAGGTCTTCTTTAAGCGGCAATTCAGGTTCGGGCTTTTGCCATGATACGGTAATAAATATTATAAATAAAATAGCTGCTATTACAATAGTATATAGTAAAGCTTTACTGTTTTTACTACGTTCAAATTGAATAGCTTGTTGCTTTGCTATGTTTATTGGTGAGTTGTTAATATCAACAAATTTAGTATCAATCATATTTTTATTTTTTTGTGGTACAAAAAAAAATGTAATGTGCTACACAATAATACAATTTTTTTATGTAAATAAAAATAGAGTGGCCTAACTTTAACTTAATTATAAATTGATGAGCAACCTAGTTACCTTGCAAATGCAATAGTGTAATTTGGCATTTGCTTGGTTGTTACTGCTTTTAATTTGGTGTTATTATAACCTTTTACAACAAATTCAGCAATTACTATTTTATTATTTTTTTGGTTAAATACTAGTTGGGTATTGTTACTTTCTAAAAAATCTTTTGCCACCACCAAGCCAAAGCCAGAGCCACATTCGCCAGCAGTACCATTTTGTAATATATCAATATTTCTATTCAGTTTTTCAATTGTTTCATCAGTTACATTGTCCACTTCGTTACATACTTGTATCCTTATATTATTATTAACGGGGAGTACTACTATTTTTGTTTTTCCACCTATCGGTGTAAATTTTACAGCATTAGATATTAAGTTACGTAGTACAGTGTGCAACATTGGTTTGTTAAATGATACAAAGGCATTTAAAGGATTTTCAACTTGGAAATTAATACTTTTTGACTTTATAGGTAAGCTGTATAATTCCACTACTTCATCTATTATAGCTTTTACATGTACAACTTCTTGTTTTATTTCACTAGTATTTTGGTTGCGGCTCCAGGCTAACAAATTATCTAATAAGGCTAAAGTGTTGGTTACTGTTTTACCAATTTCGGGTATGTATTGTACTATTACATGTTTGCCATCTTCTTGCAAATCTTTAGTATAATTCAATATATTTTTTACACTTACTAAGGGCGATTTTAAATCGTGTGATATTACTGAAAATATTTTGCTCAAATGTTTGCTATTGCTGTACATTTCAAATTGATCACTCTCCAATTTTTTATTTTTTTCTTTCAACTCAGTATGCATTAGTATTAAGTCAGTATTAATATTAGCCAAAGCATTATTATCGTTAGTCATTCGCTGCAAATAAAAGTTGATGGTGCTTTTTAAATAATATAATAGAAAAAAAGTAATACTAAAAAACAATGTAGCATTGAGTAATAACAGGGCTAAATTTTTATAATTATCAACAGTATGGCTTAGTTGATAAAAATAAAATTGGTCAAGTGCATAGCAGCTAATGTTAAGTAAAAAGCTGAGGATTAGGTTAACTTTTTTATCTTGAAATATTAATGTAACCAATGCAAATAGTAAAAATAAAATACCAACTGAATTTTCTTTTTCCGTTACTGATATAAGTAGTGTAAACAAAGGAATGAGGGTTAGCATAATTAATTTACCGGCAGTATAATTATTATAAATAATTAGTGATACCGCTGTAATAGCAACTATAGCTGGTAAAATATTTATAAGAAAAGAAATACTGGTGAAATTATTTTCGCCGAAAGTTTGTATAATAATTATTCGGCTTATTACAACCAAAATAGTGATAATACAAAGCAGCAAGAATATTTTTTTTCTAAATCCATCATAATTATTGTTTTTGAGATATTGAGCATTCTTCTCAAACATTTTGGTAAATAAACTTTGCATAGTATATTGGGATTGGATGTAAATTATAAAAACTTTTACTACATTACAACGTACTAATACCACTATTTATTGCTCAGTAGTAATACAATTATTTATGTGGTTTTGTGCTACCTATAATTTACGTATAAAAAAATTTCAATTGTTACAATATTGTTAAATGCAAATATTGTGCTATTTATCATTTCGTGATAAAAAAAATACAATTTATTATTAGCTATGTTGAAAATAAGGTTACCTTACACCATAATTAATTAAAAACAAATTGTAAAATAAATTATGGAAAATTATATTCAATATTGGTGGGTTATTATACCTGTTATTATATTTTTTGGAGGGTTATTTACTGTAAACCAGGGTACAATGGCAGTTATTACAATGTTTGGCAAGTACCGAAGAGCCGTTGGCCCAGGGCTTGCATTTAAAATACCATTAATTGAAACTGTGTTCAAACGAGTATCCATACAAAATAGAAGTGTGGAATTAGAGTTTCAAGCTGTTACAGTGGACCAAGCAAATGTTTATTTTAAATCGATGTTGCTTTTTTCTGTAATGAACCAAAGTGAGGAAGTAGTAAAAAATGTTGCCTTCAAATTTATTAGTGAAAAAGATTTGATGCAAGCACTTATACGAACCGTTGAGGGAAGTATAAGAGCTTATGTAGCTACCAAAAAACAAGCTGAAATACTTACCGCAAGGCAAGAAATTGTAGAATATGTAAAAGAACAAATTGATCATGTACTTGAAAGTTGGGGGTACCATTTGCAAGATTTGCAAATAAATGATATAACATTTGATAAACTTATACTGGATAGTATGAGTAAAGTAGTAGCAAGTAATAACTTAAAAGCTGCTGCTGAAAATGAGGGACAAGCCTTGCTAATAACCAAAACAAAAGCAGCCGAAGCTGAGGGAAATGCCATAAAAATAAGTGCCGAAGCCGAAAAAACTGCTGCCCAATTACGTGGACAGGGTGTGGCATTATTCCGACAAGAAGTAGCCAAGGGTATGAGCCAAGCCGCTGAAGAAATGAAGCAGGCCAACCTCGATACTAATGTAATATTATTTAGTATGTGGACCGAGGCAGTAAAAAACTTTGCTGAGTACGGTAAGGGCAACGTAATATTCCTAGATGGAAGTGCCGAGGGTATGGAAAAAACGATGAAACAAATACAAGCCATGATGGTAAGGCAGAGTGGAACGTAATCGAATTAATTACATTATTAATAAATGTTCATTTTTTAGTAGTCTAATTTCTTTTACAATTTCTTTATTTACTTCTTCCTCACTTTCCAAATCATAGTCGTTTTGTAAGCCTAACCAAAACTTTGATGATGTACCAAAAAATGCACTAAGCCTTACTGCTGTATCGGCGGTAATACTCCTTGTGCCATTTACAATTTGAGATATACGTACCTGAGGTACTCGTATGCTTTTTGCTAACCTGTATTGCGAAATTTGCATTGGTCGTAAAAATTCCTCTAATAATATTTCACCTGGGTGTATGTTTTTAAGCTTAGTCATTTTAATTTAATGGTAATCTATAATTGTTGCTAATGTTGCATTTCCTTCATCCCATGTAAAAATAATTCGCCATTGGTCATTTATTCTTATACTATGGTATTTTTTTAAATCTCCTTTTAACTTTTCAAGCCTATTGGCAGGAGGTACCAACAAATCTTGTAAACTATGTGCATTGTTAAGCATTCTTAATTTACGCCTACCAATATTTTGAATTTCTAAGGGTAATTTTTTTATTCTTATACCATTCCATATTTTTTCTGTTTCCTTACTGCCAAATGATGTAATCATAAAATCAACTACTTATGGTAAAGATAAGTATATAATTATTTACATCAAAAAATTTAATTTTTTGTAAAACTCAAATAACTATTTTTGCAGTATGACCACCATACTAGCACAACTACAGTTAATTGCAAATAATACAATAGCAACATTATATAAGCTACCGCCTAATAGCATACAAGTACAAATAAGTGAAACTAAGCCAGAGTTTGAGGGTGATTATACCATAGTATTATTTAGTTTAATAAAGCAATTGCAACTAAGCCCTGCCGAGTTAGGTACTAGCATTGGCAATGTTATAATTACCCAACATCCTACATTATTTACTAAGTATAGTGTTGTAAAAGGTTTTTTGAGCCTTACGGTAAATGATACATACTATACCAATTTGCTTAGTATATATTATAATGATATATGCTTTGGTAAAAAAGAGCTAAATGGTAAAAAAGTAATGGTGGAATATTCGTCACCTAATACTAACAAACCCTTACACCTAGGGCATTTACGCAATAATTTTTTGGGTTGGAGTATAGCCGAAATATATAAAGCTAATGGCTATGAAGTATTTAAAACCTGTATTGTAAATGACCGTGGCATACATATTTGTAAAAGCATGATAGCATGGCAACTGTATGCTAATGGTGCCACTCCACAAAGTACTGGTACCAAAGGCGACCATTTTGTAGGTGAGTACTACGTAAAATTTAACGATGTATATAAAGCTCAAATGCAAGAATTGTGTGATAATGGTATGGACGAAAAAGAAGCCGAAAAAGAAGCCCCAATATATAAACAAGCTCAGCAAATGCTGTTGCAGTGGGAGCTTGGTAATGCTGATGTAATACAATTATGGCGTACCATGAATAGTTGGGTGTATGAAGGTTTTGATGCTACCTATAAAAAAATTGGCAGCGATTTTGATAAAACTTACTTTGAAAGTAATACCTACTTGTTAGGAAAAGATACCGTACAGCAAGGCTTAGCCAACAATACATTTTACAAAAAAGATGATGGAAGTATATGGATTGACTTAACAAATGATGGGTTAGATGAAAAAATAGTACAACGTAAAGACGGTACATCGGTATATATAACACAAGATATTGGCTTAGCACAACAAAAATATGAGGAGTTCAAAATTGATAGTAGCCTATATGTAATTGGTAATGAACAAGATTACCACATGGCTGTGCTAAAGTTAATTTGCCAAAAATTGGAGCTGCCTTATGCCAACGATATATACCACCTAAGCTATGGTATGGTGGAGTTGCCCCAAGGCAAAATGAAGAGTAGGGAAGGTACAGTAGTAGATGCCGATGATATAGTAGCTGAAATGTTACAAAAGAGTAAAGATGAAACTATTAAGCATGGCAAAGCCGATGATTTTACAAGTGATGAGTTAGATGCACTATACACAACAGTTGGTTTGGGAGCTACCAAATTTTATTTGCTAAGGGTAGACCCTAAAAAGAAAATGGTATTTAACCCAGAAGAAAGCATTGAGTTTATAGGCTTTACGGGGCCATTTATACAATATACTTATGCCCGTATAAAATCAATATTGCGTAAAAATGAATTTAGTGAAAACGTAAAAATTACAATAAATGGCACTAGTGAGTTACTAAAGTTAGAAAAGCAATTATTGTTTAAAATAGAACAATACACTACAATACTACATACGGCTTGCCACGAAAACAACCCCTCAATTATAGCTAACTATGTATTTGATGTGGCAAAAACATTTAATACTTTTTATGCGGAGCATAGTGTAACCAAAGCTGAAACAGTAGAAAAAAAACAACTACGATTACAACTAAGTTGCTTTACAGCAAATGTAATAAAAAGTGCCGTACAATTATTAGGAATGCAAGTACCAGAAAGGATGTAAGGCTAATTAGCTTACTGACTTATTTTTTTGAACGGTAAGGTATATTTTTAACAGTAAGTAGTTAATAATAATAGCAAATACGGTTAATACAGCTCCTATTATGCCAAATAAATAGCCTAATGAAAAATTGCCTTTGGTATCTTCAATTGTTTTGTTAAGTGTATGTATATGTTCAATATGGTAACCAACAATTGCAAAATATATAAGTGCAAACACCAATGGCAACCAGAGCCAAACAAGTTGTTTGGTTTTAATTATTATAATATTGGTGCAAAGTAAATAGGAAATACTTACTATAAAACCAACTGTAACAAACTGACTTGCTGCAGCTTCATAATAAGGCATAAAATCTTGTAGGGAGGCAAATTTATAATATTTTACAGCGTAGAAATTGTAAGCAAAGTATAATAATATACCAATGACTATAATGGTGCTTCCAATAATTATTTTTTTGTGCATTATCAAAAATTTTACGAAAGGTAAAATAATATTGGTAATAAATAATAGATGGTATAAATTTTAAATTGTAGCTACACCCATTTTTCTTTGTGAGCAATATTTATAATTTGTGCTCTACTGTTTACATGCAATTTTTCATATATATTTTCAACATGTCGCCTTACTGTAAGTGGGCTAATATATAGTTTTTCACCTATTGCTTTATAATTTTTTCCGCCTATCAATTCGTTAAGTACATCCATTTCTCTTTTGCTAAGTCCTGCATTTGGTTTTGCAATTGGTGTATTTTCAATTCGTTCATCTTCTTGTACAGTAGGTAGTTTTTTTAGCAAGTCAAATGCTTTACGTGCTATACTCGGACTCATAGGTATGCCATTATACTCATATACATTTGTAATAGCGTCTATAATTTGAGTGGCCGTATCATCTTTAAGTATATAACCACTAGCTCCAGCTTTAATGGCTTCAAATATTTTATTACTTTCCTCAAATATGGTGAGTACTATAAATTTTATATCGCTGTAATTAGCTGTAGCAATGCTTATAGTATCAATGCCATTCATTTCTGGCATTTCCAAATCCATTAATACTATATTGGGTTTGTTAGTACTATTTTTAAGTTGTTGTAAAAAATCGTTGCCATTTTCTGCCTCCATTGTAATTTGTATTTCTTTGTAATCAGCTAATTTTTCTTTTACACTTTGCCTATTTACTCTTTTATCATCTACTATGGCTACTTTAATTATCATACTACAAATATTTATTAAATAATGGAGATTTACAATGGTTGTTATAAACCATTTTGTTTTTGTACGCTTATTTTAGTTCCAGTACTGTTAGTATGTATTACTAATTTCATATTTATTTCGTTAGCTCTCCATTGCATATTTTTAATGCCATTGCCGGTTACATTTTCATTTAATATTCCAGTACCATTATCGCTTATGGTTATGTATAGTCCTTCTTTATTTTGTATTGTATATTTTATAATTGTGGCATTTGCATGTTTTATTATGTTTTGTATGGCTTCTTGCATTATTTTATTAAGGTGTATGGCTGTTTTGGCTTGTATTATTTCGGTTGTATCTATTAGTTCGGTAACGTCCATATTTATATGTTCATAATTTCTAAGTATTTTAAAGCAATAGTCTTTAAATGTATCACTAAATTCGGTAATTGAAAGTTCACTTACATTCAATACCCAAATTGTTTCTCTTAGGCTACTCAATATGTGTTCAGCATTATTTTGCATTTTTTCTAAGTCTTCTTTTTGTGCTGTTTTATTTTTGAGTTGTTGTACATTGGTAAGTAATGCATTGGTATAAGCTCCCATATTATCGTGTAAATCTCTACTTATTCTTTGCCTTTCGTACTCCAATTCTTGTTGTAATTTAAGTGCATTTAATTTTTGCTTGTATTTTTTTCTGTTAATATATTGTACTACCCAATATATAACAGCTATGGCAATTAATGTGTATAAAAACAGCATTAGGGGTTGTAGCAGTAAGGGTTGTTGTATAGTAACAGTTACAATTAATGTACTCGTACTTTCTTTACTACTATGTATAGTTTTTACAAATATTTTATAACTGCCTGGCCTTAACTCGTCCAAATTTAATGTAAGCGAATCGGTTAGTGGTATCCAAGTATTTGACTGCCCTTCTATTTTAGTATATATGGTATAGTTTTTTGAAAGTCCATTACCAATATTTGCAAAGTAAAATTTTATGGATGTATAGTTATAAGGTAATGTAAACTCTGGTTTATAAGTTTTTGTACTATCGTTTATAACCACTTTTATAATTGTAGGTTCTGGTATTATTGTGGTACTTTCATTGTCTTTTAAGGGCAATAGCACCAATCCTTTTTGCGAACTTATAGCTATTTCATTAGTAAGTTGATTGTAATAGGCAGTTATAAATTTATCATTATTTAAAGTAGCTATAATACCTCCATTCTTTAATTTCCCATTTTCTAACTTTAACAATACATCGCCCAATACCCAATGAGTACCCTTATAATCGGTAAATATGTATACTGCTTTTGTGCCTATAAACCCTTCATTGTAGGAGTATGTTTTTATTACTATATTGTTTGCTATAACTGAAATTCCGTTTTTGGAGGCTACCCATAAGGTATCTTTATACTCATGTACATAATAAACAGCATTATGGAGTAGTCCACCTTGTTGGGTATAATGTGTAATTGATTTAAAATCGTAAGTTGCTTTAATAAAACCAGATTCATAGGAGAGTGCAGCAACTCCAGTAAGTAAGGGTATTAACTTTTCAATATTTTTAAATGGTATATTTCTATATTCCTGTAGTAGTTTACAATCTTTAATTTCATAAATACCACCTCCATAAGTTGATATTATATAGTTATTGTTATGTTTTACCACTCCAGATACTCCAGCAGTTTTTCTCCATACATTTTCTATTTGGGGTGTCTTTTTTGCTATATTGTATTGTTCAAACCCATCAAATGTACCTACTAGTAATTTATTATTGTTAAGTAAAAATGATTGAATGTTTTTGGTTAAAACAATTTTATCTTCAATTCTGTTTTTATCAAGTATGTTTATTTCATTTTTGGATTGTAAATAATATTTTCCATTATACACTTGTATATTGCTTACTGGTAGTTTAGGGAGTTCAAACTTTAGGTGCTGTGGAAATTTTATAATATTAATACCTCCACCTAGTGTAGATATATATATGGCACCATCAGTAGATTTATACAAATGGTTTACATCATTATTGCTCAAACCGTTACTGGCATTGTATTTTGTAACAGTACCTGTTACAGTATCTATGGTACAAAGCCCTTCTCCAAGTTTGGAAAAATACAAAGTAGCGCCACTTTGTAGTATGTTATTTATTTTTTTATTTCGTTCAAATAGTTTTTCATTTGACACTATAATTGAGACCGAACCTGAAATTTTAACAACAAAGTTATAACCGACTATAAAATTATTAATGGTTGAAATAACATCATACAATTCCCCATTTTTCTTAAACAAGTACTTAGTTTTATTGGGAATATTAACCGAAATGTATTGTACACTATCATTGTTTTTAATCGTATACTTTTCATTATTAAAGGAACAAATTATAAATTTTTTATTTTTTTGTGCTAATAGTAATTCATTATCATTAATATTTATTGTGTTATAACTTGTTACTATTGGTTTAAGAGGCGATTTATAATTGTAAGTAAACCGTTTTTGTATAGCAGCATTTTCAATAATTAGTTCTCCATTCTCCATTAAGTTTACGGTATAGTATTTATTATCATTATAATTTCCTGGCAATTCTACCGAATATATTTTTTTAGTTTGTGTATTAAACCATACAGGTTTCTGTTCGGATATGCCAAGCCAAAGCCCTCCATGCCCATCGCTACATACTTGGTTTACATAATTGCCAGGCAAGCCATTATCAGTATCAAATATTTGCCATTTGGCACCATCATATTTTAATAAGCCTTTATCGCTACCTGCCCATATAAATCCATTATCATCTTCGGTTATACAAAATATGTAATTAGAGGGCAATCCATTTTCAATACTTATTTTTTCAAATATTGACCCAACCTGTGCATTAAGTTGGCTTACAATAACAAGTAATATTAGGTAACAATATTTCAAAAGAAAGTTTAGATAAGTATAAAAATAAACAAATATGGAGGTATAAGTACTTTATAACAGTAATTTATTTTATTCAATTTTTAGGTTTGCAGTACCATTACCTTACTATTATAGCAAATGTTATTTTAATTGTTTATCATTAATTATAGAATGATAGGTGTAAGGCTATTTATTACTCTTATTGATTGTGTATACAATTAATAAAAGTAAAAGTAATAACAAAGCTACAATACCACCTAAAGCTTTGCCAAGTACAAGCCCCAACAATAAACCCAATAGTTGCCACGCCACCAAAAAACCTACTACAATGAGTATGGCCATTAAAAATTTTGGAATTTTTGAACCTTTCTTTTTTCTACTATACAGCAAACGTTTCAATAATTTCAGTTTTGAATTTAATAACACTTTTCCCTTTTGTTTTTTTACATAATATACTGTTGCTATGGCCAAAGGGGCAACTGTAGCTGCTAGTGCAGGAGTTAAATTATTATAACTAGTGGGCAATGTTGGTAGTGAGGTAAGTAGTTGAGTTAAAAGTTGCATAGTGTGTTTAAAAAATTTTGAAGTAAATAACGGCAAACTTAATGAGTACTATTGTTTAATAAAATGGTCTATTTCAACCATTTTTTGTACATACCAATATATTACTTTTGCTGCTTATTGACAGTTATTATATTCTTTTTTATACATTTTAAAAAAACTTTAAAGTAGCCTTATGAAATTTATATTATTATTAACATTAGTGCTAACTAATAATTTGTGCAATGCACAAATAGAAAGTTTACAAAGCTTTGGTAGGCAAGCAAAGCTTAAAAGTTACAATACCGATGAATCGACCATCCGATTGCTTTTAGATATGTTGCCGTCCATTAGTGATTCCATAATTAAGGCAAATCAAACTGGTGCTATTTCCAATTCGTTTAGTAAAAAAATTAATTACCCTTATAGTTATTTGGGTAGCGATATTAGTTACTATTATGTACCTGATAAAATAACGAAAGAGGACCGAGTAAGTATACACCAACTATTTATACAGCCATCTCAAGGTATTACAACCGAAGTTATGCTTACAAATATTGCTACTAATTTGCGAAAGTCAGCTAGGTTTACTACTTATTTTACTGCTGTAGATAGTGGTGTATTATATGGTAGTAAGTTTATAGTATTTGAACAACAAGCAACTGCTAACAATAAAGGATTATCGAATAAATTAAATAGTGAATTAGATGCTGTTGCCAAACAAAATCCTTTGCAAGTAAAACTCCAAACAAAACAAGATGGTTTAGTAAAGTATGTAGCTATGCAAATAGCTTATGGTGAAAATAAGCAAGATAAAATTGCAAGATTAGCAAAAGAGAAAAAGGCTGTTTTAAAAAATAATAGCGAAATTAATTTTCAAGATGGTAGATTGTTTACATACAAAATATTTGAGTTAGTACAATCAAAAGAAGATGCAGCAAGGGCATATCCTTATTATAACGATAGCTTAACCATAAAAATAATAAATATAAAAGAATGGTTGGTGGAATGGCAGTGTAAAGCAATACAACAAAAAAAAGAAATTGCAAAAGCTACACTTAACGAGACCAATGCTATGTATTACGAAAATCAAAAAAAGTGTGGAAAAGAAAAAGCAGATGCAAAGCTGTTTCTTGAAAATTTTAAAATTGATCAATTCAAATTAAGTAATGACTTATATAATAAATGTAAAAACGAAGCTAATAACAAGCAGGGCAATGAACAAGGATCAATTACAATGAATAACAAAGATTACTTTCAAGTATATTTATTAAAAAAAGAATTTACAATAAATGGAACTACAATACTGCTCCCAACTATAGTAATTGAGTGTGATTATTATAAAGCAATACGCCTAACTTACTTAGACAACCCCTACAATCCAATATTATTATCAATGGCTAGTAAAGATATTCAGGGCTACAATATGTATTTACAATCAATTAAATAAAGTAAAGGTTTATGAATAATGTAGTACAAAGTTTCCGTATCGGTGGGGTGTTGTGGTTATTGCCACGGACACTACCGTGGAGTTAACTATGCATATTTGATTAACTTTTTTGAGCCACTACATTTTCAAAGTTTAAATGAATAAAGGTTTATACGTTAGGGTAACTGCAAAGCCTGTACCTCCTTATGCGAAAAACCGAAGACCCCAACGGGGCAGAATACTTTAGTGCTCTCTTGGCGGTGGAGTGTTTCGGAAATATTTGCTAACCAACAGGGCTTTATGCAGGTGGGGAATATTACTTCCTTCTGACCAAACCGCTGCCGATTGAAAAATAAAAGTACAATAAATTTACAAAAGCCAAATAGATAATCATCTGTCTGAACTGAAGTTGAAAAAAATACAAATGCCGATTGATATTTCTTCTGCCCCACTTACGCCAAACCTCTTGTTGGCAAATGTTTTATTTTTTTTCAATAGTTATGATACCATTTATTGTACCATTTAATGGAATTGACATTGCGTTAAATTCAATAACTGAAGTCAACTCTGTTTTATATATTTTTGATATAATAGCTTTACTTTGTTGGTCAATTTTATAAACTCCCGCCGTTTTTTTTGTACCTTTTGTTATCATAGGACGACCCATTTGTTCAATTTCAGTCTCATATACTTCATTGCTACTAAAAGATATTGAAACAGTATCTAGTTCAATGTTTTTGACTAGGTAATTAATGATTTCATTACTTTTAGATTTATCATTGCTAATAATAGTATCATTCCATGAAATATTTAATGAAATAGGTATTTTAAAAAATGATTTATTGAATATTAATAAATTCCCAATAGAAATACCTGCCTTTTCCAAGTTTTCGATTTTAGTATTTTTATTATCAATTAAAATAGTGTCTAAACTAGTACCAAATGCATTGATTGAGTGTATTCTCTCTATATTTATTGCCTTTTGCATAACTCTCTCCGTAGAATTTGGCTTTTTATTATCAGTGTCAAATGTTACTGTTTGCATTGCATTAGAAATATTGCCTTTAATTTGTTTTAAAGTTGTTCTAAATACAATTTTATCAGGTTTTAACTCATAAAACTTTATAGTTGTTGTACTAAAATTATTATTACTTGATTCGATATTTTGGCCCATCATTTCAGTAGTCATATTACTTGTTATACTACTGTTTGCTACATATACTGATAATGTATCTAAATAAAATTTAGACTGCCCAACTAATAATTTGTTACTCAATAATAAAATCAAGAGTAAAAAATAAAATCGTTTCATTTATTATAATTTATAAGTTAAAAATTTTAAATCCTAATACCGACTGCTAAATTTATAGGATATCTTTTAAATTCATAAGTTGAATTTAGTTGCTGAAATAATTTTAAGTTCCCTAAAGCTTCAATATACCATGATTTTTTGCTAAATTTTGAAAATGACTGGGTATAATTCAACCCAAAACTAATACTTCCTAAACCGAAATAAGATTTTTTATTATATAAATACTTTGAATAACTCAATTCTATAATAGGAACATAGTACTTAGTAAAAACATTTTTATAAACATGGTTATATTTTTTTAATCCAATATTATATTTTGTAATGAAAAATGATTTTTTAAAAAAATCAAAATCTGTTGTAAACTTTATAAAATATTTATTTCGTAACTCTTTCTCGTAACCAAATTCAAAGCTAATTTCTTTATTAGATTTTAAACTATCATTCCCTTGAGGATTTATAAACAAAACTTTTTCTTTACCAAACTTTAATGCAAATAACAAGTGTAAATCAATACTAAATTTTTCTACTAAATTCTTATACTTATTATTAGTAGGACGTACTTTCATTGTTGAATCAATTATTAAATTATTATAATAATCTAAAGAATTAATTAAACTAAATGAAGAATCGATATGATTTTTAGACATCTGAGTTAAAGTACTATCCCAAATATTTGTACTGTATATTATTGGTATTAATTCGTCATACTGGTTAGGCATAACTTGATACATATTTTTTGTATTATCAGTAATATTAAAAAGAATATTGTTGTACTTTACTAATGACATTCCATCTAATTTGAAAAAATCTAATTTACTAATTGAAACAGCTGAATTTAAAATTAATTTATTTTCAAAGTAATCATATACAATTTCTCTTTTAATATACTCTTTACTTACAAAACCTATTGTTTTTACATTTAATAATTGATTTGTAATTTTATAAATACCAAAAGTTGAAGTATCAATGATAATATTACTGCTATCATACTTGCCTTTAGTTAGACTTATGAAATAACATTTTCTGTTATTAAATGTAATTATCCTAGTTGATATAATTGAATATTTATTTAAAAATTTTCTATTTAAAAAATTAGATTTGTTTTTTACGTAATCAAGTGTGGAAGGTAAGTAATGGTAATTTACTAGATTAGTACTGTCGTGTTTATTCAGATTATTTTTTAATACAGTTTTTTTATTCTGTTTTAAAAAAACAATATTATTTGTTTTTTCATCATTATAGTTTTGATACTGAACATTTAAAATTGAACTATCAATTAAATTTCTATAACTTTTATTTTTTACATCATTTTCAAATTTATTTATGGTAAGTATACCTTCAGTTATTATTTTTTCTGTCCAATAATTTTCTTTAATTTTTCTAATAGCTTTTAATATAATACCATATGGCTTAGTTACTACAATATTATTAGTACTATTTATTTTAGGTTGTAGATAAATAATATTTGTATTTGAGATTTTATTACTTTTAAAAGTACTAAATGCTAAGTGAGATATATAAATAAATTCTTTTTCGGTTGGTTGTTGAGGTAAAATAAATTTTCCTTGCTTATTAGAAATAATTTTTAAATTTAGAAATTTAATATATGCATTTTCAATATTGCTAGAGTCAATAATACTTTTTATTTGATATGAATATTGAGCTTTAACATTCAGCGAAAAAAATAAAATGGGAAATAATATTTTCATAAATTAAGGTTTAAAAGAAAAACATGCTCTAGAATCATTTTCTAGAGCATGATTTACCTTAATTATTTGGGTTAGGATGGTCATCAGGTAATAATTCTGATAGTACTACCAAACTTAAACCTACTATTACTAATGCAGGTTCTAATAAAATAGCACCGACAGCTGCTATAACAATACCTGCTAACCATACCCACCAACTTTTAAAAACATTTGAATGACTTTCAAGTGCTTTTAAAGAAGTACTTGATAACTGAACAGTCGATAATGATGTCTGTTTTACAGAATTAATCGATGTTACACTTACCATTTTACTAGCCGAAGCAGCAATAGAAAGTAAAATCACTGAAACAAGAATGAAAATATACTTCATAATAAAATTTAACTCTACTATTTTTGAAATGACGGTGTTCGAATTATATTTTTTAATTTCCGTCAGCAAATATTCCTTAAAATAGTTCTCAAAAAATGAGGATGTTTTCTAAAAAATATTTGCCAACACAATATTATGCGTCATTTTCCAATTTGCCAAATTTATTTTTTAATTAATATGTGTTAGTTTTTTTACTTTTTTATATTGGTTATGTAGGCAACTTAATTACATAGTATACTTAACTTTTTTACTAGTAAAGTATGGTTATAAAATGGTGCATATAGAGTATTTTTTAATTAGTAATTATGTTTCATTTTTGTGGTTCTAACACACAAAACTTATGTTAAAACTAATTATTGCACTTTGTTGTATATGTACCTTATCGTTAAAAGCCCAAATACCCACTGGCAGTGTACTATGGCTTAAAGCCGATGCCGGAGTAACTCTTAATGGCAATAGTGTAACCAATTGGGCCGACCAAAGTGGCAATGCCTACAATGTAACACAAGCTACAGCAGCCAACCAACCTACATTTGAAGCCTCAGTATTTAATGGGCAACATGCCATATCTTTTGATGGTGGCGATTGGTTAAATAATACAATTAGTAATGGCTTATATATAGTAAAAGTGTTGCTAGCCGATGGAAGTATTGTAAATACTAAACTTATAAAAGAGTAAATAAAAAATTAGATTTATGAAAATAAATATGCTGATACTTTTTACATTAATAGTTACTGCATGTACATTTAAAAGTAAAACTGCATTAGAAAAGTTTCTAGCTATTAACTTACAACCAACCGAAAAGCAAGTTAATAAACTTAACATTGGTGAAACTATTACATTTGGTGTAAGTAGTAGAAGTGGAGTAGATGAGGGTAGGTACCCACCTGCAAAAACTTATGGACAACATATAGATAACAAGTATTTTGAGTATATAAAAACTGAGCATTTTGCCGATGGTGCAGCTGGCGGGTATAGTTACAACTATGAAGTATACAAAGCAATTAAAACTGGGAGTACCAATATAAAAGCTTATGCTATTACAAATACGAGTGCAATAAAGGCTGTGCCTACTGGTAACCAAAGTGTACAATATATTGACTCCATTAATAGCATTAAGCCTGTTGAAGAAATTACAAGTACTTACCAATTTGTAATAAGGTAGCTGCAGCTATTTATAAGTTTTTATTTTTTTTATTTGTTGCACAAAAAAATATTTTTCAAACAAAGCATTTTTTTATAAAATTGCAATATCACTTTAAAGTGGCTTACCAAATTCTTCTAGTTCTAACTTTGCTTTTTGTTTTTTCAAATCGTTTTTTACAATTTTATAATTAACCAACAAAGGGATACTTATAAATATTATTAATACAGCCCCACCAATAAAGCTTATTGAAAAACTGCCATCCCACATATCATTTGCTTGTTTGTATAAAAATAATGCCTCCGTTTGATAACTAGATATCATGTTAACCATTACAATAAATAAAAAGGGAATCCAAAACCAACCTAATTTTTTAGTTAATAGGACAACAACATTTGCTCCAATCCAACTTGCAATAATTATAATTAAACCTGCTACACTAAATTGATTGGATACTGCAAGAAACTGTGCTACATACTCTTTAGGGGTTGCATATTTGTGATAGTTTACTGCATTGTATTTGTAAGCAAAGTACAATAGAACAAGTACAAAAAAGGCTGTTACAGCAATTATTGCTTTATTATACATAGTTACTCTTTTATTATGGAATAGGGTTTAAGGTCGGCATCATAATAGCTTAAATAAAATTTTTCTCCTTTATTATTTGGAACATATTTTATTAAGTACCCATCAGCATACATAAACAAGCCATCTTCACTTTTTAATATAAGTTTTCCTTCTACATCGTATATATAAGTTGCATATTGTTGTTTATTATTGTCAGTTACATTTACTATACAATATTTGTCAAATGCTTTTTCTATATAATTTATTTTTAACCCATTATCAAAATTTACAAATTCAGCTGCTTTTGAAACTCCATTTTTTACATCGTAACTATAAAAAAATAATTTACTTATACTTTTTTTGTACACTACAAAGTTTTTATTGGATATTCTTTGTACTTCATCTTGCTGCATTACACCTACATTAGCTACTATGCCTAACTTATAATTTAATAAATATTTTTTACTATCAGTGTTGCTAATAGCAGTTAATAGCCCTTCACCTTTAGGTGTAAACTCTTTATATTCTTTTGTCGATATAATTATTTTACCATCTTTATCAATTATATCTACCGTTGTACTGTTATTGGTAAATGCACTAAAATACCCAACACCTATTTCTTCAATTTTATAGTATAAGTCATTTTCAAGTATAAGCTTTCCTTCATTATTTGCAAGTATGTTTTTTTTATAAATATTTGCTGGGTTACAACTTGCATCTTTATATAAAGTATCTTTTGTATTACTTATAGCATAGCCCCAATAATTTGGTTTTAGTAAATAATTATCATTTTTTTTAGTAAAAAAATGAGGACCTATTTCTTTTCCTATTTTATTAATTAGGATATGTTCAAATATAAATTTATTATCTATTTTACGAACTGCAATGTTTAATAAACCCAAATCGTTAGTAATAATTACATTTTTGTAGGGCGTTGAATTTAATTTTTCGCCTTTTTGGTTGTATATGTCAAAAAAGGTGTACGTATTATCTGATATTAAAAAAAGGTTTAAATTATCTTTCACTTTTTGATACGTTGCTGGTGCTATTATTACTTTACCATTTTCATCTACAACGCCTTCCTCAGTCATTTCTCCTTCTGTAATCACCAAATTTTTTATTTTACTAAATCTTCCTTCTTTGGCTATTACTTTTTTGCTTTTTATGTTTTTAAAACTATAAGGTTGGTAATTAACTGCTCCTCTCAGTGGCATCCTTATTTTTGCTATATCTCCTTTTATTTCGCTTACATCTTTTGCTTCTATACTATCCCATACTATTGCACCCGTTTTTAAGTCTACTATATTTTTTCCTAATTTAATATAGGTTTCAGTTATTACACTTGGTCTTATATTGTAATACGTTGGTTGTAGTATCACTTTTTTATCCATAGTCATTAAGCCCCACTTTTCTTGGTAGTTCCATTTACTTTGAGTTTGGTATTGAAACGGTATATACTTTTGAGCGAAGCTCGAAGTACAAATACATAAAGTAATAATTATTGAATTTAGTTTTTTCATTAGGTTTTTTAATTTAAAATATAACAAGTAATTGTAAAGTTATTGCAATTACTAAACAAACAATCCAACCCCAATACCAGTTCATAGAAATTGCTAATTTCTTTACTGCAACATAATATTTTGCCATCATTATAATAACAGCAACTATTATTGAAATTACAAAACTGTATTGTAGCAAACGTATTGGTGCAAACAAGCAATAGGGTAATAACACACAACTACCAACAAAGCATACAAAAGAAATCCCTTCAATAAACCTCCATTTTTTTTGGTTTAACAATAGTATTGCAGCTACAATTTGGATTGCCCATTTTGCACCTGCAATACTACATGAAAGTAACATTAATTGCTGCGAAACATAGAGTAGTTCAGCTTCTGCAATAAACCACCAAGTAATAACAATTGATAATAAAAAATATGTGGCAGATAGGAATATGTTTTTTTGCATCAACTTTTAACTTTATATAACCAATATATTACCTAGCATACACACCATTAGGCGATACTACACTAGCTGGCCCACCCGTAATACCTACTGGTGGTATTATAATATCAACTACTTCTCCATTTACTTTAAGCGTTACATCGGTAGCATGTAGCTCTACACCTTGTTGGTAAAATGGTGGCATGGCACTTGGCTCACGGTTAATTAAATAAGGTACCGATAATTGTTGCATAGTTACTTCAAAAGTATATTCGCCCACTATGCAAGTTGCTACAGCCTTATCAGCCGTAATATCAATAGTAATAGTAGCATCCAATATAGGTGCTTGTTCAAATGGTGTACCTGCAAATATATGTGGTCCAAAATACTCACCTACTGCTTTGTTACTACTTACAAAACCCATTACGGCAGGTGCTGCATTGGCATCGGGCTGCCACAGTATCATACCACTTGGGGCACTGCCTACAGGTGTATTTACCATTGCACCTAGGTGTACTATTACATTTGGCATTTGCAAATCAGCTGAGGTTACAGCTGCCAAATCAATTCCACCAGTCCAACTCATCCAATTTTTTACGGTTGTCATATTACTAAATTTTTGGTAAAAGTAAGGTGAGTTATTTCATAAAAAAATACTCCCTTGGGAGTATTTTTTGGAGTACTGTGGGTATTTATTTTACACCTTAATTTATTAGTTCATAGTTCGATTTGCTGCTCTTGTTCGATATGTACAATACATTTCCAACTATAGTTGCAGTAGCTATTTCAGTTTTTAGCTTTCCATTTGGCTTGGTGTAGGTTACTAATTTTTTTTGTTTTAAGTCGTAAGTATAAGTTCCTTTCACCAATATCTTTTTATCGTTAATCATAAATACTTCGTATTTATTTGTGCCATCATAATTTAATACTGCATTTCTCATTTCGTAAAATGACTTTATTTCATCACTTGCTTTTAAGGTATCATCTTGTGTAAATTGTTTTTCTGGTTGTTCTAATTTGTAGCTTCTCAATAATTCGCTTAGCATTGCTGTTGTATCATTTAATACAAAGTTAGGGTTACCTTTATACGATACTAATTGAAAATTTTTTATTTGCCATTTACCTTTCATTAATTTATTTTGTGCTTGGCTACATAATGTTGCCAATATTAGTGAGGTTGTTAGGAGTGTTAGTTTCATATTTTTTAAAATTTATTTTTTTATTGTGGTTTACCCAATACTCTTTCGTGTATAGCTACTAGGTAATAAGTTTTTAATTTAGTTGTATTATTTATTACGGTATAAATACTCTCCCCTTTATTTTTGTAAATGCTATCTCCTATTTGTAAAGTAGTATTCATCTTTTCTGGCATGGGTAAATATTGTCCATCTGCCAAAGTCATGTCTTTAAAGTAAGGTTTGTGGGTATCGAATGTAATATTGGTTACTACAGTTTTCAATTCAACATTTTGAACCAATTTTTCTTTGTCTCTATCTCCAGAGTTTTTTAAATAAAAATATATTATTGCAAAAGCACCTAAACAAAGTACTATAACAACTGAGCCCACATTAATTTTTTTATTATACTTATCGTTGTACCACATTATAAAAAAGGCAGTAAACATAATAGATAGAAAAAAGAATAGCATACTAAGCGAAACAAAATACGAACCTTCAAAGTATACCAACTTAAATAATACTAATGCTACAAAACTGATTAGCGACAAAAGAAATATGCTTAGTGTTATTAACGCTACTTTATCTTTTTTGGGTTGTGGTAACTTAACCCAATGTTGTACAGCTGCTAAGCATATAATAAATACGATGAAACCAAGGAAATAGTAAAGGGTAGTTGTGGCCATAATTTATTATTTATCCGAAACTGAAATTTGCAAATCCACTTTATCTGCACTATACTTAGCAACCCAAATACGAACCTTTACTTTAGTATTATCGGTATTAGTTATTATATAGCAATTGGTAAAGTTATAGTTGTCTTTAGTACTTATTTTATCATCTAACTGCCAACAAGTAGCTTTGTTTTTTCCTAATGCTATTTGCGCATTATACATATAACTTTTAGCTGCTTTCATGGCTTCGTCTAAAGTTTTAAACTCATTAATATCAAAAGAAATTGAATTACCAATTTTAGTTATCGCATCACTCATTACGTCAGTTCTTCGTTGCTGATTTTTAAATTTTTTATTTTCATAATTTTTAAATTTATTATCTACATCGGCTATTAATTTTTTAAAAAATGCAATATCATTTTTATCTTCAATAGGAAACCCTTTATAAAAAATTGTACATTCATTGTCCCTACTTTGTGCAGTATTATTTTCTACATTGTTAGTATTAGCTAAGTCTTCAAACACTTTTTCTTTTGATTTTCCAAAAATTGAATCTCCCAATTTTTCAATCATTTTTTCTAATTCGTTATCTATTTGTTCGGAGTTTTTTTGTGTTTGGTCAATTTTTTTAGTGGTAGTAGCATTTACTTTTTTAACGTCTGTATTAAAATCATCTAATGTAATTTCAGTATTTTCCTGTGATTCTTTATCTAGCTTTAACGTTTCAATTATCTTTTTATCATTTTTCATAGCATTTATTTTCTCCTTGGTTATATTAAAACCTGTTGATTTTGTTTTTTCATTATACATTTTTATTTTGGCATTTATATCTGCAGTTATATACCTCATCCAATTTGCAATATTTATTATATAATCACCTCTTGTAAGTAATCCAGTTTCATTGCCTTTAAAGGTTAGTCCAGTAGTGCCTTCATATATGGCTTTATATAGGTTATTAGTTACTTCCAATTCTGGTTCAAATGTTGTAAGTGTTTCTAACCATACTTGTCTATACCTTTCAATTAATGAGGCTACCGCAAAGTAATAATCACTATTTGTATTTATATCAGTAATATTATTAACTACAACTAATTCAGTTTCTTTTACAGTTGAAAATGTTTTTATCCAATAAGTTGATAAACTATCTTCAAACCTACTCCTCATTTCTACTTTATCAATACTATAAATACTGCTTACCATATATTCATTTATTCTATCCATAGCAGCATTGGTTACTATTGCCCAATAAGCTTTTGTTACAGCTTTATTAGCTCTAAAGTTGCCATCTATATCGCCACTAACACAACCTACTGACTCTATTAAGTATTTTAAATCCTCATAATAAGCAGCTCCCTTTTCTGCATCCTTTATTTGTGTAATGCTTGTAACTGCTTTTCTATTAACATCACTTTTTTGATCTTCAACTTGTGCAACGGATATATTGCAATGTATAATAACTAAACTAACTAACAAACTAAATTTTAATTTCATTTTTTTCTATTTTTATTTATTAAATAACTAGCATAAAAAAACGTGTTGTTAACTTTCAAAAAACTACCATTTACTACCCTCGCCGATGGAGTGGTATTTTGTATACCTCTATTAAATTGTAGCCCCATATATAATTTAGGATTAACCTTAAAGCCCATTTTTAAAGTAATACCAGCATCATTTCTTTTCCTATTATCGGCTGTTGAGTTTCCAAAGTTAATTTGTCTTTTATAGTATACTCCATTGCTCAACGTTTCAAAATTACCCGAAGTTGCTATATTGAAGTATGGACCCACACCTATAAGTATTCCATTATCATTAGCTGAACGTAAGCCAGATATATTGTATGTAATAGGTAACGATAGGGTAATATAATTTACCTTCACATCTCCCGATAAAGGGCTACGAGCTAGCAATGCAGCCGATTGTCCATAGCTAGTATGAAACAAACTAATATTAGGGTTTATTTCTAATGATTGTTCTTTAGTAAACTGTTTTACTACCACAAATGTTTCTACTCCTATGCTATAGCAAAATTGGCTACTTCCTTTGCCATAAGTACTATTAATGTTACTACTTCCAAAATCGCCTTTTATAAGTATAGGTAATTTTTTAAATTGTGCAAAGCTACTATTACTATAAAGTAAGCTTACAATTAATACTGTTTTCATCATGTTTTTTTCATTGGTTGGTTGGTTTTATTTTAATAATTCTTCTCTAAAATAATAGTTTAGTCCATCTCTATTTTTGCAAGTTCCATATTGCACTATATTCTTTATTTGCTTTTTCTGCTTCACTTATTTGTTGTAGTCCTTTTTTAAACATTAGTAGCATATCATCTGCCCGTACTATATCTTTTACTAGTTGGTCAGTTATCGACACCTTCTTTTTAATTTCATATCCTTTACCCACTATATTGGCTATATAATAGGTAGTTGGTTGTCCATAACTAAAATTTGCCATACTTTGTTTACCAAGCATTTCAACTTGCATTACAGGTATCATTGTATAAGTATCTGGATTTATGGTTAACGATATATTTACTTTGTATATAGCATCTACTCCTAATGGTACAAATAATGTAGATTCGCCTTGAAAAGCCCCTGCCATAGGTATTGCAAACTTTTTGGGCACAAGCCCTTTATAACTATAGCTAAAGTTAGTAAGCCCATCCTCATCGGCTCTAGTATATTTTCCCATCTCTATATAGGCTGCATTGCTAGTTACAGTTTCAGCAGGTAGTATAGTAGCATTATAATGTTCTTTTAATATTGCCTCAAATTTTGGATACATGTCATTTACAATAGGTTCTAACTGCTCGGGTTTTATGGGGAAACTAATGGTTGTAATAGTTTTATCACCACGGTTTATAATTCCTTTATTTGTTTTTTCGTTGTAATAGTCTGTTTTGCCTTGTATAGCAAACGATGATATGGCTACCTTTTTAATGTCATCTTGTGCCCTTGAGTAGTAAGCATTCTGTTTTGTAAAGTTGTAATATATTTTACCCAATTTTAAATCTTCTTCTCCTTTTACCTCTATGCCTTTGTATAAGTCGGGTTGGTTAGTTACACTTACATATTTAGCATCTTGCGAACCTACTGAATATGTTAGGGGTTCCTTAAACGTTCCTGTTTCGTCCATTGCCGTTGTTTGCTCAAACATTGATACTACCATTGTGCTGTTTTTAAAACTTACATTTTTGTCAATAGCTAAATGCTTGAGTATATAACCTGGTAATACTAAGTTTTTTGTGGGTTTAAATGCCCCAATTGATACTGTAGTTTTTATTCCAATTACAGTGTAGGTTAACGAAATTTCAATATAGGCATTTGGGTTAGTACTAATGTTATCAAGTTGAATTGAAAAGTCTTTGTTGGCATCAATTTGGCAATTGGTGGTACTATTGTTTATTGATACTAACTTTAAAACATGAACTGGTTTTTTAAATGTATAGGTAGCCTTCTGCCCACTTTTAGCTAGTATTTCCAATTTCCTATCCTTATCAGTTGGGGCTAATATTACTGAGTATAATCCCACGGCTTCGTGTTTTGCTTCGTTTCCATCTACTTTTATACTGCCACCTAATTTACAAAATTTCATTTTATCCTTTGAGGCTAAAAATATAGAAACCCAATCGTAGCCGTCTTTCCAACCACTTATAAAGTCAGTTAACGCTAAGCCATAGTTTTTAGATAATAGGTTAGTTGTATAACCATAGCCTATTGTTACATCATTCAAATCATTAACAGTTGTAAACCCTCCTGCTGCACTACCACCAACATTACTAGCTACTTTAGCCACTTTTAATAAGGCTTTTTGAAAAATATTACTTTTTGTTTTTTTCTTCTCTTCTGGCTCTGCATTAGCAGTAGCCTCTTGTGCAGCTGTAGTGTCTGTTACAGTTTGTTCAGTTTTTGGTTTGTCTTCTGTTTTTTTCTTTTTAAATAAGCCACCCAATTGGGCGTAGCCCATTTGAAAATTTAAGCATAACAATAAGCATAGTATGCATTTGAGGCACATACTATTATAAGTTTTTTTGTAAGGTTTTAGGCATTTGTAAGGAGTAGGTTGTAACATATTTTTTGTTTTCACAAAAATAGGAGCAGTAATACTTTTAAAAAATACTCCATAGGGAGTATTTTGCAGTATATAACTTGGCTAATTGTATTACCAAATTGTTAATTGAACGTATCTTTGCACCTCAATAAATTTACTGATTTATATATGGCTTTAATGAAAAGTATATCGGGTATAAGAGGCACAATTGGGGGTAAACCTAACACTGGCCTAACACCTATTGATATTGTAAAATATACAGCAGCTTACGGTTCTATTTTACTACAACATAATAAAAACACTTGTACAGTAGTAATTGGCCGAGATGGTAGAATAAGTGGCGAAATGGTGAATGCTTTAGTAACCAATACACTTATAGCATTAGGTATTAATGTGGTGGACTTAGGGCTTAGTACCACACCTACGGTAGAAATGGCAGTAGTATGGGAACATGCAAATGGCGGCATTATACTCACAGCAAGCCATAACCCTAAGGAGTGGAATGCCCTAAAGTTACTGAATGAAAAAGGCGAATTTATTAGTGCAGCCGATGGTGAAGCATTATTGCAAATAGCCGAAGCCAATAACTTTGAATTTGCAAATGTTACCAAATTGGGAACCATTACAAAAGGTAAAACTTATATTACTGAACATATAGAAGCCATACTAGCATTGCCTTTGGTGCAAAAAACAAAAATTTCAACTGCCAATTTTAAAATAGTAGTTGATGCTATTAACTCAACAGGAGCAACATTTGTACCAGCATTACTACAAGCTTTAGGTGTAACCAATGTAGTGGTTATTAATAGCGAAGTTAATGGCAATTTTGCCCACAACCCCGAGCCACTACCTGAGCATTTAACACAATTAAGCAACGAGGTAATAGCACAAAAAGCCGACCTAGGCATAGCAGTAGATCCCGATGTGGATAGGCTTTGCTTTGTAAACGAGGACGGAACTTTTTTTGGTGAGGAGTATACCTTAGTAGCCATAGCTGATTATGTACTGAGCAAAAAAAAGGGAGCAACCATAAGCAACTTAAGTAGTACCAAAGCATTAAAAGAAATAACACAACTTAAGCATGGCTGTACTTACTTTGCAAGTGCAGTAGGCGAAGTAAATGTAGTACAATTAATGAAAGATAAAAAAGCTGTAATTGGAGGCGAAGGTAACGGAGGTGTTATATACCCCGAGTTGCATTATGGTAGAGATGCCTTGGTAGGTATTGCATTATTTTTGAGCCATTTAGCTGAGGTAGGCATTACTATTAGTGCTTTAAAAAAAACGTATCCTAACTATATAATTAGCAAAAATAAAATAGAATTAAATGATGATGTGGATATAAAAGCATTATTTGCCAAAATAGAACAGCTATACAGCAAACATGAAATCAATAATATTGATGGACTTAAAATAGCTTTTGACAATGATTGGGTACATTTGCGACCAAGCAATACCGAACCTATAATAAGAATATATAGCGAAAGTGAACACGAAACTACCGCTAACAATATTGCTCAAAAATTGATAAAAGATATAAGGGAGTTAATTTGATAATATGATAATGTGACAATTTGATAATAAATTTTGCAATCCAAAATTTTTTTTAAGCGAAGCGAAAAAATGAAAATAAATAGTATGATAAACTGTACACCCATTTACGTTAAGTCAATAAGTTACCTATATACCCAAGTGGGATTAAGGGGGCTTAATGACTAGAATATACCTCGATAATGCAGCTACTACACCACTAGCACCCGAAGTGTTAGAGGCTATGTTGCCTTACTTACAAAATCATTTTGGTAATCCATCATCCATATACTCTTATGGCAGAGAAACTCGAATGGCCATTGAAAATGCACGAAAATTTGTAGCCAAAACGTTAGGTGCACATCCTAGCGAAATTTTTTTTACAAGTGGCGGTACCGAAAGTACCAATGCTGCTATAATGGGTGCAGTTATGGATTTGGGGTGTACTTACATTATTAGTTCACCATTAGAACACCATGCTACATTACATACTATTGATTACCTTAAAGAAGCCCGAGGCATACATGTAGCTTATGTTGCAATATTGCCTAATGGGCATATTGATTTGGAGCATTTAGAAACTTTGTTAAAGGCAGCTACCCAAAAAACTTTGGTAACACTAATGCATGCCAATAATGAAATTGGCAACATACTACCTATTGGCAAAGTAGGGGAGTTATGCGAAACTTACAAGGCTTATTTCCATTGCGATATGGTACAAACAATTGGGCATTACCCCATTAATTTGGAGCATTGCAAAGTGCATTTTGCCAATGGAGCAGCACACAAATTTCATGGGCCAAAAGGTGTAGGCATACTGTATATAAAAGCAGGTGTAAATATAAAGCCCTACATATTTGGCGGTGGGCAGGAACGTAATATGAGAGCCGGTACCGAAAATGTGTACGGCATAGTAGGCTTTGCTAAAGCATTAGAAATTGCCACAGCTAATTACGAAACTGAAAGTAATAATATACTTGCACTAAAGCAGTATTGTCAACAACAATTAGTGGCTAATTTTAGCACCCTATTTTTCAATGGCGATGTTGACGGTAATAGTTTGTATACCGTATTAAATGTGGCATTCCCCAAAACAGAAAAAAGCGATATGTTACTAATGAACCTCGATATAAACCATATATGTGCAAGTGGCGGAAGTGCCTGTAGCAGCGGTGCCGATGCTGGTAGCCATGTAATAAACCAATTGCCCTATACCAACCAACAACCCATACGGTTTTCATTTAGTAAGTACAATACCAAAGCCGAGGTGGATACATTAATTGCAACCTTACTTACTGTTGTGGGGTAAGTATACTTTATGCTAATTGGCTACTATTATTTTTGTAGTTATTGTAGCTTCAGTAGTACTAATATTTATATAATATATTCCATTGGCAAGTGTATTGGGTAATGCTATATGTTGGCTAGTTATACCTTTTTCAAAGTATTGCGAGTACTTCCATATCATACTTCCATTAGCATTAATTAATTTAAAGTTTGCCATTTGCTTTGTATTATTATGCATTGTAATTAATATATCGTTTTTTAAAATTGTGGGGTATATATTTATGTTGTTAGTGTTTATATTTTGTAAAGTTAATATTGATGAATAGGTAGTATTATTACTAGCAATAATTTTAAGTCTGTAATATTTTTTTAAGCTAAGCATGTTTGCGTCAATATAATTATATTGATATGTACCGTTACCTTTAGCTTGTTGTGTGTTTACCGTACCAAAGTTTATACCATCAATACTGCTTTGTAATTCATATTTATCTTGTACTGTGTTACTGGTGGCTTCCCAATTAATAGTTGCTTTTGTAGCTTGTAATAAGCCATTGAAAGCATTTACTTTTATAGGCAATAAGAAAACATATCCAAAATCTAAATCATCAATTCTAAATATTTTAAGGTTAGAATTTTGTTTAAACCTAATTTTAACCGTTGGTGCAAATGCAATTGAACTATTAAACGGTAAGTAGGCAACCATTGGCGTCCAAGAATTTGGTAAAGTAGTAAACACAATTGGACAAAAATAACTAAGTGGGTAATACGAAATACCATCAGCAGTAATTTCTAAACTCAAATCATTAGCCAAAGTATAGTCATAATTGTAAATAGAAAATGAAATATTACTCAAAAAAACATTGCAACTAGTGGCGTTGCAGGGTGAGGTTAAATAGCTGTTGGGTATATAGGATGATTCCATGTAAGTGCCTACCACATTTGTAAATAGTACATTGTTAGTTCCTGTACTAGCATCTACATTGCAAGGTTGGTTATTATCAATTACAGCAGTACCAGCAAATGTTGCAGAGTTTCCACTATATTAGTAGCCCGTATAGTTATTGTATGTAGCTAAGTTTGCAGGTGTTACTGCAGTGCCAAATGTTTCTCTACTATATACTTGACTATTTGCATTGTTAACCAATATTAATAGAATTATTGTATAAATTTTATTCATGTCTTTTTTATTAGTTAATTAAAAGTACCACTTATATTTTGTAACCTCACATTAATTGTGTATAACTTTTTTTGCAAAAAAACTTAGCAATACCAAAAATGTTACTATTTTCGCATTTCAAACAATTTGTTTAATTAATAAAAACGATGTAAATTATGATCAAGCTGCAAGTAATTGGCCATCTTGGAAAAGATGCCATAGTAAACAATGTAAATGGAAAATCTGTAATTAACTTTACAGTAGCACACTCCGAAAAGTACAAAGATGCACAAGGTGCACAAAAGGAACGAACTATTTGGGTGGATTGTGCTTATTGGAGCGAAAAAATTGCCATAGCTCCCTATCTAAAAAAAGGTATTTCTGTATTTGTAGAGGGGCAACCCGATGTACGAACCTACACCACACAAGATGGTAGAAACGGTGCATCACTAACACTACGAGTGGCTAACATTCAATTAGTGGGTGGCAAACCAAGTGACAACACAACCACTACAAGTGAAAGTAATTATGTAGCCAAACCCGCTACAAGTTACGAAAACACCCAACCTACTATAGCTGCACATGAGGTAGCCGAACCAGTAGATGATTTACCATTTTAATTTCTAAAATGTAAATAAATTTATACTAAAGGTTAGCAAGTTACTGCTAACCTTTTTTTTGTAAGTAACTTTTTTTAAAGTTAAATATTTTACTTAAGTAAATACAATCATAAAGTATCACAAGTAGTTATTTTGGGGCTATAAGCAGCAAACCATTGTGCAGCTTATGTTCACCGCCCATTACATAAACTTACCGCCTTCGGCTTTGTAGGTGTTATTCCATTAAGCGGTGCAGCCCGTGGGCAGTATAATTTCAATTATACACTTTTGTAAGCCAGCACAACTTGCCCCGAGTATTCGGGATTAGCACAACTTTTTACCATTATTCAATATTAACAAATCATTAACTTAATAAAAAGTTAACGCTTTTATTATGTAATATCAAATTTAACAACTACATTAACATTACAAAACAGATATAGGAGGATTACATAAACGGTTACAATTTCAATAACTACTAAATAACATGATTATGAAATTACTAATTGCTAAAGGTTTACTCTCTCTCTCTCTCTCTCTCTCTAGTTTTAGGGCTTTGTAGCCAATTACAAGCACAATCCATTGTGCCTAATAGTATTGTAACTAGCATTACCAATAAAGCCAATACCTACAATGCAGCTATAGATAAGCAAACGGTAAAATACTTACACAAATTACAACGACAAGAAAAAAAGCTATACCGTAAACTAGCAAAGCTAGATAGCACTGCAGCACAACAATTATTTGCAAATAGTAATACCACTTACCAAAGCCTAACACTACAAATTACTAACCCCAAGGCAGTAGCAGCAAATAAACTTACCCAATACATACCCCAACTGGATAGTACCATTACAGCATTAAATTATTTAGGTACTTTCCAACCTCCTTTGGAAAGTGGGCAGGGGGTGAAGCCAAGGTCTGAGGTCCAAGATTCTCGGAGTCTAGCTCCCCTCTCCTATGGAAAAGAGAGCCAGTCCCGTTCTCAAAACGGGAGGTTGGGGGTGAGGCTTTACACCCTCCAAAACAAACTACAAGCCACTACACAAGTACAACAATTAGTAGCCAACCGTAAAGCCCAACTACTACAAGCAGCCCAACGGTACAACCTTGCTAAAAGTTTAAAAAAATATAGTAAAACTGCCTACTACTATAATGCAAAAATAGAGGAGTATAAACTAGCCATTAAAGACCCCGTAAAAGCAGAAAAACTATTATTAGCCGCATTGCACAAAATACCTGCCTTTCAAAAATACTTTCAGCAATATAGTATAATAGGGCAACTGTTTCCTCAGCCTAATAGCAATGCTGTAGCTAACCTTGCAGGGTTGCAAACACGGGCACAGGTACAGCAACAAATACAGGCACTGGCGGCAGGTAGCCCCGGTGGTATGGCTACTATAACGCAAAGCATACAAACTGCCCAAAACCAACTAAGCCAACTTAAAGCGAAAGCAAATAGCTATACCAGCAATGGTGGCAATATAGACGATATGCCCAAAGGTGCAAACGAACAAAAAACAAAAAGCTTAAAGCAAAGGCTAATATATACAGCCAATGTACAAACAAGCAAAGGCAATAACTACTTACCCAACACAGCACAACTAGCAGTAGGTATAGGCTATAAGCTAAGCAATACCAAAGTGGTAGGCGTACAAACTGCCTATAAGCTTGGCTTAGGTAATGGGCTTAATAAACTACAACTAAGCCACCAAGGTTTTAGCATACGTAACTATGCCGATATAAAAATGGGCAAAAAAGGCGGGCTATGGCTAACCTTTGAAGAAGACTGGAACTTTGGCAGCAGCATACATAATACAAACCGAACAAACTTTAATACTAGTATAAGTACTATAAACTCCAACCCCTCACCAACTCCCCCCTTGGGGGTTGGGGGGGCTTTGGGTGGGGGGGCTTTATGTTCCTCCCTCCTCGGCCTTACAAAAAAGTACAACCTCACCAGCAAACGTAAAGGCGAAATAAGAATATTGTACAATTTCCTTTGGAAACAACAAGTAGGAGGCCAACAGATTGTGTATAGAACTGGAATAACTTTTTAAATCAGCTTTAAGTATTATAAAAAAAACATTTTAATAATTGAAAAACTTAAAATATGAATACTAAACTAAAACTTATTATTACACTATTTACTTTGTGTAGTATTAAATTGGTGGCTCAAAATGATGGAACAAATAGTACATCAAATAGTGCCGCTACTAGTAGCAAATCAATGGATGGTGGCGTTAATTTATTTAGTGGACTGCCTAATATTTCAATACCCATATATCAGTACAAATCTAACAATGGTATTGGTACAAGTATAAGTATTGATTATAGTGGCGGTGGTATTGGCATTAACGAAGGTGCTACAAGTGTAGGGCTTGGTTGGAACTTACAAGTAGGTGGTAGCATAGTACGTACAGTACGTGGTGCACCCGACGATTACCCAGCTATTGGGTACATTAATACACCTGCTTTACCTTATGATTATAGAGACATAGCCGATAATTTATATAATTACAATACTGATCCTGAGCAGGATATTTTTCAATTTAGTGTACCAGGTGCATCTGGTAGGTTTTTTATTGGCAAAAATAAAGAAATTGTAATTATACCAATGTCCAAAACTAGGATATACCCTACTTATGCAAGTAATGGTGTAATAGAAGCTTTTAAAATTATTAATGAAGATGGTGTTAAGTATTACTTTGATGCCTCATTAACTGAAACTACTAGCATCACTACCTACCACGATGAATCAATAAGAGGAAATAGTGGGCGCAGCTATATAGTTAAGTGGAACTTAAGTGATATTATATCGCCTTTTTTAACTGATACTATACACTTTAACTATAGTGGTAAAAATATTACATTTGGTGGACAAGTAGCTCAAACAGCTTTTGTTTTAGATGCAACTGGGCAACGTAAACTAAATGGAAATAGTGTACCTAATACAGGGTTTGGTACCGTAAAGCGGATAGAGTCCATTAACTTGCCCGATAAATCAACCGTTAGGTTTGTATATAGTAACTATTATAAGTATGATGATACTAATAGGGCGGTTAGCCAAATAAGAATTGAGGATACTGTACTACGCTATGCATTTATGTTGGAGTATAAAGATACAGTACAAGTATGGAAGAGAAAAAATAGCACAAACCCAACTGGAGGCCTCTATTTAACTATAGAACAAACTAGACTATTACTCAAAAAAATTACACCGTTTACCCTTAAAGAAAAACAATTAGGTTACCAATTTAATTATTATGTACCTAACCTACCACGTATTGGAGATCCATTTCCTAGCTACACAGGTGGTAACGACGGTTCATCAGAAGCAGTTGCAAACTCCCATGATTATTGGGGCTTTTACAATGGTTTTGAGAATAATGATACAATGCGAATACCCAAAGTTAATGGGTACAATTGGGGAGTAGTTCGTACCCCCAATGCTTATGGCGCTGCTAATATGCTACAAAGCATAACATACCCCACAGGTGGTAATGTTTCCTATTTATACGAAGCCAACACACATTTACCTATTATTAAGCAAACTCAAATACGAAATTTTAACCTCAATACTAGTAGCCTTACACCCATTAACCTCAATCAGGTGTATAACCAAAAGCATTTAGTTAATATAGAAATTGATAGGTCAATATTGAGGGATGGTAATTTATCGATAACTGGTAGTGGTGTATTACAACTAAGTATTAAAAACAATACAGGTAGCATAACCTACGCTACCACTAATATTACTATTGCCGAACTGTACCAATATGGGCTAAAAACCTGGGCATTTACAATACCAAATGGGGCTTATACTTTACATGCAACACTAATTAATACTACAGTTAATGCAAGTGTGCCTTATAGTATTAATTGGGAAAACCGTACTGAAGATGCTAACAACCAATCAGAAATTACGGGTGGTTTTAGGGTATTTCAAGTGTCCAAATCATTTGAAAAAAGTAGTGAACCCAGTATTGAGGATAGAGGCGAAGGTAGCTTTGAACAATACCGTTACATTACCGAAACGGGCAAAAGCTCAGGCTTTATAGGTGATGTACCTAAGTACCATCACCCTTACACACAATTTGTAAAGTATGGTAATGGACCTACTACTGCTAGCAATTATACAAAGCTAAGTAGCGACCCTGTAAGTACTATGAACTATGCACAAGGCTCACCTGTAGGCTATAGTAGGGTTGAGGTGCTAAAGCTTAATCGGTACAATGCAGGGTTGGGTAAGGAGGTAGTAGAGTTTACCAACTTTGAAGATTTGCACACTAATAATTATACACTTTCATTTCCCTACACTCCTATTGATTATAGAAACTGGGGTATTGGCATACCCAAAAAAATATCGTTGTATGATACCTCAAATAATGTAGTGAAACGTTCCGTTACTCAATTTGCTTTTGATAGTGTATCATATATTTATAACGACAATTTTAAATCGTACAAATTAGGGAATAACCAAACACTATACCTCGGCGACCCTACTAACTACCAAACACCACGCTACAAAAAGTATGTAGGCGAACCCACTTATATTGAAAATGGACGAATATATGCTACCCAAACCTACGATACCATATACCAACCTAACGGCAGTATGAATACAAGCTACCAAAAATTTACTTACGATAATAATTATAATATAAGCACCATAACTACAAGCTATGACAAAACAAAAGGCTTGGAAAAAGTAGAAAGGCGATACTACCCCTACAATTATACTACAGGTGGAGCCGTAGGTAAATTAAGAGATAGTGGACTACTCAACAACATTATAAGCAGCGAAAGTTGGATTGTAGGCGATGGTAACCCAAGGCTTATAGCAGGGGGTATTACTACTTACAAGCAATTGGCCAATGGCATTATAAAACCCGATACTGTATTTACAACAGTAAGTAACAAGCCCATACCATTTAACCCCGACCTAGTGCTAGCCAATACTAATGTGGTAAAGGATTACAACCTTTACAAACCACAATCCTTATTCACATTATATGACACTAAAGGAGAATTAATAGAAACCAAAGACCTTATAACAGGCATAAGCAATACCGTACTTAATGGGTACGATAATAATTATACTATAGCTAAAGTAACCAATGCTACCAATGCCGATGTAGCTTATACCAGCTTTGAAACAGGCACTAATGGCAACTGGGTTATTGGTAATGCGGTAAGAGATAATACAACGGCTATTACAGGCAAAAAAAGCTATAACCTAAGTAATGGTAGTATTACTAAAGCAGGGTTAAGTACCGCAAACACATACCTTGTTACACTATGGGCTAAGGCAGGTGCTACAGTACAGGTAAATGGTACTACACTTAATACTATAATAGCTAACCAACAAGGCTACAACCTTTACAATGCCATACTAACCAACCAAACCACTGCTACCATAAGTGGTACAGGCATTATAGACGAACTAAGGCTACACCCAACCAATGCCAATATGGAAACCACTACTTATGAACCACATATTGGTATTACTAGCGTAACCGACGCTAATAATACAATGCTATATACCGAGTACGATGGGCTTAACCGTGTAAAATTGATAAGAAGTAAAGATAAAAATATTTTGAAACGGATGGATTATAGTGATACCACAATGAACTCATTTTTAATACCAACTTGGGTGTTTCAAGGTATTAGTTGCTTACTTAACCAACCCGAAAAAGACTCAGTTTTTTTAGATACTAACCAATATAGCGAAACATATAATACCGAGAAAAGAATATTTACAGGTGTATTGGATTGCTATTGCTCTGGTACAATGGTTGCTAATCCACAATATAAAATAGTGGGAGGATTATGCGAAAAAGGTGTGTTAGTAGTGGTAGCCGCTGTAGCCAAACAAATATTGGTTAATGGTACTTATGTATGGGGTTGGGAGTGTACCAAAAAGTATTGCTTTAGCGACTACACAGTTTCCGATTGGAGCAAGATACAAAATAGTGTAACTTATTGTGATGTTTCGCCAGATTGTGGCGTTAACGAAGTACCGCTATAATAACTAATAAAATAAAAAAATAAATAATGAATACTTTATTGCTTTCGCTTAAATGGATAACTACACTCATAAGTTTTTATACCTTAAACTACCATAAAATAGGTACGCCACCACCCCAATTACAAACTATGAGCCAGTACAGTGGCAAAAAGGTGTTGTTAGTAAATATTGCTACTAATAGCAACCGAGTAGCCCAAATTGGGCAAATGCAACAACTAAAAAATATATTTGGCGATAGCTTAATTGTAATTGGTTTCCCTAGCAACAGCTTTGGTAAAGAACCACGAACAAATGCACAAATAAAAACATTTTGCGAAGCTAATTACAACGTTACTTTTCCATTGGCTGACAAAGCAAGTGTAATAAATCCTTTACAACAATTGGTATATATATGGCTAACTACCGTTAGCCAAAATGGTATGCTTAACCAAACTATTAAAGGTGACTTTCAAAAATATTTGGTAAATGAACAAGGAGTACTCATTGGAATATTTGCACCAAGCATAACCCCAACCGATAAAATAATAATAGATGCTGTAAGAAACTAAACTTAATAATTATGTCATTAAAGCCTATTCAATATTTCCTTTTAAGTTTACCAATTTTTATAAAAGAATGTAAAATTTTGGTTACGCAAACTTACCCCATTCTCCTTCGGAAAAGAGAGCCAGTCCCGTTCTTAAAACGGGAGGCAGGGGGTGAGTTCAGAGACCCTCGGAGTCTTACTCCCCTCTCCCTTGGAGAGGGGTTGGGGGTGAGGCCTAATACATTGCAGCACCACTAAAAAAATATAAAACATGACTACATTACTAACCAAATTGTGCTACAGCATACTACTACTTTCAGCATCGGTTGCTATACAAGCACAGGTAGCTGTGTATGGTGGGTTTTACGAACAAGCACCAAGCCCTACCCAGCTTATAAGCAACTACAACCCCAAGCCTGTAAGTATATATAGTAGAGAAATAGTGCCACTTATACCCACCACTGACTCTACTAAAGTTAACATTAACCAAAATTGTAATAATGTAGCCGTTAGTACCACTTATGTAGATGCTTTAGGCCGCCCCATACAAACAGTTACACGCCAGGCATCGCCCTACCTTAACGATATTGTAAGCCCAATAGTATATGATATATATGGTAGGGTAAGCACCCAGTTTATGCCTTATGTAGCCACCGCACCCAATAGTAACAATGGGCAGTATAAAACTTATGCACTAGTGCAGGACTCGGCATTTTACCGTAGCCTATACCCCAACCAAAATGCTATAACTGCCACTACAACTTACGATAATAGCCCACTCAACAAAGTACTAAAGGTAACAGGTGTAGGCAATAACTTTACGGGTGCCAACCGTGGCAAAAGTACTACCCAACGTGCCAATACCCAAGCCGATAGTGTACGCCTATGGGATATTGCCATTAATGCTGCAACCGATGTACCTACTACCACACTTACTTATGCCAACGGTGCATTAATGGTTGATGAGGTGATAAATGAACAAGGCATAAGAGGCATTGCTTACAAAAATGAAAGAGGACAAACAGTATTGGTAAAAACCCAAATACACCCCACACCAGCCACAGGGCATACTGGTTGGTTATGTACCTATTATGTGTACGACGAAATGGGCAGCCTCCGCTCTGTAATACCTCCCAAAGCAGTAGAAACCTTACTTACCACCAACTTTACATTTAGCACACAGCCTACATTATATACAGGCTATTGTTACAACTACTACTACAATAATAAAGGGCAATTAATAAGCAAATATATACCCGGTGCAGGTACTACACTAATGGTGTACGATAAGTATGAGCGCCTTGTACTTACACAAGATGCTAACTTACAAGCCACCAACCAATATATGTTTGTACGCTACGATGAGCAAAGCCGACCTACCACCACTGGTATTATTACCAATACCCAACCTATAGATGCTATACAAACAGCTGCTGCCCAAAGCAGCAGTTACCCTACACTTACAGGCACTTACACCATAGCACAGCAAACTTATTACGATGATTATACATGGGTAGCAGCCAATGGTAGCCCACTTACTACAGGGCTTACTACCACTAACATAACCAGTGCCAACTTTAGCACCAATACCAATACAGCACCCGTATATGCCTGCACTATAACCGAAAGTAAACGAATACGTGGCAGCATAACGGGTATAAAACGAAATATAATAGGCACTAGCACTTACCTATACACCCTAAGCATATACGATGAGTATGGCCGTGCCATACAAATAAAAGATAAAAATAGTACTGGTGGTACCGATGTACTAACCCAACAATATACCTACAGTGGCAAAGTATTAAGTAGCCATTATGCTATGCAAAAAGCTGGAACCAATGCCCAAAGCCATACCATACTTACCCGCCCCACTTACGACCATACAGGCCGTGTGCTAAGCATAAGTAAAAGTATAAATGGGGCTACCGCCAAAACCATAGCACAACAGTACTACAACGAACTAGGGCAGCTTGCTACCAAAATGATAGGGTTGCCAACCTCAGGTGGTACTGCACTACAAAACCAGCTGTATAGTTACGATATACAAGGCAGGTTACTAGGCATTAATAAAGACTATATAGTAGCCAACAACGGCACCATTGGTAGCAATGGGGGCAGCTACTTTGGGTACGAAATTGGGTACGATGATAGGCTATTAGCCGACTCACTACTTACACCAACTGCCACCAATACCAGCTTGTACAATGGTAATATAACAGCAGCAGCTTGGCGCTCCGTAGGCGACAAAGAAGTACGGAAATTTAATTATACTTACGACAACGCCAACCGACTGCTCAAGGCCGACTTTAGCCAATATACAGCAAATGCATTTAGCCAAGCAAGTGGGCTTAACTTTAATGTAAAAATGGGCGATGGTACAAATTATACTACTGCTTACGATGCCCATGGCAACATACAACGTATGCAGCAGTGGGGCTTACAGGGCTTAGCAAGTACCCAAATAGATGACCTTACGTATAGCTATACTGCTAACACCAATAAGCTATTAGGCGTAACCGATGCTACCATTACAGGTAGCACTCCCCCCTCGGGGGGAGCAGGTGGGGGGCTAGGAGATTTTAAGTACAACCCCGCCACCAAAACAGCTACCGATTATACTTATGATGCCATAGGTAATATGATAGCCGATAAAAATAAAAATATAACTAACATAACCTACAACTACCTTAACCTACCACAACAAATTACCGTAACTCCCCCCTTGGGGGGTGGGGGGGCTGGTGGGGGGGCTGGGGGTGGGGCTGCTGGTACCATAATATATACTTACGATGCCACCGGCACCAAACTAAGCAAAACCGTAACAGAGGGCAACAAAGTAACTACTACCACTTATACCAGTGGCTGTGTGTACCAAAACGATACCCTGCAATTTATAGCAATGGAAGAAGGGCGAATCCGTATGATTTCTCCCCCCTTGGGGGGCGGGGGGGCTGGGGGCGGGGGGGCTACTTGGGCTTTTGATTATATGCTACGAGACCACTTAGGCAATGTACGTATGGTACTAACCGATGAGCTTAAGGTAAACACTTACCCAGCTGCTACTATGGAGCCAAGCACCATAGCAACCGAAAGCAACTACTACGGTGGCCTTACCAATACACAAGTAGCCAAACCAGGTTGGTTTAATGATAATGCATACCCCAATAGTACCAAAGTAGCCAAGCTACAAAATACTACAGGCAGCCAACGTATAGGCCCCAATATTATACTTAAAGTAATGGCAGGCGATACCTATACCATAAGGGCAGCCAGTGGGTGGAGCAGTACAGCCACGCCTACCAACGGTGGTAGCATAGTAGCCGATGTTATAAACCTAATAAGTAATGGTATAGCCACTAGTAGTGGCGGCAAAGCTACTGCACCACAGCTACAAACCAATGGCGGTACAGTAAGCAGTGGCATTACCAACTTTATAAGTGGGCAACCCAATAGTAGTACTAAGCCCAAGGCCAGTATTAACTGGATATTATTTAATGAGCAGTTTGTAGCCACCCAAAGTGGTAGCGACCCAGTAGGTAGTAATGCAGCAACTACAATACATGTACTACCTAATTTATTAGCCAATACCAATGGTTATTTGTACATTTACACCAGCAATGAGAGTGATAACATTGCGGTGTTCTTTGACAACCTACAAGTAACCCATACCCAAAGCCCCATACTAGAGGAAACACACTACTATCCTTTTGGCTTAGCCATTGCTGCTATTAGCAGTAAGCGGTTAGAGGTGGTGAACCCTTACAAATTTAATGCAGGTACAGAGTTAAATACTAGCCTCGACCTCAACTTTTACGAAACCACCTTTAGAACACAAGACCCACAATTAGGACGATTTTGGCAAATAGACCC
>JAYWGN010000029.1:0-33670 GCA_043778255.1 Chitinophagaceae bacterium | reverse complement strand
ATTTCTATTTCCACTATTTTTTTATCATTTGCTAATGTTAGTATAGCATTCAAAAAAGAAATAAGCACTTCTTTTGTGTTTTCATTTCCAAATATTTTGCGAAATGCTAAATCATTTTTAATATCAACAAATTTCATACTGTAAATATATATTTATTATTAAAATATGGTTCTAAAAGTTATACTACAAAGTGTATTTATCATATTATTTAATGAGCAAAAGCCATTTCAAAATTTCCTTTAATTCGTTCTATAGGTGGGTTAAAATAACCAAATTTTACTTTAGGAAATTCTTGGTGAATCAATTGCATCAATTGCTTTATTCCTAGTGCCTCACCTTGCTCCCCCATATTCATACGGCCCATATACCAATCAGGATCAATATTAAAATTACGCCACTGTATCATTTTAAGGTTAGTAGTTCTTATTAGTTTTCGTAAGGCATCATACTCCGCCTCACTATCAGTAATACCAGGAAACACAAAGTAATTTATTGAACTCCATCCACCATTTTTATCCATTACTTTTAGGCTTTCTATTATATCTTCAAATACATAGTTATTGGGTTGGTAGTAAGCCTCATATATAGTTTTTTGAGCCGAGTTGGTGCTTACTCTTATACTATCCAAACCTGCTTTGCATAAGGTTTCTACAGCTTTGGGCATACTGCCATTGGTGTTAATATTAATACTACCATTAGGTGTATGTTTTCTTATTTCTAGTATGGATTGCTCAATAGTTTGCCACATAAGTAATGGTTCACCTTCGCAGCCTTGCCCAAAGCTAATTAATGGGTACGGTGCCGTTTGTAAATGTGGTACTGTAAACTCTATTATTTCTTCAGCCGATGGTTTAAAGGTTAGCCTATCCTGTGTGCTTACTATACTTTCACTCTCTGGCTGAAATGAAATACAGCCAATACAATTGGCATTACAAGCCGGGCTAGTAGGTACGGGACACTCCCACCTCCCCATAAAATAATTACGTGCTGCGGGGCAGGTATAGGTATTGCAACATTTTTCGGCAAGGTGCTGTACCAAACGGTTGTGTGGGTAAGCGGTAGTTAATGCAGCTACTCCATTTTGTATTTTATCGTCATCGTATCCGGCACATTCCTGCCTTATATCCTGCTCTATTCGTATAGCGGTTACATAAAAAATATCGTTATGCCAAGCTGCTGCAGTATAACAAAATAAAGGTAATGTAGGAGCATCGGCATCAGTTTCATAAGCTGCCAAAAACAAACCAGTGTGAGCAGGTGGTATAAATGCTGCAACAGCCCAGCCCTTGAGGCATAGTCGCATTAAGCCAGTTTCCACATCGAGTCCAATACCTTTGCGGCCAGGTAGTTCGTATAAGTTGCCACCATCGGGTAGCTCTATCCAGTCTTCATTTGGTACGGGTATTGCATCGTGGCCAGTTCGCCCAATTGCATACAAACTAGTATCTTCAAATATATTTCCTTCGCCATCGCTGTAAAGCAAATAAGGATTTTCGTTTAATAAAGCCATGTTGCAAAACTAATACTATTACTTTATTATATCAAGTTGAATGCACCTACAAATCATCATATTTGTATTTGCGTACCGCAAAAAATATATAAACACTACACATAACTACTGTACCAATAAGCATTATATATTGCTCAGGCATATTGGGATAAAATAAATTATTACCCTTGGGCATTGGCGTAAGTGAATCGGCTACTTGTAACGGTAAAAAATAACCAGCAGGAGTTAACCCCAATTTACTATTAATTAGCCCAGCAAATAATAACTCTAATAATAAGCCATATACAAAAAATAAAATAATGGCAACCCCACTTTTTCTAAATATGGTAGCAAGAGTTAGTGCAAATAAGAGGTAAGTAAATGCCTGAAAAAAACTATATACTAACATATAAGAACCCTCAAAACTTATTGGATTTTTTGTAATTAAAGCCATTACTATAACTGCTAAAGCATTTACCATTGTAATAATAATTGAAAAGCAAACAATCAAAGTTATTTTACTATATATAAAAGTTTCACGTTTCCAACCGTCAATAATATTCTGCCTATGTGTTTTAAAGTTTACTTCATTTGTAAATAAGGAGATAATAATCATACCAGGTAAATACAATAGAAAACTACTAGAATAAGTAATAGATTTCCAAATATTTTCTGCCCCAAACAAATCAAATAAATCTTTTTTTTCTTCTGCTTTCTGCATTTGACCTACTATTGGCATACTTTCCACTATCTTAATGTATATGTAATAAAATATTAAAACAATAGCCAATATTCCTAATACATACAATATGCTAAATACCTGAAATACTTTGTAATTTTTTATTTTCAACCACTCTATTTTTAAGTTTTGTAACATAAACTTATAGTTTAATTTTTTTTGTTAATGTTGTTTTTATCTGTCGCTTTGTTTGCCTGTAATTTCCAAAAATCTTGCTTCCAAACTCTTCTTTTTTATTTGTAGGCTTTCTAATACCATTCCATTATCAAAGCAGTACTTATTAATTTGTTTACCAGTTATAGTACCTTCAAAGGTAGCCGTAACCATAGTTTCAGTTTGTTGTACATTAGTAGCCCCACCAAAATTTTGTATCATATTTTTAAGTTGCTCCAAATTGTCAGCTGTTAACTCCACCACAATTGTGGCAGTTTTATTTTCGGGAGTAGTATTTAATACTTCTTGTACAGTACCTACAGTTTTCAATTCTCCTTTTTGTATTATAGCTACATGGGTACATACTTTTTCTACCTCATCGAGTATATGGCTAGCCATTATTATTGTTTTGCCTTCGGCACAAAGCTTAAGCATTAACTCTCTAATTTCGGCAATGCCGGCAGGGTCCAATCCATTGGTTGGCTCGTCAAATACTAGTACATCGGGGTTGCCCAACAAAGCACTTGCTATGGCTAGGCGCTGTTTCATACCTAAGGAGTAGGTACTAAATTTGGAGTGTTTTCTTTGGTTAAGGTTTACTATTTGTAGTACCCTTTCTATATCACTTTTGTCTTGTCCTTTTATTTCTGCTGCTATTTCTAAGTTTTTTTGTCCACTTAAGTAGTGGTAAAAGTTGGGAGTTTCTAATAGTGTGCCTATAAGTTTTCGTTGCTCATTACTACCCGGTTTGCCTAACCATAAGTAATTACCATTAGTAGCTTTTAGTACATCCATTACTATACCAAGTAGGGTTGTTTTTCCGCTACCATTTGGGCCTAATATGCCAAATACAGAGGCTTTGGGTACTTCAAAACTAATATTTTGCAATGCTTTAATTGCTCCATAATTTTTTGAAATATTTTGTACACTTAGTATATTCATAAGTATTTATTAGTTTTTTAAGTTTTGTGCAATATAGGTAATTATTGTTTTGTATTAGGTATTGGTACTACTATTTTACGGTCAAAGTATTTTTTAAAAAAATATAATTGAAAGCTAACAGCATTACGCCAATACTCCCAATTGTGGTTACCTGGCCTTAGTATATAATCATGGGCTATTTTTCGTTTTAGCAATTTTTGGTGTATCACTTCGTTAAATGGCAATACAAAATCATCCGTGCCACAATCAATAATAATAGCTTGGTTGGTAGGTTTTAAAGTATCTATCATAGCAAAGTTAGAGTGTGTTGTAAAGTTGATTGCATTTAAGGTGCTATCGCCTAATCGTTTATTTACATCAAATCGGTTTTTTATATAAGTTATGTCCAAAGCACCACTCATACTACCAATAGCACCAAATGTATGGGGGTATTGCAAACCTACATATATGCCACCATGCCCACCCATACTCAGCCCAGTTAATGCTCGGCTATTAGCATTGGCTTTGGTACTATAGTGAGCATCTATATAATTGGGTAACTCTTTGCTAACAAAGGTTTGGTATTGGTAAGTAGTATCTATTGGGCTATCCAAATACCAGCTACCAAAGCCACCATCGGGGCATACAATAAGTAGTTGCATAGTGGTAGCATACTCAGTAAGTTCTGGTACTTTTTTTATCCAATTACTGTAATTACCTGCATAGCCATGCAATAAGTAAACAACAGGATATTTTAATTTATCCGAATTATACTGTGCAGGTTTTATAACTACACAAGGTATAGCTTTACGCATTTTATTACTATAAATGCTTACTGTATCAACGTATTGGGCAATGCTATAGTTAAAGGCACAACTTAATATTATTAGTAGGGTAACTAGTTTATTATTCATAAGTTGCAAATTATTACTTATTAATTATTAATTAATAATTATTACATATTCATTAACTTTACTGCTTAACATTAAAAAACAAAACTATACACTATGGCTTCGCAAAAAATTGTGGAATTATTAGGCTCACAAGCCGAAACATTATTAAACCATACTTGTACTACAATTGATAAAAGTACATTGCACTTACCTGGCAAACATTACTTAGATGGTGTATTTACCCAAACAAACCGCAACAACCAAACCTTACGTAGTATGCACAACTTATTGCATAATGGCCGTATGAGTGGTACAGGTTATGTAGGTATATTGCCTGTTGACCAAGGTATTGAGCATAGTGCTGGTGCTAGTTTTGCTCCAAACCCTATGTACTTTAACCCCGATAATATTGTGCAACTTGCCTACGAAAGTGGTTGCAATGCAGTATGCAGCACTTATGGTGTATTGGGTAGTGTAGCACGTAAGTGGGCCCACAAAATACCTTTTATGGTAAAAATAAATCACAACGAATTTTTGAGTTATCCTAATAAATACGATCAAGTAATGTTTGGTACTATAAAAAGTGCTTGGAACATGGGAGCCGTAGCGGTAGGAGCTACCGTATATTGGGGTAGCGAAAACAGTACTCGCCAATTGCAAGAAGTAGCACAAGCATTTGAAATGGCACATGAGCTTGGTATGTCCACAGTATTGTGGTGTTATACTCGTAACAATGCATTTAAAGTAGATGGTGTTGACTACCATACTAGTGCCGACCTTAGCGGACAAGCCAACCACCTTGGCGTAACCATACAAGCCGATATAATAAAACAAAAATTGCCCACCAACAATGGTGGATACCTAGCTACCAAACACGGCAAAACACACCCCGATGTATATAGTAAATTAACCACCGACCACCCAATTGACCTTTGCCGTTACCAACTGGCTAATTGCTATATGGGCCGTATAGGGCTTATTAATAGTGGTGGCGAAAGCAAAGGTGCAAGTGACCTTGCAGAAAGCATAAGCACAGCCGTTATTAACAAAAGAGCAGGTGGTATGGGATTAATATTGGGTCGCAAAGCTTTTCAACGACCCATGAAAGAGGGTATTGAATTACTTAATGCTATACAAGATGTGTATTTGGATGAAACAATAACAATAGCATAGGTGAGTTGATAATGTGATAATGTGATAATATGATAATGTGCTTTTTAATTAATAATGAATAATTAAAAATTATGTATTGAATTTTTTAATGAATAAAAAGGGTAACTCTTTATTTACTTGCTACTATAAAGTATAGTTCACTTTACTTTGCAAAAATGATTCTAAACAAATTGTCATGGATTTTATTACTTTTTAACTAATTATTCATTTTTAATTATTAATTATTAATTAAAAAAAAATGGCTTTCTCCGATATTATAAATGCTAAAGTAAGTACCGAAAAGGATAGGCCTTTTATGAAAAAGGAAAGCTTTGCTGTAAGTACACATTTAAGTGCCTACTTAAAAAAATATGGAAGAGAAATACAATTGCCTATAGTATATAAAGACTTGTTGCAATACCGCTACAGCACTGCATTACGTGATAAAAAGGGGAAACTTACCCACTGGGAAACTGCTATTTATGATTTTAAAGAAATGGAATTTTTAACCGAAGGTTTATTAAAAACTTATGCCGTACTTAAAACCGATGGTAATGAAGCCTATATAAAAAACTTAGAGGTAGAACGAATTGACTTTTGCGAATTTGGAAACAGTGTACCGTTTAGGATTAGAATTAAAAATACTAGCAACGATAATTACGATCATTATTATATAAAAGCAACCGATGCTAGCCGTATATATGGTATTGAATTGGAGCATTTGTTATCGCCTAATAGGCTCAAATTTTTGCACCATCAACATACACTTGTAGAGGAACATATACCGGGCCTACCTGGCGATGTGTATTTGAATAATTATATACAAGATGCTAATACCAATAAAGTAAGGTTGGCTAAGGAGTTTGTAAAGTTTAACGAAAGGTGCTTTGTAAGGCTATTGGGCGATATGCGAAGTTATAACTTTGTAGTAGATATTACACCCGATATTGAGGATTATCAATACAAATTAAGAGCTATTGATTTTGATCAGCAAAGTTACGAACCCCGAAAAAACTTTTACCTACCACAGTTTTTTAAAGAAAATTATGAACTGGTACAACTAGTACTACAAACCCTTACACCCAATGCTATAGCCCAATACCAAGCCGAGGAACGTACAGCAATTGCCTACCGTGTAATAGCCACAAGGTACAGGCTTAATGAGCTAATTAGTATAATGATAAAAGATGAATTGAGTGAAAACTATAAAGTACCCATACTAAGGCAAGAACTTAACGAATACCACAACACAACAGCATTTGGCAAATGTGCTACTATGGGCGAAATTGTAAAAAAACAATTAAAAATAATGCTGTGGAGTAGTATTGTGAATGTACAAAAAGGGCAAGGAAAATTTACCGACTAAGGCTGTTAATTGTTTTATAAATTTACAATAGCTATATACTATTATTGGCTTTTTTACTTTATTTTGCTGAGTAATAAACTATATAAATGATGAAAAAATTTTACAATATTGCTATTGCTATTTTATTTGCGTTGGTACTAATTTTATTTTATTTGCAAGTAAGTACTAAAAAACAAGTTACTAATAAACCAATTACCACTACTAATGGCACAGCTAATACAAGTAATATGCCTATGGCTTTTTTTGATATTGATAGTATAAACGAAAATTATACATACTGTGTAGAAATAAAAACTAAGCTTGAAAACCTTAAAGATAAAATGGATGGTGAATTAAGTAACAAACAAAAAAACTTAGAAGCTACACAAGCTGCCATGCAAAAAAAAGCTGAGGCTGGTAGTATGACACAGCAAGAGTTAGAGCAGGCAAGGGTTACACTTAATAAAATGCAACAAGATATAGCTGTACAAAAGGATACCTACATACAGCAATTTGAAACGGAACGTAAAAATTTTGAATTGGCATTAAAAAAAGAAATACAAGAATTTATAAAAAATTATAATACCCCACAACGCTTTGCCTACATTATAGCTGATGAACCCGATATATTTTATTACCGTGATACTGCTTACAATATAACCTCAGCAGTACTTAGTGGCTTAAATGCGAATTACAAAAGCAGTAATAAAAAGTAAGATTTCCATTCATTTTTAAGTATCTTGTTTGCTCAATTAATAATATGAGTACACAACCTGCATTTAAACAAACACTTGGCTTATTTGATGGTACTATGGTAGTAGCCGGCTCCATGATAGGGAGTGGTATATTTATAGTAAGTAGCGATATAGCTAAGTATGTAGGCAGCCCAGGTTGGTTATTATTTGTATGGGTTATTACAGGCTTTATGACACTGGCAGCAGCCCTAAGTTATGGTGAGTTAAGTAGTATGTATCCCAAAGCAGGAGGGCAATACGTATACTTAAAAGAGGCATTTAACCCACTCACTGGCTTTTTATATGGATGGAGTTTTTTTGCCGTTATACAAACTGCTACAATTGCTGCAGTTGGTGTAGCATTTAGCAAATTTTTAGCCACATTTGTACCCGAATTAGGTAATAAATGGCAACTAGCCGATTTGGGCTTTATAAAAATATACTCAGGGCAATTGGTTGCAATATTTATAATTATACTACTTACTTACATTAATACCAAAGGCTCAAAAGAAAGCAAATGGATACAATTAATATTTACTTCAGCAAAATTATTAGCCTTATTTGGCCTTATAATTTTTGGATTTGTATTGGTAAAAAACAACTTTTGGAACAGCAATTGGAACATTGGTTTTAATGCACAAACAATTACTGAAGGAGTAGACAAAACCCCAATTTATACTGGTATTGGTTTGTCGGCATTGGTGGGTGCTATAGTTGTAAGTATGACTGGCAGTGTATTTAGCAGCGATGCATGGAACAATATAACCTTTATTGCTGGCGAAATGAAAAACCCTCAACGCAATGTAGGGCTTAGTTTATTTTTGGGTACACTATTGGTTACCATTATTTATTTACTTATTAATATGATGTATATTAATGTAATGCCTATGAACGAAATTGCATTTGCCCCCGAAGGCAGAGTAGCGGTAGCGGCTGCTACTAAAATATTTCCTGAGTATGGTAAGTATATAGTTGCTGCACTTATAATGGTAAGTACATTTGGTTGCAATAACGGCTTAATAATGGCTGGTGCAAGGGTTTATTACACAATGGCAAATGATGGTTTATTTTTTACAAAAAAAGCTGGGCAACTCAATAATTTTTCGGTACCACAATATGCCCTTTGGGTACAATGTGTTGTATGCTGCTTATGGTGCCTAAGTGGTAAATACAGCGATTTGTTAGATATGATTTCGTTTGTAGTGGTAGCATTTTATGTAATTACAATTATTGGAATATTTAGGTTACGAAAAACACAACCTAATGCCAACAGGCCATACAAAGCATTTGGCTACCCTGTATTACCTGCTTTATATATACTAATGGGTGCTGCATTTTGTATCTTATTAATTAAGTACAAGCCTGAGTTTACTTGGCCAGGGCTTATAATTTCGTTATTAGGTATTCCGCTTTATTATGTTGTACTAGCTCAAAATAAACAAAAAACTGAGGCATTATAATAAACCAAATAACCTACTACAACGTAAGTAAAAGTGATATGATAAAGTATATATTTTGTATTGGAGTAGTTGCCACTTTAGTAGGGTTAATAGCATGTACTAAAGCAAAAGTACCAGTAAGCTATAGCCAACCTTATACGCTAAAAACTTGGTTGGCACTCGGCGACTCCTATACCATTGGCCAATCCGTATTGGAAACGGAAAGGTTTGCTAGCCAAACTATACAAGTACTAAAACCACAAGATATACTCCTATATAAACCCGAGTACATAGCAGTAACAGGCTGGACAACGGGCAACCTACTAACGGGTTTGCAAAACTATACACCACCCTTACCCAAGTACGATATAGTAACCTTGCTTATAGGTGTTAACAACCAATACCAAGGCCGTAGCTATGCCGAATATACTACACAGTTTACCACCCTACTTACCAAAGCAATTGGCTATGCAGGTAGTATTAAAAACCACGTAACCGTACTATCAATACCCGATTGGAGTTGCACACCATTTGCCAACGGCCAAAATAAAATGCAAATAGCAAAAGAAATTGATAGCTTTAATAGCATTAATAATACCATAGCATTACAAATGGGTGTACAATATATTAACATTACCCCAAGTACCCGCCAAGCCACTACCAACACTGCATTAGTAGCTAACGATGGCTTACACCCCAGTGGCTTGGAGTATGCTAAGTGGGCTACATTATTAGCAGCAAGTATTAAAGCTAATTTATAGTTTTATTTTATACTTGGCTATGCCAAAATGCATTTGTTAGTGCTTAAGCAAACCTACACCCACAGCACATTCCAAGCATCGTTTGTGAGTACAATAATTATTTTTAAGTTGTATTAAAGCTTGTGAATCGGCAGCCGTTTTAGTTTTTATTTCAATAGCCCTAAAGCCTTTTACAATTGTATTATTTTCGGTTGGTATTTGCTCCAACCACAGCAAAGCTTTTTGTTTATAGGTCTCCTCATTTTTATAAATACCATAAGCAAATAATATTGGTGCTATAGTATTTATAATAATATTGTGTTGCATATCCTCACCCAAATATTTTTCGTTGTATGCAGTTACCTCATCATCGAGCTTATAATGGTAGTGCCAGTAATCGTTAGTTTTGCATACTAGCAATTGCTGTAATGCTTTGTAGGTTTGGCACTCCAACACTTTACTAAATAATTTGTTGGCACCATATATAAGAGTAGCCAATTGCGATAAACGTATAGTAGGGAATGCATAGGGTCGCATTCTTAAATATAAAGTAGGAAACACACTTGGCTTCAAATTGTACTTTTGCTTTAAGTACACATATTCTTTTTGCAATAATATTGCATAGTCATCGGTATAGTTACCGTTAAGCATATTTGCCTGCCCTAGCAATAAGCTTTCAATTTTTATTTGGCTCAATTTATTTTTGGCTAATACCAATGCAGGTGTATGTATGGCCATATTTTCAAAAGCATCGGCATTTGCTTTTAAGCCAAAGTTACGGGCAAGTTTTTGCCAAAATGTTTCTTCCCAATTACCGTTATTATGTTGAAGGGTTTGTAATATAGCGGTTGTTTTTTGTTGTAATCTTTCAAGCAATAATCTATCTTTCCAACCATTGAAACCGAGTGTGCTATAATTTTTTATTTGGGTTTCGCATGGTATAAACTGGTGTTTATCCATAAGGGCTTCATATTGTACCAACATGAGTTTACTTATATATTGTTGTAGTTCCAACACTGGGTATTGGTGTATTACAGTAGTGTTGGTATTGTGCTGCCATACTACATGTAGTATTATATTGTGGTAGTTAGTATCGGTTTGGTGTTGGTGTGCATACCAATCGGTGCTTCGCAAATGCAGTTCTATATTACCAACTAATATAGTATTACCAATTTTTATTTTAGCATTTAAAAAGTCAGGGCCTTGGTTAGTGTTATGTGTACCCTGTTGCAACACAATAATGGGTTCGCCAGTTACAGTGGTTAAGCTAATGGTATTATAGTATTTAAACTTCCAAATAAATTGCAACAGTTTTTCTGTCATTTGTTATAGTTTCTTATTTAGGTTTTATGTTATTAATGACTTTTAAAGTTTTTGGTAAATTTAGTAATTACTAGCTTAAACAGCACTTAATATTTATAAAAATAAAAGGCAGTGGTAATGAAATAAAATAGGAAAGGCAAAATATTAACTACATAAAAATACTACTATACAATTTGGTTATACTTATCTTTATACAAGTGCAAAAACAACATACAATACCACTCTACACACTTGTATTAAGTTATGTATGCTTTGCTGTAAGTAGCTTTTTTTACTTTAGCCATAGTTACGATGCCGATGCTTTTGCTTACCTTACTATAACTGAACAAATAACTAATGGCAACTTGTTATCACTACTTAATGGTTACTGGTCGGGGTTATTGAGTATTGTACTTCTTCCATTGTATTTGGTTTGTAGTAATGGCATTATTGCATTTGAACTTACTAATTTGTGTATTGGGCTTGTATCCGTTTTACTATTTTACAAACTACTCACTGCATTGCATATACAACAATACTTAAATATAGTGGCGAGTTGTAGCTTTGGCTTTGTGGTAAGCATTTGGTGTATGGTACAGCTTAATGCTGATGTATTGTTTTTACTAGCATGTATGTGTTTACTTTATTGTGTACTTACTAATAAGCTATTTACTAGTTATTGGTTGGTGGGTAATGCAAGTTTTTTATACTTTGCAAAAAGCTATGGTTTGTTTTATTTTATACTACTTACTATTTTTTTATTAGTACGAAGCTTTGTTGTTAACCAAAAAATATCAATAAAAATAGTAGTTAAAAATATTGCACTACTTCTTATACTATTAACAGGTTGGGGCTTTGCATTACGTACTCAGTATGGTAGGTTTACCTTATCCGAAACATCAATATACAACAACTACATATACAAAACAGGCACAGTAAAACATGTATTGGATACCATGCCATTTATACTACCTAAGCCTTATAACTATACACCTTGGGATAATGTAACTACACACTTAAATTCAAAAGAATTATTAGCCCAGCAATCGTTATTTACTAGTAGTAAAATAAAACAATTACCACAAAAATGTTTGCAATTTATTAAATACGTTAACACATCGCCAAGGTATGGTATGTATATTATTATGTTAAGTGCTTTGCTAGTATGGTATTACAAAAAAAATATTGGGGGCAATCTATCTTTAATTATAAGTAGTGGTTTACTTTTTGCTTTAGGGTACATACTGTTTTTTGTTGAGTACCGTTATTTGCTTTATAGCTATGTAGCTTTTTACATTGGTATTGTTTATGTTGCCAATAATTTTTTAACCGATAGGTTATTAAAAAAAATATACTTCCAAATTATTATGCTTTCACTATGCAGTTACATATTTGTACGTTGGGGAATTGATGCTTATAGGTACAAAAATAATGCGGAGAGTGTAGCCACTGCAAAAATTTGCAAAGTACTTAATACCATAAAAACTACCGATACACCACTTAATTATGTAACAGAAACTGCATCGGAATATAATGGAGTAGCATGGATAAATAAATTAAAAAAAGTTGGGGGAGTAATAAGTTATAAAACTGATTCAATTGCTTTACAAAATGATTTGAAAAAGTATACTGTAACTTATATAATAGTAAATGACAGTACAAAAATGTATAAGAATATTGAAAAAGTGTACAGTAAAAAAATACTAATTGACTCTACTATTATACTCTATATTAAAAATTAAGTACTTCGCCAATTGGGGTTATTATTTGCAAAGCCTTACTAGTACTAGCTTTTATATGCCCTATAACTTTTGCAGCTACATTATATTTTGCTCCAATAGCAATTAAATGTTGTGCCGTTTTTTCATCGGTATATATTTCTAACCTTTGGCCCATATTAAATACTTGGTACATTTCTTTATAGTCAACCTTACTTGCCTGTTGTATTAGTTTAAATATAGTAGGTGGCTCAAAAAGATTATTTTTTATAACCGTAACTGGCTCATTTATAAATTTCATACACTTTGTTTGTCCACCACCAGTGCTATGTATTATACCATTAATAGCCTCAGCATAATTAGCCAGTATTTCTTTTATAATAGGTGCATAAGTTCGAGTAGGCGACAGTAGCATTTGTCCTATATTTAATCCATTTTCACCTGCATCGGTTAGCAAATGTTTACCAATATAAGTTACTGCATCACTTAAGGTAGTGTCATAGCTTTCGGGGTAATTAGTTTGGTAATATTTGCTCAGTATATCGTGCCTTGCACTTGTTAGCCCATTGCAACCAATGCCACTGTTGTAGGCGGTTTCGTAGGTTGCTTGTCCGTAACTAGCAAAGCCAACTATTACATTACCAGGCTGTGGTTTTATAAGTACAACATCGCTTTTGGGTAACCTTGCCATGGCAGTATAACCTACATCGATTGTACGTACAACGTCGCCTACATCGGCGGTTTCGCCACCGGCATGGTGTATAGTAATACCATACTTTTTCCATTCGTTTATTATTTCATTACAACCGTTAATTACAGCACTTAATACATCGGCATTTATTACATTTTTATTACGGGCAATTGTTGATGATAGTATAAAGTTGTTAGTAGCACCACTACAAATCATATCATCAATATTCATTACCATAGCATCTTGGGCTATATTTTTCCATACTGCTAGGTCGCCAGTTTGTTTCCAATATAGGTATGCTATTATTGATTTTGTACCTGCCGTATCGGCATGCATTATGGTACAGTGATTGTCGCTATTAGTTAAGTAGTCGGGTAGTATTTTGCAAAATGTATTATTATACAATCCCTTATCCATATTTTTTATGGCAGCATGTACATCTTCTTTTTGTGCTGATACACCACGTTGGTCATATAAACTCATAATTGCAAATATAGTTACTATGGTTAAATGCCTTTAATTATAGAGCTATTAATATTTATATGACCTATAAAATTGCAGCCAATTCTTTTATTCTTTAAAGTTTGGCAACCATTCATTTATTATTAATTGCTTAATTTTTTCAAGTTTAATTTTTATCCACTACAAACTCTCCACCACTATACTGTATTGGGCCTTCTAACTTTTTGGTACTTTCTGGGCCGTTTTCTAGCTTTAGTACACCCCTTGGGCATACGGCACTACATATACCACAGCCTACACAACTACTACGTACAATATCCATACCTTTTTGGGCGTAAGCCCTTACATCAATACCCATTTCGCAGTAGGTACTACAATTGCCGCAGCTTATACATTGGCTACCGTTAGTAGTAATGCGAAACCTACTAAATAACTTTTGTTGTAAGCCTAGTATGGCGGCCATTGGGCAACCAAACCTACACCAAACTCTTGTACCCATAATTGGGTAAAAACCAACACCAATTACACCGCTAAATACTGAACCAATAAAAAAGCCATACCATTGCCTTAAAGTACCAGCATCCATAAACAATACATTGCGACCATTACTTAGTAATACATTAGTTATACATAATACTGTAAACACTATAATAGATATTGAAATTATGTAGGCTTTTTTATCAAAATTGGCAAACAAGGTTTTTCTTTTGATCAAACCAACTGCTAATAAAATGCTAAAGAAAATAATAACACCATACGAAAATGTATTTTTATTTAACCAATATGTAGTAGGGTTATCGTAAAACAGGCTGTACAAAACTGCAATAGTAATAACGGTTACTAATGCTAGTACTATATGTATCATCCATCGTTCTATTTTCCAAGCTGTTAAGCTTTTGCTGCTCAATTGCCTAAAGGGGTCGCCGGCTGTTTCGGCTAAGCCACCACAGCCACACACCCAACTACAGTACCAACGTTTGCCATAAAAGTAAGTGAGTATAGGCGATATAACAAAAATCATTGCTACGCCCATTATTAACATAAAGGCTCCAATGTTGCCACCATGTATCATACCATCAATACTCCACTTATCAGTAAAATAACTGTTAAGCGGCCACATATTTTTTATATCTTTCGAAAAATATTCTTTTGTAGGATGCAGTTTTTCTATAAACTCAGGTATTAAAAAAGCAATTGCAGTTTGAAAAAACATAATAGAACAAGTTCTAAAAATTTGATACTTACTATGCCTGTTTTTTATTATAAACTTAATGCCCATTAGCAATATGGCTAAAGTATAAAATGTACCATATACAAACCATTGGCTTGCTTTATGGCCATTTAAGAAAAAACTTAGGGGGTCAAAAAAACGAACAAGTCCAGTATTTTCTCCTGTTGCATTTAACCCCAAATACTGTGGATACCAGTAGAGTAATACATAAAAACTTGTAAGCACAATTCCTAATACCCAAGCCCACAAGCCTCTATTAGTAAGGCTTTCAAACATTACACCATTGTTTTTTATACCAGCTTCGGTATTGGCATACAACCCATTAGTATAGAGTACACTGCCTAAGCTAACCATAGCAATAAATATACTTAACAATATAGGATTGTACCATTGGTTAAATAAACCCATTATTAATACTATGGCTGCAAGTGCAACTAGTGCTGCCCCAATTTTCATTTTGGTATTTATTGGTGTGCTTCCAGGTTGGTTAGCTAATGATAATGATGTATCCATTGTTTGATTCTTTTTTTATAAAAAAATGATATTTTGTTTAGTATTATTTTATTACATTGTATTGCTGTACCGCTTTGCTAAATTGGGTTTCGTAAGTAGTAAAAAATTCAGGATCAAAATTAGCTTTGCCCAACTCTTTAATAACTTGCTGTACAGTTGCATTACTATTAAGCCATTGGTTACATACCTCGTGCCTTATACGAATACCAAATGTATTGAGCCCAACAAATACTTGAGTGTGTATATTCCACACAATTCTAAAGCCTCGTTTGCCATTAACATCTTGCCACCAATACCAATCTTCGTCATCTGTTTTTTTTGCATTTACAATGCCGTAAGTTTGATATTCTAAATCAAAAAATTTAGCACTATTAAACCAATGCCCAGGCTGGTAGGATGTAGGAGTTCCAACTATATTTTTAGCGGCAGTTTCGCCATGCATTTTGCCAGTGTACCATACTTGCTCTATGGGTCGCCTATTAGGTAGTGGTGTTGCAAATTGAGCACAATCGCCTATGGCAAACACATTGGAGTAATTTGTTTGAAAGTATTCGTTTACTATTATACCTCTATCGGTGGCTATGCTGCTATCTTTTACAAATGCAATATTAGGGCTTACACCAACTGTAAGTGCCACAAATCCACAAGGTATTGTATCGCCTTTGCTAGTAACAATACTTGCTACTCGGCCTGTACCATCATCATTAATTTGTTTTAGTTCTGTTTCTAATTGCAAATCTACCTTATGGTGGTGTATTAATTTATTTATCATTTCGCTTTCTTCGGGTGGCATTATTAAGTTCCAAAAACTATTTTCACGTACCAAAAAAGTTACTTTAATATTTCTACTCAGTAGCATTTCTACTGTTTCAATACCTATAAGTCCGCCACCAACTACTACGGCATGTTGTATGCCTTTGGTGTAGGTTTCCATAGTATCCAAATCTTGTAAGTTAAACAAACCTTGCACTCCCTTTAAATCTTGTCCAGGCCACCCAAACTTATTGCTTTTGCTACCTGTGGCGAGTACCAAATAGTCGTAAGGCATTGTAGTACCGTCTTGTAGGGTTATTTGGTTAGTATCGGGCTGTATGCTTTGCACATAAGTTTGCAATAAATTAATGTTATTTTTTTTCCAAAAAAATGGTTCGTAAGGTTGTGTATGTTCTTGCTTTAAATGCCCCATGTATATGTACATTAGTGCTGTACGGCTATAAAAGTATTTGCTCTCGGCACTTATAACGGTAATGTTATGTTTACTATCTTTCCGTATTTCTCTTGCACATGTAATGCCTGCTATGCCGTTGCCTATTATTACAATATTGCTCATTGGTATAGTTTAGTAGGTGGTTTTATTATTGGGGTAAAATGCTATTGTTATTATTACTGTTCGTTTAAGTTCCAATTATAGGTCATATAATCGAGGTTGGCATCACTATTAATTTTTATTGGGCTGTATTGATTTATAAATTCAATTTTGGTCATTCCATTTTTGGTAAAGTCACCATTGAACCATTTAAAAATGTAGGATAATTGCGGGTTACTTGCAGTTACTTTATTTTTGTCCGTATCGGTCAAAAAGTCTTTTGCTTGTTGGGTTAACTGGGCATCTATAGTAGCTGCTTCATAAGCACTATTAAGTAACTTGGGGCAACTATAACTAGCACAGTTAATAGCAAAATGTAGGCGTGAATCATTAAATTTTTTACGTAATATTTTATGCTCTATGGTATTCAAAGTCATAGTGGTATTACCAATTTTAAAAAACTTTTTGTCCCATACAGTGTTAATAAATATTACAGCATTGTTGCCTTGCAAATCTTTTATACTTTTTACAGGATAATTATTGGTTATTAATTTAATGGTAAATGCATTGTAGGCGTTAATCCAGTAGGCAAATTTTTCATTTTTTGTCCAACTATTGGCAGGTGCATTGTTGCTTAATAACGTTAAGTAGTTATTAAGTGCCACACTATCTTTTATAAAAGCTTTATAATTTACAAAGCCTTTATCGTTTACATTTTTTTGTAGTAACTTAGTAAATGTTTCGTGGGTTATGGCTTTACTTTTGCCTTTGGGTATGCCACTTAGGCAACTTGCAAATAAAGTGGCTGATAATAAACAGTTGATAATAGTTTTCATTATAAAGGGTTTGGTTTGGTATGTTATTTAAAAATACGTTTTATTTTTTTTAAATGAACAATTAGTAAATAAACATACGTAAATGTAATGCTACAAAGATTTGTAAATATAGTGAGATAAGTAAATATGACGATGTGATAGTATTGTGATATTTAGGTTATGTATAAAAAATAAAAATTAGTATAGGGTTTGTATAACTTTGTTAATAAATGTTATACTGTTGAAGAGCAGTTGGATGTCGAATAAGTAGGCACAAGTTAGAGCGGTAGCTACGGCTGCCAAAAGCAGCGGTACAACAAGCGAAAAACCCAATATGTAGTAACACAAAGTAATACTGTTGATAGCCCCAAAATAAAAAAATAAAAATATGTTAGCGTTTATAAAATTTGGGATAGTGGGTACAGCAATGCTTATTACTACTTGTAACCAAAACTCTATTAATACAACTAAAAATGTAGCTGTAAAAAATAATGCTATTGCCATAAAAGGTGTTACTGTAGAAGCACCGCCTAATGTAATGGATAGTGCTGCTGTGGCTCAAGTAAGCCGAACCAATTGTAATTGGATTGGATTAATACCATTTGGCTTTGGGCGGCAACACCAACCTGGATTAACATACAATACTAACAGGCAATGGTGGGGCGAAAAAGATGAGGGTATAATTGCCTGTATACAGTTGGCACATGCTAACAACATGCAAGTATTACTAAAGCCACAATTGTGGATTGGTGGCGGTACGTACACTGGTGATTTTGTATGCACTAACGAAACTGATTGGCAGCAGTGGGAAAAAAATTATACAGCTTATATACTGCACAATGCCTTACTAGCTCATACTTACAAAGCAGAGATGCTGTGTATAGGTACCGAAATGGATGCAACCGTTACTAACCGACCAATGTATTGGAGTAACTTAATTGATAGTGTAAAAGCAGTATATAAAGGCAAACTTACTTATGCTGCTAATTGGAATACCTATGACAAATTTACTGCTTGGAAAAAATTAGATTATATTGGTGTAGATGCTTACTTCCCTTTGTTAGCCAATGATACGCCAACTATAGCGGAGTTACAAACAGCTTGGAAACCACACATTACTGCCATGCAAAATTGTAGTGTAGCTAATAATAATATACCCATACTATTTACCGAATATGGTTACCGTAGTGTAGATGCCTGTGCCAATAAACCTTGGGAAAGCTATAAAAATGGTAGTATTAATATGGTAGCACAAAGCAATGCTTATGAAGCATTGTTTGCTGTAATGACTGCACAGCCTTGGTTTGCAGGTGGCTTTGTATGGAAATGGCACACTACCGAAAGTAGAAGAGGTGATTGGAACAGTGACTATACACCACAAAATAAACCAGCTGAAAATGTAATTGCTAAATGGTACAAATTATAAAAACTTATGAAACAAATAATACTACTACTAGCCCTATTGCAACTAAATTATATAACTATGGCACAACGAAAAGTGAAAAGTGCAAGCTATAACATACTGCTTAAAACTATGCTTAAACACAGTGTACCTGAAATAAGTGTAGACAGTATGGCTGCATTAAAAACAATGCCCATACTACTTGATGCTAGGGAGGAAAATGAATATAAAGTGAGCCATATTGCTAATGCAATGTATGTGGGTTACAACAAATTTGATGTAAGTAGCATTGCTACACTTAACAAAAATGCAGCTATTATAGTGTACTGTAGTGTGGGCTACCGTAGCGAAAAAATTACGGAAAAGCTTATTGCTAAAGGCTTTACCAATGTAAGTAATTTGTACGGTGGTATATTTGAGTGGCGTAACCTTAATAAAGGAGTAGTGGATACTATAGGAAAACCAACAAATAATGTACATGCCTACAACAAAACATGGGGAAAATGGTTACATAATAGTAACAAAATATATAACACTAATTAATGCAACAATACTGGAACATATTTACTAAAAGCTTTGCCGATTATTGGCATTATTTGCAAAAAGAAATGTTGCATCCTAGTTGGCATAATTATTTTTATTGGTTAATTGCAGTATCACTTACGGTATGGTTGTTAGAGGTACTATTTCCGTGGCGAACTAAGCAGTCAATAGTTAGAAAGGACTTTTGGTTAGATGGCTTTTACTTATTTTTCAACTTTTTTATAGTTAGCCTCATTGGTTACAATGCGGTGAGTAACGTAGCCGTTACTGCCTTTGAAAATTTGTATAAAGCAATAGGTATATACAGTATTAACTTAGCCAACTTACAAGCCTTGCCACATTGGGTGCAGCTTGGTATAATGTTTGTAATAGCCGATTTTATACAATGGAATATACATCGATTATTGCATAAGAATCCGTACCTGTGGAAGTTTCATCAACTACACCATTCGGTAGAGGAAATGGGGTTTGCGGCTCACTTTCGATTTCATTGGATGGAAACAATAATATATAAAACCTTACAATATGTACCATTGGCTATGTTAGGTTTTGGGCTTACCGACTTTTTTGTAATACATATAATTAGTGTAGCTATTGGGCACCTAAACCATAGTAATATTAATTGGACTTATGGGCCGTTACGCTACATATTTAACAACCCTGCTATGCATATATGGCACCATGCAAAGGAGTTGCCTACTACTGATAAAAAGGCAGTAAACTTTGGATTATCCTTAAGTGTATGGGATTATATATTTGGTACAGCTTATATACCAACTAGTGGCAGAGATGCAACATTGGGCTTTGATACAGCTTCGGAATACCCCAAAACATTTTGGCAGCAAATGATTGCACCATTTAGGAAATAAGGAGGGTGAAGCTTTGTTAATCCAAAAAAATGTATAATTTTATATCTATAAATTTTAGAAGCTATGGAAAGTGTTAATACAGCAAATATATTTTTACCTTTAAATGTCAATCAAATTTTTGATTTGGTAAAACAATTACCAAATATAAAAAAGAAAGAATTAGCAAAATTATTAAAAGATGAAAATATTGAATTAAGTGATACTATACCAAATGCACAAAAAAAATTTGTAAAAAATAGTATTAAAAAATATGAAAAGCATCCAGAATTATTGCTAAGTAACCATGATGCTTGGGAGTTAATAGATAAAAATGATTTATAATTTTTCCTTAAAATATTCCCCAGAAGCTATTGAACAAATAATATATATTGTAAAATGGTACAATAGTAAAAGTAATGGATTAGGCTCTCGATTTAAAAGTAACCTTAAACTTGCTTTACAAATTACAAAAAAAAATCCCTATACTCACTCTTGTAGATATGAAAATGTAAGATTTACTATTCCTAACAAATTTCCCTATGCTGCTCATTACACAATTGATGAAACCAATAACTGTATTATAATACATGGTGTATTTGCATTTGCTGAAAGCCCCGACAAATGGATAAAGTAAAGCTATCATTCTATAATTTTATTTAAAAAAATTATAGAATAGATTTTGAAAAATCACTCTTATTTTTATAAAAATAACTATACCAAATAGCCACCATAACTATACTGTACTCTACACCAATTAACCATAAGTTTTCGGCAAAGGGTATTTGGCTGTAAGCAAAATAAGATAAAAATGCAGCCCCCAACCATACTACAGCAAACCGTATATTAGCTATAATAGCAAAAGGTAGCAAATTAATAATATACCAAGGGTGTACTGTAGTGGCTAAAAAATAATATAATGTAAATGCCACCAAACAACTATTAGCAAAGGTTTGTAAGCTTTTTGGTTTGGTTACAAAAAACAATATTGCATATAACATTAAAAATATTTTCATAAGTAACGGTCCAATATAACTTATATAATTGTAACCTTTTACTTGCCAACCAATTGCTCTTGCTATATAATAAATGGAGGCATTAAACTCAAAATTTTGAAAGTATAAATTTAAACTTTTGGTAAACCCTGCTATAGAATTAGCACTAACAAATGGCATACAAGTAAGTACCGCAAATACTACTGCTGTAGTGCCAAATACTACAGCCCTTTTGAAACCAATATACTTAATAAACATTGGCAATAGCATTAAGGGCAATAGTTTAGTTACAATAGCTAAGCCCCATAGCATACCTCCTACTATTGTTTTACTACAATGCAAATAGTATATGGCCATACACATTAATGCAACTTGTACTACTTCAAAATGTGCATTGCCTGCACCTTCAACTATTACTAAGGGGTTAAGTGCATATAATATTATTAGCTTAGGGTTAAGGTTATGCAACTTTAATATTTTGTACAAATAATAAATACCTACTACATCAATTAAAGCAACTAATAACTTAATAACTACAATACTTACAACTATACTGTTGCCACCAACTACCGACCCTACCCAAAATATACTTTGCATTAGCGGTGGATAACAAGTATAAAATTGTGGATGATTAATAAGGTTATGTAGCTTGGTGTAATATGCAACGTTAGCACTCTGTTGCAATTGTAATAGCTTAACATCGGGTGTGGTTAGTAAGGGGTTTTGGCCATGTGCTATTAGTTGCCCGTCCCATATAAACCTATACACATCATCACTTAATGTGGGTAAGGTACATGCTACTACAACCCTTGCTATAAGGGCAATACCGAGTATTTGCATTATTGTAAAATGTTGCTTTAGTATGTACAGTATGGCAAATAAACTATACAGTACTACTTGCCAACATACAAGCTGTACAAATTGTGTACGGGGTATATACAACTGCCCCAATAATAAAAAAAGAAGGAATAAAGGAATAGCTATAAATACCAATTTTTGTTGGCTATTGGATGTATTAAAAAGCATACTTTAAAATGGTCTTTATAATTTTGTACCCTGCTAATATACTACCTTTTAATGAGCCACTTACTTTGCTTACTCCGCCATTTCTATTTCTATAATTTACAGGTACTTCGGTGTAGGTAAGGTTTTGCTTTATTGCTTTTACTTGCATCTCTACTGTCCAGCCATAGTTAGTATCGGCCATATTAAGCTTTTCTAAAGCTTCCCATTTAATGGCTCTAAACGGACCAAGGTCAGTATATTTTTTATTAAAAAAAAGCTTAATTAAAAACACGGCTAACTTGTTGCCAAATACTTGTTGTGGTGTCATACTCCCTTTTTCTCTAGTACCTAATGCCCGGCTACCAATTACCATATCAATATGTTGCAATTGTATGGGTGCTATTAAATCGGGCATTTGCTCAGGGTAATCGCTATAATCTGCATCAATAAATACTACTATATGGCAACCACCTTGTTGCCTTATATACTCCAACCCTTTAAGGCAAGCTGCACCGTAGCCAGGCTTAGTTTCTAGCAATACAGTGGCTCCATTTTCGGCTGCTAATTCTGATGTATTATCTTTACTATTATTGTTACAAACTATAATTTCGGCAACCAAATTTTTTGGTATTGCTTGCAATACCAAAGCAATATTGGCAGCTTCGTTATAAGCTGGTATTACAACTTTTATGTGGTTAAGTATACCGATGATTTTATTATTTAATTTATTGCAAATACGTAATTGCAGCTACAATTGGTTTGATTTTTTTTTATAAAAATAAAATATACTTAACGTCTAATCCATTTAAACATTTCTTTTAAGGTTACTTTTTTGCCATACATTAATATGCCTGTTCGGTATATTTTGGCAGTAACCCAAGTAAGCCCTATTATACTACTATACAGCACTACTAACGATAGTATAAGCTGCCACCAAGGCACCGTACTTGGCACTCCGTAGGGTATTCTACTCATCATTACCAATGGCGAACTAAAGGGTATTATACTACCCCAAAAAGCTAGGTTGCTACTGGGGTCGTTAGCACTTTGTATAGTTACAAAAAACGAAAACATAATAAGTAAAGTAATAGGGAACGAAAGCTGTTGGGCATCACGTATATCTTCATTAACGGCACTGCCAATAGCAGCATATATACTGGCGTAAAAAAAGAAACCACCTATAAAATACAATATAAAAAATATTAAAATATACCCCACATTAATACCTTGAAATACCTTTTGCATACCCTCAATCATTTGGCTAGAACTACCACTAGCATTGCCTTTGGCAAATACATTGTAGGCTACCAATATTAATACAATCCATAACAGAAACTGTGTAAGTGCCACACAACCCACACCAATTATTTTGCCAATCATTAATTGAAACGGCCTTACACTACTCACTATTACTTCGGCTATACGGTTTGTTTTTTCTTCCATTACACTCATCATTACTTGGCTACCATATATTAGTATTATAAAGTAAATTAAAAACGATAACACCGTAGCAATGCCACTCGCAGCTTTACTATTAGCTTCTTTATCATTTATATTTTTAAACTCTACTTGTAATTTGCTACTCTCATATATTACTTTTTTTGTATCGTCAATACCTAGTTTTTCTTGTTTTATAGTATTCCAAATTGCATTTACTTTTGCATCTATTGCCGTAGTGGTTATATCGCCCTTGGCTTGTTTACTATTAATAAAAAGTTGCTTACTACTTTGCCAATCAAAGGGTGGTATTACTATATAAGCATTGTAACCTTTTGCTTCATAATTAGTGGCAATACTATCGGTATTAGTTGTAAGTAATGTAAACTTTGTGCTTTTATCATTTATACTATCAAACCGTTGCTGGGTAAAGTAATTAGAACTATCTACCACTGCTATGTTTAATGTACTTGCCGACTCCTTAGCCAAATAACTAGTACCAAATATAAAGCCTAAGTAAACTAATGGTAGTAGTATAGTAGTTAACAAAAAACTTTTTTTACGTACTCTAGTTAAGTATTCTCTTTGTATTATTAAAAATGTTTTTTTCATGTTGTTTGTTTTGTTTTTTTTTGTAAAATAAGAAATCAACTACAACTCTGCAAACTGCCTTGCAGTGGGAGTTTCGCCTACTATATTGATAAATATATCACTTAGTGTTGGCAATATTTCACTAAAGCCGCTAATGGCTACTTGGTTATTAAGCAGCTCTTGTATAGCTTGGTTAGGTGCTATACCATCGTTAAGCTTTATAGTAGCCTTATTGTTTTTTTGGGTAAGTGTGGTATAAGTATTGCCATTTTCAATTGGTGTATTACTTTGCATGGTTACACTATACTTATTTTCTTTATAGGTTTCTTTTGCCCCTGCTACAGTATTATCTAGTACTTTTTTTCCTTTGTTAACCAATATTATTTTATCACATATTTCCTCTACTTGCTCCATACGGTGTGTGCTAAATATAATGGTATGTCCTCGTTGTGCTAGGTTAAATATTTCTTCTTTTATGAGGTTACTATTTATAGGATCTAAGCCACTAAATGGCTCATCGAGTATTACCAGTTTGGGTTCGTGTAGTACGGTGGTTACAAACTGCAATTTTTGCCCCATACCTTTGCTGAGGTCTTCTACTTTTTTGTTCCACCAAGTTTGCATTTCAAATTTTGTGAACCACTCTTTTACTTTTGCTGTGGCATCACTTTTATTTAAGCCTTTAAGCTGTGCCAAATACACGGCCTGTTCTCCAATTTTCATTTTTTTGTACAAGCCTCTTTCCTCAGGCATATAGCCAATATTGGCTATATCGGTTTGTGGGTTAAATACTTTGCCGTTCAAGGTTATAGTACCACTATCCTGATAAAAAATACCGGTTATCATTCGCAACAAAGTTGTTTTACCAGCACCATTTGGGCCTAATAGGCCAAATATACTTCCTTCTTGTATTGTAAAACTTATATCGTCCACTGCTTTTTGTGTGGCATAATATTTCTTAAGATTTTGAACTTCTAATAAATTCATTAGTTGTATTGTTTTTGGTGGTGTAAATGTAGTATTAATACAACCGTTAGGCTCAAGTAATATTTACCAAAGGCATTAAATAAGGCTAGGCGGTTTTGGTGGTTGCAGCTAGCATTTTGCAAATTAAAAATTTGCTTAACAAGTTAAATAGAAAAATTGTAATAAATTTGTACTATAAATATAAAAGAAATGAAAAAAATATTTTTAATAATTGGTATATCAACTATTGCTATTGCAAGTTGTAAAAAAACTAAAGACCCCGAACCACCTGCACCTACCTGTGCTTTAACTACTGCTAATATGATAGGCACTCACAAAGTTACAGCTGCTGTATACAAACCTTCGGCCACTGCAGCGGAGCAAGATGTTTATAATAATCCCACATTTTTTAAACCATGTGCTAAAGATGATGTGTTGCTCCTCAAAACTGCAGGTGCTTACCAAATACAAGATTTGGGCACTGTATGTTCGCCTAGCAATAACGATATTGGTAACTGGAGTTTGAGTGGCACTACACTTACTATTAACACACAAGCTACTACAGTTACTACATTTAACTGTACTACACTTATAATTACACAAAAAGATGCGTTAACAGCCGGCGATGAAATAAAGGTTACTTATACAAGGCAATAATTAAAATTATTATACCCAAAAAAAATATTAAAAGCTTTGCCAATGGCATAAGCTTTTTTTAATGCGAATAGCATTACATATACTTGCTTAATATTTATAAAAAAAATACACATGAAAATATATACTAAAACTGGCGATACAGGTACTACCTCATTAATTGGTGGCACTATAATACCCAAAAGCCATACCCGAATTGAAACTTATGGTACGGTAGATGAACTGAATAGTTGGATAGGATTAATACGTGATATAATGACCGAAACTAAACTTATAGAGCTACTTAAAGAAATACAAGATAGGTTATTCACCATAGGTTCGTCACTTGCCTGTGACCCCGACAAAGCACCACTAATGAAAATGCCCGACTTATTGGAAACCGATGTTGAGTTGCTTGAAACTGAAATGGACACTATGAATTTGGGCATAGCCCCAATGAAATTTTTTATACTACCGGGTGGGCACACTACCCTATCTAACCTGCATATAACCCGCTGTGTATGCCGCCGTGCCGAAAGGCAATGTGTGGGTTTGCAACAAGAAGGTATGTTTGTAGATGCTTTGGTTATAAAATACATTAATCGATTGAGCGACTATTTATTTGTACTAGCAAGGTATATGCATGTACAACTTAATGTACCCGAAATAGCTTGGAAACCAAGGGTTAATTAATTTATACTTTTCATTTATTAATTGCTGTTAGCCAGCTTAGTAATAAAAAAATTGGTTAAAATTATCAATTATTTGCCACCATTTCTTTTGCATTTTCTAAGGCTGCATCGGTAGGTTTTTCGCCACTGAGCATTTGTGCTATAGTTGTAATTTGTTCGGCTTTAGTAAGTAGCTTTATAGCAGTAGTAATGTTATTGTTTGTAACAGATTTGTATACAAAATAGTGTGCCGTTGCTTTTGCTGCTATTTGTGCTTGGTGTGTAATGCAAAGTACTTGATGTTGCTGTGCCAATTGGCTCATAATTATACCTACTTGCTTTGCAGCTTCGCCACTTATACCAGTATCTATTTCATCAAATATTAATACGGGTAGCTGCATAGCCCCTGCCACAAGGCTTTTAATACAAAGCATTAGCCTACTTAACTCGCCACCACTTGCTACTTTGCGTAAGGGTTCGTACTTATTAGTTCGGTTAGCATCAAACAAAAATTCAATATGGCTATTGCCATACTCATTATAATCGTGTTGGGTACAGTCAATTTTAAGTACTGCATTAGGCATACCAACTTGGTGCAATAACTTATTTATTTTTGAAGCTATTGGTTCGCATTGTGCTACCCTTTTGGTATGTAATGTATTGGCTTGTTGTGCTATATTTTTTTGCAACTGTTTTAGCTCATTTTGCTTATGTGTTATGTAGGTAGTAATGCCCTGTACTTGTTGTATGCTTTGCTCTAATTGTGCTTGTATGGCTAGTAGGTTATCGGTTGATTTTACATTATGTTTTTTCAATAATTTATTAGCGCTATTTACACTATCAGTAAGGGTTTCTATAGTGTCGGCATCATATACTAGGCCATCATTTATTTGCTCCAAAGTTGCGGCAATATCATCAAGTTCAATAGTGGTAGCTATTAGCCTACTTTGCAATTCGGGCAAGTCATTGTGTAGTGTACTTATACTTTTTAATACCGATACAAGCTGTTTTAATTGGGGTACTATTGGCTGCTCACTATTGGTTAGTGTACCTGTTATTTGTAGTAAGGTTGCTTTTATATGTTCGGCATTGTTAAGTACTTTAAGTTGCTGCTCCCAGTTTTCTATTTGGTTGGGTTGCAGCTTAGCCTCAGCTAATTCGTTGTATTGGTAAGTGTTGTAATCAAGCTCCTTTGTATTATTGAGCTGTTGTTGCTCTAGCTTAGCAAGTTCTTTTTTAAGTTTGCTATATTGCTTATAATCAGTTTGGTATTGGGTTAGCAGTGTTTGTGTACCTGCAATTGCATCTACAACTTCACGCTGAAAAGCTACTTCGCCAAGTTCCAAGGTATCAAACTGTTGGTGCAAATCAACCAACCTACTGCTAATGCTTTTTAGTATATTTAAGGTTACAGGTGTATCATTTACAAATGCTCTCGATTTGCCATTAGTGGCTATTTCTCTTCGTATTATTATTTGCTCTTCAAGCTCTATATCTTGCTCAGCAAATATGTTTAGTAGTGCTTCATTTTTTTTTGTGGTAACAAATATGCCTTCTACTATACACTTTTTTTCTTTGTTCATCAGTGTTGCAGCATCGGCTCTATCGCCAAGTATAAGCGACAATGCACCCAATAATATGGATTTACCTGCTCCAGTTTCGCCAGTTATTATATTAAAGCCTTTGGCAAAATCTATTTCCAATTGGTGTATAATGGCGTAGTTAGTTATGTGTAATTTTAGTAACAAATTAGGGTGTTAATATTTACTGCAAAGTAATATAATTTTTTATTGTAGTTATTATTTTTTATTGTGTTTGTAGTAAAATGTTTGTTATTTACATATTACCCCTAACAAAAAAAAATGCCTCACAGTAGTGTAAGGCATTCAATATATAATTTTATAAAAGGTACTTATTTTTTCAATAATACACCTTCATGCAACTCAGGGTCTACTAGTATTCTACCACAGTTTTCGCAAATTATAATTTTTTTATTCTGCTTTATTTCGCTTTGTTTTTGAGGTGGTACAGCATTAAAACATCCGCCACAAGCATCACGTTCTACAGGTACTACTGCTAAGCCATTGCGGTAGTTGCCTCTTATACGGTCATAGCTTACCAGCAATCTTTCATCTACTGCTGCTTTGGCATCTACTATAAGTTTGGTATATTGTTTTTCTTCTTTTTCAGTTGAGGCTATTACTTTTTCTAACTCAGCTTGCTTTACATCAAGTACAGCTTTTTTATTGCTAATTGCTTTTTTTGCACCTTCTAACCCTTTGCTTTTTTCACCTATTTCTTCCATAGCATCTCTAATGTGTTTGTCCATTAGTTTTGCTTCCAATTCTTGCATTTCTACCTCTTTATTTATGGCTTCAAACTCACGGTTGTTTTTTACGTTGTCCGATTGTTTTTCATACTTCTTCAATAAATCTTCGGCTTCTTTTTTAGCTACATTTTTTTGTGCTATAAATTCTTGAATACCATTTATTTCCTCCTCTATTCTGTGCAATCTATTTTGCAAACCATGCAATTCGTCTTCAAGGTCTTTTACCTCTACAGGTAATTCGCCTTTTATAATTCCCAATTCATCTAATTTCGATTCTATTTTTTGTAGGGCAATTAACGACTTTAATTTTTCTTCTACTGAAAATTCTTTTACTGCTGCCATAGTTTTGTATTTGAAATTTATTTTATTTTACAAAAAAAATCAAGTTAATAAAAGTACTGTGTACTGTTTGTATTTACCCTTGTTTTTAGGATTGCAAAGTTAGGGAATTTATTGCTTATATAGTCAAATATTAGGTTGGTAGTAAACTGTTCACTTTCGTAATGCCCAATATCGGCAATTAGCATTCGGTTATTGGCCTCAAAAAAGTCGTGGTACTTAACATCAGCCGTTACAAATACATCGGCATTGGCAGCTAATGCATTGGTAATGAGGAAACTACCAGAGCCACCACAAAGGGCTATTTTTTGCACTTTACGCTTAGTAAATGCCGAATGCCGTATAACTTTAGTGCCAAATTGCTGTTGCAATAACTGCAAAAATTCCTCCTCAGTTACAGCATTTGGCAACATGCCTACCATACCACTTCCAGTATATTGGTGCAGGTTTTGGGTTAGTATAAGTTCATAAGCTACCTCCTCGTAAGGGTGATTTGCTTTAAGTGTGGCTATTACTTGTGCCTGCATCCAAGTAGGAAATATAAGTTCTACCTTATCTTCGGGTACAATTTCTCTTATATTTTTTGTACCTACAAAGGGGTTACTATTATCGTTGCCCTTATGTGTACCGGTACCAAGTACCGAAAAACTACACTCACTGTAATTGCCAATTTGGCCAGCACCTATGGCAAACAAAGCTTCCTTAACTACTGCAGTATGTGTTGTAGGTATGTAGGTATATAGTTTTATAATTTGGTTACTTTTGGGAGCTAATATTTGTTGGTTAAGTAAGCCAATTTTATTAGCAAATGTAGTATTAACACCGTTCCATACATTATCTAAATTGGTATGCAGGGCATATATAGCAATATTGTGTTGTATAGCAGTTATTATTATTTTTTCAATATAATTTTTTCCTGTTATTTTTTTTAAGCCGCTAAATATTATGGGGTGGTGAGCTACTATAAGGTTACACTTTTGAGCTATAGCCTCTGCCATTACAGCCTCGGTTACATCGAGTGTACAAAGCACTCCTGTACAGTCCCAATTTGCACTACCTGTAAGTAAGCCTACATTATCATAACTTTCCTGCAGTTGCGGTGGTGCTAATTGCTCTAAGGCTTTAGCTAATGTGGCTATATTTATATTCATATATTTTTTATTTTTTTTTGGTAAAATATTTAAGTGGGCAAATATTTATAATAAATAAGCTAACCAAATTTTTTGGCGAAGCCATAAACCCAACATTACTCCAAACCTTTTAGTTGTTTAAAATGCCCATTCAAGTGAATTTTTGTTTTCAAATTTTCCATTTCACTTAGTATAGGTATTATACTTTGCAAATGCCGTTGTACATACTCCTGTCGTTGTATTTCTAAGGGTATGGTAAGTAGTTCATACTCCTGCTGTAGTGTAAAGCCAACGTGGTGGGCAATGTCGTAAGTACATAATTCATTATCGGGCCTGCCAAATTGTTTTTGTACTTGTATTAATTTATGCAATGCTTTTACTAGTAATAATAGTTTCTGCATTTTAGCGAAGCTACCTGTAGTACTATAATTGGGGTAAGTTACAATTGCTCCTTGGTACATTTTATCGGGCAAGGTTGGTATAGTTTCCAATAGGGTAAATACTTGCTCAGCTTCAGTTTTTATATCCATACAACCATCGGTATATTGCTTTACTATTTGCTTCACTACCACAGTAGTACCTGTATCAGTTACGTTGCCATTTAATACCGTAGGTATGCCAAAAGGCTTACTAGCAGCCACACTATCGGTTATTAGTTGCTTATACCGAGGTTCAAATATATGTAGGTTTAGTTGTTCGCCAGGGTACACCACAATACCTAATGGAAACAGTGGAATAAAGTTGGTCAAGGTTTATAATTTAATTTTTATTTATAATAGGAAAATAGTTGAATTGCAATACAAATTTAAACTTTATTTTTATACTAATTATAAATGCTACAAGTGAATAGTACTACCAATAATACCTTACAACATGCCTTAGCATTAGATGCTAATGATGCATTAAAAACCTACCGAGAACAATTTTATATACCTACACAAAAAGATGGTAGCGATGTAATATACCTCTGTGGCAACTCATTAGGCTTACAGCCAAAAAGCACTAAACTATACTTACAACAAGAGTTAGATGATTGGGCAAACCTAGGCGTAGAGGGACATACAGCTGCTAAAAACCCATGGTTACACTACCACGAATTACTCACCAACAATATGGCTACTGTGGTAGGGGCTTTGCCAACTGAAGTGGTAGTAATGAATACACTTACTACCAACTTGCATTTAATGATGGTAAGTTTTTATACACCAACAAACGAACGGTACAAAATATTAACAGATTGGAATCCGTTTCCGAGTGATAGTTATGCCCTTGCTAGCCAAGTACAATTACATGGCTACAACCCTACCGAAAGTATAGTAGCGCCTACACCAATTGGGAGTAGTGCAACTATTACTACCACACAAATACTTGAACTGTTAGCCGAGCAAGGCCACCAAATTGCATTGGTAATGATTGGTACAGTTAACTATTACAGCGGCCAAGTATATGATATGGCTACTATTACCAAAGCTGCTCACAGTAAGGGTTGTAAGGTTGGGTTCGATTTGGCACATGCCGTAGGCAACATACCTATGCAGCTGCACCAAACTGGTGCCGACTTTGCAGTATGGTGTACTTATAAGTATTTGAATAGTGGCCCAGGTAGCCTTGCAGGTTGTTTTGTACATGAAAGGCATCATCATAATTTTAAGGGTAATAGGCTTACAGGTTGGTGGGGAACTAACAAGCAATCGAGGTTTGCAATGCTGCCCCAATTTGATGCTATACCCACTGCTGAGGCTTGGCAACTGAGCAATCCTCCAATATTGAGTATGGCTGCAATACATGCATCCTTACAATTATTTGCTGCTGCTGGTATGGTTAATTTAATAAAAAAATCAGAGGAACTTACTAGTTATTTAATCAATTTATTACAACAAATACCAACTACCAATATTGAAATAATAACACCTATAGTACCCGAACAAAGAGGCTGCCAAATATCGTTACGGATAAAAAATAATGGTAAGCAATTGCACACAACCCTTACTAGCAAAGGCATTGTAACCGATTGGCGAGAACCAGATGTAATACGAGTAGCACCGGTACCACTATATAATACCTTTGAAGATGTGTATAGGTTTGTAGCCATATTACAAGAAAGTATAGAAATATAAGTTTAAGTACTTTGCTGCCATATTCGCCATGCTTCGTCTGCTTGTAAGTGTAGCATTTCTAATCCGTTTTTTACTACCGCTCCTTGTTGTTTACCTTTTTGCAAAAAAATAGTTTCGTTAGGCTTATACACCAAATCGTATAGCAAATGCTGAGTAGTAAGGGCTTCATAAGGTAATGGTGGAAATGTAGTAGGGTTAGGTACCATACCACTTGGGCTTGCATTTATAATTAAGTGGTATTGTTGTATTACAGCTGCAGTTACCTCGTTGTAAGTTATAGTATTGGGTTGCTGCTTATGGCGGCTTACATACTTATAAGGTATATGTAGCTGCTCCAACACATAAGCTACAGCTTTGGCTGCACCACCTGTACCTAACACTAAGGCTTTACTGTGTTGCTTTTGTAGTAAAGGTTGTAGCGATAATTGAAACCCTACAACATCAGTATTATAGGCCGTTAATACACCATTATGTATAGTTATACAATTGGTAGCTCCACATTGCTGCACTACTGGGTGCTGGGTATGTACATATTGCAATACTGCTTGTTTGTATGGTATAGTTACATTAAACCCAATTAAGTTTTTATTAGTTTGTAGCAGAGTAGGTAGTTGTTGTATATTTTCAATTTCAAATAATTGATACTCGTAATTACTAATTTTTTCTGTTTCAAATTTCTGCTTAAAATAACTTGGCGAAAACGATTGTATTAATGGATAACCTATGAGTCCTAATAATTTCATTAGTATAAAAGTAAACAATATATTAGTAGAAAAAAAAACTGCAATAATTTTTAAAGCTCTTCAAAAAAATTTTTTACTATTACTTTTTTAATGTTGCTCTTAATGCTTCAATTTTTTCAATTGAAAGATTAGTCATTTTATTTATTACAAAGTTATCAAAACCTTCATTAATTCCATTTACAGCAATTTCAATACTTCGCTCATCTTTTATTTTAAATTCTGCCTCTGTTTGCATCGAAAACAATTCACTAGCTTTTACTGATAAGCTGTCCAAATGCCTA
>JAYWGN010000028.1:0-33819 GCA_043778255.1 Chitinophagaceae bacterium | reverse complement strand
CATGGGTTGTAATGCCAACCAATTTCATTGGCTGTAATTATTATTCAAGTCCTTCGGACTTTTGTAACAATAGACGATAAACCACGAAGTGGTTGAATAATAATTGCTATAAATGAAATTTATAGAAAATAATAATTACAGAAAGTAAAATTTATAGTAAATAATAATAGGGTGTTTCGTTTTGATACGAACAATGGAATAGTAAATCCTTATTTGACTAAACCTTACTCTGCATATTTATGTGAGCCATCGCAGTAAGGTAGTTTTTTGGATAGGCCACAGGTACAGTCATTTATACCTATGCCTTTTAGTATTTGAGGTATATACTTTGCTACTCGGTTTGCCCTTGTAGTGGCCTGTGCTGCACCTGTAAAGTACAAGTTGTAGGCTCTTTGGCGGCCAGGTGTAAGGGCTGCAAATGCTTTTTTGAGGTTGGGCAACTCGTCAAGCTTTTGCTGCAACTCTGCTGCAAACACTAATTCATTGTTTGATTTATAAGCTACTTTTAAGCCAGCTGTTTCTATTGCTATTGCTTCGTTAATATATGCAACTAATAGGCTTTTATTATTTTCTATTTCTGCTACAGTGGTAAATTTTATAAGCCTACTACTTTGTACATTTTCAGTTTGTTGTATCAGTACTTTTTGAGCATCTTTTAATAATGCCCCTTTAAAAAATATAATAGCACAATAGGCTTTAAAAGTACCTAGTAATATAATATTTTTATTGTTTAAAGTATAACAAGGCACTCGCCATTTTAATGTTTCGGTAAGGTTACAAGCTAGTATTATTTGTTGCAACAACAACATTTCGGGTTGCCACATTTTTAGTTTTGTAAAATATATTGCTGCTTCGGTTTGCATAAGCTTATTTTAAATTACTAACAATGCTTTTACTTTAGTTATACAGTTTTGTAACTGACTAACATCTTGCCCACCAGCAGTGGCTAATGTTGCATTACCGCCACCACCACCTTTTATAATTGGGGCTATTAATTCTTTTATTATTTTGGCAGCATCAAGGTTTCTAGCTTTGGCTACTGTTTCGCTCATTGTAATAGCTACATAGGGTTTGCCATCTATATTGGCACATAATACTGCCCCCCCACCTCCCAAGGGGGAAAAGTGCTGAGTTACTAATTCATTAGCTAATTTTTTTAATGCATCAGGGTTTGTTACCTCCACTATTTCACCTATAAAATTGATGCCATTTACAGTTGTAACTTTCGTTAACAACTCATTTCTTATACTAAGTAATTGCCGTGCCTCAAGGCTTTCCAATTTTTTTTGTAAGGTTGTTTTTTCATCTTGCAAGTTTTGTAAAGCAGCTGTTACATCTTTTGGGTTTTTAAATTGTTCTTTTACTTTTTTTAATATTCCTAATTGTTCATTAATATATGCTTCGGCTTTAGCACCTGCAAGTGCTTCTATACGCCGTACACCAGCAGCTATGGCGGTTTCGCTAATTATTTTAAACATGCCCAGCTCACCTGTATGGGCTACATGTGTACCGCCACATAGTTCAATACTATACTTGGGGTCTATAATTACAACACGTACTTTGTCGCCATATTTTTCGCCAAACAGTGCCATAGCGCCTAATTGTATGGCTTCTTCTTTATTCATTACTTTAGTAACTACGGGTATATTTTCTCTTATTTTTTGGTTTACCAAGCTCTCTACTTGGGCTAGTTCGGTATCGGTTAATTTTGCAAAATGCGAAAAATCGAACCGCATATTGTCCGCTGCATTCAAGCTACCCTTTTGGGCTATATGCTTACCTAATATTTGCTGCAAAGCAGCTTGTAGTAAGTGTGTAGCGGTGTGGTGTCGTTTTATTTCTTTTCGTCTGTTCTCATCAAATCTAGCTATTACTTTACCTCCTACACTTTCAGGCAAATAATCTACAAAATGTATTATTAAATCATTTTCTTTTTTAGTATTTGTAACTATTATTGTTTTGCCACTAATTATTAGCTCACCAATGTCGCCAATTTGCCCACCACTCTCGGCATAGAATGGTGTTTCAACTAAAACTATTTGATATTGTATTTTGCCTTTAGAAATTACCTTTCTGTACTTTGCGATTTTAGTATTACTTACTTTTTTTTTGTACCCTACAAAATTTGAATTATTCTGAAAATTAAATTCAACCCAATCTTCGGTATCGAGTGCTGCATCTTTTCGGCCACGTTCTTGTTGTTGTTTTCGTTCGGCATTGTAGCCATCAATATCTACTGTAAGGTTATGTTCGGTGGCTATTAGCTGTGTAAGGTCTATAGGAAAGCCGTAGGTATCGTTAAGCTCAAATGCACTTTTGCCATCTATTATTTTTGTAGTGGTTACTTGTTGTATAAGGTCATCTATACGTTTCAAACCTTTTTCAAGGGTTTTTAAAAATGCTTCTTCTTCCTCTTTTATTACTTTAGCTACAAAGTCCTGCTGCTGTATAAGTTCGGGGAATACGGTTTCAAACTGCTTGGCTAGTAGCGGTACTAGCTGTGTAAGTAAAGGCTGTTTGTACTGTAAATAACTGTAATAATAACGCACTGCACGGCGTAATATACGCCTTATAACATAGCCTGCACCTGTGTTGCTAGGCAGTTGCCCATCGGCTATGGTAAAGCTAATGGCTCTTATATGGTCGGCTATTACCCTAAAAGCTATAGCCCCCCTGCCCCCCATAGGAGGTCGTTGCAACAACTCAAGTGATTGTAAGTTGCGGTAAGCAATATTGGTAATTTTTTCAATGGCTTCAATAGTTCCTGTAAACACATCGGTATCGTAATTGCTTTGTTTGTTTTGTATGGCTCGTACTAGCCTTTCAAAACCCATACCGGTATCTACATGTTTGGAGGGTAAGTCTTCTAATGTGCCATCTTTTTTACGGTTGTATTGTATAAATACATTGTTCCATATTTCTATTACTTGTGGGTGGTCTTTGTTTACCAAAGCTTGGCCTGGCACTAGTTGCCGCTCTTCATTGCTACGCATATCTATATGTATTTCGGTGCAAGGGCCACATGGGCCAGTATCGCCCATTTCCCAAAAGTTATCTTTTTTGTTGCCGAATACAATGTGTTCTTTTGGTAAAAATTCTTCCCATTTTTTTAATGCAATTGCCGATGAAGGAATACCTTCTTTTTCATCGCCTTCAAATACGGTGGCGTACAACCTGTCCTTTGGTAAATTATAAACATCGGTAAGTAATTGCCAACTCCAAGTAATGGCTTCGTTTTTAAAATAATCGCCAAAGCTCCAGTTGCCTAACATTTCAAACATGGTATGGTGGTAGGTATCTACACCTACTTCTTCTAAGTCGTTGTGTTTGCCACTTACTCGTAAGCATTTTTGAGTATCGGCTACACGGCCATACGGCGGGTTTTTGTTGCCCAAAAAATAATCTTTAAACTGATTCATACCAGCATTGGTGAACATGAGGGTTGGGTCGTTTTTAACCACTATTGGTGCACTGGGTACTATTTGGTGTCCTTTTTCTTCAAAAAAGTCTAAAAACTTTTGTCTAATTTCAGCTGAGGTCATCATAAATAATGTATAATTTTACTGTGTGCAAAGGTATTGTATAATACTAAATTTAAAGTGGTATTGATTGTTTGAATATTTTGAGTAAAATTTTTTTGCGAAGCAGGAAAAGGAGTATAAAATTTGAGTTGTTAACTGTAGTAATGTTAGTACAACTATTTTTTTGCGAAGCACAAAAAAACTAATATAGGGTATAATAAAAAGAAGATTTTGAAGTATAACTATTTTTTGCGAAGCAATAAAACGATAAAAAAATTGAATTGTTAAGAGTAGTATTGTTTGCTGAAATATTTTTTTTGCGAAGCAAGAAATAAAATAAAATATAGAAATGAAACCTGTATATATAATAGATGGCGTACGAACTGCAATTGGTAAATATGGTGGTACCTTAAGTAGTATAAGACCAGATGATTTGTTGGCAACAACCTTGAAAGCCTTACTGGTACGTAACCCTACTATAAATGTAGACCAAATAGAAGAAGTAATAACTGGCGCTGCCAACCAAAGTGGTGAGGATAATAGGAATGTAGCACGAATGGCTTTGTTGCTTGCAGGGCTACCAATTACTGTAGCTGCTGTTACTGTAAATAGGCTTTGTGCAAGTGGTATGCAAAGTATAATGGATGCTGCTAGGGCTATTAATAATGGTGATGGAACACTGTACATTGCAAGTGGTGTGGAGAGTATGAGTAGGGCTCCGTATGTAATGGGTAAAGCTGCTGAACCGTATAACCGAACCCAACAAATGTATGATACTACTATGGGTTGGCGATTTGTAAACCCTGCATTGAGTGCCTTATACCACCCTTATACCATGGGCGAAACAGCCGAAAATGTGGCACAACAATGGAACATTACTAGAGCCGAACAAGATGAATATGCACACCAAAGCCAAGTAAAATATGCTGCTGCACATTTGGCTAATAAATATGCTAACGAACTTATAGCAGTACCTGTAATACTTACTAGTAAAGAGATTGTACAATTTGTAAAAGATGAACACCCAAGGTTAAGTAGTGTAGAAAAGTTAGCAACACTGCAACCTGCATTTGTTAAAAATGGTACAGTAACTGCTGGTAATAGTAGCGGCATTAACGATGGAGCAGCTGCAATGTTACTGGCAAATGATGCTATAGTAACTCAATTGCAATTGCAACCAATGGCTAGTATTATAGGTATGGCTGTGTGTGGCGTAGCGCCAAGCATTATGGGTATTGGCCCTGTAACTGCTACACACAAAGCATTACAACGTGCTGGACTTACCATTGCCGATATTGGAATATGGGAAATAAATGAGGCTTTTGCTAGCCAAAGTATAGCTTGTATTAGGGAATTACAAATAGACCCTATACTTGTAAATGTAACCGGTGGTGCTATTGCACTTGGGCACCCGTTGGGGTGTAGTGGCACTCGTATTAGCATTACACTTATAAACCAAATGCAACAACAACAAATTAAATATGGTGTAGCTACTATGTGTGTAGGTGTGGGGCAGGGGGCTGCCGTAGTATATGAGTTACTTTAGTGTGGTAATAAAAAACCCTACAAGTTAATATTGTAGGGTTTGTTTTTAAAATAATAATTTGAGTTTACACTGTTAGTGGGGCTTTGGTAGTTTGTTGAGCATACGCTAATATATTATTAACGGCTCGGTTACTTGGTTGCATTAATTGATTGCTAATAGTTGTTTGGTTAGCAAGTTGTACTTGTAATCGTTCTTGCAAAGTCCAATCGTTTAACAAAGCATTTTCAAATGCAATAGTTTGTTCGCTGCTCATTTCATTGTTAATGTACAATAAAATTTGTTGGGTTGTGAAATTTACCATGTGTCGGAATGGTTGTTTTGGGGTTGTTTGTTTAAATAAATCCTAATTATCGAAGCTATAACGTATTAGATGCAAATAATATTGTACGGAAAATACTATTTTTTCAAAAATATTTTTTGGCTTCTTTTACTGGAATAAAAATACAACTTCATTTGGTTTTTTTAAACCGTATTTTTCCCTAGCAATTTTCTCAATTATAAGTGGGTTTTTCTGCAATTCTAGCTCCGTTTGCTTTAATACAGCTATTTTCGATTTCCATTCTGCTGATGTTTTTTCTAACTCTTTTTGTTCGTTATATAGTTTGTATTGGTAAAAAATATTATTGTCGTTAAGGACTATAATGAATAATAGAAACACAAATGTTGCTATTGCATATTTGTTTTTTGCCCAACGGGGTAATTTGCTAATATACCGTGCTATCATATTAATAGCAAGGTAGTTATTTTTTTTGTGTTTTGTAAAATGCTTATGCTAAATTTTTATTAGCTGCACTTGCCCTTTGCAACCTGTCGTTAATGGCAACACCCAAGCCAATGTTTGGCAATAGTTGGGCTAATATTACGGTTGGCTTTGCATTATCTATTTGCCTTAGTATATTAAATAAGTTGTAGGCTGCTTGCTTTAAATCGCCATTAATGCTAAGAAAATACTGTTGGTTATTTGGTACATTTAATACCTTAGTATGCAAACTTAATGTACATACTTTGCCTTGGTTATGGGTTAGCAAAAGGTTCTCTATATTGCCTATATACAAGGGAGCATTAGGTGCATAATGGCTTTTTAATTGCCCACTTGTAATGTTGGTTTCGGGGTTAGTGGCTAATACTATAGGTTCATTAATAAGGGCTTCTATTTGCTCCTGTGTAATGCCGCCGTGGCGGTGTAATACTACTTTATTTTGTTCATTAATGCTTACTATTGTACTTTCTAAACCTACTATTGAACTGTTGCCACTGAGTATAAAGGGAATTTTGCCACCCAAACTTTGCATCACATGGTTTTGGGTGGTGGGACTGATATAGCCAAATTCGTTGGCACTTGGAGCAGCTAATGGAAACGGTAGCAATGATAATAGTTGTAAAGTAATTGGGTGGTTAGGTACTCGTATGGCTACAAGGTTGCTGCCGGCAGTTACTATATCGGGTATAAGGTTATTTTTTGGCAGCAAAAATGTTATTGGCCCGGGACTAAAATTTTCAATTAAAGGCTGTAGTTTTTTGGGTATATGAGTTACATACTTTGCAGCATCTTGCCAATTGTGGCAATGTACAATTAGGGGATTAAAAGTTGGTCTATTTTTAGCTTCAAATATCTTAATTACAGCTTGTGGGTTAAGTGCATTTGCTGCTAAGCCATACACTGTTTCGGTTGGGATAGCCACCACATTGTTATGTAGCAAATGCTGCACTGCATCATTTATATTGTTACTAATTACAGTTGCTATTTGCATGGTTAGTTGTTGTGTATAATACAAATTTATACCAAGTTTTATTATTTTCTGCCCACCATTGTCAATATTGTAGCTACTCCAGTAACCTCACCCGTTTCATCAATCATTTCAACTAGCCATTTTACAATACCTTTTTCTATATCATCGCCTCGTTTAAAATCTTCGGGGTTTTCTACTATTCGTTTGTCGTTGGGCAATTTTTCTTTGCAGGTAAAGCGTATATGTATTTCGCTACCAGGATATACCGGTTTGGTAAATCGTAGTTCATCAATACCATAATTTAACAACACTGGGTTTTTATTGTAACTATCTACAAACAAACCAGCAGCAATGCTCATAATAAAATAACCGTGGGCTACTTGGTGTGTAAACATAGTGCCATCAAAATTTGTTGCTGCAATATGAGCATAAAAATGATCGCCACTTAGGTCGGCAAATTTGTCAATATCTTCACTTGTAATTATTCGTTTTTCGGTAATTATTTGTTCACCAATTTCAAGCTCTTCAAAGTATTTTGTAAAGGGATGTTTGCCCCCATTTTTACCAATTGCATTAGGTTGGTACACCTGTGTAACTTCGGTAAGCATGGTTGGCGAACCTTGTATGGCAGTACGTTGTAGGTAATGCTTTACACCTCGTATGCCACCCATCTCTTCACCGCCACCAGCCCTACCAGGGCCGCCATGTACTAGCAAAGGCAATGGCGAACCATGCCCTGTGTTTTCTTTAGCACACTCATTATTTAACACTAATATTCTGCCGTGGTGTGTAGCTGCACCTATTACATATTGTCTTGCTTCTTTAGTATTGGCAGTTACAATAGTACTTACCAAACTGCCTCTGCCCAATTTGGTTAAGGCAATAGCATCATCCATATTAGTGTAAGGCATTAAGGTGCTTACAGGACCAAAAGCTTCTACATTATGAGAGGGATTTATTTCTCCATGGGTTGAAACCCATGGCAATTTATTCAACAATAAAATTGGACTTATAAATGCCCCAATTAGTGCATCGGCATCTACTACTGCTACACTATCTAAACTACCATATATTATTTGTGATGCTGCTAATAATTTTTGCACCTGTTCTTTTACTTCGGTACGTTGTGTTTGGCCTGCAAGGCTGCCCATTCGTACGGTTGCATTTAATGGGTTACCTATAACTGTTTGCTGCAAAGCTTTTGCTAAGGCAAGGTGTATAGCTTCAATTTTGTTTTCGGGTACAAATATTCTACGTATTCCTGTACATCGTTGCCCAGCTTTTAGGGTCATTTCTTTTCGTATCTCTTTTATAAAAATATCCCACTCTGGTTTATCGGGTGTTACATCATTGCCCAATACAATACAATTTAGGCTATCGGCTTCCATGGTAAAGGGTACATTGTTTTCAACTATGGCCTTTGTTTGTTTTAGTAGCAAACCTGTTGTAGCACTGCCTGTAAAGGTTACTACATCTTGACTATCTACATGGCTTAGCAAATCACCTGCACTGCCACAGAGTAGTTGTATTGCCCCTTCGGGCAAAATGTTACTGGCAATAATTTCTTTAACCACTGCTTCGGTTAAGTAGCTTGTAACCGTTGCTGGCTTTACAATACAGGGCATACCTGCCAATATATTAACGGCAACTTTTTCTAACATACCCCATACGGGAAAGTTAAAAGCATTTATATGTATAGCCACCCCTTCTTTTGGGCTGAGTATATGTGTGCCCATAAAGGTATTGTTTGCACCAAAGTTGTGGCTTTCGCCATCAACACATATTACATCATCGGGGAACTTTCGTCGTAAGCTTGCATTTGCAAAAAGGTTACCAATACCGCCTTCAATATCAACCCAACTATCGGCTTTGGTAGCACCTGATTTATAACTTATTTCGTAAAATTTGGGGAGGTGATTTCGTAAATGTAATGCCAACGCTTTTAACATATTTCCTCTTGCATGAAAAGTCATTTTGCGTAAAGAAGGGTTGCCAACCATTCTTGCATAATCAACAATACTTTTAAAATCTAACCCTTTTGTACTTGCAGCACCAATAGTTTCGTTAGTTACTGCATTGTATAAAAGTTGTCCGTCGCCATCGCCAGTTATCCAGCTGCCTGTAATATAGTTTTCGAGTTTGTTCATTTTGTTAAGTTTAATTTATTTCGCTCATAGGCACTAAGCAAACAAAGATTATTATATAAGAATTGAAACAAAGCTACAAATGAAAGTGGAAAAGATTTTGTAAATTTGGATATTAAAAAGAATTCATTATGAGTACAATTGAAAAAAAGGGATATGCTTTAGAAAAAATAGCAGCGTTACAAAGTGATGCTGCTTTAGATGAAATTATTAGTCATTTAGAAAGATTGTCAAATGAAAATAAAGTATATAACTTATCTAAACATTTTGAAGAAGTAAATGAAAAATATTCTGAAGTATTAAAAAAATTAGCACAATGATATTAATAGATGATATTTTAGCTCTTCATTTATATTCAATTAAGCTATATGGTGGCGGAGATGGAGTTAGGGATTTGAATGGTTTAGAAGCGGCAATTTCGAGACCTTTTGCCACTTTTGGTGGGGAGTATTTGTATAAAACATCAATTGAAAAAGCGGCAGCATTAGGTGAAAGTTTGATTATGAACCATCCTTTCATTGATGGGAACAAACGGACAGGACTTCTAGCTATGCTTACTTTATTAAAAGAGGATAATATTGTATTCACATCAAATTTAGATGAAACTTACAACTTTACAATCAATATTTCAACAGGTGAAAAACGGTTTGATGAAATTGTTGAATGGCCTAAAATGAATACTAAAGAGTTGTAATTTTATTTTTCCCAAATTGTTTGTATCACCAATGATACAAACATTATTTAATCTATTGATTATCAATACTCAATGGCTACTTAAAATAAAAATTATTTTTAATTAACTAGTGATATTACATAAAGTTGCAAATTTTAAAAATTTTATTTTTCCCAAATTGTTTGTATCACCAATGATACAAACATTATCTAATCTATTGATTACCAATGCTTAAAAGCTGCTTAAAACTAATAAATCTTTTCCATCAATCTAATTTTTACACCATTTTCCCATTCGGTTTTTAATATACTTAGCACCATTGATGTTCGCCTCAGTGCATTAGGTAATGTAGCATGGCTTCGCAAAATGCCTTCTTCAGTACAGCCAATTGCTTTCATTGCGGCTATAGATGCAGTATTGTTTACATCGGCTCTAAATTCTACTCTTTGTAATTGCCATACTTCAAATGCATAACTGAGTAATAATAATTTGCAGTGCCTGTTTAATCCTGTTCGCCTATATTTTTCACCATACCAAGTGTAGCCAATAGTAGCTACACTGTTAGCAAAGTTTATATCATACAACCGTGTACAACCTGCAATAGTATTAGTGGCTTTGTGTAGTACAGTAAATGTGTAAGAGGTGTTTTCGTTATATTCTTTTTTTGCAAAGTTTACATACTCTTGCATAGCTGTTGCACTGCCTCCAGGGTTGTGCATACTGTATTGCCATGTATTAGGCTCGGTTAATGCATACTTTACATAAGCATTAAAGTGAGTATTGTTGTAAGGCAGTAATTGCACTACATCGTTTTGCAATATAATATTTTCATTTACCAGTAACACTACAATATATTTAATACTTGCTCTTTTGCTTTTTCCAATTCATCTTTCATTTGTACTACTAATTTTTGTATGGCACTATCATTAGCTTTACTCCCGGTAGTATTTATTTCTCTTCCAAATTCTTGAAATATAAAATTTAATTTTTTACCTTTTGTAGTATCATCGTTTGCCAATATTTCTTTACAATAATTGCAATGATTGGTAAGTCTTATTTGCTCTTCGTGTATATCAATTTTTTCAATATAATATATCAATTCCTGCTCCAATCTATTTTTATCAATCGCTTCACTCGGTACATTGTCTGCTATAAGTTTTTCTATATTTTCTTTTATCTTTTTTTTACGGGCAGGTTCTAATTCCATTATTTCGGCTTGTGCAGTTTCTATATTTTTTATTCGTTGTAGTATATCTTTTTCAAGCACTGTACCTTCGTTAAGGCGGTGTTGGTTAAGGTTGTTAATAGCAGTAAGCAATACTGCTTCAAAGCCTTGCCATTGCTCATCAGTTAGTGCTTCGGCACTTGGCGTTATAACTTCGGGCAACTTTAGTAAGCTACTCAATATATCTGTGGTAGGTAATCCTAACTCTTCGGCTATGTTTTTAATGGGTGCATAGTAGGCCTTAGCTAAGCTAGTATTTATGCTTACAGGTTTGGCTGTTCCAGTTTCTTTGAGGTTAATATAACAGTCAATACTGCCTCGTAGTAAGTGTTCGGATAATATATTACGGATTACAAACTCCTTCGATTTTAATATACTTGGCAACCTAAGGTTTATATCAAACTGCTTACCATTGAGCGATTTTACTTCTATCAAAAAAGTAATGTCGCCAACTTGCTGCTCGGCTCTTCCATATCCAGTCATTGATTTTAGCATAATCGTTTTTATTTTTGTAAAGTTACTATTTACAATTTGTAGTATAACCTTAGTGTGTGGTATTAATATTAATTTGGAGCAATTATAAAAAGCTAAAACCCCATCTTTCGATAGGGTTTTATATATAAATGGGTTAGTAAGTAAGTGGGAACTCTAATTCCCTATACAATATTAAAATATATTTTTCTTACATTCAAATAAAGTACACATTATTTTATCAACATTTTTTTTATAGTTGTGGACAAACTTACTGTAGCAAACATTTTGCAACGCAATAAAAATATTAAATAGTTGTAAATGCATAACACCTAGTGCCACACTATATTGCTTGTAACTATGGCTAGTAAACAGTTGTAGCTACACAATTTTTTATCATACAATTATATTTATTTTTTTGTAAAATAATATTGATTAGTTATTTGTACTGTTGTATTGAAAAATTAATTTTTAAAAATTAACATTACGGTTAGGTTGTACCTTTGTAAAAAGTAAGATATATGCAATTTGAAAATTCAGTAGAGGCTACTTGGTTAGCACAATTTATTGATGCAGAAATTATTGGCGATGCTACATTATTGGCAACAGGTATTAATGAATTAAATAGAGTACAGCCTGGCGATATTGTATTTGTTGATCACCCCAAGTATTATGATAGATGTTTGCAATCGGTAGCAAGTTGTATTATTATTAATAAAAAAATTGACTGTCCTGCTAATAAATTTTTACTTGTAGTAAATAATCCGTTTGAAGCCTATACCAAGCTCACAAAGCATTTTAGGCCTGTAGTGCTACCTACAAAAGCTATTAGCGATGATTTGATAATAGATAAGAGCAGTATAATATACCCCAACGCAACCATTGGCAATAATGTAATAATTGGTAAGCATTGTACTATATACCCTAACGTTACAATATACGACCATACAGTAATTGGCGACAATGTAAGCATACAAGCCAATGCTACTATTGGTAGCCATGCATTTTATTATAACACAAAAAAGGATAGGGATATTTACTACCAAAAAATGTATAGTTGTGGTAGAGTAGTGATACATAATAATGTAGAAATTGGAGCTAGTTGTACCATAGATAAAGGTGTAAGCCACGATACTATAATTGGCGAAGGCACTAAAATAGACAACCATTGCCATATAGGGCACGATGTTGTAATTGGACGAAATTGCTTAATAGCGGCACAAGTAGGTATTGCAGGTGCTACTACCTTGCAAGATGGTGTTACCCTATGGGGGCAAGTAGGTGTAAACAAAACAATTACTATTGGTGCTAATGCAGTAGTAATGGGGCAAAGCGGTGTGGTGGGCAATGCCGAAGGTGGTAAAGTGTACTGGGGTACACCTTTACAAGAGTTGGGCAAAAAAAGTAAAGAGTTAGTTTGGATAAAAAGAATACCGGAACTATGGGAAAAAATTAAAAATTTGTAACCCCAACTTTTATTTAGTTCTATGCCTCTCTTGCCACATTTGGTTAAAACTATTGGCGGGAAAATCTAATTTATTTCTATGTTTTTTCCAACTGGTAAATACAGTATTAACCACTGCATTTTTAATAGTGCCATTTGCAATATTTAATAGCTTACGGTTAAGCATAGCTTTACGCCATAGTTTCCAACTTACATTTTCGGTAACGGTGCTTGTATTTTCGGTTACACTTTCGTAGCGGTTTTCTAATAATAGTTCGTGTAAGTTTATTTTAACAGCACACACTTCGGTACAGTTGCCACATAGCGAACTAGCAAAGCTTAGGTGTTTCCAATCTTTTTGGCCATGCATTTGTGGTGTTATAACCGAGCCTATAGGACCACTATAAGTAGTGTTATAAGTATGGCCACCTATATTTTTATACACTGGGCAAGCATTGAGGCAAGCACCACACCTAATGCAGTAAAGGCTTTCACGGCTTTTGGGGTTTTTTAAAATATTAGTTCTGCCGTTGTCTAATAGTATTACAATCATTTCATCTGGCCCGTCAGTTTCGCTTTGTTGCTTAGGCCCACTTACTACTGAGTTATATACAGTAAGGCTTTGGCCTGTGCCAAATGTACTTAACAGTGGCCAAAATAAATGTAAATCCGTAAGTGAAGGAATTACTTTTTCAATGCCTACTACTACTATATGTGTTTTGGGAAAGGCACAACTTAACCTTGCATTACCTTCATTTTCGGTTATGGATATTGCACCACTATCGGCTATTATAAAGTTAGCACCAGTTACACCAACTTGAGCTTCCTTATATTTTACTCTCAATTTTTCCCTTGCTATCATTGTAATTTGCTGTGGGCTTAGGTTAGGTGGTGTGCCCAATTTTTCGTGGAACACTCTGGCACAGTCCTCTTTGCTTTTATGCATAGCAGGTGTTACTATATGGTAGGGTGCTTCGCCATCAAGTTGTTGTATGTATTCGCCTAAGTCAGTTTCTATACTTGCTATACCGTTTTTTTCTAGCACATCGTTTAAGTGTATTTCTTCAGTTACCATACTTTTACTTTTTACTAGTGTGGTAGCATTTTTTTCTTTACATATTCTAAGTATTTCGTTGGCTGCATCTTCGGCAGTTTCTGCCCACAGTACTGTACCACCATTTTTTATAAATATACTTTCAAATGTTTCGAGGGTTTGATCTAAGTTTTCAATAGCTCTCCATTTCAAATTTTTGGCTCTTTCTCGTACCAATTCAACATCTGCAAATTGTTTTTTACCTTCGGGCACTTTGGCATTATATTTTCCAATGTTAAAATTAATTTTTTTTCGATGCGAAGCATCAAATCCTTTTACGGTGCTTTGTTTTAAAAACTCTTTTACTAGGTTTGACATAATGCAAATATACAAAACGATTGATGGAATTAAAAGTTCAACCTTACAACAATATATACAATAATTACAATAATATTACTTAGCAGGTTTACCATATTATTAGTACACCAAGCATAGCCTTTTACTAATTTATTAGTTTCTACTTCGGTTATTGTGCCGTTAGTAGTACTGTATTTGGCTTGTAAGCTGCTACCCAACACACTATCTGTAAGCATACCTACTATGCCAACTAATAGTATAGTACTTACTTGCATTAAAGAAAAGGAAAATATAAAATAATTGGTAATGGCAAACACTATACATAATACTACACCAGCTAAAGTGCCAATACCACTAATGCCACCACTAAGCCCTACTGCTGTGGGTTGTAAGGTAAGTATATCGTAAGTGGAGTGCTTATAATATTTACCGAGTTCGCTACTTATAGTATCGGTTAAGCTTATTGCAATACTTGCAAAATAAGCAATATAGTAGGCATTGTTATGGGTAAAATAATATATGAACAAACAACTAACAGCTACAGTGCCATTAGCAAATACTTGTAGGGCTGTACGTTCTATTTTTTCTTTTTTATGGTTACATGCCGATGCTAAACTACCTATAGCAAAAAATAAAATAAGCGGAATAAGGTGGGTATAATTTTGTAAAAAAAGTACAACTGTACCCACAAATACTGCTGCAAATACGCCAGTTATACTCAACCATTTTTTATACAAAGCTAACCTGCCCAATAGTATAAGTAGTGCTATTGCTATAGCATTTATATAAAATAATGAGGCACTATAATTATGTACCATAATGGCAAATAGTGGAGCAAATATGGGTATAGTTAGGTTATCGCTACCCTTGTAAGAAAACAACTCCACACAGCCAGTTAAGAGTGAAACAACAATAGCAATATGCCAATACTGAGTGCCAAATATAATACAATATATTGCAAAGCAAACTATACAAAATGTACTGTAACCTAGTATTGACTTAGGTTCGGCTAAAAAAATAATTTTCGGCTTGCCATAATAATAACCCACAATACCACCCAACACATCGGCAATTGCTAAGGTGTATATGCCAAATAATATTTGTGAACTGTTGCATAGTTGGCTTTGTATAATTATAAAAAATGCCAATGGAAACAACATAATACCATAGCTTTTGTTATGCTGCATAGCTAATAATTTGGTATGTATAATGCCAAATAGTAGTAGGCTAAATAAGCCAAATAAATAACTAAGCAATACTACATTAGGCGATAATTGTACAGCTAACCCACAGCAACTTACTGCTATAAAATGCAATAACTTTCTGCCAAAAAACAAGGATATAATTTTATGTGTAATAAAATAATTAATACACAAAGTACTTAATAGTATTATGGCAAATGGTATTAGGTGTGCTTCGCAAAAAATGAGTTTAAATGTTGCCATTAATAATTTGTAAATAAAAAAATGTAATTTAACAAAATGAATTGGAAAGAGTTAGAAGACTTTGAGGGTTTCCCTAAAATATTGAGAAAGTTTCAGGTAGAGGCAATAGGTTATTTTGTGTTACTATTTGGCTTATACAAAAAAATAGTTCCTATAGTTGATACGTTAACAAAAAAAAATAACGCCACTTCAATTATAGATTTATGTAGTGGTAGTGGGCTACCGAGTATATATATAGCCTCTAAATTGCCCAACAAATTACCCATACTACTTACCGATAAGTACCCTCAGCACATACCGCCACATACTACTGTAACCTATACTAGCACTAGTGTTGATTGTACTACACTACAGTTGCAGCCCAACATTGTATATACTATGTATAATGCATTTCACCACTTTACTAAAGTGCAGCAGGTAGCCTTACTACAACATTTTGCAAAGCATAATGCCACACTATTAATAGTAGAAATTGTAACGCCAACTATATGGAGTGTACTACAAGTAATGCTAGCCAGTACGGTAGTACAGCTAGTAGTAACACCATTTATTAAGCCTTTTAATTGGTTACGGTTACTATTTACTTATATTATTCCCATTAATATAATTACAGTGTTGTACGATGGTGTAGTGTCGGTACTAAAGGCAAAAAGCAAAGCCCAATACCAACATATTGTAGCACCTTTACACATTAATAATTATAGTATAACAGTACGGTCTGTATATCAATTTCCAACACAATTAGTAACCATAATAGCTACACCAATATGATAAAAACCTTATGGCAATTTAGCCGACCACATACTATTATAGGCTCAATATGCAGTATAGTAACCTTATACATATTAGTACTTGGGCAACCGTTAGATGTGCCAGTGCATTTGCCCTTACTAGGGCTAACACTGTTTGCAGCATTGGCTTGTAACGTATTTATAGTTGGGCTTAACCAAATAATTGATGTGGAGTTAGATGTAATAAACAAACCAAAATTACCCATACCAGCAGGTAAATTGAGTGTACGGCAAGCTACAATTATTTGCAGTATTTGTATGGTACTTGCTGTGGCTATTGGCTTTTATACTTCGTATATATTGGGTTGGCTTATTATACTTATTTCGGTATTAGGTATTGTATATTCCGTACCACCTATACAATTAAAAAAACATCATTTACCTGCTGCAATTTGCATTACTGTAGTACGTGGTTTTTTGGTAAATGTGGGTATGTACGTACACTTTAGGTATGTAATATTTGATGTGGGTATTGCCGAGCCAATGCCCAGCTTTATGTGGCCACTTGTATTATTTGTAATAGCATTTAGTATAGCTATAGCATGGTTCAAGGATTTGCCCGATACTAAGGGCGATGCCACCTTTAACTTTAAAACCTTGGCCGTGCTTTACTCACCCAAACTTGCAGCAATTGCTGGCTGTGCCGTAGTTATAGCAGCATACTTATACTGTATTATTTGGGCAGTGTTGGCACATCAATTATATTTGTGCTATGCACATATACTATTGTGCAGTTTGTTTGTTGCTAATATATTTTTTTTAAAGTTAGCTATACAAAAAAGTATAACTAGCTTTTACTTACGGTTTTGGGTACTCTTTTTTTTAGAGTATATATTATTTGCAATATGGGCATTACGTAATTAAAGCCTTGTTTTTAATACGGGTATGTACTCGTTTTTCCAAGTGGTAAAGTTGTTGTTCAGTATATGCTTACGGGCTTCGCCTACAAGCCATAGGTAAAAACTTAAATTGTGTACACTAGCCAGTGTAAGCCCTAGCAGCTCATTAGCTACAAATAAGTGCCGCATATATGCTTTGCTATAATAATTAGACACCTCATTTTCTAACACCTCATCAACTACCGTAAAGTCATTTGCCCATTTTTTATTTCTAATATTTATAATGCCTTTGCTGGTAAACAGCATACCATTACGGCCATTACGGGTGGGCATTACACAGTCAAACATATCTACCCCAAGGCTTATATTTTCCAGTATATTCCAAGGGGTACCTACACCCATTAAGTACCTAGGTTTGGCAGTGGGTAAGTGGCTGCAACACACTGCCGTCATGGCATACATTAACTCCTCACTTTCGCCTACACTTAGCCCACCTATGGCATTACCCACCGCATTTTTGCTACTAATGTATTGGCTGCTTTCTATCCTCAAAGCTTCATGTGTACCACCTTGTACAATGGGAAATAAGTTTTGAGTATAGCCGTATAGTGGCTCAGTATTGTGTAATTGTGCTATACACCTATCTAACCAACGGTGGGTAAGATGCATACTTTTTTGTATATACTCTTTAGTAGCATCATGTGCAGGGCATTCGTCAAAGGCCATTATAATATCGGCCCCAATTACACGTTGTATATCCATTACCCTTTCGGGGCTAAATAGGTGTTTGCCCCCATCAATATGGCTTTGAAATGTAGCACCCTCTTCTTTTATTTTACGCTTAGCAGCCAACGAAAATACTTGGTAGCCACCACTATCGGTAAGTATAGGTTTGTGCCAACCATTAAACTTATGTAAGCCACCTGCTTGTTGCAGTACCTCAAGCCCTGGCCGTAGGTATAGGTGGTAAGTATTGCCCAGTATTATTTGAGCATTTATATTGGTATGTAATTGTTGCTGTGTTACACCTTTTACAGTGCCAACTGTACCTACTGGCATAAATATAGGGGTGAGTATACTACCATGGTCAGTAGTTATAGTGCCAGCCCTAGCATTGCTATTGGTATCGGTATTGTGTATTGCAAATGTTAGGTCAGCCATTTTGCAAATGTAATACACATTTTTAATTTTGTTTTTTTTAAAATGCTCAAGTTGCTTTGTAATGGTTGTATTGGTGAAGCCTACTAACAACCTAATTAAACCAATAAAAAATATAACTTAATTCTTAACAGAAATTCTTAATTGGTTTAAATAAAAACTATTCAGTTACCAATAGGCTTCAATCTTTTACTATTATTGAAATATACTATTACTTAGGGTTAAGAAAATATATAGTACAAAAAAAACTAGAGAGGCAGTTGCCTCTCTAGTGGTAATTTGAATGATTGAAAAAAGTAGTATTAAAAAATTATTCTTTAATAATTTTTACTTGCATTATTACTTTATTGTCATTTAATGTAAGTGTATATATGCCACTTGTTAATTTGGCTAAATCAATTTCAAAATAATTTTTGTTATGTATTATTTTGCCTTTGCTTACTATACCAGTAGAGGCACTCGTTAATTCATATACAATATTTTGTTGCATTAATTTGGGAAGTGCAATACGTGTAATACCTTTGGTGGGGTTAGGGGTTACAGTAATTGCCTCTTGTATAGTGCTGTTTGCAATTCTTGCTCCTTTACATTTATTAAATATTTCGCTTATGGTTGGGGTAACGCCACAAGGTGTAGTAGCATATACAAATACCCTAGCACTCCTAGTTTGAATATTTTGTAAATTATAGGTAGCTTGGTTGGTAGTTGAGGTAAACCAAGGTGAAGTTAACAATACATTGCCGTTTACATCAAACTCTCTTACCCTCCAAGTATATAACGACGCATTGGGTACAGCAATTACCTGACCTGTAAATGTATTAGTTAAACACGATGCAGTACTTAAAGTAATATATTTTTGATTTTTACCAGGCCAAGGAAAATCGGGCATTGGAACTACTTGGTCAGTTCCTGTTACTGTACCACATGTATTAGTAGCTGTTACCGTAAGTGGACCACTTAAAGGAGTACTTACTACTTGTGCATTAATTGTGGCTGTGCCTGCACCACTTATAATATTTAAACCTGTTGGCGGTGTCCAAGTATAATTAGTAGCACCTTCCAAATATGTTTCGGCAGTAAATGGTGTGCCAGTGCAAAGTGAAGTACCAGTAGGCGTTAATAAAATATTTAACGAATTTGGATTACCTATTGTAATTGGTTTAGTAATTGTTTGGATTGGTGTACCGCAGCTACCTATTTGTATAATACTTGCAATAATACTACAACTACCAAAGTTAACACCTGTTGCCACACCAGTAGAGGAATTAATAATAGCAACTGCACTATTAGAGGTGCTCCAAACGACACTATACCCACTTGGCAAACTATTAACTGTATATGTAGATGTAGTACAAAACTGGTCAGCACCGCTTATACTTAAATCATCAATTACAGACTGTACTGGAGAACAGTAAAGCTGCCAATTGCCATTTCTATCGTCAGCCCAAATTGGGTATGCTTTTCCCGCATAAGCTGCAATTCCAATATAATCGCCAGCATAACCTAATGCAACACCAGGTAAAATTATAGGTGAAGTTATATGTTGGACATCACTAACTTTTTGATTTTCCCATGTAATACCACCATCGGTTGAATGGGCTACATAAGTGTTTGTTTCAAAGCCATTAGGCGTATCAAATGAATAATAAACCGCCCATACATCTCCTGTACAATCATCTACGGTTATCCAAGGTAACCAATTTTGGCGTCCACTTGGTATATTTATTGTTTGTAAATTACTCCAATTTGCTCCTTGATTATCAGAAAATGAAATTTGAATAATAGCTTTCCCATTTCCACCCTCCCTTGTGGGTACAATTACATAAATTCGTCCTCTGTGTACGCTATTTGACTTATCAACTGCCATAGCAGGAAAATCATTAACCCTTGTATTTCCAAAAGCGGGACTTGACCTATCTGGGTTTGTGTTAAAAGATCTTATTCCATTATAATTAAAGACTCTTTGAGAGGGTGTTATATTTACACCACCGTTAAGAGATCTACAAAACCCTAAACCTCTTGCACCTGTTTCTCCAACATTGTAATCGGCCCAGCAGATATATAATTCACCATTTGGGCCAGTTTGTAAATTCGTTCCTTGTCCAATGCCATTACTAATTGTAATTGGATTAGTATAGGAAGTACCATTATTTGTAGAGCGATTGAATTGAACCCTTGTTAGTCCAGGTGTAAAATTTGTCCATGCAGTATAAATATTGTTTACAAATGGGCTTGTAGCTTGATTGTCTATTACAATCATTTCTTTATCAAAACATCCATTATCCGTTGCTGTAGTGAAGGTACTCCAATTTAAACCCTGATCTGTTGTTGTTTGGGTTGAATATCCACTTGGTAAAGTTCGTATTCCACAGTTAACAAAACCAGTCATTGTTGCTATAAAACCTGTATTATTACTATTAAATGCAGTTGAGGGGTCTCCTGAAACATCAATAGTTGCTGAATTTTGTAATTCATCGCTTCCTTGCCAACTAATACCGCCATTTGTTGTGTAGTAATAACCTTGATTAAAACTTGTAAACCCTCCAACAGTTGAAATAGCATTACAACTAGTAATTAAATTTAAAGGATTATTTTTATTGATAGAAATATGTACTTCTGATTGACTTACTGTAGATGGAAAAATATGAACATCATTATTGTCTACAACTCTACTTGTAGAATAATTGTTAGTTGTGAGGAAAGGTTTTACTTTTATTCCAACTATTTTAGTCTTAGCTTTTTTAGTAAAATCAACGTTATTGTATAAACTTGAAGGTGTAATTTCACTCTGGGAAATTAAATTAATGTTAAGGAGTAACAAATATATTGTTGTAAGAAATTTAAATTTCATAATTTTTTATTTTATTAAGTAAGAAAAAAGTTCCCAATTTTCATTTGAGTAAGAACCACTATTATTTATTTGTAAACTAGTTAATAACCCAATATTTGGCTTAAAGAGTTCTTGTTCAAATAGAGAACCGTTAGGAAAAAACCTTGCTGTTCTTGTTAAAGTATAAGTTTCAGAAAAACTTCCAGCTAATGTATTTATTGAAGATTTCGATGTTACTTTTATTGTATCTTTCACATAATTCCCTAACCAATAATTTCCAATTGTTAATGGAAATTTATAGATCTTGTATAAAGATTGTATGGTTTTGTTAAAATAAAAATATATTCCCTCAGATCCCGAGTAAATGTAAGAAGTATCAGTATTAGGAATTCTAGTTTGATATTTATTTTGCCAAATTGTAACAACCTTGCCATCATTTAAATTAGTCGTACCAACAATTGTAATGGTTAAAGTATCATTTATTGTGGATATGCTATCATATACTTTATATTTCCAAAATGTTCCAATGTTATTTGGAAATTCTGTATTATACAAAATAGGTTCATTATGTTTTTTACAATTTTGTGATGTTAAAATAATAAAGAAAAACAAACAGCTAGGGAAGATAAATTTTTTCATGATTTTATTTTTTAGGGTATTATATAATACTAAGACAACAAAAAGTTGCCATTTGTTACAAAACGGGTGGGCTTTTGCAATGTTTTATTATTAGTTGGGTAAATGTTGAGCTGTAGCGGTATTTGCTTACTAATATATTGTAAGCAAATTGCCATATTGCAATGGTGGCAAATAAAGTTATTAGTACTAAAAAGGCTAATATGCTATAACGCCCTAAAACTAGAGAGAGAGAGAGAGAGAGAGAGAGATGCTGCTTAGAAAATTATTTGTATTTATATTTTTAGTAAAGTTTTGCATTTATGTGTTTTGTTTAGTAGTAGTTAGTTAAGCTATAAGTTAGTTATGTAAAGTTGAACTATAGTTTTTGTAATTGCAATACTACTAAGTGGTAGTTTTTTGGGGGTCTGTTTAACGTTTGGGTAGTTTTGGGGCTAATAAGTAACACAATAAAATAAAGTAGGTTATTTATTAAGGCGGCAGGGTAGGTGGCTAGCCTATACCGTTCATAAGGTAAACCCACAAACTCTGCCGAGATGGAATGTTTACCTTTTCTATAAATTAATGGTAACTTAAAATTTGGTTTTTTGGAGGGCTTCGCCATTACAACAATAGTGAAAGTAGTGTAGTATTGTTAAAATAATTGCGCTGTGTAAAGCTATATTTTTAAGTTAATTTTGCAGTATGCAAACAGACTTTTTAGTAATAGGCTCAGGCATTGCTGGACTCACCTTTGCGCTTAAAACGGCAGAAGCATTTCCCCATAAAAAAATAACGGTAATAACCAAAGCCAATACCGACGAAACCAACACAAAGTATGCACAAGGCGGTATAGCTGGTGTATGGAACGATGATGTAGATACCTACGAAAAACATATACAAGATACCCTAATAGCTGGTGATGGGCTGTGTAATAAAGCTGCGGTAGATATAGTGGTAAAAGAAGGCCCACAGCGTATTAGAGAGCTTATAGAGTGGGGTGCTAACTTTGATAAAAATACTACTGGCGACTACAAATTAGGTAAAGAAGGTGGGCATAGTGAGTACCGCATACTACACCATAAAGATGTAACAGGCAAGGAAATGGAACGAGCATTGTTAGCTGCTATTAAGCAAAAAACAAATGTGGAAATACACCACCATTGGTATGTGGTAGATATTATAACCCAACACCACTTGGGGCTACTGGTAACAAAGGCTACTACCAATATTGAGTGCTATGGTGTATATGCATTGCATTTGGCCACAGGCAATATTGAAAAAATTGAAAGTAACTATATACTACTAGCTACTGGCGGTAATGGTATGGTGTACAAAACTACCACTAACCCTGCTATAGCTACTGGCGATGGTGTGGCTATGGTATATAGAGCCAAAGGCCGTATAGAAAATATGGAGTTTATACAGTTTCACCCCACAGCATTGTATGAGCCTAATGTAAAGGGGCAATCGTTCCTAATAACCGAAGCTGTACGTGGCGATGGTGGTATATTGCGTAACCACAAAGGCGAAGCCTTTATGGAAAAATATGATACCCGAAAAGACTTAGCACCACGTGATATAGTGGCAAGGGCTATTGATAGCGAAATGAAAATACATGGTACCGAACATGTGTATTTGGATTGTACCCATTTTACCAAAGAAAATTTTGTAGAGCATTTTCCTAATATTTATGATAAATGTAAAAGCATTGGTATTGACATTACTACAAATTATATACCCGTAGCTCCTGCTGCACATTATAGTTGCGGTGGTATTAAAACAAACGAGTGGGCACAAACCTCTATTAAAAATTTGTATGCCTGTGGCGAATGTGCAAGTACTGGCTTACATGGTGCCAATAGGCTTGCTAGTAACAGTTTGCTAGAGGCTATGGTGTATGCACATCGGGCATTTTTACATATTGCTAACTGTGTACTTGCTTCAACTCCTAGCTCCCTCTCCTTTGGAGAGGGTAGGGGTGAGGCAATGGGGGGCGGGGGGGCTTTACCCAACTGGAACAACCACGGCACTACCGACCCTAAAGAGATGATACTAATAACCCAAAGTACTAAAGAGTTGCAATTGCTAATGAGTGATTATGTTGGTATTGTACGTAGTAATGTAAGGCTACAACGGGCTTTAAAACGGCTCGATTTGCTATGGGAAGAAACCGAACAACTATACGAAACTACTACCGTATCGCCACAGCTTTGTGAACTCCGCAATATAATAACGGTAGGGTATTTAATTGTAAAAAGCGCTGCTTTTAGAAAAGAAAGTAGGGGCTTGCACTACAATTTAGATTATCCTAATAAAAGTGCACTTGTACAAAATACAATATTGTAAACATTAAAGTAATTTTACAAAATGTATTACTTAATTTATGGCTTGTTGTACCTAATATCGTTGTTGCCATTAAGGGTACTGTATGTGTTGAGCAGTGGTATATATGGGTGTATTTATTATGTGGTAAAATACCGCAGAGCTACAGTTCATAACAATTTATTACAAGCTTTTCCTAACAAAACTGAGGGGGAAAGAAAGGGAATTGAAAAACAATTTTACAAAAATTTTGTGGACAGTTTTGTGGAAACTATTAAAATGATTTCAACAGGAAAAAAATTTATTGATGCCCATTACAAAGGCGATATAAGCCTCATAAAAAAATACGACGAATTGCAAATACCTGTACAGGTACATGCCTCCCATCAGTTTAATTGGGAGTGGGCAAATGTTTTTTTTTCATTAACTATACCACAGCCACATTTGCTGGTATATATGCCATTAAGTACTAAAGCTATTGATAGGTTGTTTTATAAGTTACGTAATAGAGCCAATACAGTATTGTTACCTGCTACCGATATGAAAACAAAATTTGCAGGTTGGCGTAAAAAATCACACATGATAACTTTGGTGGCCGACCAAAATCCTGGGCATCCTAAAAATGCTTATTGGTTTAATTTTTTTGGTAAGCCAACTCCATTTATAATTGGGCCAGAGCGGCTGGCAAGGGCTAAGGCTGTGCCAGTATTATTTGCAAAATCGGTAAAAATAAAACGAGGGGAGTATGAAGTAATATTTGAAACGGCAACCGAAAATGCAGCAACATTAGCACCTACCGAACTTACCAAAATGTATGTAGCTTTTGTAACTAAGGCAATAATACAACAACCCCAAAACTGGCTATGGAGCCACCGCCGTTGGAAATATAATTGGAATGAAGACTATGGAAAACTAATTGATTAGTTGAGTACACTAGCTTCAGTTACTATTTCAAATTTATCTTTTAGTGCTGCAATTTTTGTCCAGCCACCAAGTATATTTCTAAGGTTATGTAAGCCTTCACGTTTTAATATTGATGCTGCTATTACACTACGGTAACCACCTGCACAATGTATATAAAGGTTATGCTTATCCTCTACAAAAGCCATTACAGCAGGGTCTGTCATAGTACTTAATGATAAATTGTTAGCGCCTTCAATATGCCCATTTCCGTATTCCATTTCTTTTCTTACATCCACTACTATTGCATTTTCATCAAAGGGTAAATCCATAGCTAATTCATCGGCTTCTATATCTATTATTAAATCTACTTTTTCGCCAGCCAATTGCCAAGCATCAAAGCTACCAGCTAAATAGCCACCAATATTATCGAGGCCTACTCTTGCTAATCTTGTTATAGTTTCTTGCTCTTTGCCTTCATCGGTTACTAATATTATTTCTTTGTCAAAAGGTAACATACTACCTGCCCATTCTGCAAATCGTCCTTCTAACCCTATAAATATTGAGGTGGGTACATAACCTTGTGTAAACACTGTGGCATGCCGAGTATCTAACACAATTACAGCATCGCTTTTTATTTTTTGCTTAAATGCAAGTACATCTAATGGGGTTAATCCTTTTTGTAAAATATCGTTTAAAGCACCATAACCTTGTTTGTTAATTACAGCATTTATAGGAAAGTATTGAGGTGGTGCCGCTAAGCCTTCGGTTACTGCTTTTACAAAAGTTTCTTTTTCTTGAGGTTGCAGCGCATAGTTATGTAATTTTTGTTCACCAATTGTACTAAAGGTTTCTTTACTCAAGTTTTTGCCACAGCTACTCCCAGCACCATGTGCAGGATACACAATTACAGTATCGGCAAGTGGTATTATTTTGGTTTGTAAGCTTTCGTACAAAGTACCTGCCAAATCTTCGGTGGTCATATTGCCATCTTTTTGGCTAAGGTCGGGTCTGCCTACATCGCCTATAAACAGCGTATCGCCAGTAAAAATGCAATAATCATTTTGTTGCTCATCCTGCAATAAATAACAAGTACTTTCCATAGTATGCCCGGGTGTATGCAATACTTTTATGGTAGCGTTGCCTATAGGTATCAACTCACCATCTATTGCATTATGTACTTTATACTTTGTGTGTGCATTGGGGCCATATACAATGGTAGCACCTGTTGCTTTCTGCAAGTCTAAGTGTCCACTTACAAAGTCAGCATGAAAGTGTGTTTCAAATATATATTTGATAGTGGCATGGTGTTCTTTTGCCAAAGCAATATAACTATCCACATCACGTAAGGGATCTATAACGGCAGCTATGCCATTACTTACTATAAAATAAGCAGCTTCACTAAGGCAGTTGGTATATAATTGTTTTACTTGCATAATTTGATTTATTGAAAATGCAAAATTACAACAAATAATATAATTTATTTACTTGCCAATGTTTGTGCTAATGTATTCAAATAGTGAATTTGCTCAGGGTTTATTTTATAAAAAATAAATTTACCTTGCCTTTCGGCAATTACAGCTTTAGAGCTACGTAGTATAGCCAATTGTTGCGATGCTACTGATTGCTCAATTCTTAATTTTACAAATATTTCAGTAACAGTCATTTTACCATTGTCATCTAATAATTTCAATATTGAAATTCTTAATTTGTGGTGTAATGATTTTAACTTAGCAATGGCTTTTTTTAAATTGTGATGGTCAATGGTTAAAGCGGAACCATCGGCAGCAGTAGCATTAAATTCAGATTTTTGTAAACTCATAAATTTTTGTTTTTTCAGGTTATAAAATTCAAGTAAACTGATTAGTGTTTATCCTTTGAATTATAATAATATAGGTAGATTATACAAAAATACAAAAATAATACATATTTGAACTCTTTATAAAAAGTAAACTACACAAGTGGTAGGCCTACTACTTTTTCGCTATATAAAAGGGTTTAATATAATTTGGTTCAGCATAAGTTAAATTAGCAAAAGCTAAAGTGTTAAATTGTTGTAAAGCAAGCTGTACCAATTCAATTTGTGTGTACATAATTGCACTAAATATTGCATTAGTATGAGTACAAATAATTGAAAACTTAGCTGCTCCATCACCACAAAATATAACTTGTTGTTTTGCTAACTCATGTTCAAAGCTATCGGCATTTAATATAACTGCAGAGTGGGTAGTTATTATTTCAAAATTAGTATTAAAAGTACAACAATATACTTCATCTCGCCTTGCATCAATCATAGGTATATATAGGCAATTTGAAGGGGTATTATTTGCTAGGGCTATTAATTTAAGGTTATCTAAAGTAATTAAAGGAATTTGCAATGCATAGCACAAACCCTTTGCAGCACTCATTCCTATACGTAAGCCAGTATATGAGCCTGGGCCATTAGTAACAGCAATAGCTTGTAAAGTATGTAAGGCTACATTATTTGTATTGCACAATTGCTCAATAGCAATATGTAACCAACTTGCATGTGTTTGTTGTACTTTATTAATTTTTACATCAAGTACAATAGTATCTTTTACCAGTATTACAAATGCAGTTTCTAATGCTACATCTATTATTAATAAAGTTGTCATTTAGTTTTACTATTATTTTATATTATACTCAGTCAACATTGCGTTTGCTACGGTATACCTTGCATCATTTATTTGTAAGGTTTGCAATAGTATTACTATGTTTTTTAACCCAATAATTTCGCTCCATTCAAATGGGCCGTAAGGGTAATTGGTACCCAATTTCATTGCAATATCTATTTCTTTTTTTGTACTTACACCCTCACCTAATGCAAAGTAAGCCTCATTTACAAGCATACTTATTACCCTTGGGGTTAGTAACCCAACTATATTAGGCACTTTTACATAGTTAATTTGTAGTGCTTTTAATATTGTATTGTACTCGTTATTTTCTGTTATTGCAATTTCCCATAGGTCTCTTTTAATCATAGTTTGCCAACCATTAAATCGTACAAAGTTTTTTGTACTATCGTCCAAAATGTTTGTTATACTATTTACAAAAACTAAAGTTTTCAAATTTTGTAATTGCAAAATTCTATCCAAATTATTATCATACAAAAAATCAAACACAGCATCATAACTACCTTTTAAATTAGCCATATCATTGGTAATTGTGGTTTGTATAGTGGGCTTACTATAATACTTTTCAAATTCTTGTAATTGTTGTTGGTTAGCAAGTATTGCAATATTCATTTAACTAAATTTTTACAAAAATACTTTGCATTTTTAAAACCACAGCCACTACATTTGTACAATGAACAAACAAATAATTGAAACCACTAATGCACCAGCACCAATAGGACCATATAACCAAGCAGTACTTACAGGTAATTTGTTATTTATATCGGGTCAAATAGCTTTAGTGCCTACAAGTGGCGAATTAGCTAATGCCGATATACAACAAGAAACACATCAAGTAATGCAAAACCTGAAAGCTATACTAGCCGAAGCTGGATTAACCTTTGCCAATGCGGTTAAAACAACCATTTTTTTATCCGATATGGAATTGTTTGGCGAGGTAAATACAATATACGGTCAATATTTTGAAGGGGGTTTTCCTGCCCGTGAAACCATTGCTGTAAAGGGATTACCCAAAAATGTAAATATTGAAATAAGCCTAATAGCAACTGTATAAAGTAATTATCAAACACATTTACGCTACCAAAGAACATATAATTTGTATTTTTGTTTTTATATAAAACAATGCTTGTTATATGCCTACCCCAATTACCACTCAACTACGAATAGTAACTGCTGCCTCTTTGTTTGATGGGCACGATGCTGCCATAAATATAATGCGCCGTATAATGCAAAGTAAAGGTGCTGAAATTATACACCTTGGCCACAACCGTAGTGCCATTGAAATAGTAGAAACCGCTATAGAAGAAGATGCCCATGCCATAGCCATTACCAGCTACCAAGGTGGGCATGTGGAGTTTTTTAAATACATAAAAGACTTGTTAGATGCGAACAATAGTGGCCATATACAAATATTTGGTGGTGGCGGTGGCACTATATTACCCACCGAAATAGACGAATTACATAACTATGGCATAGCCAAAATATATAGCCCAGATGATGGACGTACAATGGGTTTGGAAGGTATGATACAAGACGTGTTGGATAGAACAAAAGCCCAAAATGCAAAATACGAAATACGAAGTTCGAAGTTCGAAGTGCGAAATACAAATACAGAAAACCATTTTATATTAAATGAAGCCAAAGACATTCAAACTATAGCAAGGGCAATAACACTAGCAGAAAATGGTGAGGATTATACGCATCTTTTAACCAAGTTAAAAGAAAATGGAGCTGCTCAAATATTATCAACCACTCACCCAAATCCCTCCTTGGGGGGTGGGGGGGCTTTGGGTGGCGGTGGGGCTACTCTCGGTATTACTGGCACAGGTGGTGCTGGCAAATCAAGTGTTACCGACGAACTCATCCGTAGGTTTTTAAATACATTTACACACAAAACAATAGCCGTAATAAGTGTTGACCCAAGTAAAAAGAAAACAGGTGGTGCCCTACTAGGCGACCGTATACGGATGAACAGCATCAACAACCCAAGGTGTTATATGCGTAGCTTAGCCACCCGTGAAAGTGAGGTAACCCTAAGTGCTTATGTACAAGATGCCATAACTATATGCAAAGCAGCAGCCTTTGATTTAATAATACTAGAAAGTGCTGGTGTAGGGCAATCAGATGCCTCCATTACAGAGTTTGTAGATGTAAGCTTATACCTAATGACCCCCGAGTATGGTGCAGCTAGCCAACTAGAAAAAATAAATATGCTCGATTATGCCGATGTAATTGCTATAAATAAATTTGATAAAGCTGGTGCTTTAGATGCCCTAATGGAAGTACGAAAGCAATACAAACGTAACCACAACCTTTGGGATGCAAAAGATGAAGACTTACCAATATTTGGCACCATGGCAAGTAAGTTTGGCGATAGCGGAGTTGATGATTTATTTAACCGAATTATTCAATTACTTCAAACTAAAAGTGTAATAGATTTGAGCGATTACAAAGCCTTACCAGCCGAAGCAAGTGAGGGTACAAGTACTGCTGCTATTATACCACCTGCAAGGGTACGGTACCTATCCGAAATAAGCGAAACCATACGAACTTACGATACTTGGGTAAACGACCAAGCAAAACTGGCCACCAAACTGTACCAATTAGATGGGGTAATACAACATTTTAAAACTACCTAATGGCATTACAACAAAGACAATACACCAAATGGATAGTTGAATTGAAACAGAATATTCAACTTCAAAAAATGCAAACTACATTATTAGTAAATAAAAATTTATTAATACTATACTGGTATATTGGTAAGCAAATTGAAACAAAAATAGAGCAACAAGGTTGGGGTACTAAAGTAATAGAACAACTATCCATAGACCTACAAAAAGCATTCCCCGAAATGAAAGGTTTTAGTGTTCGTAACCTCTCCTATATGAAACGGTTTGCAGAGGCTTACCCCGATTTGCTAATTATGCAGCCAGTGGTTGCAGAATTACAAAAGCCAACAAAAACTATTAAAAAATCAATTATGCAGCCAGTGGTTGCAGAATTTAATAAGCAACCGTTTGTAGCACAAAACCCTTTGCTAATAAGCATTACATGGACACACCATATAATGATAGTAGAACGTTGTAACAACGCCGATGAACGAAATTGGTATACTCAAAAAATAGTAAATGAAGGGTGGAGTAAAAATGTATTGAAGTATCATTTAGATTCCGATTTGTATAATAGACTACACGGCAAAAAGCAAAATAATAATTTTAATGCAACCCTACCTAAACCACATAGCGACCTTGCCAACGAAATATTTAAAGACCCTTACAAGTTTGAGTTTTTACAATTAGGCACATCGTTTTCCGAAAAAGAATTAGAAGAATCATTGGTGAACCACATCAAAAGTTTTTTGGTAGAGTTGGGTGTTGGTTTTGCATTTGTAGGGCAGCAGTACAAACTAACTTACAACAACTGCAACAAATATGTAGATCTGTTATTCTATCATTTGCATTTGCGAAGCTATATACTAATAGAGCTAAAGTTAGATGACTTTGAAGCAGCACATGCTGGCCAAATGAATGCCTACATTAATATGGCAGATAAAACACTGAGACACAAACACGACAACCCAAGTATAGTCATAATACTGTGTGGTGGAAAGGATAATGTAGAGGTGGACTTTGCATTGGGCAACCTCAGCAACCCAATTGGCGTAAGTGAGTACAAGTATGTGCAAAACCAAACCAAACAAATAATGAGTGCATTACCTACTGCCAAACAGTTAAAGTTAGAGGTTAAAAGGTTTTTACAAAAAAATATAAAAACGATGCCCTAGCATTTTTTTGCGAAGCATAAATAAAAAATAAAATGAGTACAGCAGAACTATTACAACAAGAGTATGAAAGCCTACAGCAACAACTACCCTACGATGTAAAGCAACTAATGGCACTATGGCCCGAAGTGCAAAAAAAATATGCAGCACATACATTTGAGTACGAAGTACGTGGCAAAAAAATAGTGCAGGATATGGTAACCACCTCACTAAGTGGCACCAAAGTACCTAAAGTAGTACTACCCAAATATAAAGATTGGGGCGATATACTTAAATGGCAATTGCAAGAAAACATACCAGGCGAATTTCCCTACACAGCAGGAGTATTTGAACTAAAGCGGCAGGGCGAAGACCCTACCCGTATGTTTGCCGGCGAAGGCACACCGGAACGTACCAATAGGCGGTTTCACTATGTAAGCGAAGGGCAACCTGCAAAGCGGCTATCCACCGCATTTGACAGTGTAACCCTATACGGCGAAGACCCTCACATAAGGCCCGATATATATGGCAAAATTGGCAATAGCGGCGTAAGTATTGCCACTGTAGATGATGCTAAAAAACTGTATAGCGGTTTTGATTTGTGTGCCGCCAATACAAGTGTAAGTATGACTATAAATGGCCCAGCACCCATGCTATTGGCATTTTTTTTAAATGCCGCCATTGACCAACAATGCGAAAAATGGATAGATGAAAATGGAAAATGGGAACTCGTAACTCAAGCATTTAATAACAAATATACAACACAACCCAAACCTGTATATACCCAAGGGGAAACACTGTTACAAATTCCCCCCTTGGGGGGTGGGGGGGCTTTAGGGCTTAACTTGCTAGGACTTTCGGGTGCCGATGTACTGCCGCCCCATGTGTACCAAACCATTAGGCAGCAAGCCTTACAGAGTGTACGTGGTACTGTACAAGCCGATATACTTAAAGAAGACCAAGCACAAAATACCTGTATATTCAGTACCGAATTTGCACTTAAATTAATGGGCGATGTACAGGAATATTTTATAGCTGAAAAAATAAAAAACTTTTATAGCGTAAGCATAAGTGGCTACCACATAGCCGAGGCAGGTGCTAACCCTATTACCCAATTGGCCTTTACACTAGCCAACGGGTTTACTTATGTGGAGTACTACCTAAGCCGTGGTATGGCTATTGATGACTTTGCAGGTAACTTATCCTTCTTTTTTAGCAATGGTATGGACCCCGAGTATAGTGTAATAGGCCGTGTAGCAAGGCGTATATGGGCCAAAGCTATGAAGCTAAAATATAAAGCCAACGAACGTAGCCAAAAGCTAAAATACCATATACAAACCAGTGGCCGTAGCTTACATGCACAAGAAATTGACTTTAACGATATACGTACCACCCTACAAGCCCTATACGCCATATACGATAACTGTAGCAGCCTACACACCAATGCTTACGATGAGGCTATAACCACCCCTACGGAGGATAGTGTACGCCGTGCTATGGCCATACAAATGATTATAAACAAAGAGCTTGGCAGTGCCAAAACAGAAAATTTTATACAAGGCAGTTTCCTTATTGAGGAAATGACCAACCTAGTGGAAACTGCCGTGCTTACTGAGTTTGACCGCATAACCGAAAGAGGTGGTGTACTCGGTAGCATGGAACGTATGTACCAACGTAATAAAATACAAGAAGAAAGTATGACCTACGAAATGCAAAAACATACTGGCGAATTGCCCCTCATTGGCGTTAATACTTTTTTGAGTAAAGATGGCTCACCTACCATACTACCCACCGAAGTAATACGAAGCACCACTGCCGAAAAAGACCAACAAATTACTAACGTTGAGGCATTTCAACAACGCAATATAAACGAAGCAGCAGCAAAGCTAGAGACTTTAAAAAAAGTTGCCTTAGCTAATGGTAATTTATTTGCAGCGCTTATGGAAACTGTACAATACTGCAGCCTTGGGCAAATAACCAACGCCTTATATGCAGTAGGTGGTAAGTATAGGCGCAATATGTAAACTGAGTAATTTTTAATTAATAATTTTCAATTTTTAATTATTTTATGGGCTGTCAGCTGTAGTTTCACCGTGTATCATCTGTTCCCGCTTTACGTTGCAATCTTTTTATTTTTTTTAGTTGTATATTCTTGTATGTTACTCAAATTTAGCAAAAAAATAAAAAGGATTTCCACTGCAATCGGGCAGCCATTAAGCTTTTTAGCTTTGTGGTACAAAACAATGATTGTAAGCTTATGCCTTTGTTGGAGTGGCGATAGCCTCCAACAAACAAACCACTAACATTAGCACACCATTTTGGCGAAGCCTTAATACAAAAAATAAAAAATTTAAA
>JAYWGN010000027.1:0-2645 GCA_043778255.1 Chitinophagaceae bacterium | reverse complement strand
CTATCCCCATCGCCAAAGCGCCACTTGTAGGTAAGGTTGTTGCCCTTTATATAGGTTTTGCCTTGCAGGGTTACCGTACGGCAATCTGCTGCTACAGTATAGGTTATTTGGGTATTGGGGTTGGTAAAGGTAAATGGTGCAGCGTAAGGGAAACGGCGGTAATTAGGGTTAGGTGTTATTAAAATACTATCTTTAAAATTACAACCAAGACCAACAACATTTGGGTTTTCAATTCTATCAATACGATAACTAGTACTACTATATATTTTATTATCAGGCCCAAGCTGAATGCCTGGCAAATTACCTAAGCCATCCGGATATTCAATTTCTGTTATTCTTGTAAGTGAATTTATTATACTTGTACTATCATAAATCGCTAAATTATATTGTACAATATGGTTTTCTGGGAAAGGAGTATCTTCAAAATATTGTGATATGTACAGCAACTTACTATTAGGGCTAAACTCTACTCCGTAGCAGCCTAGAGTAGGTATTTTAATAGCATTACTCAAAATACCCGTAGTATTATTAAATTGATAAATTTCAAAATATTCTTTATATGCCACAGCAATAAACTTTCCATCGGAACTAGCTTTAATATCACCACCTGTAAGTAAGCCTTGATTATTATTAATATTTTCACCAATTATACTTATAATATATTGGCTTGTATCTATACCACTACAGGCAATAGTATAACTGTAGAAATGGTTAGTCCAATCTCTACATATCCACCATATACCATTACCATCTGCTTTAGGTATTGCTGTCATTTTTTCAGTACTGTAACCTCTAATTAAATTGTTTTTACTTACAATATCACCATTACCTAAATTAGCATTTAAGTCTAATATGCTATAACAATATTTGTAATTAGATTGTGTATTAGTTGGTACTGTAAACGAGAGACCTTGTGCAGTAAACAAATAAAATTTTGTACTATCAGTTAAAAAAGGAACAATTAATACACCATTTATTTGACTTTCATTACCAAATAACCCAAACCCATTTGGCATAATATTGTATTCTCTATCCCATACTTTAGAACCGTTACTACAAAAAAGTACATTACCCATAGAGTTAGACCAAGTTGCACATGAGAATTCCTCAAAATTCATCGGGTTCGTGTTAGTAAAACTAGGAAATGAGCCATTGAAAGTGATACCATTACTATTTGGAAAATACCAATTGTTAAAGCTTTGACTGCTTAATTTGGTATTTACTGAAACAAAAAATACAAAAAATGATATTTTAAATATTTTTTTCAACTTTAACTAATTATTAACATAAAGATAATACAATAAATTTGGAATCTGCTCGATAGCTGTGTTAACTTTAAGTTAAAGAAAATATTTACTTCACAAATCTAAAAAACAAAAATTATGAAAAAAGTCTTTTTTGTTACAACTATTGTAGCATTATTTAATTCATTTTTGGGGGTTTCGCAACAAGTACTAACCCCCATTACAATTTCTCAAAATACTGTTATAAACAGTATCCCCTCGGGTATTTCTGCATTACAAGCAGAACAGAAATTAATCACCCAAAACTCTTTCTTTAATCCTAGTGGCACTCAAGTAACAGGTAGTTTTTCTAGTACAGCCCGTTGGAACAGTATGGGTAATTTGCCAGCTGGTTCGCAAACTATTAATGGATTTAGAACACAAACTGATGGCAGAGGATTAGCTTGGGGGCATTCTGTACCAAATGTAGGCTTACTTAGTAATTCATTTGTTGAGTGGATTGGTAATGATTATACAGCCTCTAGTACTTTACCTTCAGTTGGCAATTTGGATTTTAACTACGGTATTGGTTTTGGTTCGCCAGGGTCACCAGGTAAAAGAACTACGCTATTTAGTTTACAACCACTTAATCCTACATTTACAACGGGTATAAAAGGCTTTGCTTATGCAGCAGATAGTTGTTTGATTGGTCAACTAAAATCGGGCAATGTTGGTGGGTTTACTACAAATGATACTTGGAGTGCTACGGGTTTGGTAAATACACCAAGCTTTGAAACTTATGGTACAAGGCAACAATATAAAGGTTACACCTTTAACAGTGGTATTTTAAATAATGGTGTACCTGAGGAACTTGCAGCTGTGGTAGATTTTGGTTATAATAGTACACTTGTTCAAAAAATAAGTTCTTTAAAATTTAGAACATTCACAGACCCAAATAATCCTAATAGTATTAGTAATATTATGCAGATGGATAGTAAAGGTAAAAATATTTATGTATCACGCCGAGAGGTAAATGCAATACTACCAAGCCTAGGAACAGGTAGTTCTAACTTTGGAGTATTTGATGGTCCTAATGCAAATGCCAGTAATACAGCAAGTACTTTTATAAACCGTGCAGGAATATATGCAACTAGCGATGGTAAATTTGATGATGGCACTACTATAGGAAACTATGGCGCAATTGTAGGTGATGTAAGTTTAGCTGTTGGTACTCTAAAAGTGGCTGTACTAGGTGTTACCAACCCTAACTATACTGGTGGTGCTAGTAATTCCAATACAAGTACTTTTGCAGGTTACTTTATAGGTAGGTTGGGTTACACTGGTTCGCTTATAAGTGTAAGCGACCGTAAGTATAAAAAAAGCATCAATACTGAAACTACCATAATGGATAAAGTAATGCAG
>JAYWGN010000026.1:0-111478 GCA_043778255.1 Chitinophagaceae bacterium | reverse complement strand
CTTATGACCTCAATGCCGCCACCGACCAAATTCATTATTGGCTCGGTCAAGCCTTTTTTTTAAATAAACAAAAAGAAAAAGCCTGTCAAATATGGCAATTGGGGCAGCGGTTAGACGACGAATTGTCGGCGGCAATGGCAAAAAAATATTGTCAATAGAAAATGCAAAAATTCCTCATTTTGGGCGCAACGGGACGCACGGGCAAACACCTTTTGGCCGAAACTTTACGGCGTGGACATTCGGTAAATGTATTGGTTCGTGATGCCCAAAAAATAACTGTTCAATCAGACCAATTAACCGTTTTTGAAGGTTCGCCCGCCGATTTAGAAATGCTATCTAAGGCCATGCAAGGCTGTGAAACGGTTTTGAGTGCGTTGAATATTTCCAGAACCTCCGATTTTCCTTGGGCAGCCCTCCGAACGCCCGCCGATTTCTTGTCGAATGTGATCAAAAATATCATCAAAATTACGCCTCAATCGGGTACAAAGCACGTCATTGTTACTTCCGCTTGGGGCGTGTTGGAAACCAAAGCCGCTATCCCGTTTTGGTTTCGGTGGTTCGTTGATTTCAGTAACATTGGCTACGGCTCCCGCGAACACGAAAACCAAGAAACCTTGCTCGCCCAATCCAACCTCGATTACACCGCCGTTCGTCCCGTTGGCCTAACCAACAGCCGCAAAGAACGGCCTGTGCGCGTTTTTTTTGGTGCGGAAGCCCGTCCAAGTCTGATAATCAGTCGCTTGAATTTGGCTAAGTTCATACTCAACGTGGCCGAAAACCATTCCTATTTACGCCAATCGCCCATTGTTTCGGTTTAGGGCTTGGCGTAGTGGGGGAATTAGAAGTACAAATTCGGGCCGCCGATGCGGCTCAATTCAGCACCGCTTCGGCGGCCCGATTCTGCCCCCATTACGCCAAATCCTTATTAGCTGTAGTCCTTTTCTTGGTTTCAGTTTTCTGTCTATTTTTTCTGTCTTTCGGTGCGTTGGCTTGGTAGCTCTTTTTCATTTTTTGCGTTGGGTTTGTGTGTTGGAAAAATGTAAATGTACTACCAAAAGCGTTGGCTAAAATATGTCTTGTAAAAAAGTCCAATTTGTTAAATCGTTCCTGTCGTACAAATAGATTTCATTCAAGTTTATTTTCCAATGTTCCCCTTGTTGCACTAAAATACCACCTGTCAAATTTTTCCCTTTTGCGTTTTCGGTTTCAATGTATTTATACAAAGCTTCTGCTCTTGATTTGGCTTCCACTGCTGTATTTCCTGCTTTCGTGTCTGCAATTAGAATTTTACCGTTTTTGAGCTGAGCAATATAGTCGGGATAAAATGTTTTAGGAAACTCATTTTCTTCATAACGAACACCAAAAAAATCTTGTTTGCCAACTCCATTTTTAAACCACCATTCTATTCTTTCAGTTTTAGTTTCTAAATATTTTTCAAATTCCTTTTCAGGGTTAGAACGGATTTTTGATAAATAACATTTGTCGTAAATATTTAGGTTACTTGTAAACAATTCGTCTGTATGTTCATTGTAAAATTCTTCAAATTTTACTTCCCAAACGTATTCTTTCTCTTCAATTTTATCTTTTACTTCTTGCTTTTTTGCAGGTTTATATACTTCGGTTGCTTCGTTTAAAAGTCTGCTATAAACTGATATATTGTTTGGGTGCAAAAACAAATTTTGAATATTTATTATTCCATTTGGTGCATTATAATCAATACCCAAATATTTTCTAAACCATTGATAAATACTACTTCTAACCGTTGATGTTGAACGCTTTGGTGCAAAACCGTTAAGATTTTGACGAATTATAATATTAAATACGTCGTATAAATCATTATTTGCTAAACGCAACTTTGTTCTTTTTACATCGGTTTCAAAGTCTTTGTCTTCTAATTCGTCAAATTTGGTATTGTCAATAATTTCGTCAATAATTATTTTTTCGTCATAAGGTTCTGGTGTAATTACCATAAACTTATCTATTACTTTTTGACAATTTTCGGCTGTATTTATTAAGGTTGGGTTTATTGCCATACCAAAATATTTACAAAAAACTGTTTCAAGCGTAGTTAAAAAACTACTGGTAATGTCGCCAAAATCTACACGACTTTTATAATACGATTGTAATTGTAAAGGTTTGTAAATTGGCTTCCTTATTGCCTTTAAATGCTTGATTATATTTGGGTTATAATCTTCTTTTGCTATTGTAATACTTTGCAAATTAGTATAAATATAGCCCCGGTTTAAGGCTTCGTTATTGTAGTGCACTTGTTCAGGCATTCTTAAAATTCTACCTACGGTTTGCACTTCAAAAGTATAACTTCCTGTTTCTCGCAGTTTTACTAAAATATGAGCCCTTGGGCAATCCCAACCTGTATCAATGGCTTGTTTGAAAATTAAAAAATCAACCTCACTATCAAAATCTGAAATTTCGTCTAACCCATCGCTTTTTTCTTCGCTTAACCAAACGGCTAACTTTCCATTATTTTCTGTAACTCCTTTGCTATTTAAAAATTGTGCAACAATTTCTTTTTTAGTATCTCCTGCTTCGCTGTTTGGCAACTGTATTAAACACAATGGATTAATATTGACACCTGTATCAGCAAATGCTTGTTTTAGTTCTAATCGTTTGTTATAAGCACTTTCAATAATAATATCTTGACTTGTTTTTTCATCATCTACCAATTTATCTAACGCTTCATTAATGATAATTTCTTTTTTTATCATTCCTTCTGCAATAACATCTTTGGGTTCAACAAAAATAAAATAAGCTGTTCTTCTCGCTATATCCATTTGTGATGGTTGCAATTTGGGTGTAGCACTCATTTCAAGTGTTACATCTGCATTTACAATTTGTCGTAATTCATTAGTTCGTAATGTATCACTGGCATAATGGCTTTCGTCAATGATTAAAATTATTTTTCTGCGTTTTTTTGTATTTTCAAGAACTTCTAAAAAATTATAGTTTTCACTTTCCCTCATTAATTTATTAGTCCATTCGCCTGTTGTTTTGTCTTTCGCTCTTAACTTTTCCCAATTGGCAACTACCAATTCATTTTGTTTAATATAAGCCCTTCCACCGTGAAATTCTTCTTCTAAAACACTACACCAATAATCTGAACCTAATATTTTACGGATGGCTTTTTTAGACTGTTTGTGTAATTCTCCCTTACCAATGCTTATCCATAAAAAACATACATCGTGTTCTATATAATCATCAATAAAATCTTTCATAAATCGAGAAACCATGTATGTTTTACCACTTCCTGTTGGACTTTGAAATACAATTATTTTGTTTTCAATCTCTGTTTTAGAAATTAAATCCGCTGCAGCTGAAATTAAACTTTCAATCGCTATATTCTGAAATTCTTTATCCCTTGTTAGTAACATTTTCTTTAAATATTTTAATATATACTTTTAAAATAGGCTCTGGAACAGCCTCTAACCTAATATTGTTCCAATCAGCAAAATCTCTGCTATCTAATTTTGCAAAGCTTGTAAAACAATACAAAACTTTGTTTCCACTTATGACATTCATTTCATCTCTCAATTTACTAAGTCGTAAACCCGAAAAATCATAATATATAGCCAGATAATTTTCTTTATAATTATAAACTTTCCAATCTGTTCCTTCTTTGTATAAATCGTAAATTCCCTCTTTGACACAAAGCATTTCTGTACATCTTCGTGTAACATCCATTCTAACTTGGTCTCTGTTTCTTACATTTTCTACAAATGAAGTCTTAAAATATTTTAAATTATTTCCTAATCCTTCTATTTTTTCTCCTTTGATATTTTCATAACCTTGCATTACATTTTTTGTACGAGGGAATGTAACAATGTTAGAAATTTCATTTTCATTATTGGTGGCTAAAATAAATTGACGATTCCCTCCGTCTTCCTTATTGAGTTCCAAAACTGCTTGTGCTGTTGTACCTGAACCTGCAAAAAAATCAAGAATAGTGATATTCTTACTAGGATTGGATTTAATTAAAGTCTTAATTAAACTTTTTGGTTTAGGATAATCAAAAATTGATTGTTTAACCAAATTATCTAACTCTTTTTTTGCATTATCGTTTGAGTAAATATTATCTGTGAAATCTAAACTAGTAATTGGTTTTTTTCTTTGATTATATTCAATTTGATATTTCCCATTTTTATCTTTACTAATCTTTGCATTGAGATATGTTTTAGTATAAATCCTAAAACCCGTTTTAGTTTTTTTTAAAACTATAAACCCATTTTCTAATCCAAATTCATATAAATTTTTACTCCAACGCCAAGCCCAATCAGCTCTTTTATAATTGCCATTCTTTCTTTCTAAATATAAATTGTAGTCTGTTCCTGGTATTAATTTTTCACCATATAGCATAATTTCATAATCTAAACTTGGGCTATACTGCAAACTATCATAGTCTAAAGTTTGATTTAACTTATATAGCCCTCTTTCATTAACAAACTCATCTTTATACTTAAATCCTTTGTCATTGTGATCAAAGCCTTCAATTGAAGCTAATAATTTATCTTTAGTATATACTAAAACATAATCATGGTTTAGTGCAATTTTATTTGTCGTTTTACCTGATGCTTTCGTTATTCGTGGCAAATTTGCAATAAAATTTTGTTCCCCAAAAACCTTATCACACAGCATTTTTAATTGAGCCATTTCATTGTCATCAATCGAAATAAAAATCACTCCATTATCAGTTAGTAATTCTTTGGCTAACATTAATCTTTTATTCATAAAGTTAAGCCACTTACTATGCCTATACTTATCAACTGTATCTACATATTTGTCATTGTAAATAAAATCTTTATTGCCTGTATTATAGGGTGGGTCAATGTAAATTAAATCAATTTTGTTTTGATGAGTATAATTTAAAACAGATAAAGTATGGTAGTTGTCGCCTTCAATTAAAAGGTGTGTCAATTCAGTAGGGTTTGTAATTATTTCTTTATCCTTAACCTCTGTTAAAACTGGCAAATGAGTTTGGCAATCGGTTACAACCTTTTCAGGCACACGTTCTTCATCCCAAACGATACCATATTTTTTCTTGTCGTCATACTTTAAAAGCAACGAAACCAAGTCTTCTCTTGATAATAAACTATAATCTTTTTTCGCCATATTCTACGCAATCATTCTATTGTTAAAATTGCTTGCAAATATACTTTTTTAAAAGTTTAGTTTATTGCTTTTGAAGTTGAAATTGCATTTTGGGGTGGTGGGTGGGCTTGGTGCGTTGGGGTAAAATTAAATGTGGTGCAAAAGCGTTGGTTTTGTGTGATGGCTTGCACCTCTTTTAATTTTAAGAAGCGTTGGCTTTTCTTTCGTTTTCTGTCGGACTTTCAATTTTTGCAGGGTATTGGTAGGTTTACAACTACCAATGGTATTTATGCAACTAAAACATATCCAATTCAAATTGGATCTGCTAATAACTGGTCACTTATAGCTGCTGGAAGTGGGTGTAGTGTTGCTACAAATACGAACAATACACTACTGGGATGGGGACTTAATTGGGATGGGCAAGTAGGTGATGGCACCTATACAAGCAAAAATACGCCTACCGAAATACTAATTGGTACTTTTACGCATTTACATGCTGGTCAAAATTATAACCTAACCGTATTAAATAATAGTGCACTTTTTGCTTGGGGCAGCAATGCATATGGCCAACATGGCGATGGAACTACCACAACCAAAAATATTCCTACACTAGTAATATACCCACCAATTTATTCGGGACTTGCAGGTACTGGTAATTTCCAAAATGCTACACAAGGCAATTTTCGAATGTTCAATAATTCCTGTGCATTAATAGCATCGGTAAGCCAATATAATAACTCATTTAATGCTATTAATGGTATAGTAAGTACAAAAGTATGGGTGGAAACTGTACAACCCTCTACATTTGTAAAACGCCATTACCAAATTACTCCCGATAATAATGCAAGTACTGCTTCGGGTAGAATAACCCTCTACTTTACTCAAACCGAATTTGACAACTTTAATGTAATAAATACAGCTATGCCTTTACCAACAAACCCAACAGATGCTATTGGGAAAGCCAACTTACTAATAGAAAAACGAAGTGGCAAAAGTAACGACGGTACAGGGTTACCAAATACATACACAGGTACAATTACTACCATAAATCCTACTAATGCAGATATTGTATGGAATAGCACAAATAATTGGTGGGAAGTTACATTTGACGTAACAGGTTTTAGCGGGTTTTTTATTAAAACTTTAACAACCCTATTACCTGTACAATGGCTAAGTATAACTGGCAACCTTAACAACCAAAAACAAGCCTACCTAAACTGGAAAGTATAGGAAAGGAATGTTGCTAATTATAGTATAGAAAAAAGTAGGGATGGCATACTATTTACCCCTTTAAGTACCATAAGCAGAAAAGGGGATGGTGTAAACAATTACAACTACATAGATGTTAGTTCCAACTTTGGAGTAAATATGGAGGTTTTGTATTACCGAATAAAACAAATTGATAATAATGGTAGCTACACTTATTCTAGTATTGTAAAATGTATGTACAAAAAAGTAAATAGCAGTTATATACTTGAAAATCCTGTACAATCAACCCTAGCCATAAACAGAAATACAGCATCAAAAGTAACCTTAACTATTTATAATAATATTGGGCAACAAGTAATGCAAACTGTTACTAATGATTTGCAAATACTAGTACACATTAATAAGTTAACCAAAGGTATATATAACTGTACCCTTATAACTAATGAAGGTATTGAACATTTAAAATTTGTAAAGCAATAAACAACCAACAAACCCTATAAGTATGCTTTGCAGTGCTTATGGGGTTTTTATTTTAAAACATTTTTTTTGTTAACCTATTATTAATAAAATAAAATAATAACCCACTACCAAATACAATACTGAAAGAAACAATAACAGTAGTACCAGTAGCATAAAACACAAACGACCATAGTATAATTGCCAGTAGTATAGGTAGTGGATATAAGGGCATTTTAAAAGGTAAATGTTTACGTCCTTCGTTTTTGCTAAGTAATAATACACCAATGGCCTGCCCTATAAATTGAACCAATATTCGCATTGCTAATATGCCACTTATAACATCTTTCATTTTAAATAATAAACTAAATACAAAAGCAATACCAGCCAATATTAACAACGAAATATAAGGAAAATGCTTAGTAGGATGCAGCTTAGCAAATACCTTAAAAAATGCTCCATCAACTGCTGCTGCATAAGGCACTCTGCTATACCCTAGCATTACAGCAAATAATGATGCTAATGCTACCCACAACACCATTACAGTAGCTACTTCGGCCACTTTAATACCATACAAATTTTCAAAAAAAGTACTTATAATAAAAGTATCTTTCTCGGCTATATAATCGGCCTGTATGCTTTGCCAAGGCACTACACTAGTAATACTAACATTCATAGCTAAGTATAATATGGCAATGCCAATAACTGATATAAACATACTGCGAGGAATATTGCGTTGAGGCTGCTTTATTTCGCCACCTAAGTGGCATACATTGTAATAGCCTAGGTAGCTATATATTGTTTTTACACAAGCCTGACCAAAGGCAAATGATGCTATAGTGTTCCAATTAAATGTACTCATACTACCTATACTTTTTGTAACATCGCCATATAATAAAGCACTTACAATTATCCAACCTAAGGTTAGTATTACACCTACCCAAAGCAATATGCCTAGCTTACCTATATTATCAATTTTGCGATACAATAATATGGTTACAATTATAATAACTAACCCAGACAATGCTTTGGTTTGCCATATTTGTAACGGCATTAAATAACCAAAATAATGAGCAAACCCAATGGCAGCAGAAGCTGCTACTAGTGGGGCTTGTATTACAGTTTGCCATACATACAAAAAACTCATAAGCTTACCCAAACCTTGCTTTTTGTAGGCATGTTTTAAAAAATTATAACTACCGCCAGCCTGTGGGTAAGCAGCACCTAACTCACTCCAAATTAAGGCATCAATTAATGATAATATAGCTCCTGCTATCCAAGCATATATGTACATACCGCCTAACAAGCCAATTACAATAGGTAAGGTTACAAACGGCCCAATGCCCACCATATCAATCATATTGAGTACAGTAGCTTGAAACAAGCCAAGCTTACGTTGCAATGTATTATGTGGCAATAGTTACTAGTTTATTTTACAGAAACATTAGTAAAGAATAGTCGAAATTTTCCATCCGCTGTTTTATGATCAGTAGCCATAGTAATGCCCTTTAAAGTTACATTGTTATCCCAAGTAGTACTTAATGATGGTATGGCTGTGCCACCTTTTCTAAAGTTCCATTCCATTATTTTGCCTTCATTATCTACATATAAATCATAAGCATCGCCAGGTGTGTAGCCACCAATAGTACCATATTGTATGGTTAGCATATCCATAGTTTGCTTACTTATTGGTGCTATTTGGTTGGTAGTGTTGGTTATGGTTGCACCATCATCCCACAATAAATGGTAGGGAAAAAGCAACCAATATTGATCGTTAATAAATTTTTGGTCAGTACCTTTTATAGCAGCAGTTTGTATTGTATCACGTTTGTAGGTAACGGTTTCCTTAGCAGTTTGCATTGTTATAGTGTTAGTGGCAATATCCCAAACCCAACTACGGCTAGTGGTAGTAGTATCTCTTGTTACGTTAAATATGTAGGTAATTGTTTTGGCATTTTTATAATTAGCAATGCCATAATAATTGGCAATTTTTTGTGCCAATTCATTTTTAGTTTGTGCTGTTGTAGTTGTACTACCTAATATTACTAATAGTGTAAGGAGTATATAATTTTTCATGTATTATTTTTATTTATTTGTAAATATGGCTTGGTATGTTTCTAAGGTTTTTTGTTGCAGTATAAAATTTTTATTGGCAGTTAACTCCTCAAGTATGGTAGTATTATAATGCCTTATGGTTAATAAAGCTACATTTTTTTGAACCGATACATCAAATAGTTCAGCTGCTGCTAATGCCAATTGTTCTATTTTTTCGGTTGCATCGTCCATACACAAACTTATGGTTATAGCACCCATTTGAGTTAGGTTAGGTTTTATTTTTAGCGAAGCAAATATTTGATAAAGTGTAGCCGTTGGCTTTTCTCCAACAAATGAAAAGTCTTTACTTGTAAGTTCTACCAATACTTGTTTTTGTTTTATTACTATTATTGGAGGCAAGTTTTTAACTAGGCTATTATTAATTACTGTACCTGGCAATGTTATATCAGCAAAGCATTTCACCAACAAAGGAATATTTTTGTTTTGTAGTGGCTTTATAGTTTTGGGGTGTATAACTTGGGCACCATAGTAGGCCATTTCTATTACTTCGTTATAACTTAGGTTGGGCAATAATGTAGCCTCTTCAAATTGTTTTGGGTCAGCATTTAATACGCCTTTTACATCTTTCCATATAGTTACACTTTCGGCATTTAGTATGTTTGCAATTATGGCAGCACTATAGTCACTACCCTCTCTGCCTAATGTAGTGCTTTCATTTTCTTGTGTACACCCTATAAAGCCTTGGGTTACTATAATATTTTTTTGGGTAAATATTTGGTTGAGTGTATGTATTTTTTCTGTAGTAAATTCCATATCAATATTAGCCTCTCTAAAGTTATTATCGGTTCTAAAATAATCCCTTACATCAACCCAAGTAGTGTCAATATTAATTTCGTTCAAATATGCATTTACCAATAAGGTGCTTAACAGTTCGCCAATACATACAATTTGGTCGTAGTAGTAAGCGTAATCTCTTACAGGTGAGTCGTGTAGTAACCATTCAACTTCAGTAAAAAAATCACTTAATTGCTGTTCCGTTTTGGTAGCTTCTTTTACTAATAAGTATTTTGCAAAGTCCTTATGGGTGGTTTTTATTTGTTCAAATAAAGTTAGGGCTTCTTCTTTTTTATGTTGGTAAAATGCATTTGCCACAGCCTCCAAAGCATTGGTAGTTTTGCCTATGGCACTAATTACAATTAATATTTTTTCATCCTTATAATGCCTTACAATATTGGCTACATTTTTAATAGCATCAATATTTTGTACACTTGCTCCACCAAATTTGAATACTTTCATCGGTTATTATTCTAGTTTTTTTAATGATATAAATAATAAATTATTTCATATTGGCATATATTAAATCATTTACATTTGCAAATGTAATACCTTGACTGTAATAATATTATAAATTGTACCTACAACCCAATAAAATATGCCAGTAAATAGACACATACAAACACTCGACGAATTTACAATACAACAGATGAGAGACTTCCCCAATGCAACAGGCGAATTAGCTGCTTTGCTACGAGATATTGCCTTAGCTGCAAAGCGAGTAAATGTGGAGGTTAACAAAGCTGGCTTGGTTGATATATTGGGCGACCACGGCACTACTAATGTACAAGGCGAAGAGGTTAAAAAATTAGATATATATGCCAACAACCAATTTGTAGGGGTACTAAAGCATGGTATAAGCTGTGCAGGCATAGGCAGTGAGGAGTTAGATGAGGTTGAAATATTTAACGACCCTACCAGTAATAATAGTAAATATGTTGTACTATTTGACCCACTCGATGGTAGCACCAATATTGATGTAAATGTAAGTATAGGCACTATATTTAGTGTATTTAAAAGAGTAACCCCAATTGGTACACCGGCAACTATTGAAGATTTTTTGCAACCCGGCATTAACCAAATAGCAGCTGGCTATATAATATATGGTAGCAGTACAATAATGGTATATGGCACAAGGCGTGGCGTAAATGGTTTTACATTAGACCCATCAATAGGCGAATTTTCATTAAGTTTATCCAATATAAAATGCCCCGAATTTGGTAAAATTTATAGTGTAAACCACGGCAATTTTTTTCAATATAACACTAACGTAAAGTTATACATTGACAAATGCCAACGAATGACAAAAGCTAAAGGTGGGCCTTATACCCAACGTTATATTGGTAGTATGGTGGCCGATGTGCATCGAAATTTGATAAAAGGAGGCATATTTATGTACCCAAGTACTACCGATAAACCATTAGGTAAACTTAGGCTTATGTATGAGTGTAATCCGTTTGCATTTATACTTGAAATAGCGGGTGGCAAAGCAACCGATGGTACACAACGTATATTGGAAATACAACCAACCGAGCTACACCAACGTACACCAATGTATATAGGTAGCAAAGGTATGATGGAGGATTTGGAAAGTTTTTTATAAAATAATATTTAAGTACCCTACTCTTTTTATAATTGCTTACGTTATATAGTAAAAGCATTTAATTTTTTTTATATAACCACACCTTACATTGGAGCAAAATTTACAACATATTATTAACGGCTGCAAACAGTATAATGCCAATATGCAAGAGGCATTGTACAAACACTGCTACCCTACTATGTTAGGTGTATGTATCCGTTACACCAATGCAAGGGTTGATGCTGCTGCCTTGTATAATATAGCAATGCTCAAAGTATTTACTGCCATTATAAGCTATACCAACACTGGCGAATTTATGGGTTGGGTTCGCCGTATAGTTGTTAATACTTGTATTGACGAATGCCGTAAACATACCCATTACAAACAAATACCCCTCGAAAATTATGTGGTAGAAACTGCTGCTATTAACTCCGAAATAGAAACCAAAATATCGACCGAAGTTGTAATTGCAATGTTGCAAAATTTGCCCAAAAATACAGCCTTAGTATTTAACCTATATGCCATTGACGGTTATAAATTTGATGAAATAGCTTCGCTATTAAATATTACAGCAGGTACTGCTAAATGGCATGTAAGCGAAGCCCGAAAAAAATTGAAAGTAGCGTTATTGCATTTAACCCCACAAAAAACAAAAAGCCATGTCAGTAGCTACTAATAATATAGACCAATTGATTAGCCTAAATGCTAATGCTTACCAAGCCAATACTAACTATATGGCACAAGATTTTGCAGCTATGCAAACCCTACTACCCACTGCACCTAGTATAACACCAACTGCCAAAGTACCAACAAGTTGGCTTAGCCTCAATACCTTTATTGTAAGTTTAATAGCCCTTATTACAATTACTTTAGTAGCTGTATTTATAGTAAAAAATAGCCAACAAAGTAAACCCACCACTACACAAAAACTATCACTATATACTGCAACTAATAATATAAATACTGATACTCCAGTAGTAGTAACAGAAATACCCAAAGATCCAAAAACAGCACCTAAAAGATGGATATACAAAATGCCCATTAACTTTAGCAGCCCAACGCCCAAAGCCTTACCCAAAAAGCGTTATATAGATTTGAGTGATGTGAAAGATGCTGAAACAACAAGCAATATTAAGATAAGTAAAGTGGCGCAAAAAGCATTGATAAATAACTTTGTGAATCAATTGAAAAAACCTGAACAAACATTTATAATAGATGCCACAAAAAACCATACTATTACCTGCAACGACGGCACAAAATTGTACATAAAAGCTAATACATTTGAAACCAAACAAAATGCATTGGTTACGGGCAATGTAAAACTAGTAATAACTGAGTGCTACACCTATACCGATATAATTGCAAACGGATTGCATACACAAAGCAACGGCAATTTATTACAAACTGGTGGTATGCTTAATATAAATGCTTACCAAATTGAACAAGTATTGCAAATAAATATTAGCAACCCTATACAAGTAGTAATGCCAACTACTCATAAAAAAACTAAGATGCAATTATTTAATTTGGCAAATAACAATTGGGTAGCAAATGGTCAGTGGCAGGGCAATACAACATCACAATATAAGTATCAAAACGATGTAATGAGAGATGGTAATGGAGGTTTTATTATAAAAAAGTATGGTTTTAAAAAGCCATTTGAATTTTTAAACTTTACAATTAATAAAAAGAAAAGAACAACATACATACCGTATTACAGTACCACCAATTATTATGATAGTAATAATGATTCAATTTTTGTTAATCTAAATAATTATACGTTTAGCCTCCGAAACTTTGGTTGGATTAATTGTGATAAGTTTTCAAATATGCAAACAACAAATTTAGAAATTACAACAACGGAAATAGAAAGTGATATTCAAATAAGCACCTTAATATTTCCTAAAATAAATAGTGTAATGAATGGCTACAGTACCAATAATAAAATTCATTTTAGCGCCATTCCACGTAATGAAAAAGTAACATTTATAGCTTTTAAAGCTACTAACAATAAAGTACTCACTTGCATACAATCACTTAATACAAGTGAAGCAAGTGCCAAAGCGGAAAATTTTATAGAACTCACTCCAGCACAGGTTAAGGCCAAACTTGATGCTTTGGGTAGTGTACAATAAAGCCGCATATTTTTTCCCTAATAATTAAAAAAAAAATAACAAATGAAAACTGTATTAAACAATACTATAGCTACTGCTTTGCCCAATTACAAAAAAAACCTTATAAATGATAAATTAGAGGTAGTAAATACAAAGTTAGATGTGAGAAGTGGGAGGTTAGAAGTAAGCAATGGCAAGTTAAGAACTCTTGTAATGGTATTATTAATAATTGCTGTATCGAGTTGCAGAGTTAATAAAGAAACAATATGTGTACCGCCTACTGTAACCACTACTTATTACAAAGCCACACCACTAAAGTATGAGTGGGTAACCCTTACTGGCAAAGTAGTTGACAAACTGAATAACCCTATTGCAAATGTTACCTTACAGTTTGATAATAAGCTTACGGAACCCACCAGCTCCGATGGATTATTTACCTACTCCGATAGTGTAAGAACCGACAAAGTATACCAACTAATAGCCAAAAAACAAGGCTACAATAATACCATACAAAGCTACCATAGCCTTATGGGTAATGCTAACTTCAATATGGCATTAGGCATTCCATGCAAATGTGATAGTACAATAACCGAAGATTTTTGTAGTTGCATTAAACCAATTGACTTACTATGGACTAGTAACTTTATTGCAGAAAATAATACACAACTTAACTCCATAGCCGATTGCTTAAAACGTAACCCAACCTGCAACCTTATTATTACGTATTTACTTGGCGATGCCAATAAAACAGCTGTAGCAAGTAGGCTAGAAACTGTAAAAAAATACTTAGTAAACAAAGGCATTACAGAACAGAGAATTAACCTACTAAAAATCCAAAATACTACCAACGCAACAAACCTAATACATATAGAAAAACAATAGGCAATCAACATAAACAAATAAATATACCGAAGCACCAAAATGCATCGGTATTTTTTTATACATAAATAAAAAAGTTCCTTATCTTTGAATATAGTTAGTTATGCAACTAAATTTTTTTACAATACTTTTTGTACAAATAACCATTTACTTAAAGAAAACAAATAAAATATTATGAATAGGTCAATAAAAAAAATAGCCATACTAGGTTCTGGAGTAATGGGAAGCCGTATTGCATGCCACTTTGCAGGTATTGGTGTACAAACGTTGTTGTTGGATATACAACCCAAACAGGAAGAAGGTAAAAAACATGACCCGAATAAAATTGTAAACGATGCACTTGCAACAGCCATAAAAAGCAATCCATCGCCAGTATATACTAAGAGTGTAATAAAGAGAATTACCACGGGCAATTTTGATGACAATATGAAAGATATTGCTACCTGTGATTGGATAATTGAAGTAGTAATAGAACGACTCGACATAAAAAAACAAGTGTACGAAAAAGTAGAACTGTATAGAAAACAAGGTACATTAATTACATCTAACACATCGGGTATACCCATACATTTGTTAAGTGAAGACCGCAGCGAAGATTTTAAAAAACATTTTTGTGGCACACACTTTTTTAATCCACCAAGGTATTTACGCTTACTAGAAATAATACCTACGCCAAGTACCGACCCTGCAGTTGTTGATTTTCTTATGGAGTATGGCGATAAATATTTAGGCAAAGCCACCGTACTGTGTAAGGATACCCCAGCCTTTATAGCTAATCGTGTAGGGGTTTTCAGCATTATGGCAATACTAAAAATTAAAGATGAACTAGGTTTTACTATTGATGAAATAGAAGCCTTAACTGGTCCAATAATTGGACGACCAAAAAGTGCAACTTTCCGTACAGCCGATGTAGTAGGTATTGATACCTTAGTAAAGGTTGCTAAAGGTGTAGCCGATAATTGCCCTAACGATGAAGCCAAAAATATATTTACCATACCAACTTGGTTGCAAACTATGTTGGACAATAATTGGTTGGGCGATAAAACTAACCAAGGCTTTTTTAAAAAAGAACCCCCAACCCCTAAAGGGGAGAAAAAAATCCTTACATTAAACTTAGAGACTCTAGAATATCAGGAAAAAACAAAAGCAAAATTTGCTACAATAGAAGCTGCAAAACCAATTGAAAACTTAGCCGAAAGGATTAAAGCTTTGTGTAAAGGAACTGATAAGGCTGGAGAATTTTATAGATTATTCCACTACCATTTGTTTAGCTATATAGCACACCGCATACCCGAAATTAGCGACGAAATATACAGGGTTGACGATGCCATGATGGCTGGTTTTGGTTGGGAAATTGGTGCTTTTGAAACTTGGGATGCATTAGGTGTAGCCAATACTGTAGAGGCAATGAAAACAGCAGGCTTTGCAGTACCAACTTGGGTTACCGATATGTTAGCCAAAGGCATCACATCATTTTACAAAGTAGAAAATAGCACCAGAACCTACTACTCTCAAAGTATAGGTGCTTATGTTAATCCTCCATCGGGAGGAAGAGATGCTTATATAGTTATGCGCAACTTTACTAACCAAACTATATGGAGCAATAGTGCTTGCCGTACCTACCACCTTGGCGATGATGTATTGGGCTTGGAGTGGTACACCAAAATGGGAAGCATTGGAGGCGAAGTATTGGAAGGCGTACAAAAAAGTATTGCACTTGCAGAAGAAAAATATAAAGGATTAGTAATAGCAAACGAAGGCCCTAACTTTAGTGCAGGTGCCAATGTAGCTATGATATTTATGCTAGCCCTAGAGCAGGATTATGATGAAATAGATATGGCCATACGCCAGTTTCAACAAACCATAATGCGGGTAAGGTACAGCAGCATACCAGTAGTAGTAGCCCCACACGGACTTGCTCTTGGCGGAGGTTGTGAGCTAAGTATGCATGCCGATAAAGTAATAGCAGCAGCCGAAACATACACAGGGCTTGTAGAGGTTGGTATTGGTGTAATACCAGGTGGTGGTGGTACTAAAGAATTTGTGTTAAGAGCAGCAGATGAAATGCACGATGGCGAACCAGAAACCATTACACTATTTAGTCGTTTTTTGAACATTGCAACTGCCAAAGTAGCTACAAGTGCAGCCGAAGCATTTGACTTAGGCATATACCGTAAAGGCATTGACCAAGTATGTATGAATATAAATAGACGTATTGCCGATGGCAAAAAAGCAGTAATTGATTTGTATAATGCTGGCTATACAATGCCCGTACAACGTACTGATATTAAAGTATTAGGACAAAGCGGATTAGGAGCAATGTTAGCAGGTATAAATGGTATGGCAGTAGGTGGCTATGCTACCGAACATGATAGTGTAGTAGCCAAAAAATTAGCTTATGTAATGTGTGGTGGCGACCTCAGCGAACCAACATTAGTAACTGAGCAATACCTACTAAACCTTGAACGGGAGGCATTTTTAAGCCTTACCGGCGAAAAGAAAACCCTTGAACGAATACAAAGTGTATTAAAAACTGGGAAACCACTTAGGAATTAAAACCCATTTTTGATTTATGATTTTTGGTTTAAGATTTCAGCTTTGGAATTTATTAATTATTCATTATTAATTATTCATTATCAATTAATTTTTCATTAAAATGCTTAGCAATAACGATGTACTCAAAAAGTTAAGAGTAGCACTTGAACTCAACAACGACCAAATAATAGAAATATTAGCTTTGGAAAATTTTAATATTTCAAAGGGTGCTTTGGGCGACTTATTTAGAAAACAAGACCATGAAAGTTTTGTACCAGCTGGTGATCAAATACTACGTAAATTTTTGGATGGTTTAATTACCTACAAACGAGGGCCAATGCAAAAACCAATAGAAAAGCTGTGATACACAAGTGATAATTTTTAACAAATTGTAGCAGCATATTTAATTTATATTTGACAAAATAATTTTTTGGTTAAATATGATAAAACTTATACAACTTCTATTACTTACCTTACTAACAAATACATTAACAGCCCAAACAATTACTGGCAAAGTAACTAATGCTAATGGTACTACCCTACCTAATGCTAGTATTACCGTTACTAATAAAAATATACAAGTCGTTACCAATGCCACAGGCAATTACTCACTTAAGATACCTAACGGAACTTACACAATAAGCTGCCAATATATAGGCTATGCCTTACTTACACAAACAATTACTATAAGCAAAGAGGAACAGCAACTCAACTTTGTACTACAAATACAGGCCTATAAAAACACCGAATTTATAGTAAAAGCAAATGCAGAAGATTATGCTTACACTGTAATACGAAATGCCATTAAAAAAAGGAACTATTATAACACCCAAGTAAAAAGTGCTACGTATGATTTGTATAATAAAGAAATAATGAAGCTACGTAGTGTACCCAAAAGCTTTATGGGTAAAAAAATAAAAGCAGATGATAAAAAAGATATGGGTGTAGATAGTTCGGGTAAAGGTGTAGTATATTTAAGTGAAAGCATATCACAAGTAAATTATGAACTACCTAATAAAACAAAAATATTTGTAAAAAGTAGCAGGGTAAGTGGCAGCAATAGTTATGGGTTTGCCTTTACAAGTACCATTAATTTTTACGAAAATAATGTTGCCGTTTTTAGTAAAAGTATTAACAGCAGAGGCTTTGTATCGCCTATTGCCAATAATGCACTACATTATTATAAGTATGAGTACCTTGGCTCATTTGACGAAAATGGCATGGAAATTAATACCATTAAAGTAACCCCCAAACGAAAAAATGAACCACTATTTAGCGGCACAATATATATTGTAGAAAACGAATGGAGCATACACAGTATAAACCTACTACTTACCAAACAAAGCCAATTGGAGTTAATGGATACCCTAAGTGTAAAACAACTATACCAGAAACTACCTAACAAAATATGGAGAACCAATAACCAGGCATTATACCTAGCTATTAAAATATTTGCATTTGATGTAGTGGGTAATTTTGTAAGTGTGTATAGTAACTTTGAAGTTAATAAAAAGTTTGACCCCAAATTTTTTAATAATACTATTATAAAATATGATACTGCTGTAAACAAAAAACCATTTACCTACTGGGACAGTATAAGACCAATAGCTTTGGAACAAGAAGAAATAAAAGATTATAAAATAAAAGATAGCCTATACTTAGCCCAAAAAAAAGATACTTTAGCCAAAGCTAAAATGGATAGTATGCAAAAAAAGTTTCAAAAAATTACCCTAAATAAAATTGTACTTACTGGTATTAATAATTATAAAGTAAAGCATAAAAAACTATATAGCTATGGCTTAGAGCCACTACTACTTAATACACAATACAATACCACAGAGGGTTTAACTACAACTGTATTACCGTTTGTACAAGTTAATAGTAAGGCACTACATGCTACCATTAAGCTAATGCCACAGCTACGGTATAGCTATACCAACAATACATTGCTGACTAATAGTTATATAACTTTTTTTAAAAAAAATAAAAAAGGAGATGCAAGTACTAAACTACAAAGTATTACATTAGGTGGCGGTGCAGCCGTATATCAAATTAATAAAGAAGAACCTATAAATGCATTTAACAATACTTACTGTACCTTGATTGATGGGTTAAACTTTTTAAAAAATTACAAAGCAAACTTTGGTGAAGTAATATATAGAAAACGAAAAGAAAATAGCCTTACTACAAAAATTGGGTTGTTATATGAAGATAGAATTGCCCTGAAAAATATTTCGAACTATACATTAAGTAACAAAACAAAAGGAAAATTTCAACCCAATGACAGTAGTGGTAATACAAGCATAGCATTTGCTAACCACCAAGCTTTACTTGTACAAGTAGCCCTTAGTTATCAGCCTGGGCAACGTTACATTGAGTTGCCTTACAACAAAGTAAGTATAGGTAGCAAGTGGCCAACATTTTCTATTTATTTTGCCAAAGGCATAAATAATATACTTAATAGCGATGTTGATTTTGATAAATGGAAATTTAGCATAAAGGATAACATAAATTTGAAACTTAAAGGAACATTAGCTTATAATGTAACAATTGGTGGATTTATGAATCGTAAAAAAGTATATATACAAGACTACCAACACTTTAATGGCAACCAATTAGGTGCAGCCGCTGATTACCTAAATAGTTTCCAGTTAGCACAATATTATGCTAACAGTACCACCGCCAACCTGTTTACCACAGTACATTTGGAGCAACATTTAAAAGGATTATTAAGTAATAAAATACCGTTACTGAATAAGCTTAATTGGCAATTTGTAACAGGTGGCAATGCATTTTATGTAAATAAAAATAGTAATTATGTTGAAGCATTTGTTGGTATTGAAAATATATTTAAAATACTGAGAGTGGACTTTGTAGCGGCTTATACCAATGGTAAAAAAGGGTTAACAGGTATCAAATTTGGAGCAGGTGGACTATTAGGTGGTAGGGCAAGTGTAAATACTATTAAACACGAAAAAGCATTTTAATACTACAAAAAACTACAATAACTTTGTACCCAGATGCCATATAGACAACAACAACAAAACCGACCCAAAAAAAGTAGCCTTATAGTAGGTACTATTAATGTAATAGAAGCCATTAATGCAGGGCAACAGCTCGATAAAATATTGATAAACAATCGTACTAGTGAAAAAAATTACAACGATGTATTAGTGCTTGCTTCGCAAAAAAATATACCCGTACAAAAAGTACCTATTGAAAAAATAAATGGACTTAATGTAGGCGAACACGATGGTTGTGTAGCCACACTCTCTAAAATAACCTATCAGGATGTACAGCAAATAATTGACTATACATTAAGCAAAGGCGAAGTGCCGTTACTATTAATATTAGATGGTATTACCGATATAAGAAATATAGGCGGTATAGCTAGAAGTGCCTATGCAATGGGTGTACATGCTATTATAATACCCGAAAAAGGTGTAGGTGCCCTAAACGAAGATGCTATAATGACAAGTGCCGGTGCTTTAGAAATGATAGCTGTATGCCGTGTAAAAAGCTTAATGAAAACTGTAGATGACTTGCACTTAAATGGCTTTAAAGTATATGCTACCGAAATGAGTGCAACCACCAAAATAAATGAATTAGACTACACCGAACCTTGTGCAATAGTAATGGGTGGCGAAGACCACGGTATATACCCTGCTTTACTTAAAATATGTGATGCAGCATGTACTATACCCATGCATAATAATTTTGAATCGCTTAATGTAAGTGTAGCTACTGGAATGATGCTGTATGAAGTGCAAAGGCAGAGAGGAAGTTAATTTGATAATTGGATAATGTGATAATGTGATAATGTGATAATTAAGGAATAAATAAGAAAATGTAAAATGTAAAATTTTGAACGTAAAATGTAAATATTAAAAAACATTAGAGTGTAAAAATATTTATCCTTAAAAATAGAATTTATAGTTGCAATTAAATAGAAAATTTTACTAAACTTTGAAAGACTATTTGAAATTACAAGATGGCGTACAATAAATAAGATGCAAAACCCTACAATACAAATAATTGAATGTCCTAGAGATGCAATGCAAGGATGGACAATAAATATACCTACAGAAATTAAAATTGAATACATTAACCAACTGTTGCAATGTGGGTTTCATACTATTGATTTTGGTAGCTTTGTATCGCCCAAAGCTATACCACAAATGGCTGATACTGCACAAGTAATTGCTGGCCTTAATCTACAAAATACCCCTACAAAATTACTAGCCATAATTGCTAATGTACGTGGTGCTACTGCGGCAGTAAAGTATAACGAAATAAATTATTTGGGTTATCCATTATCTATATCCCCTACATTTCAATTACGCAATACTAATAGTACTATCGATGATTCGTTACTTGATTTACAAACTATTCAAAACCTTTGTTTAAAAAATGATAAGCAGTTAGTTGTTTATTTAAGTATGGCATTTGGTAACCCTTACAACGATAGTTATAATGAAACAATGCTACTACAATATGCCAACAAAGTAAGCAACCTTGGTGTACATATAATATCGTTAGCTGATACTGTAGGTGTAGCTACTCCACTTCAAATTAGTGCTGCATTAACTACCCTAATACCAACGTATAACCACATTACATTTGGAGTGCATTTACATACTACAAGCACTAATTGGGAAGCCAAATTAAATGCTGCCTTAGCTGCAGGTTGTACACGTATTGATGGTGCTATAAACGGTATTGGTGGTTGCCCAATGGCAGGTAATAATTTGGTAGGCAACTTAGCTACCGAAAATATTTTAGCCTTGCTACATAAAAAAAATATACCAACAAACGTTAATTTATTGAACTTTACTAAAGCAATGGAAATCGCTAACACGGTATTTATGTAACCTTACGTATTAAATAATTGTTATTTCGTCTCTGTAACTATCTTATTACAATAAATGCTTAAATAGTTACAATAGTAACTTATATAAAGGTTAATATAGCCAAATAAATAGAGCCAAATAACTTGCTAAACCTACATAATATTAATGCCTATTATATCCAAAAACTCAACCCCTATTTGTTTCAATAATTATTAGTACCTTTGCAGCCTGAAAAATGGCTTTTTTAATAAAAAAATAGCCTTAAAATTTATAGTAGTTCAGTTATGACACAAAATGAAAATAGCAGTGCAACAGGTGGTTTAAATATTAGAAATATTGCCATAATTGCCCACGTTGACCACGGTAAAACAACCCTAGTTGATAAAATATTACACTCCACCAAAGTATTTAGAGACAACCAAGATACCGGTGAGTTAATAATGGATAGCAACGACCTTGAAAAGGAAAGAGGTATCACTATATTTAGTAAAAATGCTGCTGTAATGTACAACGGTATTAAAATAAATGTGATAGACACTCCCGGTCACGCCGACTTTGGTGGCGAGGTAGAACGTGTATTAAAAATGGCCGATGGCGTAGTATTATTGGTAGATGCTTTTGAAGGACCAATGCCCCAAACTCGATTTGTATTACAAAAAGCTTTGGCTTTAGGCCTTAAACCAATTGTAGTAATTAATAAAGTAGATAAGCCTAATTGCCGACCAGATGAAGTGCATGATGCTGTGTTTGAATTATTTTTTAACCTCGATGCTACTGAAGAACAATTAAATTTTCCTACCTATTATGGTAGTGGCAAAAACGGTTGGTTTAATGACACCTTAACTCAAATAGATAATATATTTCCGTTGTTAGATGGTATTATAAAGTATGTACCCGAACCAAAAGTGGCGGTTGGCACTTTACAAATGCAATGTACTTCGTTAGATTACTCCTCGTTTTTGGGTCGTATTGCGGTTGGTAATGTATTTAGAGGTAGTATAAAAGAAGGTCAACAAATTGCCTTAATGCAAGCCGATGGTGTAGTGAAAAAACAAAAAGTAAAAGAGCTATACGTATTTGAAGGTATGGGCAAAAAGAAAATTACTGAAGTATTTGCTGGTGACCTTTGTGCAGTTGTTGGTATTGAAGATTTTAATATTGGCGATACCATAAGCGATATTGAAAACCAAGAAGCCTTACCAGTTATAAGTGTTGATGAACCTACAATGAATATGCTTTTTAGCATTAATAACTCACCGTTTTTTGGGCGAGATGGTAAGTTTGTAACAAGCCGTCACTTACGTGATAGGTTAATGAAAGAAACCGAAAAAAACCTTGCCCTTAGAGTACAAGATACTGATAGTGGCGATAGCTTTTTGGTATATGGCCGTGGTATATTACACCTTGGTATTTTAATTGAAACAATGCGTAGAGAAGGCTTTGAACTTACAGTAGGTCAGCCACAAGTAATTGTGAAAGAAATTGATGGTAAAAAAAGTGAGCCTTTTGAAAACCTTGTAGTTGATGTACCTGAGGAGTTTGCAAGTAAAGTTATTGATTTAGTTACTAGGCGAAAAGGCGAAATGCACGTAATGGAAACTAAAGGAATAATGCAACATTTAGAATTTGAAATACCATCGAGAGGCCTCATAGGCTTACGTACTCAAATGCTTACTGCTACCACAGGTGAGGCAGTAATGGCACACCGATTTACCGAGTACAAACCATGGAAAGGCCCAATACCGGGCCGTAACAATGGCGTACTATTAAGTAAAGATAATGGCGTAACTACAGGTTATAGTATGGATAAATTACAAGACCGTGGTACATTTTTTGTGGACCCACGGGAGGAAGTATATGCAGGTATGATAGTAGGCGAAAACTGTAAACCTGGCGACCTTGTAATTAACAGTAATGAGGAAAAAAAATTGACCAACCACCGTGCCAGTGGTAGTGATGCTGCTACTAATATAAAGCCCAAAACTTTGCTTACACTTGAGGAAAGTATGGAGTACATACAACAAGATGAGTGTATAGAGGTAACACCCAACTTTATAAGAATGCGTAAAGTAATGCTTAATGAAGATGATAGAAAACGAGAAAGTAAAAAAATGAGTACCGAAGCAGCATAAGGTTTGGTTATGTAACTGAAATTTATAAAAGTAAAAGAGGTTGCCATTATGGTAACCTCTTTTTTATTCAACCTACCCTACCCCAACATTACCCCAACTGCATACAATGCATAATTGGTTACCCAATCCTGTTGTTTATATTGGTTCATGGTTGCTTTCAATGAAGTTTCAATGCTATATTTTTCGGCAAATACTTTAAGGCTTTTTGCTTTTAAATTTTCCTCTGCTTTTGCTTCTATAGGTATAATTTTATTTTTTTGTTGTACCAAAAAATCTATTTCGCCAATAGACCGTTCGGCAGTCCAGTAGTATAACTCATGGTGTATATGTAACTGTTGGCATACATACTGCTCTGTTAATGCTCCTTTAAATTCAATAAGTATTTTATTTTTTTCTAATAGCACCTGCTGATCAAGGTTCGCCATAGCATTAAGCAACCCAATATCAACTAAGTATAGTTTAAACACATCCATATCCTGATAACTATTTAAGGGTATTTTTGGGTGCAATACTCTGTTTACTTTTATTACCAACCCTGCATCTACTAACCAACTTATGGCTAATTCAAAATCTTTTGCTCTAGCACCATTTTTAATTTGCCCATATATATATTTTTTATTTTCTTTGGCTAATTGGCTTATTATACTCAACCATACAAGCCTTAGCCTTGGCACTATTTCGGTAGGTGCATACTTAGCAAAGTCATTTTGATACCCAATTATTATTTTTTGTTGTATGGCTCTTACACTATTAAGGTTTCTATTATCTACATAATCGGCTACAGCTTCGGGCATACCACCTACATAGTAATACAGCCTCAACGCATCTACCAATGTATGGTGGTATGGCTCAATTAGTGTCCAGTTTTTTTGTAGCAAAGCTTTGTATAGCAAAGGTTCGCATATAGCTTGGGCAAACTCCATAAAGCTTATTGGGTGCAGCTTTAGTATATCCACCTTACCTATAGGGAAGGCATGTTTGTGTTGCATACTTACTCCAAGTAATGAGCCAGCGGCTACTATATAATATTGTGGTGCATTTTCATAAAAATATTTTAGAGCTGTCAATCCTTTTTCGGCCTCTTGTATTTCGTCTAATATTATTAAGGTGTTGGTAGCAGTTATAGTTTGGCTATGCTCTATGGCAAGTGTATTTACAATTCGTTCAATATTAAAATCGTTGGTAAATAATGCTTTAAGATTTTCGCTACTCTCAAAATTTACATATACTACCTCGTCAAATTCGGCTTGCCCAAATGCTTTCATAATAAATGTTTTGCCCACTTGCCTTGCACCTTGTAGTAGCAATGGTTTTCGCTTTTTTGAGATTTTCCAAAGTTTCAGATCTTCTAATATAGTTCTATTTATTTTCAATGTGCTATCTAATTTTTTACAAATATACACTTTTACATACGAATAAATGTAAAATTATACACTTTTACATACGAATAAATGTAAAATTTAACACTTTTACGTACGTAAAAGTGTTAAATACTTGATATACAATACTTTATAGTTTTATTTTTAAAAAAACCAAATTAAAGAAAACTGAAAATTTAATTTGACCTATAATTTAGGTTTTTGTTGAGGGTTGCGCTTATTGTGATAACAAGCCAAAATACGAACACTTTGCTTAGCTTCATTTATTGTATAATAAAGATTGTAAGGAAAATTTTTAAGTTTATACCCCCTCACATTTTTATACCAAATAGCATAATATGGATTTTAATTAAGTGTGTAAAAAGCAGTTTCTATGGCTTGTACAAATAACAGTGGTATTTTATTACTAAGTTCAGCGTAATAATTAATGCTTTCGTCTATTTCTTTTAAAGCACGTGGCTATACAATTATATTATACACTAAACTTATTTTTTAAACTTGCTAATACTGAATCAGCAGTTAAATAAGTTGTATCATCTTCCTCTAATCGTTCTTCAATTATGGCTTTTAATTCAGGTGATAATAAATCGTTTTCATCTTGCTCTTCTACAATTATAGTAATTGGTTTGGATTTAAAGATAACCTTAATTGCCTCCAAAATAGTAGCATCTACATCCTGAGCAGAAGTTAAATGATAAGTAGTGTACACAATTAATTTTTTTTATAATTATAAAATGCTAAGCAAATTTACAGTAATTAATACTACTATATCTAACAATAATTAAAATTAAACTGCTAACAAACTTGCTCATATTTAGCATCACTAATTATTAATAATAATAAAAAATATAACAGACTACTCTAACATTAATTACTCCCCAACCAACAATAATACGCTGTACCACAATGCTTTTAAAAAGCCTAATGGCTGCACCGCTTAGGCGAAAATCCTTTTTATTTTTTTTGTTGCCTTTCGGCAAAAAATTAAAATTAGAGTACAAAAAAAATAAAAAGATTGTAGCAGGGCGGTGTACAAAAGTTGCTCATTGTTACCAATGCCTATAGCCCCATAATACTAAATAAACAAAAATGAAAAGTACCTGCAAATATAAAATGCGTAAATTGCAATTCTTTTTTAATTTATAGTATGTAACCTATACACGTAACATTAACTTTATACTTGCTACATGACACAACAAGAACTACGCAAACAACAAGCCTTAGAATACCATGCCAAAGGACGACCCGGCAAAATAGAAGTAATACCCACCAAAGAAGCAAAAACCCAACGTGACTTATCACTTGCCTACAGCCCAGGTGTAGCCGAACCTTGCTTGGAAATTGCAAAAAACATTGACGAAGTATATAAGTACACAGCCAAAGGCAACCTTGTAGCAGTTATTACCAATGGCACTGCTGTATTAGGTTTGGGCAATATAGGGCCAGAGGCTAGCAAACCTGTAATGGAAGGTAAGGGTGTGCTTTTCAAAATATTTGCCGATATTGATGTGTTTGATATTGAAATAAATGAAACGGACCCCGAAAAATTTGTGCAAATTGTAAAAGCTTTAGAACCAACATTTGGTGGCATTAATTTAGAAGATATAAAAGCTCCTGAGTGTTTTTATATAGAGCAGGAACTGAAAAAACAACTGAATATACCAGTAATGCACGACGACCAACATGGTACTGCCATTATAAGTAGTGCAGCGTTGCTAAATGCTTGTGATATACAAAAAAAGAAACTTGAAAAAGTAAAAATAGTAATGAATGGTGCTGGTGCTGCTGCAATGGCTTGTGCCAAACTGTATGTAGCATTGGGTGCTAAGCACGAAAACTTTACGATGTTCGATAAAGATGGTGTGCTCTACAAAGACCGCCCAGACTTACTTGACGATAAAAAACCATTTGCCAATACAAAAAAAACGGATCTCACTCTTATTGCTGCAATGAAAGATGCAGATGTATTTGTTGGGCTAAGTGTAGGCAATGTAGTTACTGCCGATATGGTAAAGTCAATGGCCAAAAACCCCATAGTATTTGCTATGGCAAACCCCGACCCCGAAATTACTTATGAGGTGGCTATAGCAGCCCGTAAAGATGTAATAATGGCAACAGGCAGGAGTGATTACCCTAACCAAGTTAACAATGTATTGGGCTTTCCATTTATATTTAGAGGAGCATTAGATGTAAGGGCTAAGCAAATAAATGAGGCTATGAAACTAGCTGCAGTAAAAGCTTTGGCAGAGTTAGCCAAAACTCCAGTACCCGATATTGTAACTATGGCTTACAACGAAAAATCAATGACTTATGGTGCCGATTATATAATACCAAAACCACTTGACCCAAGGCTACTAAGCACCGTAGCACCTGCAGTAGCCAAAGCTGCTATGGATAGTGGCGTAGCTCGTATTAATATTGAAAATTGGGATACTTACAAAACCGAACTTAACAAACGACTTGGACTCGATAACCAAATAATAAGAGCCATAGGCAACAAAGCCCGTAAAGATCCAAAACGAGTGGTATTTGCCGAAGCAGAAAATATAAAAATACTAAAAGCCGTACAAATAGTATTTGATGAAGGTATATGTTACCCTATACTACTAGGCAATAAAAATAGAATAGAAAAAATTGCTACAGAAAATAATATATCGCTAGAAGGCATACCTATACTAGATCCTAGCCAAGAGGAGTATGATGAAAAGCGAGAAGTATTTGGTGAAATGTTTTTTAAACTAAGGCAACGTAAAGGATTGAATAACTACGAAGCCGTAAAAATAATGAAAGAGCGAAACCACTTTGGTAGTATGATGGTACATACTGGCGAAGCCGATGCTATGCTTAGCGGCTTACAACGCAACTATGCCGATACTATAAAGCCTGCTTTGCAAATAATTGGTAAAGAGGATGGTGTAAATAAAATAGCAGGTATGTACTTAATGCTTACCAAACGTGGCCCATTATTTCTTGCCGATACTACTGTAAACTTTAACCCAACGGCTGAGGAACTTGCCGAAATTACTTTGTTGGTGGCCAAGGAAGTTCGCCAATTTAACCTTACACCACGTATTGCATTACTTAGCTACTCTAACTTTGGTAGTAGCAAAAGCCCCGAGGCTGAGTTGGTAGCCAAAGCCCGAAATTTGATAAAAGAAAAATCGCCCCACTTAATAGTAGATGGCGAAATGCAAGGTAAACTAGCCTTCAACAAAGAAATATTAAGAGATAATTATCCATTTAGCGACTTGCTGCAAGGCGATGTTAACACCCTAATATTTCCTAATTTGGCTGCAGGTAATGTATCGTACAATTTGCTGCAAGAGGTTGGCGGAGCCGATGCAATAGGGCCAATACTATTGGGCTTAAAAAAACCAGTACACGTACTACAATTGGGCAGTAGTGTAAGGGATATAATTAACATGGTACTTATTGCCGTAGTGGATGCTCAGGTAAAATGCAAAAGCCCTACCGATGAAATAGTAAAAAAATCGGTATGGTGGAAAAAATTTAAAAAGGTAAATAAAGAATTATAAGTGTAAAAAATAATACTGCCAACTTGTCATAATTATAGCAAAGCAAATTGTATCTTTGTACTATAAATGGATACAACAACCGCTATACACAACGAACTATTGCAAGGCAAACCGTATGTTGCTACTCATAGGGAAACGATTACCCATAATCGTAAATTTTTTATTGAAAGTTATGGCTGTGCCATGAACTTTGCTGATAGCGAAGTGGTAGCGTCAATCCTTTACAGCAGTGGTTATAGTGCTACCAAATACGAAACAGAAGCCGACCTAATATTTGTAAACACTTGCAGCATAAGAGAAAAAGCAGAGCTCACTGTACGGAAACGTTTAACAGAATTTAGAAAATTAAAAAAAGTAAAACCAGCCTTACTAGTTGGTGTATTGGGCTGTATGGCTGAGCGCCTCAAAGCTAAATTTATAGAAGAAGAACAATTAGTTGATATAGTAATTGGCCCCGATGCCTACCGTACCTTACCCACACTTATAGCCGATGCAAGTGGCGGACAAAAAGCCGTAAATGTATTGCTAAGCAGAGAAGAAACTTATGCCGATATAGCACCAATAAGGCTCAATAGTAATGGCGTAAGTGCCTTTGTAAGTATAATGCGAGGTTGCAACAATATGTGTAGCTTTTGTGTAGTACCATTTACCCGAGGTAGAGAACGTAGCCGAGATGCACAAAGTATACTAGCCGAATGTACAGCACTGTTTGAACAAGGTTACAAAGAGGTAACTTTACTAGGTCAAAACGTAGATAGTTATTATGCCCCCCCAGCCCCCTTGGTGGGTGGCAGCAGCTTTAGTAAAACCAACTTGCCAGAGTTATTAGAAAATTTAACCCTTCACCCAAATCCCCCCTTGGGGGGTGGGGGGACTTTCTCCGACTTATTAGCCCAAGTAGCCCAAATATCGCCACAGTTACGAGTAAGGTTTAGCACCAGCCACCCTAAAGATATTACAAACGATGTACTACACACCATAGCAAAATACCCCAACATTTGCAACCATATACACTTGCCCGTACAAAGTGGCAATACCCGAGTATTGCAATTAATGAACCGTACATATACAAGAGAGTGGTATATGGGCAAAATAAATAGTATAAAAACCATTATTCCTACTTGCAGTATTACCACCGATGTTATTGCAGGTTTCTGTACCGAAACAGAGGAGGAACACCAACAAACATTAAGCCTAATGGAGCAATGCCAATATAGTATGAGTTATATGTATTACTATAGCGAAAGGCCCGGAACATTGGCAGAGCGTAGGTTTGAAGATGATATACCACTTGAAACAAAAAAAAGACGACTACAAGATATAGTAGATAAGCAAGGCATATTAAGTACCGAAAGTAATAGACAAGATGTTGGTAAAATATTTACCGTACTTATTGATGGTGATAGTAAAAAAAGTACCAACCAATGGGCAGGGCGTAATGAACAAAACAAAATGCTCATATTTGATAAAGACAACACATTATTGCAAAAAGGCGATTATGTAAACGTACTTGTAACCAGCCACAATAGAGCAACATTGTTTGGCAGTATAGTTGCGTAATTTGATAATTTGATAATTTGATAAAATATTAATATACAATTATGGGCAGTCAACTAATTAACTATGTGGTGCAGCAGTAACGGGCTTTTCGCTTGTAGTACCGCTGCCTTTGGCAGCGGTAGCTACCGCTGCAATCCCTGTGCCATTGGGCAATAGTAACTTTGGCCAGCAGTAGCACTAACAACTCTTACAAATATTAAAAACCAAAAGTATGCAACCCATTATAAAAAATAACCTTGAGGCAATTGTAAATTTGTGTAAGCTAATGGAAATTGAACAACTTTATTTAATAGGTTCGGCTGCCCGAAATAATGATTTTACTAACTTGAGTGATTTGGATTTTTTATATAAATTTAAAAAGCAAAAAAGTTTATTGAAATTCGATTATTTTGATGTGAAATTTGGGTTAGAAAAAATTACACAAAGAAAAGTAGATTTAATTGCTATAGAAAAAATTACAAATAAATACTTTTTAGAACCAGTAGAAAAAGAAAAAATAAAATTATATGAATGTGAGTAATAAAAAATATTTATAGGATATAAATTATTCAATTTTACTTGTAGATTCCTATTTAATTAAAATTGGAAATTATGAAAACCTAGTAAACAATATGGCTATGATTGATAGTTTACATAGGCGCTTAGCAACAATAGGGGAAGCAACATGGCAATTAAATAAGTTAGATAACACACTCGAATTAACAAATAAAAATAAAATAATTGGATTACGACACAAACTAATACATGAATATGATTTGATAGATGATGCAACAATTTGGAAAATTTGTAAAAAATATTTACCCATACTAAAACGAGAAATAGAATTATTATTAAACTAATAAAATGCAACCCATTATAAAAAATAACCTCGAGGCAATTATAAATTTGTGTAAGGAACATTATGTAGCACAATTATATGTGTTTGGTTCTGCTACAAGTAATTTATTCAACGAAAAAAGTGATATAGATTTTTTATATGATTTTAATGTAATTGATATTGATTTTAATAACTTAGAAAATGCTGCTTATGATTATGAAACAAATTATTTTAATTTTAATAAAAAACTAAAAAAAATATTAAAAAGAAAAATTGATTTGGTGCCCATAAAATATTTAAAAAATAAATATTTATTAGAATCCATAAATGCAAGTAAGCAACTTATTTATAATGCCTAAAAGTATAAAAAAATATTATGAAGATATATTAGAAGCTATACATCATATAGAAGAAATTTCTTTGAAAAAAAATTAATTGATTTTCTTATAGATTATAATAAAGACGAAGAAGGGTTACCCTTACACTATTTTGATTATTTCGATTTAAAATTCGGTTTTGAAAAATTATTAGGACGTAAAGTAGATTTGGTTACAGCAGATGCCTTAAAAAATAGTTACATAATTGATGCTATTAAAAAAAGTAAAATCTTAATTTATGAAGAAGCAATAATTGACTAGATTATAATTAAATACAACAACAAATAAATGGACATACAAGCAATAAAAAACAGATTTGGAATTATAGGAAATTCACCCGTACTCAACTATGCTATACAAGTAGCAAACCAAGTAGCCAATACCGACCTTACTGTGCTTATTAATGGCGAAAGTGGTGTAGGTAAAGAAGTGTTTTCGCAAATAATACATAGCCTCAGTGCAAGAAAGCACAATCAATTTATAGCAGTTAACTGTGGTGCAATACCCGAAGGTACAATTGATAGCGAATTGTTTGGACACGAAAAAGGTTCGTTTACTGGTGCAACAGATGCCCGTAAGGGCTACTTTGAAACTGTAAATGGGGGTACCATTTTCCTCGATGAAATTGGCGAAATGCCATTAGGCACACAAGCCCGATTATTGAGGGTATTAGAAACAGGCGAGTTTATAAGAGTAGGTAGCAGCAAGGTACAAAAAACCGATGTGAGAGTGATAGCAGCCACCAACAGAGAGTTGCTACAATTTACCCAACAAGGAAGGTTTAGAGAAGATTTATATTATAGGCTCAATACAGTACCAATACGTATTCCTGCACTTAGGGAACGTAAGGAAGATATATCTTTATTGTTTAGAAAATTTGCGGTTGACTTTGCCGAAAAATACCGAACCGTACCAGTACAATTAGACGATGAAGCAAGGCAAGCACTTAGCAATTATGGTTGGAAAGGTAATATACGTGAACTTAAAAATGTAGCCGAACAAATAAGTGTACTCAGTAGCAATAAAAATATAAGTGGCCGAGATTTACAACAATTTTTGCCGAATAATAATGCCCATAATTTGCCTATACTTGCACCTAATACTAACTCCATTACTGGCAATGGTACTGACTTTGCTAACGAACGTGAAATACTGTACAAGCTGTTTTTTGACATGAAAAAAGATGTAACCGAACTTAAAAAAATGTTTGTAGAAATACTCCAAAACCCAAGTGCTGTAAATAACCCAAAGTATAGCGATGCAGTATTTGATAACCATCAAACAACACAAGATACATACAACAATATGCTACCCGCCACTACAGCTAATGTAGCCACACACACTAGTAATTATAACGAAAAAGAAAACATACAGGAACATGTAGACGTAGAAGAAGTATTAAACATAATGGAAATGGAAAAAGAACTTATTATAAAAGCATTAAAAAAACACCGTAGCCGCCGCAAAGATGCAGCAAAAGATTTGGGCTTAAGTGAACGAACCCTTTATAGAAAATTAAAAGATTATGATATTGAAGATTTGTAAGCCACAATATAAATATTTACTTAAATATAAATTGAGTCAAAAAATTAGAATGTAAAACTACAAAAAGTTATATTTTCTTTTTAACTTTATAATATGAAACAACAAATAAATAGAGATGAAATTTTAAAAACCTTAAAAAAAATGGTTTCTAATACTACATTGGTACACTCTTTTATTAAGGGCAAAACAACATTGGCAGAATTAACTCAAAAAGGGATTAAGTTTGGAAAGCCATTATAAGTACTCATTTGATGAAACAACTAGTACTTACAATTTTACAACAACAAATAATATTTTTTATAAAGTAGCTTTTGTAATTGACCATACATTTTCATCTATTGCAAACCAACAAATATCAAAAGTATTTCAGTTAGTAATTGAAAAAGTAAATATTGAAATTGAACCCTTTGATATAAAGGTATCTAAAACAATAGAAGTAATTATTGAGTCTTTTTTTATTAATGTTGAAAACTCGTTAGTTTTCCTGTGTTATGACCAAAATAACAAAGGAAAACTAAGGTATGAAGTTTTTGAAAGGTGGTACAATAAATCTGTTGCTAAACAAAACATCACTAAAATTAATAAAATTTTTGAATTTAATATTGATAAAAATGAAGTGCAAAAATTTTATACAGCATTTATATTTCACAATAAAAATCCAAATTACGTAATGTTAATTTCTATTTATAATAGTATTGCAGATGTACTTAATACTGTAAAGGAGCAATAATTGTAATTGTTATTTAGCTTGTTATAATTGCACTTATTTATTTTTTTTATTATAAATAATTTTTAAATGATAAGCAAATTATATTTTTTTATACTAAACCACTAAATATGAACAAAATAATTTTTCTACTATTTTTTTATTGCCAAAGTTTGTATGCACAAACAACTGAACCTACCATTTTTTGTATTAGCAAAGATTTTGCGGTAGTTGATCAAAAAGTTGACTTTACGTATTACCTCATTATTAATAAAGATAATGACACTACTTACACCCATCATTATTATTACCGTAATGCATCTTTATATATGACTAATACCTTTAGAGATAAAGATGCCGATACCGCCAACGGATTATTTGCTTGGTACAATCCTTTAGGGTTTATTGACTCATTAGGAAATGTATACAATAATATGAAAAATGGTACTTGGGCTTATTATGATAGTTATAGTGCTAAGCCAGAGTCAGCTATTAGTTTAATTCAATATTCAAATGGAATAAGATATTCATTACCAAAAGTAATAAATACACAAGATAAATTTGTTGCTCCATCTTTTAAAAATTGGAGTAGTTTTTTAAATAATAATTTGAGATACCCTGAAACATCAATGAAAAATAATTCGAGTGGTATTATTATAGTAAATTTTGTTGTGTTACCTAATGGAAAGGTGGAAAATGTTTATGTATCAAAATCAGTAGATTATTTTTTAGATAATGAAGCAATTAATGTTATAAAAAAAACAAGTGGTAAATGGACTCCAGGGATGAAAAATGATATACCTACAATTACCTATCATAGCCAATCTATTAATTTTGTAATACCTAATTAGCAAAAAAATAGTTTAATTACTATACTATTTAATCAAACAAACCTTTACTTGCTACACCCTAGCCAATACAAATTATTTATACAACAAAAAGCAATTGAACTTGGCTTTAGCCACTGTGGCGTAGCTGTGGCAGAGCCTTTGGTTGACGATGCAAAACGGCTAGAGACTTGGCTTAACCATAACTATAATGGTAGTATGGCTTATATGGCTAATCATTTTGACTTACGTATAGACCCTACAAAGTTAGTACCTGGTGCCAAATCAGTTATTACATTGCTACTCAATTATTTTACCAAAAACACACCTACCCATACTAACTATAAGGTAAGTAAGTATGCACTAGGCAACGATTACCATACCGTAATACGAACTAAACTAAATACTTTAATTGGCCAAATAGAGCAACAAATTGGAGCAATAAACGGCCGAGGCTTTGTTGACAGTGCACCTGTACTTGAACGTACTTGGGCAGCCAAAAGTGGCTTAGGTTGGGTGGGTAAAAACGGCAATTTAATTAACCAACAAAATGGCTCGTTCTTTTTTATTGCCACACTTATAACCGACCTTAAGTTAGCACCCGATACTATTCAAATGCCCGACTACTGTGGCACTTGTACTAAGTGTATAGACAGTTGCCCCACACAAGCTATACTCCCCAACAAAGTAGTTGATGGTAGCAAATGCATAAGCTATTACACTATTGAGTTAAAGGAATTAGTGATACCAACGGAGCAAAAAAATAAATTTGACGATTGGATGTTTGGATGCGATACCTGCCAAGATGTATGCCCGTGGAACCGATTTGCAAAGCAACATACCGAAAAAGAATTTAACCCAATAACAGAAATATTGAATTACACCAACACCGATTGGGAAAACTTAACACAAGAAATGTTTAACAAAGTGCTAAAAAATTCCCCAATAAAGCGAACAAAATACCAAGGCTTAATGAGGAATATAAAATTTTTGAAGAAATAATAAAAAAATTCTATTGTCATAGGTTTGTAAAACTAATAAGCGTTAGTTTTGTTAAAGATTTATTAACACAACAAACATTAACTCAAAAAAAAATTGCCTTATGACTTCACAACTTTTTAAAAAAGTTTGTGTAGGCGGTGCATTTATTATGTACCTAACCCTATGCAACTTACAAGTATTTGCCCAAGCTACTTTTAAAGGGAAAGTAACTGCACCCGATGGCAGCCCAGTTAACAATGCATCGGTTACATTAGTACCAACTAACGATGGTATAAGTACAGATGCAAATGGAGTGTACTCATTTACAAGCACTGCAAAAGCTGGAAAATATGTGTTATCCATATCTTCCGTCGGTTATAAGACTGCTACAAAGCAAGTAGATATTACTGCCGTTTCTCAAACAGAATTTGATGTACAACTTAAAAAAGACATCAATAACCAAGATCAAGTAGTTGTAATTGGTTCGTCACTTAGCCAAAGTAGAAAACAATTGGGTAACACCGTTAATACCGTTAGTGGAAAAGCCCTACAAAATGCTGGAACTGGCAACCTTACATCAGCATTACAAGGAAAAGTACCAGGTGCACAAATTACACAAACAAGTGGCGACCCTGCTGGGGCTATTAGTGTTCGTATGAGGGGTACAAGTACAATTAGTGGCAGTGCAGAACCATTGTATGTAATTGATGGCGTAGTAGTTAGTAATAACACTACCAATGTAACAAACCTTAATGTAGATGCTGGTGGAAGAGCGGCAATTGGAACAAATAGATTGGCAGATATTAACCCTAATGATATTGAAAAAATTGATGTTATACCAGGAGCTAGTGCAAGTGCAATATATGGTAGCCGTGCAAGCAATGGTGTAGTACTAATTACTACCAAAAGAGGAAAGGCAGGACAAATGAAAATTGACTTTAGTACAAGTGTACAAACTAACTCGTTACGTAAACGAGTATATATTAGCACTTATGGCAAACAGTTTGGCACAGCTGGTTTACGCCTTGGCAACATTAGCAATGCAAGCACCTCGCCTACACCATATACAGGTAGTACAATAGCTTATACCCGACCCGATGGTATCACCCGTACTCTTGCCAATGACCTTGTAGATGTAACTAGATACGACTATCAAGATAACATTTTTCAAAAAGGAATTGGTACTGATAACTATATATCTTTAAGTGGTGGTACTGATAAAACAAAATATTACTTTAGTGGTGGATATTTTAAAAATGAAGGAATAATAGTTGGTACCGACTTTAGGCGATTTAACTTTAAATCACGTATTGAAACAACCCTCAATAAGTATGTTTCGGTAATAAGTGGTGTTGCTTACAGCAATAGCTTTAGCAACGAAAAACCAAATGGTAATGTATTTTGGAGTCCAATAAACTCAATTAACATTACTAACAATATTTTTAATATTAATGACCGTGATGCCGCTGGTAATTTAAAAGGTGTAGAACCAACAAGGGTAAATCCGTTAAGTGTAATTAACGATATGAGCCTTACACAAACAGTAAACCGAAGCATAAGTGATTTGCAAATAAAAATTAAACCTGCAAAAGGATTAACGGTAGATTATATATTAGGTATCGATAATATAGCACAAGAAGGCCGAAATTTTATAAAGCGTTATCCATACATTTCAGCACAGGAAGGAATAGGTTATGTTGGTAATGGATTAGTAAATACATTTCTAATCAATAACGACGTAAACGTTTCATACACAACCAATTACAAAAAAATTAGTAGCTTAACTACAGCAGGTTACACCAATCAATACCAAAAAATTACAGGCTTATTTAATGAAGGTAGAGATATGCTTAACGGAATATCTACTATAAATGGTGCTGCTACAGTATTACCTCCACGTTATACCGAAGATAATAGGCAAGTATTTGGTGGTTTTGTACAACAAACCTTCGGTTTTGATGGTATATTTTACTTAACTGCTGCTGGTCGTATTGATGGTAGCACTTCGTTCCCTACTGATACTCGTACCTACTTTTACCCAAGGCTGAGTGGTAGTTTTAATGTAAGCGATATGGAATTTTGGAAAAATGGTAAATTCAATAAATGGTTTAGTAGTGCTAGGTTAAGAGGAAGTTATGGTAAGGCTGGTAATCTTACAGGTATAGGGTCTTACGATAGGTTTAGTAACTATAGTGCCAATAGTATTAATGGCATAGCTACTTACAATATTAATACCGCCCTAGGTAACGAATTTATAGAACCAGAAAGGGCAAGTGAAACTGAATTTGGAGCAGATCTTGGTTTTTTTGACAATAAATTAGGTATTGTATTTACAACTTATAACAAAAAAATAGTTGATAACAGCCTATTAGTTGATAGGGTATTAGCACCAAGTAGTGGTGGTAGTACAAGAGTTGAAAACGTAGGAAACCTAACTAACAAAGGTTGGGAATTAGGCATTTCTGCCACACCAATTAATAATAGAAATTTTAATTGGAGTCTTTTTGCTTCAATTAATCGAAACAAAAATTTAGTTACAGCATCTAGCCAAGTAAGCCCAATTACATTAGGTAGTGCAAGTGGTGCACCTGCTGTTATATTAGCGGGTTACCCTGTGGGTAGTTTTTTTGGTAACTTTTTTGTAAGAGATGCAAGTGGCAATATAGCACTTGATGCAGGTGGCCGCCCAATAGCAGCAAATAGTACTGGTACTACATTAGCTCGTAAAGTTATTGGCAACCCTAACCCCGATTGGATTGTTAGCTTTAACAACACAATTGAATACAAAAAATTATCATTTAGCTTTTTGTTAGATGGTGCCTTGGGGCAAGATGTATTTAATGCAGACCGCCGTACAAGGCAAGGTGTAGGTATAGGGGATTACGCCGAACGTGAAGCCAAAGGTCAGCTACCACGTGGTTATATATGGAGCATATATGCTACTGAGGAGTGGAGAATAGAAAAAGGTACTTTCGTTAAGTTGAGAGAAGTTTCCCTTTCGTACCCATTAGGCGGCTTAGGCAAGTTTGTAAAATCTACCACCATATCAATTACAGGACGTAACCTTATAAGTTGGGATACTTACGATGGCTATGACCCCGAAACCAATGCAGGAGGAAATAGCGCTGTATTGAGAGGAATTGATTTTGGTAATATACCTAATCCTAAAACAATGCAGGTAACGCTAAGAGCCACATTTTAATAACTCCTTTAATTACTTACATTTACTAATAAAAAAAAGAAATATAATGAACAAAATAATAAAAATATTTTTAATAGCCACCACAGTTAATGTCTTTATAGGTGTTACTGCTTGTAACAAAGAATATACTAACCCAAGTGCAGCATCGGGTCCTAATGTTACAACTAATGTAGACGGCCTAATGAACCTCTGTGCTGGTTTACAACGAAGATACACAATAGGTAGACAAAGCCCTATATACACAAGTACAGTAGCAGGTGCATATAGTGTATATGCACTCAACACACTTAATGCAGGTAACATTGCCGAAGCCGAAGTACAAAATGGTAAAGGAGCAATTGCACTTAATAATGCCATATTAACACAACTATGGGGGCAAAATTTATTACTTAAAGGCGAAGCCGAAACTGTACTTGATAACCTTTCAGTAGCTGTAGACCCTGCTGACCGTGTAGGTATAAAAGCTTATGCTACCATATTTAATGCATTAGCATTAGGTACTCTGGCTCAGTTTTTTGAAAAAATACCCCTAGTAAAACAAAATAATGCAACTTTTACACCTCGAATTGATGCTTTGCAAAAAGCTATAGCGCTATTAGAAAGTGCCGATGCCGATTTAACTATTACTGCACCAAGTGCAAAATTTTTAGCTAAAGTACCAGCCGGTATTGACGTTAAAAATACAGTAAAAGCCCTACTTGCAAGATATTACAATATACACAGTATGGCAACTGGCACCTACAATGCAACAAGTGGTAATAAAGCAATAAGCTTTGCACAAACTGCAAGTGTAACCATTAAATCGGAATTTAGGTTTAGTGCAGCTACTACAAACCCAATGGGCGAACAGAATTTTAGCCAAAATGTATTTGGAGCAGTAGACTCTACTCTAGGCCTACGTAATGGTTTAGCACCTTTACCAGCTTCTACTGACCCTCGCATTGGTTTTTATATAAGTAGAGTTGGTGGTATATATCCATTAAAGGCTTTTTTTGCAAATACTTTATCAAGTTTTCCAGTGTACTTACCTGGCGAAATGGGATTAATAGTAGCAGAAAACCAAGCAAGGCAAAGCCAATTTTTGGCAGCTAAAATGGCACTTGATGCCATTCGTACCAAAACAACCGATATATTCGGTATAGGTGCAAGCCAGTCAGCCTATACTGGTACTTTAGACCAACCAAGTTTACTAAATGATATTTACAAACAACGTCGTTTAGAAATGTTTATGAGTGGCCAGGAATTAGAAGATAGTCGTCGCTTTAACCGTGCTGCACCCAATGCAGTAGGCGAAGAGCGTAACCGTACATTTTATCCTTATCCATTACAAGAGAGAGATAATAATACAAATACCCCTGCCGACCCCACAATATAAATACTCATAGCGTATTTTTTTAATTTTCATACAAAGCTGCCTTAATCTATTTTTGAGGCAGTTTTTTTAATGATATTTTTTATGGCAAAATATTAGAAACTCACTAAATTTCAGAAACCAATAATATATGAGAAAGCCCCGAATTACTTCGGGGCTTTTGAGTGGTGTGGGCCGGGTTTGAACCGGCGACACATGGATTTTCAGTCCATTTCCCGCCCAAAGGCGGGATACCGCAAACCATTATAAAAAAGCCCCGAATTACTTCGAGGATTTTTAGTGGTGTGGGCCGGGTTTGAACCGGCGACACATGGATTTTCAGTCCATTGCTCTACCAACTGAGCTACCGCACCATTGATTTACTATACCGCACCATTTTCTTTATTTATAAAGAATATTTTTAGTCCATTTCCCGCCCAAAGGCGGGATAACGCAACATTAAAAAAATGCATTTTTAAGATTGCAAATGTAGGCGTTAATTTCCATATTCACACAAAAATTTTATTCTCATTATTTTTAATTGTTCCCAACTATAATCACCTTCGCTTAGTTCTTGCCGTGCTATATCTAACGATGAGGTTTGGCAGCCCTTAAAGTATTCCATTATATCATCTTGGTCGTACTCATCTATCATATCATCCACAGTGTATTGTATATTTAATTTGGTACCACTAGCTACTATAGTTTCCATCTCTTCCAACAGTTCGGGTAAGGTTAACTCTTTGTTTTTTGCAATTGTTTCTAAGGGTATTTTTTTGTCAATATTTTGTATAATATATATTTTATTACTGCCTTTATTGAGTACACTTTTCATTACAAAGTCGTCAGGCTTTTCTATATTATTTTCCGTTACATACTCCGCAATTAGGCTTACGAATGATGTTCCGTATTTAATGGCTTTTCCTTTGTTTACGCCTTGGCAACGTTCCAACTCAGCCAAGGTAGTTGGGTAGTAAGTTGCCATATCTTGCAAACTGTTTTCTAAAAATATTACAAACGGTGGTAGCCCTACTTTTTTTGCTTCTGTTTGTCTTAGTGCTTTTAGCATTTCAAATAGTACATCGTCGGTTGCCCCTGTACTACTGCCAGTTTCTACATGTGCCTCATCGTCATCGGCATTTGCTTCTTCAAATAGGTTATTAGGTACTACCATAAATGAACTTGGCTTTTTCAAAAATTTATTGCCCAACTCTGTCATTTTAAGCAACCCATAATCCTCTATATCTTTTCGTATCAAATTCTCTAATAGTAACTGTTTTACTAGTGAGTTCCAGTAATGTTCGGGTTCAGTTTTGCCTATGCCAAATTCTGCCATTCCTTCATGGCGAAACATTTTTATTTGTGTAGTTATTTTACCTAATAATATACTTACGGCATATTCAGTTGCAAAGCCTTCTTTTAGTGCTTTTACAACTTTTAATACTTTCACTACATTATCTTTTGCTTCGGTACGTTCTTTCGGGTTAAGGCAGTTATCGCAATTGCCACAGTTTTCTTCGGGCCAGGTTTCACCAAAATAATGCAGTACAACCTTACGGCGACATACACTCGTTTCGCAAAATGCTACCGTTTCATTAATAAGTTGTGCACCAATTTCCCTTTCAGTTAAGGGCTTATCTCTCATTAAATGTTCTAGTTTCGATACATCTTTGTGTGAGTAATACAACAAACATTTTCCTTCCAATCCATCTCGTCCGGCACGGCCAGTTTCTTGATAATAATTTTCTATTGATTTGGGTATATTATAGTGTATTACAAATCGTATGTCGGGCTTATCTATTCCCATTCCAAATGCTATGGTGGCTACTATTACTTGTACATCTTCATTCAAAAACTGATCTTGCCTAGTGGCACGTAACTTACTGTCTAACCCTGCATGGTAAGCCACAGCTTTTATATTGTTGGCTACTAATATAAGTGCTAATTCTTCGGTTGTTTTTCTGTTTAAGGTATATATGATTCCACTTTTACCTTTATTTTTACTAATAAATTTTACGATGCTTTTAATCGTTTGTTCCGTATTTATTTTAGGCAATACTTCGTAATACAAATTGCTTCGGTTAAAGCTGCTAATCATTACATTTGGAGTACGTAATCCTAAGTTTTTTTCTATATCACTCTGTACTTTTGGAGTAGCAGTGGCCGTTAATGCTATTACAGGTAATGCTGGGTTTATAAAGTCCATCATTTCACGTAATCGGCGGTATTCGGGTCTAAAGTCGTGTCCCCATTCACTTATACAATGGGCTTCGTCCACAGCAAAAAAAGAAATATTAGCCCCTTTAAAAAAATCAATATTTACTTCCTTAGTTAGTGTTTCGGGTGCCACATATAGTAGCTTACAATCACCACTCATCAAGTCATCTTTTACTTCTTGTATTTGTGCTTTGTTAAGGGTGCTGTTCAAAAAATGGGCTACATTATCTTTGCTACTATAACCACGTACTAAATCTACCTGATTTTTCATTAAGGCAATAAGTGGCGATACTATAATTGCACAACCCTCTTTCATTAATGCTGGTAGTTGGTAGCAAAGGCTTTTGCCACCACCAGTTGGCATTATAACAAATGTATCGGTGTTGGAAAATAAGGAATCTAAGGCTTGTTTTTGAAGGCCTTTAAACTCATCGAACCCAAAATATTTTTTTAAGTTTTGTAGTAATACTTCATTTGTTATAAGCGATTCGTTAGTTGATGTTTTTGCAATATTTTTTATTGCTTTTGTTGCAGTCTTTGTTGCCATATTTATTTATTTACCCCCATGTACAATATACAGTAATGCACTAATGTACAAATTTAAAATTAGATTCACAAAGTTGTAAATCTGTTTTTTTATAAAAGTGAGTAAATTTACAAATAAATAAGAAATAAAATTGAATTATTTATTTGCCTTTATGTATGTATAATCAATAAAATACCTACCCCTTTTTTTGCAAAAAAAATAATATTTTAGCGTAGCTAACCAAAACAACAAATTATTCGTATATTTATGTGCCAGTACGGCAATAAGAATTTACAAAACTTATTTATGTAATTTTTTTATAAAAAAAAATTGAATGCCTTAAATGAAAAAATTATTACTCATTTTATTACTTGGGTTATTTAGCCTCAAAAATTATGCTGCCCATGTAATTGGTGGCGAAATGGTGTATGAATATTTAGGTGCTGGAAGCACCTCTAACTCTAAAAGTTATAGAATTACCCTTAAGCTGTTTAAAGACAATACAAGTGGGGCTGCCTTACCCAATTCAGTATCAATTGGTATATATGATGGTAATACTTTAATAGGTGGTTATCGCACTGCTAATATTGATATTACTGGTGGTACACAATTGGTTATAAATGCTTTTCCTACTTGCCTTAGTAACCCACCTACCCTTAATTATGCTGTAGGTAACTATACATTTACTACTGATTTGCCTAACAATAATAATGGCTATACCATTAGCTACCAAACCTGTTGCCGTATAGCTAGTGATATAACTAATGGATTGGTTAATGTAAATAGCCCAAGTACAGGTGGTGCAGGGTCTACTTACTCTGCAGTTATACCAGGTGTGGTTAGTTTACCCATTAGTCAAAATAATAGTTCGCCTAAGTTTAGTATTAACGTATCGGTAATATGCTACAACAATGCTTTTACATTTAACTTTGGAGCTACCGATGCCGATGGCGATTCATTATCCTATGCATTTTGTGATGCTTATGGAGGAGGTGCTGCTACAGGTAGTACTTATGCCACCCCTGCTGCCCCACCCTATGCTAGTGTTAACTATATTAATCCCTACACTGCTGCTGTACCTATGGGCAATACAGTAAGTATTAATCAAAATACTGGTGTTATTAGTGGCATTGCGCCAAGCACATTGGGCAGGTATGTTATAAGTGTATGTGCTAGTGAATTTAGAGACGGTATGTTAATTGGTATTCACCAAAAAGATTTTATAGTACAAGTTAATGATTGTGCTATACCACAGGCTTTACTCAATTTTGAAACGGTAACTTGTGATGGTTTTACCCACACATTTTTTAATGCTTCAACTAATGGCGGTGTTATAACTTCATACTTTTGGGATTTTGGTGTGCCAGGCATTTTATCGGATACGTCTCGTTTGCAAAATCCAACTTATACATTCCCCGATACAGGTATTTTTATAATTAAATTAGTAGTAAACAGAGGGCAACCTTGTAGCGACAGTACTACCCGACCGTTTGGAATTTACCCCGGATTCTTCCCTAATTTTAACCACGTTGGTGTGTGCTATACATCGCCAATTCAATTTGTAGATTCGTCCAAAACCAATTTTGGTTTTGTAAATAGTTGGAGTTGGGACTTTGGTAACCCCCCTGTACTTAATGATACTTCGCACTTACAAAATCCTACTTATACCTACCCAAGTGCAGGCAATTACGATGTGCAATTAATTATAACCAACAGCAAAGGTTGTATTGATACGGTGTTAAAAAATATTGTACTCATTGACAAACCTTCTATAACATTACCCTTTAAAGATACTTTAATATGTAGTATCGATACCTTGCAACTGCAAAGTTCATTTACCAGTGGAAACCCAAGTTGGCTACCTAATTATAGAATTATAAATGCTAATACCAATAATCCACTTGTGTACCCATTAGTAACTACCCAATACATAGTAACCGCTAACGACCAAGGGTGCATACAAAGAGATAGTGTACTTGTAAGGGTTAAAGACTTTGTAACAATAGATGTAATGGCCGATACCACAATATGCCTTACAGATAATTTTAAAATAAGGAACACTACCGATGCCCTCACCTTTATATGGACACCAAGTGCAACACTTAGCAGTAGCAGTATAAAGGAACCCATAGCAACACCAACAGGTAGCCCTACCAAATATGTAGTAACAGCCAATATTGGCAAATGCCAAGCAAGAGATAGCATAACTGTAACTGCATTTCCTTACCCAACTGTGGATGCCGGACCAGATGTAATTATTTGTAGCGGCTTTAGTACCGTACTTAATGGAATCGTTACTGGCAATAGCTTTGTATGGTCGCCAACAAGTACATTAACCAATGCTAATACACTTACCCCTACTGCCAAACCATTAACTACTACTAGTTATATACTAAGTACAACCAATACAACAGGTTGTAAAAAACCAGCAAAAGATACCGTAAAAGTAATTGTAATACCACCAATAAAAGCCTTTGCAGGAGCCGATACAGTTATAGTAGTAGGGCAACCCCTACAATTACAAGGTACGGGTGGTACTAATTATATATGGACACCAAATAATTTTTTGAGTAATAATGTAATAAGTAACCCAATAGCAACATTGAGCAATAATCAAACTTATTATTTAAGAGTAAGTGATACTAACGGATGTTTTGCATTAGATACCATTAATATTGTTGTATTTAAAACAGAGCCTGATATATTTGTACCCACAGCATTTACACCTAATAGTGATGGCCGCAATGATATAATGTTGCCAGTAGCCGTTGGGCTTAAGCAATACGATTACTTTGAAGTATATAACCGATGGGGACAGCTAATGTATAAGAGTACAAAAATTGGTGAAGGCTGGGATGGTAAATTTAAAGGTGAACCACAGGATAACCAAACATTTGTATGGCAAGTACAAGGTATTGATTATAAGGGTAAAAAGATATTTAAAAAAGGTACCGTAATATTGATAAGGTAAACCAATTGTAACCTATATTAGTATTGGAGTTTCTTTAATAGTACCCATTACAAATACGCTTTGTATATGCCCCACATTATCGGCTTGGCTTAGTTTGTTTACATGAAAGTCATAATAGGTTTCCATATTAGCTGCCACTACTTTAAGCATAAAATCAAATTCGCCACTAATGCTATAACACTCAATTACATCGGGCATATCTAATATACTTTTTATAAATTTGGTGCCTGCATTTTTGTTATGTTCTTTAAGGCTTACATAGCATATTACCATTAAGTTTTTATTAACTTTAATAGGGTTAAGGAGTGTAGCATATTGCTTTATAACTCCTGTAAGTTCAAGCCTTTTTATACGGTCATGTACTGGTGTGGTGCTAAGGTGTATAGCTTTTGCAATATCTGCAATAGTAGCTTTGGCATTGGTTTGTAGTATTTTTAGTATAGCAATATCCTTTTCATCTAAGCCCTCGGGTAATTGTAATTTTTCTTTCATTTTTATTTTTTTTTGCTTCGCTAAAATATATTTCTGTGTTGTTAAGTTTGATAGGTATCGCAATTTTTTTTTTAGAGTTTTCGATAAGTATCGCAGAGTATCGCAAAGTTTTCGCAGAGTTTTCGCAAAGTTTTCTCAGAGTTTTCGCAGAGTTTTCGCAAAGTTTTCGCAAAGAACAATGCCAAATCCTCAAAATCAGTAATTCTCACATTAGCTAATTATCTCTTTATCATTTTAGCATATTAGCATATTAGCACATTAGCTAATTATCTCATTATCATTTTAGCACATTAGCATATTATCACATTATCATATTAGCATATTAGCACATTAGCATATTATCACATTAGCACATTAGCTAATTATCTCATTATCATTTTAGCACATTAGCTAATTATCTCATTATCATTTTAGCACATTAGCTAATTATCTCATTATCATTTTAGCACATTAGCATATTAGCACATTATCACATTATCATATTAGCATATTATCACATTATCATATTAGCATATTAGCACATTAGCATATTATCACATTAGCACATTATCACATTAGCAAAATATCCAATTCCTACTTTTTCTGTTATTACTTTCTATTTCACCATAAAAATAACCCTTATTCTGTAAATATACTATAAATTATACTTTTATTCTGTATTTTGGTATTTATTAAGAAAATTGTACTAATCAACTTATTTTTGCAAAAATATTAATTTATGACAACTTTAGAAAACAAAATTGATTTTAAATTGGGCTACAAAGTAGCTGATATTACCCTAGCCGATTGGGGACGAAAAGAAATAAGATTAGCCGAAGCTGAAATGCCAGGGCTTATGGCATTACGTACCGAGTACGGAGCAGGCCAACCACTTAAAGGTGCAAGAGTAGCAGGTTGCTTACATATGACCATACAAACTGCCGTACTTATTGAAACTTTAGTAGCCTTAGGTGCAGAAGTTAAGTGGAGTAGTTGTAACATATTTAGTACACAAGACCAAGCAGCAGCAGCAATTGCAGCAGCAGGTATTGGTGTATTTGCATGGAAAGGACAAACACAAGAAGAGGCAGATTGGTGTATAGAGCAAACACTATTTTTTGGCGCAGCCGATAAGCCATTAAATATGATATTGGACGATGGTGGCGACCTCACTAATATGGTATTTGACACTTACCCTGAGTTAATTAGCCACATTAAAGGCTTAAGCGAAGAAACAACCACAGGTGTACACCGTTTGTACGAAAGAATGGCGAAAGGTACTTTACCAATTCCTGCAATAAATGTAAATGATAGTGTAACCAAAAGCAAATTTGATAACAAATACGGATGTCAAGAAAGTTTGGTTGATGCCATACGTAGAGCAACAGATGTAATGATGGCAGGTAAAGTAGCCGTAGTAGGTGGTTACGGTGATGTAGGTAAAGGTAGTGCTATGAGTTTACGTGGTGCTGGTTGCCGTGTTATTGTAACCGAAATTGATCCAATATGTGCTTTACAAGCTGCAATGGATGGATTTGAAGTTAAAAAAATGATTGACGCAGTAAAAGAAGCCGATATAATTGTAACTGCAAGTGGTTGTAGAGACCTTATAACTGAGCCTCACTTCCGTGCAATGAAAGACAAAGCAATTGTATGTAACATAGGTCACTTTGATATTGAAATAGATATGGCTTGGTTAAATGGTGCTTATGGCGATACTAAAGATACTATAAAACCACAAGTAGATTTGTACAACATTAATGGTAACGATGTAATAGTACTTGCCGAAGGTAGATTGGTAAACCTAGGTTGTGCTACTGGGCATCCTAGCTTTGTAATGAGCAACTCATTTACTAACCAAACTTTAGCACAAATTGAACTTTGGACTAACTTTGCTAACTACGAAAACAAGGTATATGTATTACCAAAAATATTGGATGAAAAAGTAGCAAGATTACACCTCGAAAAAATAGGTGTAGTATTAGACGAGTTAACTACTGAGCAAGCAGGATACTTAGGTATAAGCAAAGTAGGACCGTTTAAAGGTGAAATGTACAGGTACTAAATAATTTTTAATTATCGATTATAATTGAATACTAAGGCAACTAGAAAAATCTAGTTGCCTTTTTAGTTTTCAATACATTTTTTTAAAAAAAAATCAATGCTAAATTAAAATGTACAATAAAAAATGAAAGTAAATTTAAACTTACCTTTGTACCCACACTCATACAAAAAACATAAAAAATGTTAAAGATACTTTTATGCAATATTTTACTAATTATTACCCTTTTTGCAAATACATTAAATGCACAAAGTGTAGCCATTAATACCGATGGTAGTATAGCTAACAATAGTGCAATATTGGATGTAAAGAGTATTGACAAAGGCATACTTACTCCACGTATGACAAAGCTGCAAAAAAATACCATAACCACTCCTGTAGCAGGTTTGCTAATATATCAAAATGCACCAGATAGTATTGGCTTTCATTATTATAATGGCTTAGTATGGGTGTGGTTGCAACCTGCAAGTGCCCAACAAGCTTGGCTACTTACTGGTAATGCAGCTACTAATACTTCAACAAATTTTATTGGCACTACCGACAATACTTCATTACGATTTAGAGTAAATAATTTTAATGCGGGGTTTATAGATTTTCAAAATGACGTAACAACATTTGGCTACAAAACAAATAGTGGTATTGTAGGGCAAGGTGTTGGTACAACGGCATTTGGTGCTAACACATTAGCACAAAATAAAGCCGACAATAATACTGCAATTGGTACTAATGCTTTACAAAATAATACATTGGGTAGTAGCAATACTGCCATAGGGTTTGCTGCTATGCAAAATGCTAAATTGAGTACTCAAAATGTAGCCATTGGTAGCAATGCATTACAAGGCAACTTGCTAAGTAGTGGTGCTACCAATAATGTAGCTATTGGCGAATTGGCCTTGTATAGTAACACAACTGGATCGCATAATATTGCGGTTGGGTTCAAAGCATTACTAAGCGATACAAGTGGTAGCGATAATATTGCTTTAGGCCGAAGTGCCTTAACAATAGCACAAAACAAAACTGGCTTAATTGCCATTGGCGATTATGCATTAGCTAATAATGGTACTGGCACTATGTTTCCTACAGAAGGGGCTAACAATACAGCTATTGGTAGCAAATCGTTAGCTGCCAATACATCAGGCTCGGATAACTTGGGTGTTGGTTTTCAAACCTTAACTAACAATACAATTGGTAACGAAAATGTAGGTATTGGCTCCTATAGCCTCAATAAAAATATAACGGGAACTTCAAATATTGCTATTGGGTTCGCTACATTATTTAACCATTACAAATTTGATAATAATGTAGCCATTGGACCCTTTAGTTTGCAAAATGATACTACTGGTATCAACAATGTAGCTGTTGGCCATAGTGCTATGTATAATAATAGTTATGGTATTAATAACACTGCAATTGGCGACCATACATTAAACACAAACGATAGTGGCTCTAACAATACTGCCCTAGGTGCATTAGCCGATGTAGCAAGTATTGGCTTAAAAAATGCAACAGCCATAGGCTCAAATGCTTATGTAAGTGTAAGCAATGCCGTAGTAATTGGTAGTATAAAAAATAAAAATAATGCCCCACAAGATACAAAAGTTGGTATAGGTGTAACTGACCCAACCGAAAAGTTAGAAATAGGAAATGGCCGATTACGATTTAGAGGAAACCTCACTGGCGGACTTGCACATGGTGTTGCATTTACTAATAATGCAGGTACAGCTGATAGAGCATTTATGGGTTTGGAAAATGATACTTATTTTGGTTTTTATAACACAACAGTAAGTACTTGGAATATACGATTGCATAACACAAGTGGCGAAATGGGTATAAACAAACAGCCTGGGATAACAACTAACGAAAGTAGATTGCAAGTAAAGCAAACTAACACCACAGCAACAAGAGGTATAGGATTGGAAAATAGCCTCAACACCAACCATTGGGATATGTGGTTAGATAATACAGTGGCTGCACCCGACTTTAACTTTATGTATAATGGCACTAACAAAGGGTACATACAAAATAGTAGTGGCAGTTACATAGTAGCCTCCGACTTACGCTTAAAAAAAGATATAACCCTTACCAATAGCGTATTACAGCAACTAACAAAAATACCTGTATATAATTATAAGTACACTGATAACAGCAATACCGACCCATTAATTATGGGCTTTATGGCACAAGATGTACAACAATATTTTCCCAATGCTACACCTACAAAAACTAATGAAAAAGGTGAAGTAAGGTTAGGCTTAAATTATAATTACCTTACTGCAATTACTGTAAAAGCAATACAAGAACAACAACAAATAATAAACCAACAAGCAACAACAATAAGCAATCAAGCCCACCAAATAACAACACTTGAAGCAAGGTTATTAAGGTTAGAAAAACTAATGTTGAAATAAAAATGATACATAATAAAATATTTAAAAGTATACTAATTTACAGTTGTATTTTATTAATTAATTTAAGTGCTAAAGCACAAAATGATATACCAAATAATACTATAAATACAGCAGTACAAAAAGCAGCTCTGGCATATTTAGATAGTGTACAAACCCTTAGCCAGAGTAGCTATTGGGTAAATGTAAAGCCTACAATATTTTTACAAAATTTAAAACGTAATGTACAGTTTCCTTTACAAATAAATACTGGCCGTGGTACTAACTTTTGTGCTTTTGCGGCAGTATCATATACTTGCTTAATAAATGAACCCTTAAGGTATGTGCAATGCATGGTAACGCTTTACAACAAAGGTGAGGCTTATTATAGAAAGGTACACTTGCAACCATCAAGTGCTATACTACAAGCTGCAGGGCTTATACAATTTAGTGGCGATTTGGATAATAATCCTGCTGAGCAAATTTGGTTTTTAACTTTAGCTAATGACTTTAAATGCTACCTTAATTGGTTTAATATGAAGTATGAACCCGGCGATGAAAATACCCGATGGGCGGCTAGTAGCTTACACAAATTTAACCGAATACTTAGGCAACTATGTAAGTACAAAACTTACTCAAAAGGTAGTGATTTATTGCTCCTCAATAAAGCTTCAATTGTAAATACATTGCAAAATAAATTGCAAATAGGCGAAGTATATTTATACCTTAACAATGGCTTACTTCGTAAAAAAAACCATGCTAAATATAAACGTTTATTACCCACACATTTTGTAGTATTACAAAAAATATACCTTAATACTAACACCAATACTATAACCCTACAATATTGGGATGGTGGCTACATAACTATTAAAGAAGTAGCCTTTACAACCTTTCAAAAAATATTGTATGGGTACACTTATACCAAAAAAAATGAAAACAGTACCCCTTAAATTACCGCATATATTTATTTATTTATTGGGGCTAATGCTGTGTGTAAGTTGTAAGGTTTCCAAATCGTTTCCACAAAAGTATTATACAAAAAACGAAGCTACTTTACAAAAAATACAAAAATTATATGATACGGCAAATAAGCCAAATAATATAGCTATAGCATTTACCAATTGGGGACTTACCGATATATCACTCGAGTTAAAAACAGAGGCAATACATTACATTTATGAATTTAATTATAAAGAAAATAGACTAGTTGATACTTTACAAAAATTTGGCTACAAGGCCAACACTATAGTAAATTTAATAAATGAAATGCAAAAAATTAATTGCACTTGGGTTAATACTTTGGAGTATTATATAGACGGTAAAAAGTATAATTTGTTATGCATAGCTATACATGCCAAACGATTTATATTTAACCAAAAAACTAAATATTATGTATTACACTTTTACAAACAACCACAGTATTATAACGAACAAGGCAAACTACTTAACAAACGTAAACTTAAGCAACTACGAAAAATAAATGCCGAAACCTTTGTTAGAATTAATGATAAAGTTTGTTACACCATTTCTAGTAAATTTAGGTAAAGCTTAACTGCCACCAATCAATAAAAACCTTGCTTTTACTATAGCCAACTCAGCATTGGTTATAATGCTAGTTTGCTTTAGTACATACAAAAAATAATCAATTTCGCTACCTTCAGTTGGGCAACCAACATTATTACCTTCGCCTAATAAGGCATTACCGCTTTTTTTAATTTTGCTATTGGCAATTAAATTTTGGTTACCATCAAGTACACACCAATACGGCAATCCCATAGTAGCACCGCCATATTTAGCTTTAAGTTTACGCCCACCTGCATTTTCTAAAGCACTATCTTTTTTTGCTTCTTCCACCACCAAAGTGGCAAATACATAGTACTTATTTAGTATTGGTGCTACAGTATTGTCGAGCAGCGCAGCTTCCATTTTTTTGCACCAACCACACCAACTTGCACTAAACTTTACAAATACTTTTTTATGGGTTGTTCCAATTTCAGTAATGGCATTATCAATTGTTTGTTGTGCGGTTAGTGTATTTTTTATTTGTGCTTCGCTAAAAATAGTTGTTTGCAAGGCAATTAATAAAAAAACGATTGGTTTTAAATTTATCATATCATAAAATTACAATTTAACTAGCATGTAAAAATAGAAAGAATGTTAAAAAAACAGCAATGTAAACTAACCATTATTGTACCCAAAAGCTTAATTGAAATTATATTGCTGAATGGCTGCACCGCTTAATGTAATAACACCTACGAAGCCAAAGGCTGAGTAGGTTTATGTAATGGGCGGTGAACATAAGCTGATAAATGGTTTGCTGTTGACAGCCCCAAAATATTAATTTTTAATTTTTTACATTAAATAAATTTGCACAAACACCACACTATTTTTAATAAACCTGGTTATATATAAATTTCAAAGCTATTTTTAATATTTTTATCAACTTTTAAAAAATTACTGCTACTGTAAATCTTGTTATTTTTACATTTGTTATGTTACACAAAATAAAAAAGCTAGTGAAAGTACTTTTAATTATATATTGTTGCTTGGTTATTATGAGTCTTTTTACAACGGGTTGTTTTTCATTTAGGCTTACTCAAAAGCAAGTTGACAAAGCATTTGCTGGTTATACTAGCAAACCAATACAACACCATTATACCATATTGAACCGTACTATTAACTATGCCGCAATTGGTACCGACAGTTTGCCAGTTTCCCTATTTGTACATGGTTCGCCAGGTAGTTGGAGTGCATTTGTTGACTTTATGAAAGATACTGTATTACTTTCAAAAGTAAAAATAGTAGCAGTTGATAGGGCTGGTTTTGGCAACTCCAATTTTGGTGAAGGCGAAAAATCGTTGGAGGTACAAGCTGCACTTTTAAAACCTGTAGTAGAAAAATATAAACTAACAAACAAAAAAATAGTACTGATTGGGCATAGCTTAGGTGGCCCATTAATAGCACGTATGGCAATGGATTACCCAACCCTAATTGATAATTTAATAATAGTTGCAGGCTCTATATCGCCCTACTTAGAACCACGAGAAAAGTGGTTTAGAGTACCCCTCAATTTTACTCCCCTTAATATATTATTGCCCAATTCATTTAAAGCATCTAACAAAGAAATACTATACTTAAAAGATGAATTAATAAAAATGTTGCCACTTTGGCAACAAATAAAAATACCTGTTACCCTTATACATGGTGGGAAAGATGTACTCGTTAGCCCAGCAAATGCTGCCTTTGCACAAAAAATGCTTACCCAAACAAAAGTTACTATTATAAAAGTAGATAGTATGACTCACTTTGTGCCTTGGACACACCCTCAACTTATTAAACAAGCCATATACCAAGCTTTAGAACAATAATTTACATAGTCAATTTATCAATTTTAAGGCTATTTACCAACCTTTTTAAATTGAATTAAATAATTAAAAATGCATCCGCCTAGGCATATAAAAAAAATAAGTACAAATAATTGTAAGGTTTTGTAAATAGCTACGTACTACTTATACGTATATAACGTAAATCCTTATTACAATTATTAAAAAAAATATTCAATGAAAAATGTAACTCGTTTATTATCAGCTATTATGCTGCTTTGTTTTGTAACATCATGTACCAAAACAGAATCAAAATTTGATACACCAGTAGCTGAAACTATAACTGTAGTAGCCGACCAAACAAGCCTACAAACCAACAAAACGGTTAAGTTTACCGTACTTTCGTCAATTAATAATGCTAATGTAACTGCTGCAAGTAAGCTGTATATTAATGGCACCGTAATAGTTGCCGATACGTTTAAATTTACCACTGTTGGTACTTATGCGGTATTTGCTACCAAAGGTACACTTACCACTAATGTAATAACGTTACAAGTAACTGCTGCACCCGTTGTAACCACTGGGTTTGTACACAATGTTTTGGTGGAGGAGTATAGTGGCACTTGGTGTGGCAACTGCCCAAGGCTATTGTATGGTGTTGATTTGTTAGAGCAACAAACTACCAAAGCAGTGGTAGTTGGTATACATTTATTTAACAACGATCCGTTTATAAGTGCTACTGGTAACAGTTTGGCTGCTAGCCTTGGTGTAAGTGGTGTACCTACTGGCAATATAAACCGTACTACAAGTTGGACAGCCCCACAGTATGATAATGTAGCCCAAGTACTTAACTTAATACAACCTATTACTACTACTGGCTTAGCTATAAGTAGTACCAATAGCGGTGGTACAATTGCTGCTACTATTAAGCTATCGTACAAACAAACTATTACTACTAATACCAAATTGCATGTATATATTGTAGAAGATAATTTGTACAATACCCAAAGTAATTATTCGGCAAATTTGTATGGTGGCTTATCAAGCATACCTAACTTTAAGTATAATGGGGTATTACGAAATGTAGTAACACCATTAGCTGGTGACGATGTAGCTAATACTGGTGCATTGGTTACTAAAGCCTATAACTTAGCTTTACCTACCAATGTTAGCAATACCACTAATACAAGAATAGTTGCCTTTATAACCGATGCTACTGGTAAGGTTATAAATGTACAAACAGCCAAGTTGGGTGAGGTAAAAGACTTTGAAAATATATAAGCCTTACAATATGCTTACCAAATATGTAGTAGCCTGTTGGGCTGTAGTAGCTAGTTGTAGCTTACAAGCCCAACAAAAGGTAGCCATTAATATTACTGATGCCTACGGCAAAATGTTTAATACTTCGGCATTTTATATGCCCAATAAGAAACCTGTAGTATTAGTATTTTGGGCTACTTGGTGTGGCCCTTGTATAAACGAGTTAACCAACCTTAACGACAAATTAAGTACCTTAAAAAATGATACAGCTTTTCACATTTATGCAATATCTGAAGATGATAGCAGAACCACCAAAAAAGTACTACCCTTAATAAATGGAAAAGGTTGGTCGTTTACAACCCTATTAGATAAAAATCAGGACCTTAAGCGGCAGTATAATTTTGCCAATATACCTTACCTGTTAGTAATACAAAATGGCGAAATTATATACAAACATTCAGGCTATGTAGCTGGCGATGAAGATGAATTGTTGTTGGTATTAAATAAAGCAACTCAATAATGCATTTTACAAAAAATACAATTGTTAGTATTGCTTTACTTATAGCTTGTAACACTGTACTAGCACAGCTTAGCGGTGGGTTGGAAAGCAATATTGTATGGTACACTAATGATGCAAAAATAAAATTAGACCCTATTGAAGCTAAAAATAAAGTACGATCTAACAATTACCTTAGGTTAGATTATGCAGCCAAAAAATTTACATTTGGCTTACAAGCCGAGGCATACCAAAGCAAAGCTATACTTAACTATGCACCCACATTTAAAGGAGCAAACTTAGCCACTTACTATGCCAATTATAAAAATGATACTGTTGGTATTGATGTAACAGTAGGTCATTTTTACGAACAGTTTGGTAGTGGATTAGTACTCCGTAGCTGGGAAGATAGGCAACTTGGTATAGCCAACTCCATAGTAGGTGCTAAAGTAAAGTACCACCCAACTAATAATATTGAACTAACTGCTTTGTATGGCAAGCAACGTAATGGGTTAGGCTTTCAAGTAGCCGATGGTAGCATATTTGGGGTAAATGCCGAAGCTAATATAACACAATTACTAAAAGCAAAAAAAGCCCAATACACTATTGGTGGCAGTATTGTAAATAGAAATAACCCAAGTATAATAAATGCAGTAAAAGCCAATACTTATTTAACTTCGGCAAGGGCAAGTATGCAGTTAGGAGCTTTCCAAGCCGATGTAGAATATGCTTTTAAATCGGCAGATGCATTGGTAGAGTTTGGCAACATAAAACCCCAATTTCAGTTTGATGGTGATGCTTATTTACTCAATGCATCGTACTCTAAAAAAGGGTTTGGTATAAGTGGCAACTTTAGGCGGTTAGAAAATTTTGGTATATATAGCCAACGTAATTATATGGGCAATATATATAACCAAGGTATAGTAAATTACACTCCTTCGCTTACCAAACAGTACGATTATAGCCTCACCAATATATATGTATATGCTGCACAACCCAATATTGGCTTTGAGCCCGACCGTAACAAAGCTGGCGAAATTGGCGGACAGGTGGAAGCCGTATATCAGCTAAAGCCAAAATCGAAATTAGGTGGAAAATTAGGGACTACACTTACCCTCAACTTTGCACAATACCACGGATTGCAAGGTACCTACATTGCTGCCGAACGTAAGTATAAAGCCAACTTAGCAGCATTTGGCGTTAAGTATTATAGTGAGCTAGGTACAGAGGTTAGAAAAAAATGGACCCCAAAATTAACCACAATACTTACCTACCTTAACCAATACTATAATGCAAAGTATGTTGCCGAAACAGTAGGAACAGTTGCTGCAAATACTGTAGTTGTAGAAAATATTATAAAACTAAAAAAAGGAAATTCGATAAGGCAAGAGCTGCAACACCAATGGGCTAATGGCGAAAATAGAAATTGGGCAGCAGCATTATTAGAGTATAATTATGGTAGCCGTTATACATTTTATATAACCGATTTGTACAATTATGGAAATACAAATACTAACCAAAAACTACACTTTTATAATGCAGGTATTGCCTACAAGGTAAATGCACTAAGGCTTCAAGCCAATTATGGGCGGCAACGTGGAGGTTTGGTTTGCTTAGGTGGTGTATGTAGGTTTGTACCACAAAGTGCTGGGGTGAGTTTGAGTATAAACTATAGTTTTTAGTTAACCCATGCTTTATGCTTCATCTATTTCTAACTTAATACAACACCCTAACTTTTATCGTCTCTTTTATTTCTCGTAATAATTCAATGGCTTTGGCACTTAATTTTTTATCAACATCAAGTACTACATAACCAATTGCTTCATTCGTTTTTAGGTACTGCCCTACAATATTTACATTATTTTTACTGAGTGTAGTATTTATTTGCCCAAGTACACCCGGCACATTTTTATGTATATGCAATATGCGGTGAGTGGCTTCTTGCAACGGCAAACTCAATGCTGGTACGGTGTGGCTGCCATAAGTCAATCCTTTTTCTATGTAATTAAATAATTTGGTACTCACATCTTCACCAATATTATGCTGAGCCTCTTGTGTACTACCGCCTATATGTGGCGTAAGCAATACATTGGGCAAACCTTGTAATGGTGTAGTAAAAGCTTCTCCATTTTTTTCGGGTTCTATAGGAAACACGTCAATAGCAGCCCCGCCTAAGGTATTGGCTACAAGTGCTTGGTGCAAAGCTTTTAAGTCCACCACTGTTCCCCTTGAGTAGTTAATTAGTATGGCTTCCTTTTTAAAAAATTTAAGGTTATTTTTATTTATTAAATTATTAGTACTATTTATTTCGGGTACATGTAGGGTTACAATATCGGCTTGTTGTAGTAAGGTTTTTAATACTTTACTATCGGTTGCATTACCCAATGGCATTTTAGTTTCTATATCATAAAACAGTACTTTCATACCCAAGGCCTCAGCCAATACACTTACTTGGCTACCAATGTTACCATAGCCAATTATACCTATTGTTTTGCCCCGCAACTCATACGAACCGGTAGCATCTTTAAGCCATATCCCATTATGTGCTGCAGCATTTTTTTCGGGTATTTTTCGTATTAGCATTATGGCAGCACCTATTACCAACTCTGCTACACTACGGGTATTACTGTAGGGTGCATTAAATACTGCCACACCATTATGAGTGGCTTCATCTATAGCTACTTGGTTAATGCCAATACAAAAACAACCAATTGCTTGCAGCTTTTTTGCTTCTTTTAATACGGCTTTGGTTACTAAGGTTTTGCTACGTATGCCAAGTATATGTACATCTTTAATAGCAGCTATAAGTTCAGCCTCACTTACAGCACCGTTCAACTTTTTAATATTGGTATAGCCTTCTGCTTCAAATTTTTGTACGGCTACATTACTCACATTTTCTAATAGCAATATTTTTATTTTCTCTTTAGGGTAACTTGTTTGCATACACAGTTTTTGTTATATTTACAGCCTCAAAGATACTTTGTAGTATTTAATTCGTTCGTTTTTTTATAATATCAACTATGCCTTTTACCAAACTGCTTTTACTAATTAGTATTGTTTTAATATGCAACTTTACATTGTCATGCAAACAGAAAGCTGCCACAAGTGCTACAACTACCGAATTTGTGCCTACCATTATTCCCATTAATATATCTTACAGTATATTACCTAATGCCGTTGCTACTAATTGGAGTTCGTTAATTGATGATTATTATAAAAATATACTGAGCAAAAATTTGAACGGGCAATTTTTAATTGCCAAAAATGGGGTAATACTTTACGAAAGTTATAATGGTACTGAAAGGCTAAATGCTACAACTAGTCAACCAATGAATGAACATAGTGCCTTACACTTAGCATCGGTAAGCAAAACCTTTACAGCAGCAGCTATACTGCTATTGCAACAGCAAGGCAAACTTAGTATTGATGATTATGTGGTAAAATATTTACCTACTTTCCCCTACCCTACTATTACTATTAAAATGTTGCTGAGCCACCGTGCAGGCTTGGCTAACTATGTACACAACCTTGTAAACTGGGGTTGGCATAGTACTGCATTAGCCACCAATACAGATGTGCTTAATCAATTAGCAACTATAAAACCGCCCTTAAATTTTGCACCCGATACTAAATTTAATTACTGCAATACCAACTATGCAATGCTAGCTTTGGTAATAGAAAAAGCAAGTGGATTGCCGTACCCCAAATTTATGTACCAACAAATATTTGCTCCACTGCAAATGAACGATACTTACGTATTTACCCTCAAAGATACTGCCACAGCTATTCCTAGTTATGATTGGCGAGGCAATAAAATAAAATGGGAAAACTTAGATGGTGTATATGGCGACAAAAACATTTACAGTACTGTAAAAGATTTGTACAAATGGGATCAGGCTTGGTACAGCAATGCCTTACTAACCGATGCTACAAAAGCCTTGGCATTTATACCCTATAGTAATGAAAAGCCTGGTATTAAAAACTATGGCTTAGGTTGGCGTATGCTCAATTTTGTAAATGGTAAAAAAATAATATTTCACAACGGTTGGTGGCATGGCAACAACAATGCATTTATACGTTTATTGCAGGATAGTGCAACTATTATTTGCCTAGGCAACAAATATAATAAAGCTAATTATGGCACTATGCAAATGGCTTATTTATTTGGCGATTACCCATTTGAGTACGAAGCCGAAGAAGGTAAAGACACAGCAAAAAATGCGGAAATAAATAGTATGCTACTACTTAAACTTAGAGCCGATAGTATGAAATTGGTAAAGTATAACTTGTACAAAAAAGACAGCTTACAACTAATAAAAGATAGCTTAAAAATGCTTAAACCTAAACGGTTAAAAATAGAAAACGATACTGATAAAACTACACCTTACTAAACTATTTAAATTACCCCTAATATAACCACTAATGAAACTAATTACCTTACTCAATTTGTCCATTATATTATTTGCTTGCCAAGGCAAAAATAATACAGCAACCACTACACCTAACTTATTACAACCTAATACCAGTAAGATATTAGATACATTGCTACCACCAGCACTACCCGATACTATAAGTATAAATGCAGTAGGTGATATTATGTTTGGCACCAACTACCCTACTACCATTAATATGCCACCCAATGAGGGTAAAGATTTGCTGAAAGGCTATACCGAAATATTAAAAAATGCAGATATTACATTTGGTAATGCTGAGGGTGTATTTTTAAATAGTGGAGGCACACCCAAAGGTAGTGGAGGGCAAGTATATTGCTTTAGGCAACCTACTTACATGGCTCAATATTTTGTTGACAATGGTTTTGATTTGCTCAGTGTTGCCAACAACCATGTAGCCGATTTTGGCGATGTTGGACTCAAAAGCACCAACGAAGTATTAGCAGCTTTACCATTACAATATGCAGGTTTTATTACCAAACCAACTGCTACAATTACAATAAAAAACTTACAAATAGGTTTAGCTGCTTTTGCACCACACAAAGGCTCAGTTAATATGAATGATATACCAAATGCTATTGCTATTGTTAAGCAACTAAAGAAAAAATGCCACATTGTAATTGTTAGTTTTCATGGTGGTGCTGAGGGTATTGATAGGCAACATGTGCCTAAAAAAACAGAAATATTTTATGGGCAAAACCGTGGAAATGTGTATGACTTTGCTCATAAAATGATAGATGCTGGTGCTGATATTGTATTAGGCCATGGGCCACATGTAAACCGTGCTATGGAGTTGTACAACAATAAATTTATTGCATACAGCCTGGGTAACTTTTGTACTTATGGCAAGTTTAGCTTAGGTGGTGCAAGTGGCAATGCAAGTTTACTCCAATTGCAAGTAAACCAAAAAGGTGACTTTGTATCAGCTGAAATTGTAAGTGGCAAGCAGTTTGGTGAAGGTGGCCCCGTACTTGACCAAACTAATAAAGATGCTTTCTATACCATCAAACAATTAACGGAACAAGATTTTCCCAATGGCAATTTGCTTTTTACCGAAGGTAAAATAACAAAAAAATAAAGAGCAAATTTTAATTTGAAGTAAGGTAATTATAATCTTTAAGTACCGTCTCTAACATATAATAGGGTTCGTTTACTTGTGTTATATCTAGCACTGTTTTTAGCTTATCGGTTATAAGCCAAAGGGTATTATCGTTACCACTTTTATCATAATTTTGAAGTGCCGTTTTTATAATAGTTATATCTCTATCACTAAGTTTGAGTACATTGGTATATACTACTTTGTAGGTTTTGCTTACATTTTCAAATATAGTATCACTAAGCATTGTAGTAGGCTTTAGCTTTATAACTACTGTACCACTTACAATGTCGCCAAGCCGTTGTTCGGCCTTACTATTTACGAGCATTATAATGGCAATTATATTAGGTATTATAAACAATACACCAATCCAATTAGTGTATATACTGCCAGCCGTTAATACGCCAAGGCTTATAAAACCCAAATCAACTAATCGCAGTATCCATCGGGTTAAGTATTGAATTACAGTAGGTTTATACCCTTCAATACTCACCACTCTTATTTTTAAAATGGCTTTACCAATGCTTTGTCCGTTAAAAAAAACTTCAAATAAGAGAAAATAAAAAAACAAGGGTAACATTAATAATACCTGATACACAATTTTTCGTTCCTCTATAGCTTCGTAGCTTAAGGAGTCATTAAACGTAATACTTCTTATAAAGTAACCAACTATTAAAAGGTAAAAAAACCGAATACCAAAGTCAATTAACCAAGCAAAAAAACGACGATCTAACCCCGATAATTCAAAGTCAATTGGTACGTTATAGGCAGTATTTATTTTTACGGTAGCCATTATAATAGCAAGTTAAAATAAAAATAATAAACAAGTGTTTTTAATATTTATAAAAATACATTAGTAGCATTTATGCTACTACATACTCCATCACAATATTATCTATTAACCTTACTTCACCTATAAGCCCAGCAAATAGGCAAACCATTTGCTGGCTTACATTCCAGTTAGTAATTGGTGCTAAAGTACTGCTAGTGGCTATATCCAAATAATCAATTTTAAATCCACCGTTAGTAATTTCTTGTTTTGCTTTTGCTATTACTATTTCAATATTATTTGCGGTAATATTATTTTTTATATATTGCAATTGTTGGTATATAATAGGTGCTTGTTTTCGTTGCTGTTGGGTTAGCCTCATGTTACGGCTACTCATTGCTAACCCATCGGTTTCACGTAAGGTAGGTTGTAAGTGTAGGTGTAGTTTATGTTCCCATTGCATTAGCTGCACTAATTTTTTTATTACCATACATTGTTGGTAATCTTTAAGCCCAAAGTAGGCAGTGTTGGGTTGTACCATTTCAAACAAACGTTGCACTACTGTACACACACCTTGAAAATGCCCGGGCCTATAAGCACCGTCGTATACTGTTTCTATATAGCCTAAGTTGTAAGTGGCTAATGCTTGTAACCCTTTGGGGTACATAGTTAGCACCGTTGGTGCAAATAATAGTGTACACCCATTTTGTTGCAACAATTCAATATCTTTATCTAACGTTGAGGGGTATTTATTATAATCGGCAGGGTTGTTGAATTGGGTAGGGTTTACAAATAGGCTACAAACCACCACATTATTATGCAAAGCAGCAGCTTTTATTAAACTAATATGCCCTGCATGCAATGCACCCATTGTAGGTACAAAGCCAATGGTATATACAAGCTTTTTATAATCACCCAATTGAGTATTTAATTCCTCTAAAGTGTTGCAAATAATCATAATTGCAAAATACATAAATTTTTGATTAATATATTACCCAAAACACCATCTGTAATTTTTTTTGTACCTTTGCAATCTTTCCCAAAAAAAACAATAGTACATGTCCACCAAAACACGAATTTTATTTATTGCAAATGAAATGTCGCCTTACCTCGAACTTACTGAGTTTGCTGAAATGGCCAACCGCCTAGCAGTTAAAATGAACGAAAGTAACTTTGAAGTACGATGCATAATGCCAAGGTTTGCTGCCATAAATGAACGTCGCCACAAATTACACGAAGTGGTAAGGCTTTCGGGTATTAATGTAAGTATTGATAATGATGATTATCCCTTACAAATAAAAGTGGCAAGTTTGCCAAATGCTAGGTTACAAGTATATTTTTTAGATAACGATGAGTTTTTTAAACGTAAACAACCCTTCACCGATGATAATGATAAATGGTACGATGATAATGGATTACGTACCATATTCTACAGCAAAGGTGCATTAGAAACAGTACGTAAGTTTGGTTGGCCACCCGATATTATTCATTGTAGTGGTTGGATGACTGGACTTATACCCATGTTTATAAAAACGGCTTACAAAAAAGATCCAGTGTTTAATAATAGCAAAGTTATTTACACCATAGGTGAAAATACATTTACCGATAAATTTGAAAAAGATTTTGCGAAGCGAATAGAAATAAATGAATTTGTAAAAAACATTACTTCGCTTAAAGAAAATAATAATAATGCAATGTATGCCACAGGAGCTACTTATGCCGATGCCATTACATTTGGTGCTGCTAATATTGATAAAAAACTAGCTACTGCATTTACAAAAGTGAAAGGAAAAAAAGTGCTGCCATTTAACCCCGAAAGTGATTTAACAGATTATTTGCAATTGTATAACGACCTTGCCAAATAATATTACGTCCTACCTATAAGCACAACACTATTAATTTATGACAATTTTTAAACAATTATTTTCTCTCTCCCTTATTTGCACAGCATTTAGCTATTGTACCAAAATAGATAGTACAACCATTGGACAAGATTTGATACCTGTTGTAGATAATGTAAATACATTTGCAACCGATACATTTAGCATAACTGCCGAAAATGGTATTTTCACAGATACCACTACCCTACTTAAGAACGATGATTTTTATGCCGGTAGTTTGCCAAGCTCAAGTGCATTTGGTACAACTAATGCTTCGTTTTTTATACAGTTTCAACCCACTGGCCAATTTAGCTGGAAAGCCCCAAAAGACAGTATAGCACAAATGAGTAATAACGGATTTGACTCAGCTTTTGTTTGCCTTGGTTTATTTAACAGTACCAATGCTAGTGGCATTTATGGCGATAGCACTACACCCACCACATTTAATGTATATGAAATTGATAATACCAGTACAAAATTTAAAGCCGATTCAGCTTACCGAATTGCTGTAAACCCCAATATACCTTACTTGCCTAACAAATTAGGCAGCATTACTATTGCACCTAATAATATAGATGATGTAAAAAGGATAAAGCTAAAAAACCTAATTGACAGTACTACAAACCAATTAAGAATACCCTTAAATACTGCACAAGGTATTGCTTACGGCAAACGAATGTTATCGAAAGATACTAGCAATGCATTTAACACACCTGCTACTTATAATACAGAGTTTAAGGGCTTTTATGTAGAGGCTATTAATGGCAAATCTATTATGCGGTTTACCTTATCGGCCAACATTAATTCGAGGTTAGAAATGTGGTACCGCTACCGCAAAAATGGTGTAATAGATACAACTGCCGATTTCTTTTATTACAATGCAAACTTATTTAGTGCTTATGTAAGTGCTGGTACTAATTATATTAATCGCAATATTACAGGTTCAGCATTAGCAGCTGCAAGTAATCCTGGCATCGATAATCAAATATATTTGGAAAGCACTCCTGGTAGCTTCGCTAAAATAAGAATACCATTCATAAAAAATTTCCCTAACAAAATAATACATAAAGCCGAACTTATAATAAGTGAAATACAACCAGCTGATCCATTGTATTATTCTCCAACTCGTTTGTATTTAGATGCTTTTGATACAGCTTCCACCAAATTTTTATCGTACCCTTACGATTTGTATTTGAACAATGGAACAGCCGACCTAGCAGCATTTGGAGGTTTTAAAAAGTTAGTGGGTGATGGTTTAGGTAATACTATATCGCAATATACATTTAACATTACTAAAAATGTACAACGGATGGTTACTAGTAACAAAACCAATTACGACCTTAGGCTATATGCCCCTTATGACACCAAATTTTATAGCCAACGAAAAAACTATTATGTAGGCGATGCTGATGGTTTATTTAACTTTCCATTTGTTACCTTACCCATATTTGGAAGAGTTATTGTAGGTGGTGGTACGGGTAGTAATCCTACATACAAAATGAAATTAAGACTGGTATACTCTAACATATAATACCTTTAAAATAATGTTTTTTACTTACCCAAATGGGTGCTATCTTTGCACCCATTTTTATACCTTATATAAATTAAAATTATGCCTTATTTATTTACTTCGGAGTCCGTAAGTGAAGGACACCCAGACAAAGTAGCTGACCAAATTAGTGATGCACTTATTGATAACTTTTTGGCTTACGACCCCAATAGTAAAGTAGCTTGTGAAACATTGGTTACCACTGGCCAAGTAGTATTGGCAGGTGAAGTAAAATCAAAATCGTACTTGGATGTACAAGAAATAGCCAGAGATGTAATTCGCAATATTGGCTATACCAAAAGCGAATATATGTTTGAGGCCAATAGCTGTGGTATATTAAGTGCCATACATGAACAAAGTGCCGATATAAACCGTGGTGTGGATAGAGATGTAAAGAAAATGAACTTTGAAGCTAAAGCCAATGCACAAGGTGCTGGCGACCAAGGTATGATGTTTGGCTATGCCAGTACCGAAACTGATAATTACATGCCTTTGGCACTTGATTTGGCTCATAAAATATTGCAAGAACTAAGCAAAACACGTAGAGCAGGTAAAGAAATGAAATACCTACGACCCGATGCTAAAAGCCAAGTTACCATTGAGTATGACGATAATAACCAACCTGTACGTATTGATACTATTGTAGTGAGTACACAACATGATGACTTTGCAGCTGATGCTAAAATGTTGGCACAGATAAAGGATGACGTAATAAAAATAGTAATACCTAGAGTAAAAAAACAATTGAAGGCAGGATTGCAAAAACTATTTAACGATAAAATTACCTACCATATTAACCCTACGGGTAAATTTGTAATAGGCGGACCACACGGCGATACAGGGCTTACGGGACGTAAAATAATAGTAGATACCTATGGTGGTAAAGGTGCACATGGTGGTGGTGCATTTAGCGGAAAAGACCCTAGTAAGGTTGACCGTAGTGCAGCTTATGCTACAAGGCATATTGCCAAAAATTTGGTAGCAGCAGGGCTATGTAGCGAGGTATTGGTACAAGTAAGTTATGCAATTGGTGTAGCAAAGCCTTGTGGCTTATTTATTAATACTTATGGCACTAGCAATGTAAAATTAAGCGATGGCGAAATAGCACAAAAAGTAGAAAAACTATTTGATATGCGACCTTATGCCATAGAGCAACGTTTAAAATTACGTAACCCCATATATAGCGAAACAGCAAGTTATGGACACATGGGTCGTAAAAACGAAATAGTAACAAAAGTATTTAACAAAGGAAAAGATAACGAGAAAAAAATGCAAGTAGAACTGTTTACTTGGGAAAAACTAGACTATGTTGATGCTGTTAAAAAAGCCTTTAAACTTTAAATAAAATAAAAACCCTTGTAGTAAAATACGAGGGTTTTTTGTGGGGTGAAATGTAATTAAAAACTTATAACAATTTTACTAACAAAGTAAAATTATCTAAAGCTCATTTTTATTAATACTGCTCCAAACTGCTAAAGAAAAAGTTTCCTTCAATTTGTGCATTGTCATAGCTATCACTACCATGTATGGCATTTTCGCCAAGGCTTTTTGCATATAATTTGCGTATAGTGCCGTCAGCAGCTTGCTCTGGGTTAGTAGCACCAATCAAAGTTCTAAAGTCGGCTACAGCATTTTCTTTTTCTAATATGGCTGCTACAATAGTACCACTACTCATAAACGATACAAGTTCACCATAGAAAGGTCGTTCTTTGTGTACTGCATAAAACTGTCCAGCAGTTGTATCGGTTAGGCGTACCATTTTCATAGCTACTAAGCGGTAACCTGCACTAGTAATATGGTTTATAATGGCTCCTGTATGCCCACCTGCAAAAGCATCTGGCTTAATCATAGTAAATGTTCTATTTGTCATATAATGTATTTTTTAAGTGGCAAAGGTATAGTATAATTTGTAGTAAACTTGTAGTAAAGTGTATTGCAAATTTTTCATTTTATAAGTACTATATTTTTAAAATCTATCTATATTTATTTTGGGTAAATATGTTACCTTTGCAAACTCAATAATGGAGCAAATAAGCCTTACATACAATTTACTATACCAACAACCATTGCATATTGGTATTGTAATGCATCAAAAACCCGATGCCGATGCTATGGGTAGTAGTTTAGCACTTGCAGGTTACTTGCAACAACTTGGGCATACCACAGTTGTAGTATCACCTACCAACTGGCCAACTTACCTCGATTGGATGCAGGGTAGCCAACTAGTATTTGACTACGAAGCCAAAAAAAATAAAACCGAAGCTGCTTTAAAAACTTGTAGTATACTGTATTGTTTGGACTTTAATCATTTTGGTAGAACCAAAAAGATGTCGGAATTTTTAACTAACCTCAAATGTATCAAAATATTGATTGACCATCACCAAGAGCCACAAACCGATGCTTTTCAATATGGTGTAAGTAACACTGCCAAAAGCAGTACTTGTGAAATGGTGTACAACTACATTTGCGAAGCAGAAAAAATTGAATTAATAACTCCCCAAATTGCAGCTTGCCTATATGCAGGTACTATGACGGATACTGGCTCATTTAGGTTTACCTCCACCTCTGCCGATGTACATACAATGGTGGCTCAGCTTATACTTAAGGGTGCAGTGCCTAATACCATACACGAAAATTTATTTGATAATTATTTGGAAAACAGACTCCGATTTATGGGGCATGTATTGTGCAATTGTATGGAGGTATATTATGAATATAACACGGTAATTATTAGCATTCCTAACAGCGATTTGGTACATTATCAAATTAATACTGGCGATACTGAAGGTATTGTAAACTTACCCCAAAGTATTAAAGGCATTAAATTGGTTGCTATTATAATTGATAGGCACGAAGAGATTAAAATGAGTTTCCGTAGTAAAGGAGATTTTGATACCAATACATTTGCCCGTAAGTATTTTAACGGTGGCGGACACTTTAGTGCTAGTGGCGGACAAAGTAAAAAAACATTAGCTCAAACTGTATTAGACTTTAAAATAGCCATGAAAGAAAGTAAAGCATTATTACAATAACAACATAACAATATGAAATTAATAGTAACTACACTTTTGAGTTTAATAACCTTTGTTTGCTATTCGCAAAATGAATTTAAAACAACCCCCAATGGTACTCAGTATAAAATAATACCTAGTGGCACCGTAGGTGAAACAGTAAAAGTGGGCATGATTGTACAATTTTCGCAAATATTAAAATTTGGTGATAGTATATTACAGGACTCTAAAATAGTGGGTAACCAATTTATTAAGTTAGATAGTGTAGAGCAACCTTTATCGTTAGATGGTATAATAAAGCAAATGAAACTTAACGATAGTGCTATAGTGCTTATAAGTTGCGATACTATATACAATACCCAATGTGCAATGGCCAAAACACAAGGTGCTACACAAGAACAATTTGACCAGCAAGTACCTGACTTTTTAAAACAAAAAAATAAATTTATACAATTTGAAATAAAATTAATTAAGACATATAATGATGACTCATTAGCCACTATTGATTTTAATAGAATACAAGAAGTTAGAATGGCTTATCAAAAAAAAGTACAAGACTCACTTAATATATTACAAGCAAAAGTAAATAAACCAAAGTACGATAAAAGCAGAAAGGAACTAATAAAGTTTTTAGGCACTAAAATAACTACTTACAAAAAAACTAAAAGTGGTGCTTATGTACAAATGATAAAAGTAGGTACTGGAGCAGCATGTACCAAAGGCAAAACAGCTATTATAAGATATAGAGGTACACGACTTGATGGCTTTGAATTTGATAAAAACCAAATTGTAAAAGGTGTACCACCAAAACCAACATTTGATTTGGTAATAGGTAGTGGCGGTGCTATTAAAGGCTTTGAGGAGGGCATTGCTATGTTACGTAAAGGATCAAAAGCTAAAATATATATACCAAGTGAAGCTGGCTATGGTGCTAGTGGTGCAGGTGCTGATATACCGCCTTTTGCTAACCTAATATTTGAAATAGAAATTGTAGATTTAAAATAAATATTTAATAAAAAATAAAAATTGAAAACAAAAAAATGAAAAATTTATCATTATTAAGCCTTGCAGCAGTAGTATTATTGGCTAGTTGCGGTGAAGGCAAATTTACCGAAGGTAAAAACGGGCAGAAGTACAAAATTATACCAGGCAAAAGTGGTGACGCTTTAAAGGTTGGCAACATTATACAGTTTGCTGTAGTACAAAAATTTGCTGATTCAATCGGTTTTAACTCTTACGAAAATGGAAATGAATTTGTACTGTTAGATACGAGTAATAATCCATTTGATATAAAGCCAATACTTCGTAAAATGAAAGTGAACGATAGTGCTTACATTAAAATAAACGTAGATAGTGTTTACGATTTTCAATACAAATCGGCACAGGCACAAAACCCTTCAATTGATAAAAAAGCTTTTGATGCTCAAGTACCCAATTTTTTTAAGAAAAAAGGTAGCTTTATAACACTTAGCCTCAAAGCTGTAAAACAATACACACAAGATACTTTAGATAAAAACTTTAAAGCTGATTCAACTGCATTAAGTAACGACCAACGTGTAGAAGATGCAAAACGACAAGCCTACCAAAAAAAGATGCAAGAAAAAGCAATGAAAGACCAAAAAGATAAAGATGAAGTAGGTAATAAAGCTAGTAAAGTAGAATTTGAAAAATTAGTAAAAGAAAAAGGTGCGACTTGGAAAAAAACACCAAGCGGAGCTTATGTTGAAATTATAACCGAAGGCACTGGCGAACTATGTGCAACAGGTAAAATGGCTGAGCTACGTTATATTGGTAGCTTACTTAAAAACGGTACTGTGTTTGATACAAATGTAAAAGGTGCTAAAAAAGGCGATACATTAAGTAAGCCTACATTACCCGTACAAGTAGGTGCTGGCCGTATGATAAAAGGATTTGATGAAGGAGTAACAATGTTACGCCAAGGCACACATGCCAAAATATATGTACCTAGCGAATTAGGCTACGGAGGCCAAAACCAAGGCCCTGATTTGCCAGAATACAGTAATTTAATATTTGATGTAACCGTAGAAGCTGTTAAAAATGCACCACCTGCAAAACCAGATATGCAACAACCACAAACTGGTGGTGGACAACAGCAACAACTTACTAAAGAGCAAATAGAAGCTTTAAAAGCTCAAATGCAACAACAGCAACCACAACAACAAAAGTAAACTTTTGTAAAAGTATATATTGCTTACAAAAAAAAACTGCTCCAATTTGGGGCAGTTTTTTTTATGTAATTGGTATAGCTGTAACAGCTCAAATAAGAATGTAATAAATGTTACACTACACAATAAAGACTGCCTTTGTGGGGCAGTCTTTATATAAAAAAATAAGATGGTTAATTAAAAATATTATTCACCAATTACTTCAAATTCTAATTCGGTTTCGTTGCCGTTACCAAAATCAATTTTTGCTTTAAATGTGCCTAATTCTTTTACTTCATCCAATATTGAAATTCGTTTACGGTCAATTTCATATCCTCTTTGCTCTTTTATGGCTCTAGCTATTTGTATAGAAGTTACGCTACCAAATATTTTGCCACTAGTACCCGTTTTAGCACCAACTTTAAGTGGCGATGCAGTAAGTACTGCTACTACATCTTTAATTTCGGCTAATAGTTTAGCTTCTTTTTTGGCTAGTACTTTGGTTCGTTCAGCCATTTGCTTAAGGTTGCTAGGGCTAGCCTCTACAGCCATACCTTGTGGTATTAGGAAGTTACGAGCATAACCATTCTTAACGGTTATGAGTTCGTTAGTGCCTCCTAAAGTATCTACATTTTTTAATAATATTATTTGCATGATATTTTATTTTAGAAGGTCAGTTACATAAGGTAACAATGCCATTTGTCTGCATTTTTTTACGGCTTCGCTTACTTTACGTTGGTACTTTAAGCTAGTACCAGTAATACGGCGAGGCAATAATTTACCTTGTTCGTTAATAAATTTCTTTAAAAATTCGGGGTCTTTGTAATCAATATACTTGATACCCATTTTTTTAAATCGACAATATTTCTTTTCTCTTTTTTCCGCTTTATGGGCGGTCAAGTATTTAATGTCTGTTTTAGCCATTAGTTACCTCCTGTTTTTTATTGTCATACTTTACGCCAGTTCTTTTTCTTACATTGTACTCAACGGCGTATTTGTCGAGTCTTGTAATCATGTGTCGCATAACTTGTTCGTCACGTAACAGCTGAATCTTCGCTTTCTCATTGAAGACGGATGGCGCAGTAAATTCCACAACCCAATAAATACCAGTGGTCTTTTTTTGGATAGGATACGCCAGTGATTTTAGTCCCCATGGTGTGCTATGGTCAACCGTACCACCGTTTTCGGTAATAAGATCGCTATATTTTTTCTGTGTGGCTTTAAAGTCCTCATCAGATAGCACAGGAGTAAAAATCACCATCAATTCGTAATTGTTCATTTTGTACCTGTTTGGTTAATTAAAAAAAATTGTTATTAAATTTCCCCTATTTGGGGCTGCAAAGGTAGGTTTTATTTTTGATTTTTTGTTTTTTGATTTCCCATTGGGAAAAAAAATGTAATTGACTAATCTGTTTTTGTAAATATATGTTTAGTAAGAGGCTTTTGCATCCCAAAAAAAAGGCGGAGTTGTAAAATAAAACGATTAAAGCCATTGCTAAGTAATATGCAATTTCAAACACAGGTTAATAGTAGAACAGCCGACAAGTAATTACTTACTTATCGGCTGAGCATCGCCTTGCTACGTGGGCATGACTTTGCAAATATAAAACATTATATAATAGTAAAAATGGAAATGAAAAAAAAGTTAAGTAAGGCAAATAATTGAAAACCAATTTTATAGTAAAGATGCCCTGACTTTACAGTAGATGGTGAGTATTGGGAACATGAGGGACATGAGGCAAATAGCAACCCTAAAAACTGGCTAAGTAATATGATGACTAATGGATTTAAACAAAGTAGCAGAATAGTTATTGATGCAACGAATGATAATGATAGGTATATAAAAAAAATAATTGGAGACCGAATTAAGCAAGGGCAAAAAATTAGTGAAGTGTATATATTGGAAAATGGAACACTGCGAAAACTGTACTAAGACAAAACCCCAAATGTACAAGTACATTTGGGGCTGCCATTGTAGAAGCTTAATAAATTAAGAATCCACAATGTAAATATAAGATAAAAAAACTAAATAAATGGACTTTAACAAAAGTTTTAAAGATTGTGTAAAAGATATAGCGGTGGACTTGGCGGAGGAGTTTGACCGCAACTTTGAGCGTAAGGCTTTTTTTGACAAAGCTTGGGATGTAGCCAAACTTAACGACCGAAGTAGCCTACTGCTACTGAGTGGTAAGCTGCTTACTTAGCTGATTAGTAAACGAAAAGCCCAAGGGCTGCCCTGCTTAGGCGGAACTCACCCGCCGCCTCGGCGGGTAGTGGTAGCCGGGCAGGGAACAGAAGCTACATTGAAAAACAAATGATGATAGCCCCAAATTTATTTAATAATGAAAAATTAATAATTAAGCAACCCAGTACTTAAGTAAGGTTGGGTAATTAATAATTGGGAGCAAATTGAATGTAATGTTCAATAAACAACATTCAATGTGCAATTTTCAATGTGCAATTTAATTTTACACCTTGTCCCGAGTATTCGGGATTATTACTTATTAATTATTACTTATTATTTATTCATTATTAACTATTCATTATTAACTATTCATTATTAATTAATAAGTAACTTTGTACCATGAGCAAAAAAGGAAAAGTATTGGTGGCTATGAGTGGCGGTATTGATAGTACTGTAACCGCCCTTATGCTACACCACCAAGGCTATGAGGTGATTGGCATTACTATGAAAACCTGGGATTATGAAACCAGTGGAACTAACAATAAAAAAGAAACTGGTTGCTGCAATTTAGATAGCTTTAACGATGCAAGAGCAGCTGCGGTAGAGCATGGTTTTCCGCATTTTATACTGGATATACGTGAGGAATTTGGCAACTTTGTAATTGAAAATTTTGTAGATGAATACATTGCTGGGCGTACACCCAACCCTTGTGTACTATGCAACACACATATAAAGTGGCGGGCATTACTCAAACGAGCCGATGCACTCAATTGCGACTACATAGCCACAGGGCATTATGCTAGTGTATACCAACACACTAACGGACGCTACGTAATACAAAAAGGAATTGATAGCAACAAAGACCAAAGCTATGTGCTATGGGGCTTGCAGCAAGATTTGCTAAGCCGTACTATACTACCACTTGGAGGCTACCATAAGCCCCAAATAAGGCAAATGGCACACGATATGGGCTACCCCGAATTGGCTAAAAAAAATGAGAGTTACGAAATATGTTTTGTACCCGATAATGACTACCGTGGCTTTCTTAAACGTAAATTGCCCAACCTAGAAGCCGAAGTAAATGGCGGTTTGTTTGTTGATAAAACGGGCAAAATATTAGGCAAACACAAAGGCTATCCTTTTTATACCATAGGGCAACGTAAGGGCTTAGAAATTGCATTTGGCAAACCAATATATGTAACCAATATACTACCCGATACCAACACCGTAGTACTGGGCGACGAGGCCGACCTTGACGAAATAACGATGAAAGTAATAAAACCCAACTTTATAAAATACGATGGTATAGCCGATAATATGGAGGTTACCACCAAAATAAGGTACAAAGATGCAGGAGCTTTAAGCACCTTACACAATGAAAACGGTAGTATTAACGTTACATTCTATAACCATGTAAAAAGTATTGCTCCAGGGCAAAGTGCAGTGTTTTACGAAGGTAACGATGTAGTGGGCGGAGGCATAATTGCAAAATTATAAATTGAATTGCAGCTATTTGCCCCAAATACTCGTCTATATTAATAATAATAAAAATATTTTTTTATGAAATTGTGGAAAATCGCATTTTTTGTAATAACTGCAACTAGTATTTTTGTTGCTTGCAGCAAAAAAAATGAAGAGCCAAATTACGAATTAGCAAACGATTATTACCCAATGAAAGTGGGCAATTACATAATATACCGTATGGATAGTACCAATTATGTAGGCTACAACCTTAACCCCATTAAAACTACTTACTATGTACAAGATAAAGTAGAGTCGCAAATAACCGACAATTTGGGCCGACCAAGCTACCGTATATACAGATTTATAAAAAAATTATTAACCGATCCAGTATGGATGCCAAGCAGTACTTATTATGTAACGCCTTTGGCAAATACAATTGAATCGGTAGAAAATAATTTGAGAGTGGTTAGGTTACTAAATCCTATAAAAGATAACAATAGTTGGAAAGGAAATACTTACATTGAAAGTAGTGGGCAGTATAGCCAATTGCAATATTTATACGATTGGGAGTTTCAATACCAAGGGTTTAATACACCCAAAACCTACGGTACACTTTCATTCAATAATACTGTAACGGTAAAGCAGGTTGATGAAACTAGTGGCATACTTAACAACCCCAATGCCCCAAGTGATAGTAGTTACAGTGTAGAAACATTTGCCAAAGGCACGGGCTTAGTGTACAAAGAATTTTTGTATTGGGTATACCAACCACCTAATGGAAGCACACCCGGTTATAAAGAAGGGTACGGACTAAAACTTACGATAGTAGCAAAAAATTAACTGCATTTTTCATAGCAAGCAGGTTCAGCATAAACAACACAATATTTCGGGGCAACCCGAAATTTTGTTTTTTATACCATTTTTTATTTTTTTTTGGTAAAATGCAATCCTAAGTATAAGATATTGCAAATTCCTATAAAGGCATAATATAAATGGCGGTGGGTGAAACCCATCGCAAATAATGGGTAAAGTCTATGTAATATAAAGGATATTACTTATTGTAAAAAAGTGTAGGAGGGTCACCTTAGTTGACCGAATTAAATTGCAAAATAAAATTTCTATAATTGGAAACTTCTTTTACTTTTGCTAATGTTGCAAAAACGAGAACGTTACTTTAAAACAATTTTTTTTGAAGAGGTTAAAGAGTTTTTAAAAAGCATAGATAATAAAGCAGCAAGCAAAATTGTTTGGAATATTGATTTATCGGAACAAACAAATGACCCAAGGCTTTTCAAAAAATTGACTGATGATATTTGGGAATTTAGAACCAAATATCAAAATTTACAGTATAGACTTTTAGCATTTTGGGACAAATCACAATCAATTGAAACTTTAGTTTTAGCGACTCACGGAATAGTAAAAAAAACTGACAAAGTTCCCTCGAAAGAAATTGATAAAGCAAAAGAAATTCGTAAACAATATTTACAACAAAAAAACAAAAAGTAAGATTATGAAAAAGTTTAAAGCATATACACTTGATGAAGTTAAAGATGATATAATTGGAAAAGTAGGTACTCAAAAAAGAGACGATTACGAATATGAATTAAATATGGAAGTGTTGAGTTATATGATAAAAAAAGCAAGACAAGAACTTAACTTGACACAAGCTGAATTAGGAGAATTAGTAGGAGTTCAAAAAGCTCAAATTTCAAAGCTTGAAAGCAGTGCAAACAGTGCAACAATTGATACAATTTTAAAAGTTTTTAAAGCATTGAAAGCTGAGATAAACTTTAATGTAAAAATTGAAAACAGACAACTTCAACTTGCATAGAAAGAAAGGCGAACGCCCAACAAAAGGTTTTGTGCAAGTTGGGCAAACGGAATAACAATCAACAATTGTGCAACTATTTTGCTTTAGTTTCAGCTTTACAAAACACTATTTTGCAAAAGGATATAACTTCAACCATAAATAAAAAATTTAGCAGACGATACAGGCAGACGGAATGCTATTATCCAACCTGAACAAAGCTTCAAACGTAGGTAGCTTCGCAAAGCTTGCCAACAATTAATTATATTTATTTTTACACAATAAAAAAAAATGAATACAGCCTACATAATTACAGGATCTAATATTGGTAATGCAGCTCATAATTTGTTGTTAGCAAAGCAGGTAATTATAATACAATGTGGCGAAGTAATATTACAATCACACCTATACCAAACAGCTGCTTGGGGCAATACATTACAACCCGATTATGTAAACCAAGTACTAGTAGTAAAAACAATGCTTACTCCACAGCAATTATTAGCAACTGTATTAGGCATAGAGCAACAAATGGGCAGGGTACGTACTACCCTATATGCAGCACGAATAATTGATATTGATATACTGTTTTATAATAATCAAATTATAAACGAACCTAACCTTGTAGTGCCACATGCACAGTTGCAACATAGGCAATTTGTACTAACGCCATTAGCCGAAATAGTACCCAACAAAATACACCCTGTACTTCATTTACCCATAAAAACATTACAAAAAAATTGTATAGATTTGCTGTTAGTAACAAAATTAGAAACCGAAAATACTTAGTTTTCCACAATAATTATTTTTACTTTTTTAAGTAAACCTTTATTGCTATTATTGTAAAAGTGAAATACAACTACATAACTATAGAGGGCAATATTGGTGTGGGTAAAACTACCTTAGCAGAATTACTATGTACACATTATAATGGCAAACTTGTATTAGAAGAGTTTGCCGAAAATCCATTTTTATCAAAATTTTACGATAACCCTACCCAACATGCATTGCCGTTGGAGTTGTTTTTTATGGCCGAAAGGTACAAGCAATTAAAAGATTTAGGACTTACTAAAGATATATTTCAAACCGTAACGGTAAGCGACTATTTATTTACAAAATGCATATTATTTAGCAAAGTTAATTTACCAGATGAGGAGTTTAGATTGTACCAAAAATTGTACGATATAATGTCGACTCAACTTCAATTGCCCGATATATTAATATACCTACATGCACCAGTTAATGTATTGCAACAAAATATAAAAAAGCGTAACCGGCCTTATGAGCAAAATATAAGCGATGAGTACTTATTTAACATTCAACAAACATACACCAGTTACATAAAGCAGCACCGTATTACTACACTATTTGTTGATGCTAGTAACGCTAACTTTACTGGCAACCCTCTACATGCCAAAACAATTATAGATGCCCTCGATAAAGAGTATGAACCTGGTCAACACTTTATAATGTTACCCTAAAATTTTCAATTTTAATGGTGCACTTTTTTTTGTAAAAAAAATAATACCCTAATAAACCAAAACATTACACTTAACAGTTAATTAATGTTGCTGCAACTACTTATCTTTACAAATAAAACAATACTTATACCATGAAATTGCATGAATACCAAGCCAAGGAATTATTGAAAACTTACAATGTACCTGTACAAGAAGGTATAGCCTGTAGCACACCAACTGAAGCCGTGGCTGCATACAACCAATTGTTTGCAACGTACAATAATAAATTTGCAGTAGTAAAAGCTCAAATACATGCAGGTGGTAGAGGTAAAGGTACTATACAAGGTACTACCCAACGTGGTGTTGCCGTTGGCAAAAGTGCTGAAGATATTAATACAATAGCAACTAACTTAATAGGTGGCAATTTGGTAACTATACAAACAGGTGAACAAGGAAAAATAGTGAATAAAATATTAGTAGCACAAGATGTATATTATGATGGTGCTAACCCTACAAAAGAGTTTTATTTATCAATACTGCTCGACCGTGCTAGTGGGCAAAATGTAATAATGTACAGTACCGAAGGTGGTATGGATATTGAAGAAGTGGCACACACTACACCCGAAAAAATATATAAAGAAAGAGTACACCCAAGTGGCGGATTGTTAGGCTTTCAGGCTCGTAAAATAGCTTTCAACTTTGGGTTAAGTGGCGATGCATTTAAGAATATGACCAAATTTGTAACTGACCTCTATAGTGCTTACGTTGGTTTGGATTGTGAAATGTTGGAAATAAACCCATTGTTTAAAACTAGTGATGAAAAAATAATTGCAGTTGATTGCAAAATGATACTCGACGAAAATGCATTGATTAGGCATAAAGAATTAGTACCCTTAAGAGATGTAACAGAAGAAGACCCAACTGAAGTAGAAGCCGGTGAGTACAACCTAAACTTTGTAAAACTTGATGGTAATGTAGGTTGTATGGTAAATGGTGCTGGCCTAGCTATGGCTACTATGGATATGATAAAATTAAGTGGTGGCGAACCTGCTAACTTTTTGGATGTGGGTGGTAGTGCCAATGCACAAACAGTAGAAGCTGGTTTTAGAATAATATTAAAAGACCCTAAAGTAAAAGCTATACTCATCAATATATTTGGCGGCATAGTTCGATGCGACCGTGTAGCACAGGGCGTTATAGATGCCTACAAAGTGTTAGGAGATATAAAAGTACCTATAATAGTAAGGCTACAAGGTACTAATGCAATACAGGCAAAAAAACTGATAGACGATAGTGGGCTTAAAGTACAAAGTGCTATACTACTAAGCGAAGCTGCAAGTTTGGTTAATAAAGCTGTTGCTTAATTATTAATATATTTTTATACTATTGGGTGAAGTTTACTTCGCCCTTTTTGTTGGGCAAAAAAAAGTAATAGCAATGCAAGTTTTATTTACAAATATAAAAGAGTTAGTAGGTACACACAATCCGCTACAACCCTTACGTGGTAAGCAGTTGAATGTACTACCGAGTATTAAAGATGCTTACTTATTAGTAAACGAATTGGGCTATATTGATAGCTTTGGTAGCATTAACAACTTACCAACAATACATGAAACTACTACACAAATTATTGATTGTAACAATGGCTATATATTGCCCTGCTACTGCGATAGCCACACACATATAGTATATGCAGGAAGTAGAGAAAACGAATTTGTACAAAAAATTAACGGTGCTACTTACGCTACTATTGCTGCAAGTGGTGGCGGTATTATAAACTCAGCATTGTTGCTACAACAAACTACCGAGGCCAATTTATACGAAACTGCTTTACAAAGAATAAAAGAAGTAATAGCCTTAGGTACTGGTGCTATTGAAATAAAATCGGGCTATGGACTTACAGTAGCAGCTGAATTAAAAATGCTTAGAGTAATAAAAAAACTAAAAGAAACAGTTGCAATACCCATAAAAGCAACTTATTTGGCACATACCTTTCCAACGGAATATAAGCAACAAACAGATGAATATATTACGCTGATAATTGAAACATTATTACCCACAATACACACTGAACAATTGGCTGATTATATTGATGTATTTTGTGAAAATGATTTTTTTACCGTTGCTCAATTAGAACAAATAATGGTAGCAGCAGCCCAATATAATGTGCCCTGCAAAATACACACTAACCAACTTAATAGTATAGGAGGATTGCAAAAGGCAATTGCTTTAAATGCTATATCAGTTGATCATTTGGAAACTATGACCGAACAGGATTGTACTGACCTAGGTAATAGTAATACCATAGGTACATTACTCCCCACCGCAGCCTATTACTTACGAATGCCCTACCAACCAGCACAGCAACTAATTAATGCTAATGCTGCACTAGCCATAGCAAGTGATTATAACCCTGGTAGTTCGCCAAGTGGTAATATGAATATGGTAGTGAGTATGAGTTGCATACAGCTTAAAATGCTACCTGAAGCAGCTATAAATGCGGCAACTATTAATGGAGCTTTTGCTATGCAAGTACAACACATGGTAGGTAGTATAACGGTAGGTAAGTTAGCCAACCTTATACTAACCAAACCTATACCTAGCTTAGCTTATATGCCCTATAGCTTTGGTACTAACCATATACAAGGTGTATATATTAAGGGTGTATTACAAACAACAAATAATTTATACTAGCCAATTTACTTACGCTACATTATAACCATTATACACAACACATAAATTTATAAATAAAAATAATTGCTCACCGCTATAAACATAGTACAATTTAAAAGCCATATTGCAACAAACTATACATTTACCAATAAAATTATAGCCTTTGTAGGCAATAACGGCTCGGGCAAAACAAACATACTTGATGCCATATATTATAGTTGCTTTGCAAGGAGTTATTTTACAAAGACAGATAAAAATTTACCTACAATAAATTGCCAAGGGTTTAGAATTAATGGAAATTTTACCCATAACAACTTGCTTAGCACTTACACTTGTATATGCCGAGAAGATGGCAAAAAAGAGCTGTACCTCAATGAAGAATTTATAAAAAAAACAAGCCAATATATAGGGCAAAATACTTGTGTAATGATAGCACCTGATGATATTGATATAATAAATGGAGGAAGTGAAATAAGGCGTAAATATATTGATATATTGCTTTGTCAATGCAACAAACAATACATATTACAACTTCAAACCTATAATAAAATATTGCTACAGCGTAATGCACTGCTCAAAACAATAAATGAAACCAAACAGCAAAATACTACTCTACTAACGGTATTAAACGAACAGTTAGTAGCAGCTGCCAAATATATATATAATACTAGAGTAGCTTGTACTATACAATTATTTGAATTAATCAATACTAATTATAATTACATAGCCGACCACACAGATGCTGTGCAGTTACAATATACAAGCCAATTGCAGCACAATGAATTGGAGCAGTTACTAATACTTAATTTACAAAAAGATATAGTAACCCAACGTACTAATGCAGGAATTCACAAGGACGATTTGTTATTTAGCCTACATAATGAAACCTTTAAAAATATAGCCTCACAAGGGCAAAAAAAATCATTATTGTTAGCTTTAAAGTTAGCAGAATATAACTACCTAACTATTCATAATACTGCTAGTACTCCTTTACTACTGCTCGACGATATATTTGAAAGATTAGATAATATACGAATACAAAAATTATTTGAGTTAATAACTACTCAATTGAAATGCCAGGTATTTATAACCGATACTGACTCAGTAAGGGTTGCAGCCAATATTGAAAGGTTTACTAACAACTTTTACATTATAAAATTATAGCCCTTCAATTAATTGGTTGTACAATTGCTGCATCCCAATTGTAGCCACAGCTTCTATGGCTTTAATTCTAGAATTTTTTACTGGAGGTATTTGCTTATCTATTATATATATAGGAGCAGCTTCTGGAGCATAATCTATTAGGCTTGCAGCCGGATATACCTGTAACGAGGTACCAATAATAATTACAATATCGGCAGTAGCCATTATATGTACCGCATCGTCCATTTTAGGTACGGCTTCGCCAAACCATACTATAAACGGTCTAAGCTGTTCACCATCGGGGGCTAAGTCGCCTAATTTAATATCTTTATCATAATTGTAAAGAGCCTTATCGGTTGCCACACTCCTTGTTTTGGTTATTTGCCCATGCAAATGCAACACATTGGTACTACCGCCCCTTTCATGCAAATCGTCAATATTTTGAGTTATAACGGTAACATTATAATAATTTTCTAATTGTGCTATTAAGGTATGAGCCAAATTAGGTAGTGCTTTTAACACATCGTTACGCCTATCGTTATAAAAACGTAATACTACTTGGGGGTTCTTCGCCCAGCCATTTGGGGTTGCTACTTCTTGTACATCGTAACCTTCCCATAAGCCATCACTATCTCTAAATGTTTTAAGACCACTTTCGGCACTAACTCCAGCACCAGTAAGGATTACAACGTTTTTCATAGTAGTAAATTTTGTTTATTTTTTTTATTAAAAATAGATAAGTTTTTATACAATATAATGAAATTAAAAGTCGTTTTAATAATAAACAATCTAAATCCCAATACCATGAGTTATTTAAAACCCTTAATGAAAAGTAAAAGTTTAGCTGCAAAATTTTTCTTTGTACTCTCTATCATTTTAGCTGGTCCAGTTAGTTTTTTCCTATACGATTTTTACATTAATTGGAGCCAAAATAGTAGCCAAACCATAGCTTGGTACCTTGCCTTTGCTTACGATGCATTTGGTGCATGGGGCGGGGTTATGATAGCTATGGCCGGAGCAGTAACGAGTTACACTATAAGTTTCCTATTACATAAACGTAGAAAAATGTACTACTGGAATTAATGCTTACTTTCTTTTTCCAAAGCAAGTATAACTTTCCACTCTTGCTTTGTAACTGGCGATACGGAAAGCCTTCCTATTTTTATTAATTTCATTTCGCTTAGTGCTGTAACAGCTTTCATTTGTTTTAATGTTACAACCTGCCTCAAAGCCCTTACTGGCTTTACATTTACTGCAACCCAATCTTCGGTAGTGGTAGGGTCTTGGTAATGTTCCCTTACTACTTCAGCAATACCAACTATAGCTAATCCTTCATTACTATGGTAAAAAAATGCATGGTCCCCAACTTTCATTTCTTTTAAAAAAATACGAGCTGAGTAGCTTCTTACGCCATCCCAAAAAGTTTCTTTATCATTTACAAACTGATCCCAACTATATTTAAATGGTTCAGATTTAATGAGCCAATAATTCATTAATTTATTATATTTTATTATAGATAATTACACTAAAAATACGTTATTTAACTCAAAAAAAGGCTAATTATATACGAAAATTTGTAGTATTTTTGTACCATAAATGGCTTCGTGGTGCAACGGATTAGCATAACAGATTTCGGCTCTGTTGATAGGGGTTCGAATCCCTTCGAGGTCACTCAACCGCAAATTTGTCAATTTGCAAAATTTACTCAAATAGCCTGTAGCAAAGCGTTACAGGCTATTTTTTATTCCAATATTAATTTATATATCTAACTTCTAACTTCTAACTTCTAACTTCTAACCTCTAACTTCTAACCTCTAACTTCTAACTTCTAACTTAATTTATCTCACTCCCCCAATTCCAAATCTTTCTTTTTTAACAAATTTAATAATGTACTTGCTTCTCTTAATAGTCGCAAACCCTTTGTAGTACTATAATACGGATAGCCATTAGCATTATTATATTTACTTATACTATATAACATTCTCCAATGTTTTGTAATTTCTCGGTAAGCTTGCCATAGTGTAAAGCCACAGTCGTATATGTGGTTGGGTTCAGCACCAGCACCATTATACTCTAATATGTCAAAGTTTTTTTGTGCTTTTAAGTCAGCAATACTGGCACACTTAATATCATAACGTCCGTAGTAAAATTTATTTTGGGCAGTACATAAATTATCGCATAAGGCTAACAATTCAGCATCTATTTGTTGGTATAAATTTATAAACTTTGCACCACGGTTGTGGTTGCCTGCATAGCTTAAATAATACACTTCGCCTTTAGGTAGTATTGTGCTAAACAAGTGTTGGTGCTTTGCGGTCATTTCAACCATTTTGGTAGCAGCTTTAGGGTGTGCCATTATTAATTGCTGTAATGTACTATTGCCATTGCCTACTACTTGCATATACTCTTTCATTATAAAGCCCGATACTGTACCCGAATGTTGCAAAGGATGCCGATAATAAAATATGCTTACTTCAACAGGATAATCACTAAATTGCTGCACTATATATTCCAATGGCGATACGTTATGGTATCGTCGTAATTGAGTTTCATTTTCTATTATTCTAAACAATAAACCCATCATTCCATTTTCGGGCTTTACTATATAAGGGTAAGCAAATTCATTAGCCGTTATTAGCTCCAAAGCATCTTGTATGGGCATTGTAGGTTGTATATATATGGTTTTGGGGTAAGTGTGTTGTGGTAGTTGTTCATACATTTCTCGTTTGCCTTCGCCCTCAAAACCACCAAATGTAATAGTTGGATTGCTAGGTGTAAAAAACCAAAACGACCTACTCCTAATTATATACCAAAGCCATACAAAAGTTAAAGGGAAATAAATGAGTTTAAAAGGCCATTTTTCCCAATGGGTAATATTATAAACAAAGCTTTTCAATAGTAATTACTAGTTTGTAACAAAGATACATATTGAAACTATAAAAGTTTAGGTAGAAATATGTAAGGCATTTTAAAACTTATAGAATTGTTTAATATATTTACATTCTAAATAATTATAAGATTATGAAATTGAAATTAAATGTATTTATTTGTTTTACTTTTTTGTTGGTAACAAACACCTTAACTGCAGCTATAATAAAACCAGTAGTTGAAAAACCAACAAATAAATTTAGCATAATAGCTGCAAAAAAAATAATAAAACAAACAGAACAAACTTATGGTAGAAAATTAAAATTTAAAGAAAAAATTGGGTTGTTTTTAGTAATAAAAAAAATAAATAATAGCGATACTACCAATATTGATAAAGCCGCATTAGGAAAAAAAATGGGTAAAAATGCTTTACTAGCAAGTGGTATAGGTGTACTATCAACGCTACTAGGCATAGTAATTCCCTTTTTAGCAACAGCGGGCTTTTTGCTAGTTATACTAGGTTTTGTATTGGGAATAAAAGCTTTAAAATTAAATAAAAAAAATCCAATGGCTGTAGTAAGTATAGTTATTGGAGGATTGTATTTTTTAATATTATTGGCAGTAATAGCACTTGTATTGTTATTTTTAGGTATTGGTAGGTAATAAAATTTATTAAATTATGAAAATTAAATCAGCAGCAGAATACTTTGCAAATGGCGAAAATTTTGATGTATTATTTTGGGTAGGTTGTGCTGGTAGCTTTGACCAACGGGCACAAAAAGTAACTAAAGCTTTTGCCAGTATATTACAAAAAGTTGGATACAGCTTTGCCATATTGGGCAAAGAAGAAATGTGCACTGGCGACCCTGTACGGAGGGCAGGTAACGAGTTTATGTTTCAAATGATGGCTTACCAAAATATACAATTATTAAATACCTATGGTGTTAAAAAAATTGTAACAACATGCCCCCATTGCTTTAATACATTAAAAAATGAGTACCCCGAATTGGGTGGTACTTACGAAGTAATACACCATACAACCCTGATACAACAATTAATTAATGAAGGTAAGGTAGTGTTACAAGGTGGTGGCACATTTAGTGGCAAAAAAATTACTTACCACGATAGTTGCTACCTGGGCAGAGCCAATAATATATATGAAGCCCCAAGGCAAGTATTAGAGGCTTTGGATGTAGAGTTGGTAGAAATGAAACGATGCCGAAGCAATGGCTTATGCTGTGGTGCAGGAGGTGCACAAATGTTTAAAGATGATGAAAATGGTACAACTCGTATTAACCTCGAAAGAACTACTGAAGCTTTAGCTACTAATGCTACTATAATAGCAGCAGCTTGCCCATTTTGTAATACTATGATGAGTGATGGGGTAAAGGTGAATGAGAAAGAAGGTGAAATACAAGTATTAGATATAGCCGAAATAGTAGCACAATCAATGGTATAAATACATAGTGAAATGGTTTTCTTTTCACATTAAATAAGAAGATAAAACTTTAAATAAAAAAGCTTTCATATTTATGAAAGCTTTTTTATAATTTATTTTTTAAAAATTATTACAAAATAATTTTTTTATTCTACGAAAGTTTCATAACTTTACGAAAATATCGTAATTATATGGAAAAATTATCACCACAAGAGGAACAAGCAATACAAGCCCTATGGCAAATAAAACAGGGTAACATAAAAGCTATACTTAACGCTATACCAAAGCATTTGCAGCCACCTTATACCACATTAGCTAGTACAATCAAAAACTTAGAAAAAAAAGAATTTGTAGCTAGTACACCCTTTGCTAATACCTATATATATACACCCATAGTAAAAGAGAAGGAATACAAGAAAAAATTTATGCAAGGTTTTATAGCCGATTATTTTGAAAATAGTTATAAAGAATTAGTCACTTTTTTTGCTAAAGAAAAAAAAATAACACCCGAAGAACTTAAAGAAATAATAGCACAAATAGAAAAAGGAAATTAGACTATAAATTATTTTTATCAAATAAAAATTTATTGATATGACAAGCTTTTTTATATACCTCATAAAGGTTAATATTGCCTTACTCCTATTTTTTGTAGTATATTATTTTATACTACGTAAGCTTACATTTTATACACTCAACCGCTACTTTTTACTAGCCTGTATTGTTATTGCTTCTCTATTTCCATTGGTTGATGTAATGGCTTTATTTAACCCACACAAAACAATAACACCACAACTTATAACCAGTTATAGCCCCAATTGGCATACAGTACAGTTACAGTTACAACAGCCTACAAGCCTTACTGTATGGGATGTATTGTACTATATATATTGGGTTGGTGTGGCTATTTGCTTACTGCATTTTGCACTGCAACTATTGGCTATTGCTACCATATATATGCATACCAACAAGGTAAAGGGTAGCAATAATATATTGCTCACAACTAAAGCAATAACACCATTTAGTTTTATGCAACATATATACATTAACCCTGCAAAGCATACCACTACTGAGTTGCAAACCATACTAGCCCATGAGCAAGTACACACTAGCCAATGGCACAGTATTGATATTATACTTGCCGAAATTAATAAAATATTTTATTGGTTTAACCCCGGAGTATGGATGCTTAAAAATGCAGTACGAGAAAACTTAGAATTTATAGCCGACCGAAAAATATTAGAAACAGGCATTAACAAACAGCAATACCAATACCAACTATTACAAACTATGAGTGGTATAGTACAGCCAAATACAATGGCAAATTATTTTTCATTTATTCACCTTAAACATAGAATTAAAATGATGAACAAAACCAAATCGCAAAAATGGAATAAGCTCAAATATTTGTTGCTTATACCAATTGTAAGTATAGTAGCTGTAGTGGTAGCACAAAGGCAAACCAATAATAATACAGCAAAAAAAACCATTACTACAACAATAAATGATACTATACCAAAAGTGTACAATGAAGTTGTGGTAACTGCCCCAGAACCAAAAAATTTAGATTTTACCATAAATACAATTGCCTTTGGCGAAAGGCATAAGGACAAAATAAAATCAATGAGTTACGCTAAAATTGACAAATGGATAAATGATAGGGATAGTAAAGAAGACTTAACTGTACCTGGTATTTATATATATACTTACGATATTAATAATGTAAGAGGTCAATATAAGTATGGTAATAAAATGGATGAACAAAGGTTTGAAAAACTTTTTGGCGAAGCCATGCCAATAATACAATATAGTGAACAACAAACCGAAGTAAACAGTTACTACAGCCCAAACAAACCCAATAACAAAGGTTATTATATTAATATAAATACAGAAAACAAGGAGACTTATGTAATAGCCAAAACCAGTGCAGGAAAGGTTGCATGCAAAATAAAAATAGGTGAACTTAACAAAGCTTGGCAACAAAAGTATGGTGAAATTCCACCGCCACCACCGCCACCACCACCGCCACCAACATTTGCTCCACCACCATCTCCACCACCTGCTCCAATGCCACCACCGCCACCACCGCCTCCAACATTTGCTCCACCACCACCGCCACCACCTGCTCCTATGCCGCCACCACCGCCACCGCCTAATAAAACAACCTATTACGATGCTAGTATAGGTATACAAAATAAATCTAGGATAAATAGCGGTATTAATTTTTCCGCTGATACTATTATTGTAAAAGACAATGTTTGCACTACATTATATGGAGTAAAAAATTTGAATATTGAACCTAACCAAAATCAATTAATAGTTGTAAATGGTAAAAAAATTGACAATTATAAATTAATAAATTTGAAAGCAATTACAATTAATAAAATAGATATATTACAAAAAGACAAAGCAATATTAAAATATGGAGTAGAGGGTAATAATGGTGCTATAGAAGTAACATTAAATGACCAAAATATGCCCAACACCAACCAAAACACAATTGCCACCTACTTAGGTAACTGGAGTACCTTGTTAATGAAAAATTTGAAATACCCCTCAAAAGCCCAACATGCAAAGCAGCAGGGCATTGTAGTTATTAACTTTATAGTAACCAAAGAGGGTATTTTAAAAAATTATGAAGTAGCCAACAATAGCACTACCAAAAATACCGACTTAGTTAATGAAGCTATTAGAGTTATTAAACTAACCGAAAACGATTGGGTACCGTCGCTACAAAATGGTGTTGCTGTTGATACCTACCATCAGCAAAATATTAATTTTGTAATAGCTAATTAATTAGGTTATAGTTAGTTAATGAGCAACTGCATTTTACCACAAAAAATTAATTGCTGTGCATTGTAAAATATTATTTATTTTACAGCATTAATAATAGGAACTATGCAAATATTACATGTAGCTGCTGAGTGTTATCCGTATGCCAAAGCTGGTGGCTTAGGCGATGTAGTAGGGGCTTTGCCCAAATATCAAAACGATTTGGGGCATACAGCATCGGTAATTGTGCCTATGCACCGTACCAAATTTTTGTACCAACATACTTGGGATACAATATACAAAGGCACTATTAATTTGGGTGGTTGGGTACTACCTTACACCATTATAAAAGAGCAAAAAAATACCCTTGGGTTTGAACTGTTTTGTGTTGATATTAATGGACTACTCGACCGTGAAAATATATATAGTTATAGTGACGATGATGATAGGTTTCTGGCTTTTCAAGTTGCCGTAGTAGATTGGTTAAGTAGTTGGCAACTACCCCCAAATGTGGTGCATGTACATGACCACCATGCAGGACTTATACCCTTTATAATGCAGCATTGCTTTGCTTACCAACAGTTAGCCACTATACAAACTATACTAACAATACACAATGCACAATACCAAGGTATGCTCCCTTGGAGCAAAAGCCGTATGCTACCAGCTTGGGACAGTTATGCTTGGGGCAAATTAGATTGGAACAATGCTATAAATCCGTTAGCTAGTGCCGTAAAATGTGCTACTAAAGTTACGACGGTTAGCCCTAGTTATATGGAAGAAATTAGAACTAATGCCAACGGATTGGAAGCATTATTTGAATATGAGCGGGGCAAATGTGTTGGTATTATTAATGGTATAGACACTGTAGTGTGGAACCCCGAAACGGATACTTTAATAACTCAAAATTATACAACTGCTACCGTAGCCGAAGGTAAATTAGCTAGTAAAACTGCCTTGTGCAAACAGTTTGGACTCGATGTAACTAAGCCATTAATGATATTTATTGGTCGCCTTGTAGGCGAAAAAGCAGCCGATATATTGCCACAAACATTTAGCGAAGCTATATACCAATACCAAGGCAATGTTAGCTTTTTGGTACTGGGCAGTGGCGATACCAAGGTGGAACACCAACTAACCTCACTCAATACAAAATTTGCTGGTTATTACAATAGCCGCATAGCATATAACGAAGCGTTAAGCCACCTTATGTATGCCGGTGCCGACTTTATACTTATGCCTAGCCGTGTAGAACCTTGTGGCCTTAACCAACTATATGCAATGCGGTATGGTACCGTACCAATGGTACGTAATACTGGCGGACTTAAAGATACTGTGGTAGACATTGGCGATGCAAATGGCTATGGTTTTAAATTTGAAAATGCAACCGTACAAGATATGATACATACCATTGGCAGGGCATTAGACCTATATTATAACTACAATACTCAACTACAACAAATGCGGCAAACAATGATGAAACTTAACTTTAGTTGGGTTAATAGTGCAGCCAAATATGTGGAGCTTTATGAGAATTAATGTGCTAATGTGATAATGTGATAATGTGCTAATATGATATGTGCTAATATGATAATGTGCTAATGTGCTAATTAAGGAATTAAAGAATTAACTTGATAACATAGCAACAACTTCTTGTACTATTACTACGTTTTGCGATAGCCTTTGCGAAACTATGCAATAGCCTTTGCGAAACTCTGCGATAGCCTTTGCGAAACTCTGCCATAACCTTAGTGAAACTCTGCGATAAATAAAAATAAAAAAAAATATAAAATCAATATTGTAATTTACGTACACTTGGTGCATACAGGCATACTAACCCAACTACTACTAATGTAACACAACCACCAAATATTACCGAAGGCACTGTACCCATAAGGGTTGCAGCTATGCCGCTTTCAAACTGACCAATTTCGTTACTGCTATTTATAAATACAGAGTTAACACTCGATACCCTGCCCCGCATTTCGTTTGGGGTATATAATTGTAAAATGTTTCCCCTAACGATTACACTTACACCATCAAATAAACCAATAGCAATTAATGCAAACATACTATACCAAAAGCTAGTACTTATTGCAAATAATATAGTACACAAACCAAAACCTGCTACGGCAAACAGCAGCTTTTTGCCCTGGCTTTTTTTAATAGGTACCATTACTAAAAACAACATGATTATAAAGCTACCTATATACTCAGCGGCATTTAACCAACCCAACGACAATTCGTTTACATGCAATATATCCTTAGCATATACTGGCAACAAGGCTACCGAACCACCAAATAATACGGCAAATAAATCGAGTACTAAAGCACCCAATATTATTTTGGTGTTAAATACAAATTTAATTCCTTCCTTTATAGCAGCCCAGTTTTTAGTTTCTTTCTGTACCAATACTTCGGTTGATTTTATTTTTAATTTAAAAAAAATAGAAGCCATTACAAATACTGCAATTACAATAAATACTACTATAGTAGTACAATAATACAATAAAATACCGCTTATAAGTGGGCCTATTACTGCTGCTGTAAGCCAAGTAATGCTGCTTAGAGTTGATGCTGCAATTAGCTGTTCCTTAGTTACTAACTGTGCTATAATAGCATTTTGGGCTGGCCCGTTAAATGCCCTAATAATGCCACCTACAAACATAAATGCAAAAAATAATAGCACCAAATTATTAGGTGTTATATACTTATATTGGTACAATGCTAATGCCAGTAATAGCAATAATACAGATAATAAATACAAAAATTCAGCTTTTAATATTAAGTGTTTCTTATTACTTTTATCTACCACTACACCGGCATACAAAGCAAAAGCTATTGCAGGTATTACTTCGCTTAACCCTATTAAGCCTAATTGAAACTTAGCTTTAGTAATGGCATATACCATATAACCAATAGCTGTAAATACCATACGTAAAGCAGCTATATAAAAAAACCTACCGAGTATAAAATGCTTAAAATCTTTTACCTTTAGTACTTGTAATTGAGTATTGTTGCCTAACATTTTACAAAAATAAAAAAATAAAAGTACAACCTATGAATATAAGTTTAGTTAATAAAGTAGCCGTTATAAATGGAGGATCGCAAGGTATAGGATTTGCCACAGCAAAGGCATTAGCAGCACAGGGTGCTACTTGTATATTATTAGCCCGCAATACAGATGCATTATCAACAGCGGTACAACAGTTAAGTATAAGCCAAAGCCAAACCCATAGCTACTTTAGTGTAGATGCTACTGATGCTGATGGATTAAAAAATATTGCAAAAACAATAAATGAAAAGTATAAAATAAATATACTGATTAACAATAGTGGTGGCCCAGCAGGAGGTGCATTATTAGCTGCTACCCCTGAGGCTTTTATGCTTACATTTCAACAACACTTAATTGCTAACCATATACTTGCTACAGCATTTATACCTAGTATGGAAGCAAGTGGGTATGGCCGTATTATACAAATAATATCCACATCAGTAAAAGCACCTTTGCATGGCTTAGGAGTGAGTAATACAGTAAGGGCAGCTGTGGCCAGTTGGGCCAAAACGTTGGCTAATGAAATTGGGCATTTGGGCATTACCGTTAACAATGTGTTGCCAGGCGCTACCCTAACCGATAGGTTAAGTACCCTACTTGAAAAACAAGCCACTACTCAAAATAAACCCCTACACCAAGTAGAGGAAGAATGGCGGAATGCCATACCAGCAAGGCGTTTTGGGCAACCCGACGAAATTGCAAATGTTGTAGCCTTTTTAGCTTCGCCAGCAGCAAGTTATGTAAATGGTACCAGCATACAAGTAGATGGTGGCAGAACCCCTAATTTGAATTAGCAAGTAAAAACATTTTATGACTTACAAAAAATGAAATAATTATTATGGTAGCTTACCATTTTGATGCTACATTTGCAGCCAATATGGTTTTGTAGTTCAATGGATAGAATAGAAGTTTCCTAAACTTTAGATCCAAGTTCGATTCTTGGCAAGACCACCAACATAACCGCTGTAAACCTTTGTAGTAAAGAGTTTCAGCGGTTTTTTTATTTAGTTACTGACACGATGTACTGACAAATAAGGAATAGAATATATGCCTTTGATAGTATTGAGCCATAATATTTATATGTAAACTGTTACTTTATTGATTAATTTTGTTACAGTAACATTATTATTATCATTATCATTACTATCAGTAACATTAGTAACATTATTATGCTTAAACCAGTAACAACTGTGTAACACAAGCAAATATTATACTTTATTTGTATAATAATGCTGTAAACCTTTGCTTATAAGGCTTTGCAGCTAATAAAAACAAAAATACAGTAACGTAACGTTACTGTAATACCTAAATCCCTTAATATAATAAACGGCTAAAATATGGCAAAAAAAGTATGTATTACGTGTGATACTGCCTTTGTAGGTGAAGAAAATGCGAAATTTTGTTCACCAGCTTGTAAACAAAGTGATTACCGTAAGAGAAAAACCGAAAATAAAGAAAATGGGAGCAGTCGGTTATCCCTTGAAGAATTTAAAAAAGTTATACAAAGCAATAAGCTATCAACTTTTGAAGAAAATTTTGTGCTTTTTGGTTTCTACCGAAAAAATGTACCTGAGCAAATTACTTTTGAAAATTTAATTTTATACCTTACTCATAGTTTGGATAACAATAGAGATTGGTTCGATAACCAAAATTTTTTGAAGTATCAAAATAAATTTGATGCCGGTGAAATTGAAATAGTAGAAAATTATTAATTGCATAAAAAAAACCGTTACAACTATTGCAACGGTTTTTTTTATTTTGAAAATTTTATTTAGGGTACTTTTGGTTATCCAAATTAAGTACAAAACTTTTGCAAGTTTTTTTTAAATTTTTAAATGCAACTGTTAAGTATTCGTCCATTTCAATCCTTAAATCATTAAAATTATATTCGGGCTTATCCAATGGTGGCGTTTCGTTTACTTCAGTAATGATACTTTCCGCTTCATTGTCAATTGTTAACTCTTTAGCATCTGTTAAATAATTTTCTAAATCTCTAATTTGGTTCTTTACATTGTATGCAAATAGTAACCAATCGTAAGTAAATAAATCATTTTCAAATGACTTTATTTTTTCAGTTTTTTCACTTTCAGTCATCAAACCCAAATTTACTTGACTAGCTAAATAATCTTGCTGCTTTACGTAATCGTTAAGCAAAGTTTTAAAAGTTCCTTCCAAACTTTCGTACTGCTTTTTTGTGGTAATTTTAACCATAATTTTATACTTTTTTTTACATTTAGGGTAATTCCTAAAATATTTTTAATTGCTACTTTTGAGTAGCAGATGCTGTGTGGTTGTGTACTGTGTGGTGTGGATGTAGGTATTTTACCTTACACACCTGTCATTTTTTTATAACTACCTGTAATTTAGCTACTTATAATAACAAAACCATAAAAAAAACCCTACATTTACCTTACACTAATCCCATTTTACCCTACACTTTTGGGCTATTTTGGTACTTTTTGCCGTTTTTTCAAAATTTAAAATCATACATTTTACCTAAAAATGCCAATAACTAAAAAATTAATTAGTGTAAGGTAGTGTAAGGTATGTGTAAGGTACAAACCGCCCTACCTTACACAGTTTTTTTTACTGAAAGCCTTTACTAGCTTATATTTATATTTTTAGTGCTAGGTGTGTTAAGTAAATAAGGTATATTAATACCATACTATCTTAAATTTGTTGTATAGGGATTAACGTCATAAATCTTTTAACAGCTGTTCGCCTTGTTAATATTTCACTATTTATATTATGGCTAAATACTGCAAAAGTTTTTAACCATTTTGCAAATATTGTAATATCAACTTTACTTTTACCGTCCTTATATTCTTCATATAAATTTAAAAAATCGTTGTACAAATCTTTTTGAACAAACTCCTCTCCCAACACTATTTTTTTTGAGATAAAGCAATCTTCAATAAAATCTAAAAAATCGATATTGGTATTTTCTAATAATTTTCTTTTATCCAAATTTTCATTTTTTGGTATCTCTATACCATACTCTAAGTAAAGCCTAATACACCATAGCAATATGTTATCAAATTTATTCCATTCGGTACTATTCCAATCAGTACTAAAAAACGTTTGCCCAAATTCCTCCAATGGACTTTTTAAGGCACTATAATAATTACTAAATTCAAATTCAATACATCTATCTTTTGCACTATCACCCATTATGCTAATTGTTTTATTAGTGGTTATACAAAATTTGCAAAATACCTTAAATGGTTGTTGGTTCTTTTTTTCTACATTTATGCCGTCGGTAATATCGTTGTATAAAGTTTCAAACGGAAACCGTTTTTTTACGTCGTTTAAATTGATTAGCTGTGTATCGAGGTTCACACTTTGGTACTTGTAGCGGTTGGTATAGTCAAAGTCCCTACCATTAATTATTGTGCTATTTTTTAATTTACTTAAACTAAGCCCTAATAAACTTTTTCCCGTTCGCCCGTTATCTTCGTTGCTAATAGTGCTATCAGTTAGTATAATGGCTTTACGTTTACATTCCATATTGCTATGCAACAAATAACCTATAATTGTTTGTAAGCTATAAAAACGCTTTAAATCACCATTGCAAACATTGTATAAAAACATTGCATAATTACCTAATTCCTTTGGCTTTATGCCGTCCACTTCAATATATTTAAAATCACGTTTCAATATTTGGTTATCCCATATATAACCTTGCAAAGTATTGTAGTTACATAATTGGTAACCTTGCTTTGTAACCTTTACATAACCATTATTGTAATATATGTAGCACTCGTTTTTTGTATCTTCGTTAAATAGTATAGGCTCGTTATGTTTAAGTAGGCTTAACCGCCTTTCGCAAAAGTATAAACCTATATTTTTATACATTTTTTGTAGCAGTATTTTTTTAGTAACGCCTTTGTTTAATGTAGGTGGTAGCTTATCGAGGTAGCTTATAAAATAATCTTGTATTTGTGCAATGGTTACAAATTTTATTACCTTATTTTCAATATGTATAAACCAACTTTCAATGCCTACATCGTAACGGCGAAAACCAAAACTTAATAATAAGTTATTAAATTCTACATAGTCAATACCGCAATCATTTACAACCTCGTTGCCCTCCATATCTGTTTTAGTAATTGGATAATAAAAAATTATTTTTTCCAATATTTGATTAATTCTTGCCGTATTTACTTTTTTAGGTTTGGTTGCTTTGCCAGGTTCGGTAGGTTCACCTGGTTCAGTTGTTGTAGTTGCTGGGCCAGGGCCCAAATTGTTATTGGCCATAGGCAAAGCTGGCCCATCGGCCGTTGCTCTTACCGCCTTGGGACGTTCAGCACCTGCCGTGGTTGTGCCATTATTGGTACTTTCGGTTGGTTCGGTTGGTGCTTGGGCGGTTGCTCTCGCAGCTTTGGGACGTTCAGCACCTGCCGTAGTTGTGCCATTGTAAGCTAATACATTGTAATTTTTAGCAATGGCAAATAAAGTAGATATTTTTACTTTGCCATTTTCGCCTTTCAAACATTTGTTGTATTGAGTAGTGCAATTGTTATACTCATAGTTAGCATTGCACTTGCTTATTTGGTGGTAGTAGCTTAATCCATTTGCCCCAAATTGATTACACAATGCAAAGCCTATTCGTACCCATTCTTTATAGTTATCAGTAATATCTATATTTTGCCTTTCTAGTTGTGCTATTAACCTTTCTACTTCATTTGCCTTTGGGTGGCTTATTTGGCTTGTATTTGGCTTTGGTAGTGTGTTGGTGCTTTGCGGTTTGTTGGTGGTTGCCTTTGGTTGCTCTACCAATAGTGTAGCTTCTGTACCTGTTGTCGATATTGTAAATATTTTGCTTTTAGCATTATAATAAAGTTTGGCATCGTAACTAATAAACATTGCTTTGCTTACACTTTTACAGCTACTATCAATTTTAATGCTGTACGTGGCTTTGTAGTACTCCATAAGGGCTATGTAAGTTTCATTGTGTACATTACCATCAATTTTTACTATTACCTTAACGCCTTGCCCCGTAGGGCTTATAAATGCTGCAAAGGTGTAAGGGTCGTTTGCTAGTAGTGCCTTGGTATCAATTACATTGCTTACTTTATCAATATCAATTTGTACATAACCACTATGTACCAATAAGCCTTTATCATTACGTACTGCAAATGTGCCACTAGTAGTTATACATTGTAAAGCTGTTTTTAATTGCTTTACTACTACCATATTGTTAGTTGCCACAAAGTCCCTAATAGTATTTATTTGTGGTGCAGCTTCACCACTTTTTATACTACCCAAAAATTTGGTAATGGTGGTAATATTTGTACTTTTTGTATCTGTTATGTTGTTATATATTGTAACTTGCATAAGGTTTGTTGTTCTGTTTGGCATAAACATAAAAAGCTATCGTATGTGGTGTACGATAGCTTTATTTATTTATGGTATGTTATTACTAACATAGGTTTGAGTAAAAAATTTGGTAGCTACTTTGGTAGCTATTTTTTATTAAATGTTATGCTGCAATTTTGAGGGCTTGGGTACGTTCCATAGCCTCGGCATCGGTGCAACGTTTTAAACTTACTTGGGTTGCTATTGCATAATCTTTTATAGCCATACCTTGCTTAAATGCTGCCATTGCTTTTATAAAGTTGGTGTGGTAGCTAGTATAAGCCATTGTGGGGGTGTATATTATTACTTTGTACATAGTATTTGTTGTTTGTTTTTAATTGTGTGGGTTGTTAAGGTTGTTAGTGTAGCAATAGTCGTTGTATAGGTACTTTACAAATTGTAATAACCTTTGCAATGGTGCTAAGTATTGTAAGTTATCAGGGTCGCCTTTAGCTTGTTTTAATTCAGTTATAATTTTGGTTTTAGTATTGAGGTGCTTTACCAAATCATCATAAATATTTTTAAAGCTAGTTTCATAATTATACAAAGTATCAAACAAACTTCGTATTGCTAATACTCTAGTTTTTGTACTAATAATGTTTTCATACTCATTGATGTTATGAAAACAATTAATTGTAAAAACAAAATAGCTTATAAATTTTTTTGCAAATGGTATGTAAGGATAAGTACTACTAAACTTTTCATAATAATTTGCTACATCGATATGAAAATAAGTTAACTCCTTACTGTACTCAATAATGGCTTCATTGGTACTAATAATTTCAATGCTTTCACCATTTAACGGTTTTAAAAATAAATTTTTGAAAGTGTTAACGTGTAAGCTGTTGATGTAGGAACTTACATCAAAATCATGCTCGTACCAGTCCTTATGTACAAACTTTGATACATCGTAAAGGCTGTTGGGCAAAGCCTTTGTATTACTTACTGTGGGTGCTTTGGTAGCCGTTTCGTGGCTTAACGTTGCTTCATTATTACGCTGTAATAATGGAGCGGTTTTTGTATTCTTTGGCATAATAAAAAGTTTCACCGTGTGCCAAAGAATACCTACTAACGTAGAAATTAATAAAGGGGTTGAGTACCCTTTCACGGTGAAATAAATTGAAATTAAAATTTGTATTGTGTAACATTAAGTATTCTTTGGCAATTCAAAAATAGGAATTTTTTTGATATGGTGAAATATATTTGTAATATTTATTTTGTGGTATAGTTTGTTATAATAAAAATGGAGCGGTTGTTACAACCGCTCCAATAGTTCGGTAAAGTTGTGAGGGCTTACTATTCGTAAAAGTCCTCATCTATTTTTACCTCACTTACTAGGCGGTCTTTGCTATCGTCCTGCATTTTTGCAGTTACTTTAATGTTAACCGCCGTTTGTCCCTTAATAGCACGTTTCTTTAGCGTTGCAGCTTGCTCTTGGGCTAGTTCCAACGTTTTAAAAGTTTCTTTGTAGCCTTTACTTGCTACTGTAAAACTTTCCACTACTTCGCTAACCGTACTAGTTGCTTTGTCTGTAGCTCCTACAGTTTTTTCGGTAGTACCTACAGCTTTTGCAATAGGAACTCTTTTTCTAATTTTGCCAACTTTTTCAGTGGCATTTACGTTTTCACTCATTTTATAAATGGTGGTTTGTAAGGGTTGTAATTATAGTACAACTGTTAATTTTAATAATTATGATAATTGGGTACGTCCTATAATAACGTAGTTATTTGATAGTACTAGCAATAGTAATTATGGCTAGTTAACTAGTATAGGTTTGTGTATGTTATCAATTGTGGCTTTGTGATAAACAATGGTTTTACCAATTTTGGTAAATGGTATTTTATTAGCCTTTCGCCAATTAAATATGGTTAATTTGGTAACCTTAAATTTTTGTGCTACTTCAATACTTGAGTAGTAATCATTGTTAGTACTTGCAGCATTATTATTATGCTGCATTGCTTGTAGTTTGGTTGCTAATGTTGTAGCTACTTCTTCTAATGTAAAGCTGGTTAGTATCATACTCATACAATATATTTTTTTATATTGCAAAGTTTACTCTTTGGTATAACGTATGGTTTCGTAAGTATAGGGCAAATTAAAAAAACCACTAACTAAGTGGTTTAATATTGCTTGTCAATTTCAATAATTAATTTTTGTAACTTGTCTATTAAAGTTTTCTTACTTTGTTTACTAATTTCATCAGTTAAATCATAAACATTTTTATTAGGTTCTAAACCAACTGCTTTTCTAAAATTATCTAAAAAATTCTTTTTAGTATTTCCATATTCATAAAAAATCCCAATCATTGGAGCATATAAAAGTTCAATTTCTCTATGAGAAACTAAATTTTTAAACTCTTTTGGTTTATAATTACCTCGACCTTTTAGTATTTTATTTTCATCTTCATTATTTGATGTACCGCCTTTTAGTTTTAAAATATTATAAAAATTTTGGTTTATAGAAAGTTCTTTATATGTAGTGTATTTATCAAAGATATTTGCTAAAAAAAGTAATAAATTGCTATGTGTAAATTCATCTTTGTAGTCTAAAATTAAACTACAACTACAAACATTACTCATAAATATTTTTTCGGTTAAGTTTGGTATTAATTTCTTAAACAAATTTTCATATTCAATATGATTTATACTTAATTGATTAATTATAAGTTGTACATTTTTGTAAAAATAATCTTCATCAAATCTATATATTAATCCTATTATATGTAAAATTCTATCAGCATAAAATATTATGTTATTTGTTTTATCAAATGTATTTTCTAGTTCGGTAATATAAGTTTCATAATAACAAAAATCTTCAAAGTGAGTAATACAAGCATTGATATAGTCTTTTATTGGTTCATGTGTTTCATAATTTTTTGGTTGATTAATAAAATCAACACATCTTTTTTCAACATCAATTTCTATTTTTTTAAAAAACTCAATTAAACTTTGTTCCATTTTTGCATTTCTTTAGTGTTATTAATATTATTTACTTGGCTGTATTTTGCCATTGTTTTAAGGCTGCTATGTCCTACTATTTGCCGTATAGTATCGGGCTGTATGCCTTTGGCTAGGCTGTTTGTAATAAAGCTATGCCTTGCTGTGTGGGTTGTAACTCGTTCATATTTTTTTAATTCAAAATCAACCTTGGTAGTATTTTGGTACTTGCTGTAAATTACTGTATCGTTAATACCTGCTTGTTCTGCAATAGCCTTTAAATACCTATTCATTACTTGGTTACTTAGCAATGGCACTTTACCGCCGATAGTAAAATATTTATTTATTATTGGTTGCAACAAATCAATAATTGGTATTTGTAAAGTTGTATTTGTTTTTTGTGTGGTTATTACAATGTTACCGCCTTTAATGTTATTAGCTGTTAGCTTGAGTATATCACCATTACGTAAACCTGTGTAACACTCTATTAAAAAAAAGTCCCGCACCTGCTCTAATAGCCCCGTAAGTGGCAAAGCTGCCATAGTAGCTATTTCGGTAGGTGTTAAAAACATTACTTCTTTTTTTTCTTTTAGTACATCAAATTTTAACCACGTTTTAGTAAATATTATTTTCTCATCGTAGCACCAATTAAGGAAAGTTTTTAGCACTTTTATATGCTTACCAAAGGTGGCATTAAAGCCATTATTTTCTGTTATAAAATAGTTTCTAAATTCGTTATAAAAGTTGTTATTAATATTTGCAAAGGCTAGTGTAATTTTTTTAGCATCGGCAAATTTTTGTAATGTATTTAAAGTAGGCTTCATACCATTGAGGCTTACAATAGCTATTTTATTTTTTCTTTGTTGTATAAATGTATCAAAATATTTTGCAAAGGTTGTTTTACTTTTGCCTTGGTTATTATCTAAAAATTGTAACCGTGGCAACAAAGTAATTTTTGTAATATCGATACCTTGCAGCTTTAGCTCTATTGCTACATTATGAATTTCACCAATATAGCTTTTTAGTTTACTGTTTATTAATTTTATATTAGTAGTAGTGCCAATTACCATTTGTTTTTTTGTACTCCATTTCTTTGGCAATATACGATAGCCAGTATAAAACCTAAATCGTTTGCCATTATGTACAATACTAAAATACAAAGCTGTTGCAATTTTACTAGTGCTTTTATCGAGGTTAATATTAACTTTTATTATTTGCATTTTTTGGGCTTACTGACGCCATTACTGACAAAATTTTGTTTACTCAAATATACCTACTTATTATTAAGTATATATAAAAGCATTGAAGTTAAGGGTATTTAGGTATAAATTGATACTTTTTTGTATAAGCAAATATAGGCAAAATAAGTTTTGGCAAGACCACCAACATAACCGTTGTAAACCTTTGTAGTAAAGAGTTTCAGCGGTTTTTTTATATCCTACTATAAAAATTGAAAAATTTATTTTATTTTTTTGTAACAAACAGGGTTTTTTAATTGTCTTAGTATAAATGAGTACAATTGGCCCATATTAAAAGTATTGATCAGCATACTTTGCTACAACATTGCCTACACAACAAGGAGTGGGCTCAAAAAGAATTGTACGACATACACAGTGCCGAACTGTATGGCTTATGCACCCGCTATGCAGTAGATACTAATGAAGCAAAAGATATATTACAAGAGGGTTTTATTAAAATATTTACCTACATAAAACAATATAATAGCACAGGCTCACTAATAGGTTGGATGAAAAAAATAATGGTACATACTGCACTCAATTACATAAAAAAATACCGACTCAATATAATAGAAGATATAGAAACTGCCACTAATAATACAATTAATACCAATAGCACTAATAGTAATACCGAAGTACAACATATATTATATGCCTTTATGCAACTGCCCTATAATTACCGTGTAGTGGTTGGGTTAAATGTAATTGATGGTTATACTTATACCGAAATAAGTAACCACCTACAAATAACTGAAAATAATTGTAGGATAAAAATACATAGAGGTAAACAAATGCTACAAGCATTGCTAACAAATAATAGTACACTTAAAATTAATAATAATGGATGAGTCAATAAATAATATACTGCAACAGCAGGCAAATATATATAAGCTACCACCACCACCCGATGCTTGGCATACTATAGCTATGGAGCTACATCACAAAAAACAAAATAAATATTTATGGTTATTATGGAGTGTGCCTTTTGTAATTATATGTAGCACATTTATTCCTTTGCATTATGCCGAAAGTAATAAAAAAATTGTAGCAAAAAACAAACTAGAAACAGAAATTAGCCCAAACACAAAAAACTTAAATAGTATTGACATTACTATAAATAAAAATGATATTGCTACAATTACAAGTACTAAAACAGTATCGAATAAAAGTACAAACAATTATCTAATAATTATTAATAACAAATTACGAAGTACAAAAAGCATTTTACCCAAAATAAATAAAACAATAATTGTAAAAAGAGAGGTAACAAATAATGTGGATGAAAGCCCAAACAATACAAATGAATACTATGTAGTACCAGAAGTTGATAATGAAATAATAACTAACTACCCAAAAACAGATACTACAATAATTGAAAAAACTAAACCAGACATACCCATACAAATATCCAAACCCAAGGCTGAAAAAAGTTTGGCAGTAAAAAGTGAAACTATATTAAAACCAAATAAAAAATGGAATAGCATTTTTCAAGTTGGGTTAGAAAAAGTATTTATAAAAAATAATGCTGGTTTAAATAACACAAGTGAAAAAAATAGCTCACTTTTTTCTCCTTCGCAAATGCCTATACAAAGCATTACTATATTTAAAAGTGCAAAATATACTAGCAGTAAAGCCATTGCTTTAGCATTTGTACTACAACAAAATAATACAAAAAAAACAAAGCTACAATTGGGAGTTCAACTACAACTACATACACTCAACACTTATGCTTACAAAGCCCTACCAGCATTTGTAGGTATAGCAAATAATCAACTTTACACTGACTCAGTATTGCAGCTTAAAAATTCCAATTACGATAATATTGGAAACAATGTGGCAGATATAGAATTGCATAAGTTAAAAATGAGGGCAACCAGTTACAGTATATTATTAGGAGTACAAACACAACTATTTAAAATAGCAACACACAAAACCCTACAGCTACAAACTCAGCTACAACCTACCTATATACAGCTTAACAATATGCAATGGTACAATACCCAAAACGGTCGATTTTTTACCAACAATAATATAACTAACAAATTTAACATAGTACAAAATGCAACACTATTATTTGCCAATAATGGCAAATATAAATATACAATAGGCCCAACCATTAGCCTTAATTACCAAGCCCTTAATAAAAGTATTACTTACTTACAAAATACCTACAAACGTACTGTAGGCTTACAATTTCAATACTTTATAAAATAAATAATTATTTTTTGTAACAAACGGAACATTTTAATTGTCTTATAAAAAAAACAAAACCTAACATATGAAAAAAATAGTATTGGCAATAGTAATAACCAGCATATTATTTACTAATTGCACCAAAGAAACCTGTAACAGAGTAACCGAAGTAATAGAGTACAACCCTGTGTATGAGCCAATGAGCAGCTTACGCAATGTGGTGGTGCAAGCACCAAAAAGTATAACTGCCAATGGCAAAATATGCACCTACGGCAACTTTATTTTTTTAAATGAAGTGAACAAAGGTTTTCACATAATAGATAACACAAACCCTAGCAATCCACAAATAGTAAAGTATGTAAAAGTGCCAGGCAATATTGATTTGATAGTAAAAGATAATTACTTATTAGCCGATAATTATGTAGACCTCTTAACATTTGATATTACCAATCCAACCAATTTGCAATTGGTAAATAGAAAAGAAAATGCACTACCCTACCGCCAATACAATTATGGCTTTTATGATGATATTACCAAAGGCATTATTACGAGTTTTACAAAAACGTTTACTACAAAATCGAACGTTTGTAACCAATCAAACAGTTGGTGGGAACGTGGTAATAGTGGTGGTGTTATATTTATGGCATCTGCTACATTTGATGCAGGTGGTGGAAAGTCAGCTAATGGTAGCCAAACAGGCTCCCTATCGAGGTTTGGGCTACTTAATAATTATTTATATGTTGCTAACCGCTACTCCATTACGCCTATTAATATTGCTAATGTATTGCAACCAATAGTATATCAAGCAATTAATATTGGCGAAGTTGAAACTATATATCCTTACAAAAATTATTTGCTACTTGGTAGCCCAACTGGTTTATTTATTTACAATACAATTGACCCATCTATGCCTAAGTACCAAAGTATGTTTACACATGCCCGTGGTTGCGATCCTGTAGTAGCCTACAACGATAAAGCTTATGTAACCGTACGTGGTGGTGGTGCTTGTGGTGGAGCTCGTAACACCCTCGATGTATTAGATATTAGTAACCCAACAGTACCAATTTCCCTTAAAACTTACCAAATGACTAACCCTTACGGTGTAGGCATTTATAATAACAAATTAGGAATATGCGATGGCACAGCAGGTTTTAAATTATACGATGCTACCACTAGTACTAATTTACAACTAAATGCTACAATAGCCAACAGCAAAGCATTTGATGTAATTATGAATAATAACATTGCCATACTAATAGCCAGTGATGGGTTATATCAATACAATATAACTACTAGTAACAACCCAGTATTATTAAGTAAATTACCCATTAATCCATAATATATGCAACGTATTTATTGTAGTTTTTTAGTTGTATTTTTTTTGCTATCGCAAAATGCAATAGCTCAGCAAAAACACTGGTACGATACCTATTGGGCAAGTGGACAAGTAGCCCTCTTATTTGGCACACAATCAACTGCTATTGGTACTAACCTTAGTATAGATGTAGGCAAAAAATTAGGTAAAAATTATTCGGTAGGCGTTGGTTATAACAAAGTGGACTATAATAATATAAACGCTACAAATAATATAAGCTTGTATACAGAGGCATACAAAACAGCAAAAAACAGAGAGTTATTTATATATGCCAAACCTGGATTAAGCTTTGCAAAAAAACCACAAATGCAAGTAGCTAACCTATTGGGTGTGGCAGAATATACCAAATCAAATACAGGTTCAATATTGCAGTTAGGTACAGGCATTAGGTGGATGGTAAATAGGCATGCTTACTTTACGTCATTTGGTTATATAATTAACCACTATACCATACAAGCTACCGAATACCCACGACCTGTAGATCCCTACAACCCTTTTGTAGAGCCACAGCTAAAGCACCAATTCAATTTTAAGTATCAAAAAGTTATAGTTAACTTTGGGGTGAGGCTGTAGTACTATAATAGTAAAACTAATAAATAAAAAAATGTACAAGCTAAAATTAATATTGCTTTTTATAACAATTGCAAGTGCTTGCAAAAAAGCAAAACCTAGTTACGATGTGTGTGACCAAAGAAGTACTACAGTACTTGTAGCAACTAATTGGACTGGAACATTAGGTTATTATAATGACCTTCGTAAATGGGCTATTAATGTACCAATACCCTATACTATTGATGGTGTAAGAACTTGTATTGTATGTAATGATATACCCGATAGCTTAAAAAAATTAGGAAAAATAGTTACCTTTAGTGGGAATTTAAAAGCTACTAATGGAAAACTAACGCCAACAATTGGAGGACAAGAAATATATTATGTAACACCTGAATTACTAAAATAAGGTTAACGATGATAATATTAAATTAATTTAAAACCAATGAAAAATATTTCTAATTTAGGATTAAAAAAAATTATTGTTTCTTTCTTATTTCTAACATTATTTCTACTAAAATCCTATACTCAAAAAACTGAAATTAGAGCAAATGCTAATGCAGGTCTGTTTGCATTTAGAGGTACTGGAGCAAATTCAAATGCAACATATATAATAGATGCTTATGCAAATCCAAATAGTTCGTTGGATAATAGTTACTCAAATATTTTTACCTCATCTCATACTTTTGAAGTTCAATTTCAAAGGGTAGTTAAGAATAATAATATTATTGGTATCGGTTTTGCTATTGAAAAATTAAAGAATAAAATTAATGTCGATAGCTTAATTATCAGAAATAATTATATTAGAGGTCAGTCAGCAAATGGTTCTGTAAAATTTAATAATACTTTTTATACGGTTAATCCATATTTAGGGAATAGGTATACTTTCAAAAGTATTGCATTTGATGTTTTAGCAGGGCTTGACGTTGCTTTTGCTGCAGAAACTACAAAAAAAGAAATTATTAAAACAAGTACTCAAGAATTTAGAACTAGCACTTTAGAATTTAAAAAAAACGTTGATTTTAGGATACGACTACAGTTAGATACACAAATTAAAAATGTGGGTTTGGTATTAGCATATTCAAGGGGATTATTCAATTTCTCAAATGAAACTTACAAGAACGTTTATTCTGATTTATTTCGTTTTGGCTTAAGTTTTAAACTAAAATAATTTTAAAAAATATTTTTTAGTGTGTAAAATTTCAATAAAAAAATATAGGTTTTGGCCAATTACACCAACCCATTTGCCACCAAATACTCTGCTATTTGCACTGCATTAGTTGCTGCACCTTTACGTAGGTTATCACTCACTATCCACATATTTATAGTGTTAGGCTGGGTTTCATCTTTTCGTATTCGTCCTACAAAAGTTTCATCTCGGTTATGTGCAGTAATTGGCATTGGATATAGTTTATTGGCTACATCATCTTGTATAATTATGCAAGGTTCATTTCCCAATATTTCGGTTACTTCTGTTGGTGTTATATCATTTTCAAATTCAATATTTACACTTTCGCTATGGCCACCTATTGTAGGTATTCGTACACAAGTGGCTGTTAGTTGTATAGTATCATCACCCATTATTTTTTTAGTTTCTAGTACCATTTTCATTTCCTCTTTGGTATAGCCATTTTCCATAAATATATCAATCTGTGGTATAGCATTTAAGTCAATTGGGTGGGCGTAAGCCATTTCGCCTACTATATTATTCCGTTCGTTCATCAACTGTGTTACGGCTTTAACCCCTGTACCAGTAACACTTTGGTAAGTACTTACTACTATACGTTTTATTTTATTTACTTTATGTAGGGGTTGCAACACTACTACCAATTGTATGGTACTACAGTTGGGGTTGGCAATTATTTTATCAGTTTTAGTAAGTGTATTAGCATTTACTTCGGGTACTACTAATTTAATATGTTGCTGCATACGCCAAGCACTGCTATTGTCAATTACAGTAGTGCCAACTGCAGCAAACTGTGGCGCCCACTCCAAGCTTGTACTACCACCTGCACTAAATAAAGCAATTTGTGGTTTAGCAGCAATTGCATCTTGCATACTTATAATAGTGTAAGTATTTCCGTTCCACTCTATTTGTTTACCCACACTTTTTTCACTGGCTACTACTAGTAATTCAGTAATTACAAAATTTCTTTCGGCTAGTACTTCCAACATTTTAGTACCTACCAAACCTGTGGCTCCTACTACTGCTATCTTCATTATTTTTTTATTATTATTTTGCAAATGTACAATGCAATATTTTAATTTGTAGTACCTTCAAATTATGAAATTTTTTACACTAACTTTTATTACAATATTTTGTTGGGCAAATGCATTTACCCAAAATAGATACGATGTGGTAATAACCGAATTAATGCCCGACCCTACACCCGTAGTAACCTTACCAGCAGTAGAATACATTGAAATTAAAAATACTACTACTGCCAATATTAATGTATTAGGTTGGCGTATTACTGACCTTACAAGTGTAAGTGGCCCAATGCCTAATTACATATTAAAACCCGATAGTTTTTTAATAATATGTAGCAGTGGTTCGGTGGCAGCATTAAGTGCTTATGGTGCTACTGTTAGTGTTACCAGTTTTCCAAGTTTAGATAATGCCGCCGACCTCATAAGCCTTAAAAGCCAAACTGGGCGTACCATACATGCTGTTGCTTATACAATGGATTGGTATCAAAATGCTGTAAAAGCCGATGGTGGTTGGAGCCTTGAGATGATAGACACCAAAAACCCATGTGGCGGTATTGATAATTGGAAAGCAAGTACCGATGTACGTGGTGGTACACCTGGCAGCAAAAACAGTGTAGATGCTTTGAATGCTGATACAAAAGCACCACAATTACAAAAAACATTTACCAACAATAGTACTCAAATTGTAGCAGTATTTAATGAACCGGTTGATAGTACAAGTGCAGCACTAGCAGCCAATTATACATTTAGCAATGGCATTACAATTACGAGTGCTTTGCCTCAGCCTACCACATTTCAGCAGGTAATACTTAACTTATCGGCACCTATGGTATTAGGTACGGTATATAACCTTACGGTAAATGCCGTTGCCGATTGCAAAGGCAATGCCATAGGCACTTTCAACAAGGCTAAAAGTGGGTTACCAGTAGATGCTGATAGTTTGAATATGGTGGTAAACGAAATTTTATTTAACCCCAAAAGTGGTGGATATGATTATGTAGAATATTACAATAATAGCAACAAAATATTTGATGCTAACAAACTTTTTATTGCAAATAAAAACACTGCAGGTGCTATAGCCAATGTAAAAAAACTAAGTGAATCACCTAACCTAATATTTCCACAGGACTTTATAACCGTTACCGAAAATGCAATTTGGATTAAAAATAATTATGTAGTAGCTAACCCCGATTGGCTAATAGAAATACCTACAATGCCTAGCTTAAATGATGACGAAGGCAATGCTATACTTTTAAATTTTCAAGGAAAAATAATAGACCAAGTTAATTATAAAGATGATTGGCATTTTAAAATAATTGATAATAAAGAAGGCATAAGCCTCGAAAGAATAGATTATAATTTACCCTCACAAAAAGCTGAAACTTGGCACAGTGCAGCTTTTAGCAATGGGTATGGTACACCAACTGCCAAAAACAGTCAATATAATACGGGCAATTTTGCCAACGGCGAAATAACACTAACACCTAAAACATTTAGTCCCGATAATGATGGATTTAACGACATACTTACTATTAATTATTCCTTTGCAGAACGTAGTTATTTGGCCAACGTAATTATATACGATGCAAGTGGTGTACCCGTAAGACAATTAAAAAAGGGTGAGTTACTAGGCTTTACTGGTGCATTTGTATGGGACGGACTTAATGATAAAGGAGTAAAACTAGCCACGGGAATATATATTGTAAGTACCGAAATATACAACCTTACAGGCAAAAGAAAACAGTATAAAAACAGTGTAGTATTAGCAAGACGGTTGAATTAAATATTTTACAGTCAGTTAAATATTTTAGATTGAATAAGTACTATTGTTATACTTGTAACTCTTTATTAAATAGTAAATTTTATTAAAAGGTATATAGCAATAATTTCTTAATTTTGTAACAAGTTGCAACAATACAACTAAGTATTAACCTATGGGATTGACTCTTACAAATAAGAAAAATTTAAAAAAAGAAGCAAAAATTAATCAAATTTTTGATGGAATAAAGCTGCATTTGAATGAAAGTATTAATTCAGTTGACCAAAGCCATACTTTTTTTAAAATTGGTTTAGAAGATGATTTAGTGAAATATATAAATAAATATAGCGAAAACCCTCTTACACTGTTAGCACATACTTTTAATGGTCATATTGATTCCATAAATCAAATATTATTAGATATTGTACAAAAGTTTTTTATTTCACATTCAAGAAACGTATACAAAATTTTTCAAAGTAATGAATCGGGAAATTATTTACATTTCTATATAATTTTAAAAGAAGATACCTTAATTAAGCGTCGTCCATATTTTTCATTTTTAAATGATTATGATAACGAATTGATTTCAAATCAATTTCCAATTCTGTTTGAATTTATTTCGCAAAAAAAAGAAGATGAAATTAAGAAAGTAAAAGAAATAAAATTGGAAAATGAAGAGTCGGTTAAAAAAGGCTAAGTACAACGAAGATTTCCTTGCGAAATTTGAAGAACTACTACCTAACGAATATTTTGATTGGAAACTAACCGTAGTTTTTTACATTGCAGTTCATTATATTGATGCCTATTTTCTATCTCATGGCACTTCTATAAATTCACATGAAAGTAGGAGAAGGGCATTGGAGAACCACCATACTACACTTTCTGATAATTGTATTGATAATTATAATAATCTTTATCGTTTATCTCGTAATGCCCGATACAATGGTTTTTTGGGACTCAAAGAATGGACTAAACATCAAAAAGATTGTTTGAGAGATGCTAAAAAAAATATGCTCATAATTAAAAGAGAAATTACAAATGATTTAGACCAAATTATTTAAAAAATATTTGCCTTTTACATAAACTAATACTAAAACCAACTAATCAATTATGCAAGTACTAAAGTTTGGAGGAACATCCGTAGCCAATGCTACTCATATAAATAAAGTAATAGCTATTGTTATTTCCAAAATAAGTGAAGAACCTTTACTAGTAGTAGTTTCAGCGTTAAGCGGCATTACCGATAGGCTTATACAAATGGCTACACTTGCAGCAAGTAATGATGAAACGTATCAAAACATTTTACAAAGTGTAACCCAACAACATATTGATACTTTAAATGAATTACTACCTAATAACGATACTACTGTAATAGCTACCAAAGTAGTTAGGTTATGTAACGACTTACAAAATATTTGCAAAGGTATTCAGTTATTGAACGAATTATCGCCCCGTACATTGGACAAAGTAGTTAGCTATGGCGAAATATTATCGAGTACTATTATACATGCCGCCATACAATTAAAACAACCCACTGCACATTGGCTCGATGCTCAATTGGTAATACAAACCGATAGTACCTTTGGAGCAGCCAATGTAAATTTTGAAATAACAAATACATTAATACAAAATTATTTTACCCATAATAAAAATAACATAACCATAATACCAGGCTTTATTGCAGCCGATGCCAACAAACAAACAACAACTTTAGGTAGGGGTGGTTCGGATTATACAGCAGCAATATTTGCAGCTGCATTACAAGCAACAAATTTTGAAATATGGACAGATGTAAGTGGTATGATGACAGCCGACCCAAGGCTAGTAAACGATGCCAAGCATATTGCCCAAATATCGTATCAAGAGGCAATGGAGTTATCGCACTTTGGTGCTAAAATAATTTACCCTCCCACTATACAACCAGTAATGCAAAAAAACATTGCAGTTTGGTTAAAAAATACTTTTGCACCAACTGATATTGGTACAGTAATTACTAATACAGCTAGCAATCAACAAAATGCTGTAACGGGAATTTCAAGCATTAATAAAATAAGTTTGCTGAGCCTCGAAGGTAGCGGTATGGCAGGCATACCGGGCTTTAGCAAAAGGTTATTTGAAACTTTGGCAAAAGAAAAAATAAATATAATTCTTATATCACAAAGTTCATCGGAACATGCCATTTGTGTAGCCATAGATGCTACAAATGCAAACAGAGCCAAACTAGCTGTGGATGAGGCTTTTGAGTACGAAATAAGCACAGCAAAAGTAGAACCATTAGTAGTAGAAAATAATTTAGCTATTATAGCATTGGTAGGCGATAGTATGCAGCAACAAAC